>CAZBUB010000015.1:0-34465 GCA_964494985.1 uncultured Desulfohalobiaceae bacterium | reverse complement strand
GGCGAATACTGGAGATAACAGCCCGGCCCTGATCCATTTCGACCTGGTGCCCGGTCAGGAGCTTTCAATCAGGTTCATGGCCAAGGGCGGGGGCAGCGAGAATATGTCCAGATGTACGATGCTTACTCCTGCTCAGGGCTGGACAGGTATAAAAGATTTTGTCCTGCAGCGGGTGGCCCAGGCTGGTCCCAATCCCTGCCCTCCGACCATAGTGGGCATTGGTATAGGAGGCTCCTTTGACCAGGCCCCAGTGCTGGCCAAAGAGGCCTTGTTTCAGCCTCTGGATCAGCCCAACATTGATCCTGAGCTGGCCCAGATGGAACAGGAGCTTTTGACAGAGATCAATCAGTTGGGCGTGGGCCCCATGGGCTTGGGCGGCAAGACCACCTGCCTGGGGGTCAGAATCAAAATGGCTCCCTGTCATATAGCCAGCCTGCCCCTGGCGGTAAATATTCAATGTCACTCCTCACGGCATGTGGAGGTGCTTTTCTGATGCAGACCCATAGACTGCAAGCTCCATTAGCGGAACAGGATGTGCTTAAGCTGCGCACAGGGGATGTGGTCCTGCTCTCAGGAACTGTGTACAGTGCCAGGGATGCGGCGCACAAAAAGCTGATCCAGGCCCTGGATCAGGGCCTGGATCTGCCCTTCCCCCTGCAGGGCGCAGTGATCTACTATGTAGGCCCTACGCCTGCCCCGCCTGGAAGGCCCATAGGTTCTGCCGGGCCCACCACTAGCTACCGCATGGACTCCTACGCTCCCAGGCTGTACAGCCTGGGCCTGAAGGCCACTATCGGCAAGGGCAAAAGGAGCCCGGAAGTCAAGCAGGCCCTGCA
This sequence comes from uncultured Desulfohalobiaceae bacterium, assembly GCA_964494985.1. GTDB lineage: Bacteria > Desulfobacterota > Desulfovibrionia > Desulfovibrionales > Desulfothermaceae > CAZBUB01. The sequence continues at coordinate 33,629 of CAZBUB010000015.1, read as the reverse complement.
GGACTCCAAGGGTGTGTATCTCGGAGCCACAGGAGGGGCTGGAGCCCTGCTTTCCCAGTGTATTCTGGAGGCAGAGGTCCTGGCTTATCCGGAGCTGGGCCCGGAGGCAGTGCGCAGGTTGCAGGTGCAGGAATTTCCGGTGCTGGTGGTGAACGATGCCTACGGGGGCGAGCTCTACGCTGAGCCCCGGCTGGCCAGCCAGGGATAAAGCAGGATCCAGGAGGAAGCATGGAACAACAGAACAAGCTCCGAGCCGCTATAGGGGCAGGGATATATATGTACCTCCTGCAGGAGGCAGCGGCAGCACTGCAGGAGCAGGAGGTTGTACAGGAGGAGCCCATGAGCTTTGTGCGCCTGAAGCAGGAGCCCGGGCTGCCCCCGGGGCCGGCTGCTGAACAGCAGGCCAGTTCTGGGCCAGGGGCTGGGACTGTCAGTCCCTGGGTCCTGTCTGGCAGGCAGGCGGTGATGGACAGAAGAAATCAAATGCAGCTCAAAGTTTTTAGATAGACAAAGGAGTTGGACATGGCAGAAGAACACGCTCAGCTGGTTGCAGGCTCTTTAGGTGAAGAGGTCCAGGTGAACAATCCACTCAAGATCCAGGATCTGACCTTCAGGGACGGGCACCAGTCCCTGTTCGCCACCAGGTGCAGGACCGAGGATCTGGTCCCCATAGCAGAGGAGATGGACAAGGTGGGCTTCTTTGCCATGGAGGTCTGGGGCGGGGCTACCTTTGATTCCATGCACCGCTTCCTGGCCGAGGATCCCTGGGAGCGGATCAGGACCCTGAAGAAATACATCACCCGCACCCCGTTTTCCATGCTGCTCCGGGGCCAGAACCTGGTGGGCTACCGCAACTATGCGGATGACGTGGCCCAGGCCTTTGTGGATCGCTGCTGCGTGAACGGCATAGATGTATTCCGGGTCTTTGACGCTTTAAATGACTTTCGCAACTTCGAGACCGTGGTTCCGGTGATCAAGGAGCACGGCAAGCACTTTCAGGGCTCCATCTGTTACTCCCTGACTGAGGACCGAATGGGAGGTGAGGTCTATAACCTGCAGTACTACCTGGACAAGGCTAAAGAGCTGGAGGATATGGGTGCGGACACCATCTGCATCAAGGATATGGCTGGAATTATTGCCCCTTACGACGCTTTTCTTCTGATAAGGAACCTCAAGGAAAAGATCAGGATTCCTATACATCTGCACAGCCATTTTACTTCCGGGATGGCTGATATGGCCATGCTCAAGGCCATAGAGGCCGGGGTGGATATTGTTGATGTCTGCCTGTCCCCCTGGGCCTACCGTACCTCCCACCCCGGACTGGAGCCTTTGGTGGTCGCCTTGCGTGGCACCAACAGGGATACCGGTTTTGATCTCAAGCAGCTCACCAAGTGCTCTGAGCATTTTGTCCAGATCACTCCCAAGTACAGACATCTGCTGGATGAGCGCATTTCAGTCATTGATACCAATGTGCTCATGCATCAAACCCCAGGGGGCATGCTTTCCAACCTGTACAATCAGCTAAAAGAGATGGATGCCCTGGACAAGCTGGAGCAGGTCATGCAGGAGCTGCCACGGGTGCGAAAGGAATTGGGCCAGGTGCCTCTGGTCACGCCCACCAGCCAGATCGTGGGCATCCAGACCGTGAACAACGTGCTGTTTGATACAGAGCAGGAGCGCTACAAGATGATAACCTCCCAGGTGAAGGATCTTTGCTACGGGCTCTACGGCCAGACTCCAGTGTCCATTGATCCTGAGGTGCAGAAGAAGGCCCTCAAAGATTTTCCCCGGGGGGAGGAGCCCTATACAGGCAGGCCTGCGGATATTCTGGAGCCGGAGCTGGACAAGGCCAAGCAGGAAGTGGGGGATCTGGCTAAGGACATCGACGATGTGCTGATCTATGCCCTGTATCCCACCACTGGTAAGCGCTTTTTGAAGTGGAAGTACGGCTTGGAGCCCCTCCCGGACGATGTCAAGCCCAGGAGCATGGAGGATGTGCAAAAGGAGCAGGAGCTGCTGGAAAAGGCCAAGCAGGGCCTGCTGCAGGAGAAGTCTGCCAAGGAAGCCCCGGCCAAAGGGGAAGGGGCCCGGAGCTTCAATGTGTTTGTGGATGGGGAATATTTTCAGGTGGAGGTGGAAGCTGTGGGCGGAGAGCCCATGGTCAGCTCGCTAACACCGGCGGCTCCCAGGCAGGAAGTCTCCAAGCCCCAACCTCAGGCTGCGGCAGCCAAACCTAAGCCTCAAGCAGAGCCTGCAGCGAAAAAAGAGCAGGGCGAACCAGCAGAGGGCAGCAAAGTGGAAGCGCCCATGCCCGGGATGATCATCAGGCATGAGGTCCAGGAAGGGGACCAGGTCCAGGAAGGGGATGTTTTGCTTATCTTGGAAGCCATGAAGATGGAGAATTCTATCACCGCCACCGCTCCGGGCACGGTGAAGCAGGTTCGCTTCCAGGACGGGGACAATGTCAAGAAGGGCGATGTCCTGGTGGTAATCGAATAAGCCTGGATACAAGGAGAGCATATGGCTAAGAGAAAGAAAATTACAGTGGTGGGGGCCGGGAATGTTGGAGCTACAGCAGCTCATTGGGCCGCGGCCAAGGAGCTGGGGGATGTCTGCCTGGTGGATATTGTGGAAGGTCTGCCCCAGGGCAAGGCCCTGGATCTCATGCAGGCTTCGCCTGTGGAGGGTTTTGACTGCAATGTGGTAGGCAGCAACGACTATGCGGATACTGCGGATTCGGACATTGTGATCATCACCGCCGGCCTGCCCAGAAAACCCGGGATGAGCAGGGACGATCTGCTGGCCAAGAATACTGAGATCGTCAAGGCGGTCACCGAGCAGGTGGCGCACTATTCCCCTGAGGCCGCCTTGATAGTGGTTTCTAATCCCCTGGATGCCATGGTCTATGTGGCACACAAGGTCAGCGGCTTTCCCACGCACAGGGTGATGGGCATGGCTGGTGTCCTGGACGCAGCTAGGTTCAGGACATTCATCAGTATGGAGCTGGGTGTCTCAGTCAGGGATGTGAACGCCTTTGTGCTGGGTGGACATGGGGACAGCATGGTGCCTTTGCCCAGGTACAGCACAGTAGCCGGCATCCCTCTGCCCAATCTGCTTTCCGAAGAAAAGATAGAAGCTTTGGTGGACAGGACCAGGAAAGGCGGTGGGGAAATAGTGGGCCTGCTGAAATCAGGCAGCGCCTTTTATGCCCCTTCTGCCTCTGCGGTGCAGATGGCGGAGTCCATACTCAAGGACAAGAAGCGCATCCTGCCCTGTGCTGCCTACTGCGATCAGGAGTACGAGGTAGGCGGATATTTTGTAGGAGTGCCGGTGAAGCTGGGCGCCAAGGGCGTGGAGGAAGTGGTGGAGATTGACCTCCTGCCCCAGGAAAAGGAGGATTTCCAGGGCTCCGTAGACGAGGTCAAAAAACTGGTGCAAAAAATCTCAGTCTAGATGTCCCCCGGGCAGGTGCATAGGCTGCTCCGGGCCTAAGAGGGAGAACAGAATATGGCAGAGACAGGAAAAAGACACCGGATCCTGATCGGCAAGCCTGGTTTGGATGGTCATGACCGGGGGGCGAAATGCATAGCCCGGGCCCTCAGGGATGCCGGGTTCGAAGTGGTTTATACCGGGATCAGGCGCACTCCGGAGGAGATTGCCATGGCTGCCCTGCAGGAGGATGTGCAGGCTGTGGGCCTGTCCTCCCTGTCCGGGGCTCATCTGGAGCTGTTCCCGGAGGTGGTGCAGAGCCTGAAAAAGCATGATGCCGGAGACATTCCGGTCCTGGGCGGAGGGATCATTCCAGAGGAGGACCTGCCCAAGCTCAAAGAGGCCGGGGTACAGCAGGTATTCAGCCCTGGAACCACTATGCAGGAGATAATCCAAGCCTTCAGCCAAGCCTGTGAGAGAAGCTGACAGTGGATAGCAGGCAGATACTGCAAGGAATATCCTCCAGGGACAACAGGGCCATCTCCAGGGCCATCAGTGTGGTGGAAAACTCCGACCCTGATGCCAACCAGATTTTGAGCTCCCTGGAGCCGGAAATGGCCCAGAAGGCCATGGTACTGGGCATCACCGGCGCTCCTGGCGCAGGCAAATCTACGCTAACGGATAAACTGATCACCTACTGCAGGGATCTAGGCCACAGGGTAGGGGTGATCGCCGTGGACCCTTCATCTCCGATTTCCGGAGGGGCCATCCACGGGGATCGGATCCGCATGATGGACCATGCCCTGGATCAGGATGTCCTGGTGCGCTCCATGGCCACTAGGGGCAGGCTGGGCGGGGTTAGCGCAGCAGCAGGCGCAGCCACCAGGATCATGTCCGCCGGGGGCTGCGATCCAGTGATCATCGAGACTGTAGGCGTGGGCCAGTCAGAGATGGATATCATAGGCATAGCTGACGTGACCGCCTTGGTTTCAGCCCCAGGCCTGGGAGATGATATCCAGGCCTTGAAAGCGGGTCTGCTGGAGGTGGCGGATTTGATGGTGGTCAATAAGGCTGATCTGCCCGGGGCAGACATGCTGGCCCTGGAACTGAAGGAGGTAGCCAGGGAGAAGGGCAGGGATGTTTTGATGACTGTGGCAGCCAAGGGTGAAGGCGTGGATAGACTTCTGCAGGCCATGCAGGAGGTCTTTGCCAGGCACCAGGAATCCGGGGAGCTGGACAGGCGCAGGCAGCAGGCCAGGGAAAGGGAGGTCCTGGATTGGTGCCAGGAGCTGCTGCGGCCCAGGCTGCAGGAGCTGGCCAGGGGAGCGCAGCCGGATCAGAGCGGGGATCCCAGGGCCAGGGCAGGCAGGATTGTCGAGCGTCTGCTGGGCAATGCAGGAAAGAGCCTTTAAGCTGAAGGCAGCTCTGCGACTCTGGGGCCAAAGGCCCTGTTCTGGGTTAAGTGAGCAACTACAGCAAGGCAAAAATCATTTTAGGTGGAGAGCATTATGGCCAAGCATCCTAAGTTGCAGGAATGGGAAGAAAAAATTCTGAATAAAGCCCTGAAGAAAATTCCGGAGCGGGCAGAGGAGTTCAAGACAGTTGGCGGATTGACTCTGCCCCGTCTGGGCCTGCCCAAAGAGCTGGACGAGGATTATCTGCAGAAACTGGGCTTCCCTGGGCAGTATCCGTTTACCCGGGGGGTGCAGCCCACAATGTATCGTTCCAGGCTCTGGACCATGCGTCAATACGCCGGATTTTCCACTGCTGCAGAGACTAACAAGCGGTATCGCTATCTCCTGGAGCAGGGCCAGACCGGGCTATCTGTGGCTTTTGATCTGCCCACCCAGATCGGGTATGACTCGGATCATGCCATGAGCAAAGGGGAAGTGGGCAAGGTGGGCGTGGCCATAGATTCCCTGGCGGATATGGAGGTTTTGTTCGACCAGATCCCGCTGGGGGAGGTTTCCACTGCCATGACCATCAATTCCCCTGCTGCGGTGCTGCTGGCCATGTATGTGGCTGTGGGCGAGAAGCAGGGCGTGCCCATGGAAAAGATCCAGGGCACTTTGCAAAACGACGTGCTCAAGGAATACGTGGCCAGGGGCACGTTCATTTTTCCACCCAGGCCCAGTCTGAGGATAATCACCAATATTTTCGAGTGGTGCAGCCAGAATACTCCTGCCTTCAATACCATATCCATATCCGGATACCATATCCGGGAGGCAGGCTCCACAGCTGTGCAGGAGGTGGCCTTTACCCTGGCCAACGGCTGTGCCTATGTGCAGGCAGCCTTGGACGCAGGCCTGGACGTGGATGTGTTCGGCAAGAGGCTGTCCTTTTTCTTCAACGCAACCACAGACGTCATGGAAGAGGTGGCCAAGTTCAGGGCTGCCAGGCGGATGTGGGCCAAGATCATGCAGGAACGGTTCAAGGCCCAGAATCCGCGCAGCTGGATGCTCAGATTCCATACCCAGACTGCTGGGCATACCTTGACTGCGCAGCAGATAGACAACAACGTGGTCCGGGTCGCCCTACAGGCCTTGGCTGCTGTGCTGGGAGGCACCCAGTCCCTGCACACCAACTCCAAGGACGAGGCCCTGACCTTGCCCACCGAGGATTCAGTACGCACAGCTTTGCGCACTCAGCAGATAATAGCCCACGAGGCCGGAGTGGCCAACAGTATTGACGTTCTGGGCGGCTCCTATCTCCTGGAGGAGCTCACGGACAAAGTGGAGTCCGAGGCCTGGGAGCTGATGCAGAAGATAGAGGATATGGGCGGGGTGATCCCTGCCATCGAGCAGGGCTTTATCCAGCGCCAGATTGAGGATTCCGCCTATGAATACCAGAAAAAGGTAGAAAGCGGAGAAAGGATTGTGGTGGGCTCCAACAAGTTCCAGAGCAAGGAAGACGTGAAGGTGCCCTTGCTGCGTATAGATCCTGAGGTGGAAAGGCAGCAGAAGCAAAGGGTGCAAGAGGTCAGAACAAACCGCAATCAGCAGGCGGTAGAGGCCAGCCTGAATGTCCTGCAAGAGGCAGCCAAAAGCGGGTCCAATCTGATGCCCCCGATTATGGATGCTGTGCGGGAGTATGCCACTATTGGCGAGATTTGCGATGTGCTCCGAGGGGTGTTTGGGGAGCATCGGGAATAGGGCAAATAATGTCAGGTCTCCCCTATGCACAAATGACGTGGTACTAGGCCCGGGGCGAAAAAATAACAGGAGCGAGCAAGATGTCCACGCTAGACAGGATCAAAGAATTGCAGGCCATGCAGGAAGATATGCTGCAGATGGGCGGGGAAAAGGCTGTAGCCAAGCACAGGGAAAAAGGCAAGCTCACAGCCAGAGAGCGCCTAGAGTTCTTCTTTGATCCCGGCACCTTCCAGGAGACTGACATGTTCGTCAAGCATCGGTGCGTGAATTTCGGCATGCAGGAAGTGGACATCCCAGCAGAGGGCGTGATCACCGGCTACGGGTTGGTGCAGGGCAGGCCGGTCTGCGCCTTTTCCCAGGATTTTACCTCCAGAGCGGGGAGTCTGGGAGAGATGCATTCCAAAAAGATCTGTAAGATCATGGATCTAGCCCTGAAATCAGGCATACCTGTGGTGGGGCTGAACGACTCCGGAGGGGCCAGGATTCAGGAAGGGGTGGACGCCCTGTCCGGATACGGCCAGATTTTTTTCCGCAACTCCAACGCTTCCGGGGTTATTCCCCAGATCTCTTGCATCATGGGACCTACTGCAGGAGGGGCTGTGTACTCCCCGGCCATGACCGACTTTGTATTCATGGTCAAGAAATCCAGCTACATGTTCATTACCGGTCCGGAGGTGATCAAGTCAGTGACCGGTGAGGAGGTGACTTTTGAGGATCTGGGCGGGGCCCTGGTACACAATCAAAAGAGCGGAGTGGCTCATTTCGCCTGCGAGGACGATCAGGATGCCCTGCGGCAGGTCCAGCGTCTGCTGTCCTTTCTGCCCCTAAACAATATGGAGGACCCCCCGATCCAGGAAACCCGGGATGATCCCCAGCGCGAAGATCCGGATCTGGACACAATTATCCCGGACAGCGCCAATCAGGCCTACGACATGCTGGAGGTGATCCGTTCCCTGGTGGATGATGGGGAATTCTTCCAGCCCCATGCCCTTTACGCCACAAACATGATCGTGGGCTTTGCCAGGCTGGATGGCCAAACTATAGGCATCGTGGCCAATCAGCCCAAGGTCTACGCCGGCTGTCTGGATATAGACGCCTCAGACAAGGCCACCAGGTTCATCCGTTTCTGCGACGCTTTCAACATTCCGCTTTTGACCATTGCAGACGTGCCAGGCTACCTGCCCGGCACCCAGCAGGAGTGGGGGGGCATTATCAGGCACGGGGCTAAGCTTCTCTGGTGCTACTCCGAGGCCACTGTGCCCAAGCTGCTTTTGGTGACCCGCAAGTCCTACGGGGGGGCATACCTGGCCATGTGCTCCAAGGATCTGGGGGCGGACATGGTCTTTGCCTGGCCAACTGCCGAGATTGCTGTCATGGGCGCCAGCGGTGCTGCCAACGTGATCCACAAAAAGGAGATCCAGAACGCGGAAGACCCAGAGGCCAAGCGCCAGGAGAAGATAGAGGAATACGAGGAGATGTTCTCAAATCCTTATCGGGCTGCGAATCGGGGTTACATAGATGCCATTATTCCGCCCAGGCAGACCAGGCCCAGGCTGATCAAGGCCCTGCAGGTGCTTAACACCAAGCGGGAGGCCAGGTCTCCCAAAAAGCACGGCAATATTCCGGTTTAGCTTGGTGGATAGGCAGAGCATGGCACACATTTGACACCCAAACATCCCCCGGTCTTCAGTGAAGGTAAAATCAGCACTGTACAGCAGGAGCTTTGCGGACAGGGTGTTGGCCTATAAATGTCCGAAGCAAACCAAGGAGGAGTCATATGTTGGAAAAGATAGATCACTTAGGCATTGCAGTGAATTCTCTGCAGGAGGCCAGGCAGTTCTACGAAGGCGCCTTGGGCCTTAACTGTGAGAAGGTGGAAGAAATCCCCTCCCAAAAAGTGCGCACTGCATTCTATGAGCTGGGCGGGGTGCATATTGAGCTCCTGGAGCCCATGGACGAGGAGAGTCCGGTGGCCAAGTTCCTGGCCAAAAACGGCCCTGGAGTGCATCACGTGGCTTATGCAGTGGACGATGTCCAGGCCCAGCTGGAGCAGGCCCAGCAGGCAGGCTGCAAGCTGATCAATCAGGAGCCTGTGCCTGGGGCAGGGGGCAAGCAGGTAGCTTTCCTGCATCCCAAATCCAGCTTTGGGGTGCTGACCGAGTTCTGCAGCCATCAGGACTAGCAGCAAGGCACAAGGCAGCCGGATGGTCTTTTAGATGCAAGACAAAGGAGCGCGTGCAGGATGAAGATCCACGAATATCAGGCCAAAGAGATCTTCAGGCAGTATGAAGTGCCTGTGCCCAGGGGCAAGCCGGCATTCAGCCTGCAGGAAGCGGAGCAGGCAGCCCAGGAGCTGGAGACACTGCCTGTGGTGCTCAAGGCCCAGATCCACGCCGGGGGCAGGGGCAAGGCAGGTGGAGTACAGCTGGCCCATTCTGTACAGGAAGTCCGGGATGTGGCGGAAAAGCTTTTGAATATGCGCCTGGTCACCCCCCAGACCGGCGAGCAGGGACGTCAAGTGAGCAGGATCTTGGTGGAGGAGGGCCTGGGAATAGAAAAGGAGCTCTATCTGGGCCTGTTGCCAGACCGCAACAGCGGGCAGAACGTGATCATGGCCAGCGAGGCCGGGGGCATGGATATTGAAGAAGTGGCTGAAAAGACCCCGGAGAAGATCATCAAGGTCTTTGTGTCTCCGCTTTTGGGGCTGCAGGCCTTCCACTGCCGCAAGATAGCCTTTGGCCTGAATCTGCCTGCTGCAGCCAGGAAAGCCCTGCTGCAGATCCTGCCCAGGCTGTACAGGCTGTACACTGCACTGGACTGTTCCCTGGTGGAGATCAATCCCTTGGTGGTGGACAACCAGGAGAGGGTTCTGGCCCTGGATGCCAAGCTGAGCTTTGATTCCAACGCCTTGTTCAAGCACCAGGAGCTTTTGGAGTACAGGGACCTGGAGGAAGAGGAGCCTTTGGAGGTGGAGGCCTCCAGATACGGTCTGAATTATATCAAGATGCAGGGCAATGTGGGCAATATGGTCAATGGCGCAGGCCTGGCCATGGCTACCATGGACATCATCAAGCAAGCCGGGGCTGAGCCGGCCAACTTCCTGGATGTGGGCGGCGGGGCCAGCACGGAGATGGTGGAGAACGGTTTCAGGATCATCCTGGGGGATGAGAATGTCCAGGTAATCTTGATCAATATCTTTGGAGGGATCCTCAGATGCGATGTCCTGGCCAGGGGCGTGGTCCAGGCAGCTGGCCAGGTAGGCCTGAATGTGCCTGTGGTGGTGCGCATGGAAGGAACCAATGTCGAAGAAGGCAGGAAGATCCTGGCGGAGTCCGGCCTGGATTTGAGGACAGCCAGGGATCTGGAGGACGCAGCAAGTCAGGTGGCCCGGATAGCCGGGTAAAGCAAGGCCTGCCAAGGACAGGGGATAGAGATATGAGCATATATGTGGACGACAGGACCCGGATCCTGGTGCAGGGCATTACCGGAAAGGAGGGTAGTTTCCATGCCAGGCAGTGCCTGGACTACGGCAGCCAGGTGGTAGCTGGGGTGACTCCAGGCAAGGGAGGGGGGCAGGCTGAAGGGGTGCCTGTATTCAATACCGTGCAGCAGGCCGGACAGGAGACAGGCGCGAACTGCAGCCTGATATTCGTACCCCCGGCCTTTGCCGCGGACGCGATCCTGGAGTGCATAGATGCCGGGCTTGACCTGGTGGTGGCCATTACCGAGGGCATACCTGTACAGGACATGCTCAAGGTCAAGGCTGCCCTGGCCCTGAGCAGGACCAGGCTGATAGGGCCCAACTGCCCTGGGATCATCTCCCCGGGCAAGAGCAAGGTGGGCATTATGCCCGGGGCAATCCATACTTTTGGGCCTATCGGGGTGGTGTCCAGGTCCGGGACCCTGACCTACGAGGTGGTCTGTCAGCTGACCCAGGTAGGGCTGGGCCAGAGCACCTGCATAGGCATTGGCGGGGACCCAGTCAACGGCACTGACTTTCTGGATTGCCTGCAGGCCTTTGAGCAGGATCCGGAAACCAGGGGCGTGGTCCTGGTGGGCGAGATCGGCGGGGACGCTGAGGAAAGGGCGGCGGAGTTCGTGCATCAGAATATGAGCAAACCTGTGGTGGGCTTTATCGCTGGGCTTACCGCACCTCCTGGCCGCAGAATGGGCCATGCCGGGGCAATAGTCAGCGGAAAAAGCGGCACAGCCCAGGGCAAGATCCAGGCCATGCGCGAAGGTGGCATCCAGGTCTGCGAGGATTTGACCAGGCTGGGCAGCTTCTGCGCTGAAGCCTTTGCGTCTTAATTGGTTTAGTGGTGTTCATAATTTTGAGAAAACACCTTTTGTTTGCCAGACAGTTGGTGTAGGCTGAAAAAACTTTAGCCTGAAACAGGGGGGAGAGTATGAGCAATGCTTACGAACAGGCCTATCACAGATCCATAACTGAGCCCAATTCTTTCTGGGCGGAGTTGGCTGAGGACTGTCACTGGTTCAAGAAGTGGGACAAAGTCCTGGATGATTCCAGGCACCCCTTTTATCGCTGGTTTTCCGGAGGGGAGCTGAATACCTGCTACAACGCCCTAGACCTGCATGTAGAAAACGGCCGTGGAGATCAGTTGGCCTTGATCTATGACAGCCCGGTGACTGAGACCATCAAGTACTACACATATTCTGATCTGTTAAGCCGGGTCTCAGCTTTCGCAGGGGTCCTGGCGGAACAGGGCGTGGGCAAGGGGGACCGGGTAATTATTTATATGCCCATGATCCCTGAGGCAGCTGTGGCCATGCTGGCCTGTGCCAGGTTAGGGGCTATCCATTCTGTGGTCTTCGGCGGCTTTGCGGCCAACGAGCTGGCCACGCGCATCAACGATGCCCAACCCAAGCTGATTGTCTCTGCCTCCTGCGGGATAGAGGTCAATCGTATAGTGGAGTATAAGCCGCTTTTGGACAAGGCCATTGAGATGGCCAAAACCAAGCCCGAGAAGTGCATCATTTTCCAAAGACCCATGCATCAAGCAGAGATGGACAAGGACCGGGACCTGGACTGGCAGGAGCAGATGGACAAGGCCCAGCCCAGGGACTGCGTAGCTGTCCAGGCTACAGATCCATTGTATATTCTGTACACCTCTGGGACTACAGGCCAGCCCAAGGGCGTGGTCAGGGATAACGGAGGCCATCTGGTGGCCTTGAAGTGGAGCATGAAGGCCATCTACAACCTGGATGCCGGGGATGTGTTCTTCACTGCTTCGGATATCGGCTGGGTAGTGGGTCACTCCTATATTGTCTATGCCCCGCTTTTCAAGGGCTGTACCACCATCATGTTCGAGGGTAAGCCTGTGGGCACCCCAGATGCAGGTGTGTTCTGGCGGATCATCTCCCAGCACAAGGTGAAAACCATGTTCACGGCTCCGACTGCCTTTCGGGCCATCAAGCAGAGGGATCCCAAAGCTGACCTGGTCAAGGAATATGACATGTCCAAGTTCCAGGCCCTGTTTCTGGCTGGGGAGAGACTGGATCCAGATACCCTGCACTGGGCAGAGGATCACCTGCAGGTTCCGGTCATAGACCACTGGTGGCAGACAGAGACTGCCTGGGCCATTGCTGCCAACTGCATGGGCCTGCACCAGTTCCCTGTCAAGCCTGGCTCCCCCACCAAGCCGGTTCCGGGCTGGAATCTGTTCTCCCTGGATAATGAGGGCAAACCCGTATCCCCCGGCCAAATCGGGACCCTGGCGGTCAAGCTGCCCTTGCCCCCTGGAGCCCTGCCCACCCTGTGGAACAATGACCAGGGTTTTGTGGACAAGTACCTCTCAGAGTTCCCTGGCTACTATAACACCTCTGATGCGGGCTATCTGGATGAGGAGGGCTATGTCTTTGTTATGTCCCGCACCGACGACATAATCAATGTAGCAGGGCACAGGCTGTCCACCGGGGCCATGGAAGAGGTCCTGGCTGATCATCCAGATGTGGCAGAGTGCGCTGTAGTAGGCGTGGAGGACGAGCTCAAAGGCCAGGCCCCTGTGGGCTTTTTGGTGCTGAGCGCTGGCGTGGAGCGCGACCCAGAGGAGATAGAAAAGGAAGCTGTGCAGATGATCCGGGATAATATCGGGCCTGTAGCAGCCTTCAAAAAAGCCACTGTGGTCAGCAGACTGCCCAAGACCAGGTCCGGCAAAGTCCTGCGGGGCACCATCCAGAAAATAGCGGACAACAAGGAGTACAGCACTCCGGCTACCATAGACGATCCGGATATTTTGAGCGAGATGGAGGAGACCCTGGTAAGAATAGGTTTCGGCAAGGCCAGACAAAGCTAGAGACAACTACAGGTTCAGGGACAGGTTTTCGGGGCTGATCCATTGTATTCAGCCAGGGAGCAGCCCTGGACCTTTTTTTGTTTTATGTAAATACATAAAGGTAGCTTCCATGACAGATAAGGCGCAAGCCCTGCAAAGAGCTAGGGAAGATATCTACGCCCAGGCCACCATAGCGGATTTCGGAAAGAGAAAGCCGGAATTCCAGGGTTTGGGCAGAAAGCGAAGACCCAGTCCTATTGGTTTGCAGGAAGTGGTCTGCGTTCAGGCCTGTAGGACCCCTTACGGCAGACTGGGTGGGGGGTTGAAGGGCTATGACGCTGCCCAGCTAGGCGCCCTGGCTATCCAGGAGGTTTTGCGCCGGGTGCAGGACAGCCTCCAGCCAGGGGATGTGGACTACGTATTCATGGGCCAGGTGGTGCCTGCAGGCTGCGGTCAAGTGCCCAGCAGGCAGGCCTCTATACTGGCGGGCCTGCCAGAGTCTGTACCCTCTATCACTGTGAACAAGGTCTGCTCCTCAGGCATCAAGACAGTGGACTTAGGCTCGCAGATGATTCAACTGGGCAGGGCAGAGGTGGTGATTGCAGGTGGGCAGGAAAGCATGTCCAATGGACCTTATGCCCTGCCTGAGATGCGCTTTGGACAGCGCATGGGCCTGCCTGAGGCCAGGGTGCTGGATCTCATGGTTTATGATGGACTTTGGGATCCTTTCTATAATCGGCATATGGCCCTGCACGGCTCAGAAACCAGCGATGAGTTCGGATTTACCAGGGAGGACAATGATGCCTGGGCATTGAATTCCCAGCAGGCTGCAGCTAGGGCCATGCAGGAGGGCAAGCTGCAGGGGGAGGTGTTCCCAGTCCAGGTGGGCTCCGGCAAGAAGGCTAGGGTCCTGGAGCAGGATGAGCAGCCCAGGCCGGAGACTACGATGGAGGCTCTGGCCAAATTGCCTCCGGTGTTCAATCACCAGAGTGCGGTCACTGGGGGCTTGGGTAGTGTGACTGCGGGTAATGCCCCGGGCATAAATGATGGTGGGGATGTTTGTCTGCTGATGAGCGGGCCCAAGGCCCAAGAGCTGGGGCTGAAGCCTTTGTTCCGCATCCTGGATTACGCCGAGGTCTCCCAGCCCACCAAGGATATTGCCACCGTGCCAGGCCTGGCAATCAGCAAGCTTTTGGAACAGAACCAAATGTCCATTCAGGACGTGGACCTGATCGAGATCAATGAGGCCTTTGCCGCGGTAACGCTGATTAGCGCCAGGAGCATCCTGGGGCTCAGCCTGGAGGAGACTCAGGCCAAGGTCAATGTCAACGGCGGGGCTATAGCCTATGGGCATCCCATTGGGGCCACCGGAGCCAGGATAGTGATGACCCTGGCCTACGAGCTGCGCAGGCGCGGTGGGGGTCTGGGGGTCTGCGGGATCTGCTCCGGCCTGGCCCAGGGGGATGCCATGTTGATCAGGGTGGATGCGGAATAAAACGCTGGAGGAAGACATCAGTATGAGCGTACAAAGGATTATGGTGGTGGGCGCCGGCCAGATGGGCAGCGGTATAGCCCAGGTTGCTGCCCAGAGCGGTTATCAGGTATTTTTGAACGATATCTCCCAGGAGTTGGTGCAAAAGGGCCTAAGTGGCATAGAAAAAAATCTGGACAAGGCCCTTGGCAAGGGCAAGATCAGTGAAGAAGACAAAAAGGGAACCTTGGACAGAATAGAGAGTTGCGTGGAGCTTGACCCTGCCAGTCAGGCGGATCTGGTGGTGGAGGCAGTTGTGGAGAAGATGGACATCAAGGCCCAGGTCTTTTCCAAGCTGGACAGTCTCTGTCCCCAGCATGCCATTTTGGCCAGCAATACTTCTTCTTTGCCTATTACAGGCATTGCAGCAAAGACCAACAGGCCGCAGCAGGTAATCGGCATGCACTTCATGAATCCGGTGCCGGTGATGAAGCTGGTGGAGGTTATCAACGGCCTGGCCACCAGCCCTGAGGTCACAGCCACGGTGCAGGAAGTGGCCCGGAACATGGGCAAGACCACTGTGGAGTGCAAAGATGTGCCCGGGTTTGTCTCCAACCGGGTGCTGATGGTGATGATCAACGAGGCCCTCTGGGAGCTCTACGAAGGGGTGGCCAGCGCAGAAGGCATAGACAGCATCATGAAGCTGGGCATGAACCACCCCATGGGACCTCTGGCCCTGGCGGACCTGATCGGACTGGATACCGTGCTTTCCATAATGGATGTTCTGCAGCAGGGGTACGGGGATCCCAAGTATCGGCCCAGCCCACTTTTGAAGTCCTATGTGCAGGCAGGCTGGTTGGGCAGGAAGTCAGGCCGGGGAATCTATACCTACAGTTAAAGTTGCAGCTACACTTTCTGTCTCACCTTTGTCACTCTGGCACTGGATCGGAGCCCGGCGCATGCTGCAGTCGGAATCCAGGTAGAGAACTAGATTCCAGGATCCATGTCCGGGATAAGAGAGCAGAGCTGAAGTATAATTGGAATTTTCAGTGAAAGGTTAAAAAGTGAAGGAGAATTTTGTGTATGCATAGTGTGAACTACGAGCCTCTGAGCCCCTTGCAGTTTCTGGAGCGCAGCGCTTACGTGTACCCGGAGAAGACCGCTATCATCCACGGCGAGCAGAAATATAGCTATGCTGACTTCAAGGATCGTGTCTGCCGCCTGGCCACTGCCCTGAAGCAAAGAGGAGTGGGAAAAGGGGATAAGGTGGCCTTTCTGGCTCCGAATATTCCTCATGTTCTAGAGGCCCATAATGCCGTGCCTTTGCTGGGTGCGGTGCTGGTGACCATCAATATCAGGCTCTCTGCCCAGGAGATCAAGTATATCTTAGAGGATTCCGGGAGCAAATTCCTGTTTCTGGACAGCGAGTTTTTCGGCGCAATAGAGCCGGTACTGGATGAGCTGCAGGGAGTAGAGATAGTGAACATCTGCGATGTACGGGGCAAGGCCGTGGATGCCCCGGACTACGAAGAATTTCTGGATGTCAAACCTGAGGAGTTCAGGTTCGGGGTGGATGACGAGCTGCAGCCCATCACTTTGAACTACACCAGCGGGACTACGGGCCGGCCTAAGGGAGTGCTCTACTCCCACCGAGGAGCATACCTGAACGCCCTGGGGGAGATCCTGGAGTACCATATCCAGCACAGATCGAAATATGTCTGGACCCTGCCCATGTTCCACTGCAACGGCTGGTGCCATACCTGGGGGATAAGTGCCCCAGGGGCTACGCATATCTGTCTGCGCAGGGTGGTGCCGGAGGACATCTTTGCCGCTATCTCCAAAAACCGGGCCACGCATCTGTGCGGAGCCCCTGTGGTGCTCTCAGCCATGGCTGACTATGCCAGCAAGAATGAGGTGGATGTCCCGGACGGGTTTATCATCAATACCGCTGGAGCGCCGCCTTCTCCGGCGATTATCAAGCAGATGGAAGCCTTGGGCTGCAGCGTAACCCAGTGCTACGGCCTGACCGAGGTCTACGGTCCGCACAGCCTCTGCGCTTGGAAGGAACAATGGGATGAGCTGCCCCTTGATGAGCGGGCCAGGATCAAGGCCAGGCAAGGCGTGCCCTATGTCACCACCCATTTCATGCAGGTGGTGGACACCAACACCATGGAGCAGGTGCCCAATGATGGTCAGACCATGGGCGAGATCGTGATGCGGGGCAACAATGTCATGCTGGGCTACCACAACAAGCCTGAAGAGACGGAAAAGGCTTTCCAGGGCGGCTGGTTCCACAGCGGGGACCTGGCTGTGCTGCATCCTGACGGGTATGCGGAGATCAAGGATCGGCTCAAGGACGTGATCATCAGCGGCGGGGAGAACATCTCCTCTGTGGAGGTAGAAAATGTGGTCCATGAGCATCCGGATGTCCTGGAGGTGGCAGTGGTGGGTGCGCCCCACGAGAAGTGGCAGGAGGTGCCTAAGGCCTATATCAAGCTCAAAAAGGGCTCCCAGGCTACGGCTCAGGAGATCCAGGACTTCTGCAGGGAGCGCATAGCCAAGTTCAAGGTGCCCAAGGAGATTGAATTTTTGGATCTGCCTAAGACAGCCACAGGCAAGATCCAGAAGCATAAATTAAGAGATTGGAATAAGTAGGTACCTGGAGGAAAAAGATATGTATTTTGCCCAAGAGTTGTTGGATAAATGCAGCAGCCTGCGCAAGAAATGGGAGGATCAGATAAGAAGGCTCCTGAACAAGAAAGGGGAGCGCAAGCAGAGGTTCAGCACTGTCTCGGACAAGGAGATAAACAGACTGTATACCCCGGAGGATATTCAGGATCTGGATTTCGAGCGGGACATAGGCTTCCCGGGCATGTACCCTTTTACCCGCGGAGTGCAGGCCACTGGCTACCGGGGTAGGCTCTGGACCTATCGTATGTTCTCAGGCATGGGCACGGCCCGGGAGACCAATGAGCGCTGGCACATGCTGCTGAGAAACGGCCAGACAGGGCTTAGCACGGCTTTTGATTTTCCCACCTTGATGGGCTATGACACAGACAGCCCCAAAGCCGCAGGGGAGTGCGGCAAGTGCGGGGTGGCCATAGACACCCTGGAGGACTTCAAGGTCCTGGTGGATAGTATCCCTTTGGATCAGGTAACCACCTCCATGACCATCAATCCTCCGGCTACAGTGCTCTGGGCCATGTACTGCGCTTGCGCAGAGCAGCAGGGGGTCTCCCTGGATCAAATAGGAGGCACCATCCAGAATGACATGCTCAAGGAGTTCATAGCCCAGAAGACCTTTATGCTGCCTCCGGAGCCATCCATTAAGCTGGTCAGCGATACCGTGGAGTTCGGTACCAAGTATGTGCCCAAGTGGAACACCATCAGCATCAGCGGCTATCATATCCGGGAAGCTGGCTCTACAGCGGTGCAGGAGCTGGCTTTTACCCTGCGTGACGGCATGGAGTATGTGCAGGATGTTATGGACCGCAAGGGCATGCATCCGGATGAGTTCGCACCCAGGCTGTCCTTTTTCTTCAATGCCCATATCGACTTCTTTGAGGAGCTCTGCAAGATGCGGGCCGCACGCAGGATGTGGGCCAAGATCATGCGTGACAGGTACAAGGCCCAGAACGAGCGCTCCTTGTGGCTGCGCTTCCATACCCAGACCGCAGGCTGTTCTTTGACTGCGCAGCAGCCTTACAACAATGTGGTGCGCACTGCCTTGGAGGCTTTATCTGCTGTACTGGGCGGGACCCAGTCTTTGCATACCAACTCCCTGGACGAGGTCTGGTGCCTGCCTACAGACCATGCAGTCCAGATCGCCCTACGCACCCAACAGATCATCGCCGAAGAAACTGGAGTGCCCAATACCATCGATCCCTTGGCAGGCTCCTATTTTGTGGAGAAGCTGACCAATGAGATGGAGGAGCAGGCCTGGGAATACATCGAAAGGATAGACGGCATGGGCGGCATGTTGCAGGCTATTGAGCAGGGTTTCCCCCAGATGGAGATCGCAGAGGCTTCCTACAGATTCCAGCAGCAGGTGGACTCAGGTGAAAAGGTCCTGGTGGGAGTGAATAAGTATGTTACAGAAGAGGCAGGGAGTTGCCCGATACTGGAGATCGATGAGGAGTTGGAGAGGGGGCAGCTAGAGCGCCTGCAAAGGGTCAAGCAGAAGCGGGATAATCAGGCGCTGAAAAAGTCATTGGGCGAGTTGCGCCGGGCCTGTGAAAAGGGCGAGAATGTCATGCCCTATTGTATCCAGGCGGTTAAGGATCACGCCACAGAGCAAGAGATATGCGATGTCTATAGGGAAGTGTATGGAGAATACCAGGATCCCGGGCTGTTTTAGGTTTCATGAAGTAAGAAAAGTAAGTGTGCAGAAGGCAGGGGGAATATAATGAACAAGAGAAAGTTACGGGTTTTGGTGGCCAAGCCTGGCCTGGATGGACACGACAGAGGAGCAAGGGTTCTGGCCAGAAGCCTCAGGGATGCGGGTTATGAGGTGGTTTATACCGGCTGTCATCAGACACCGGAGCAAATCGTCTCTGCAGCCCTGCAGGAAGATGTGGATTTAATCGGCCTTAGTTGCCTTTCAGGTGCGCACAAGCACCTCTTCACCAGGGTGGTGGAGCTCTTAAAGGAAAACAATGCTGAGGATATAATGGTCATAGGCGGAGGTATTATTCCCACCCAGGACTTGGACTATTTGTACAAATCCGGAATCAAAGAGGTGTTTACCCCTGGCACGCCCTTGCAGGATATAGTGCAGTGGATCGAAGAGAATGTGCAGCCTCGGGAAGAAGTTTAGGCCTTGAAGCAGTATGTATTGCCTCTTGCAGGGCTGTAGAGGCTTTTTCAGGTCTTGGCCAAAAAAGAAAATATCAAGGTGGATGCAAAGATGGATGTGGTGCAAAAGGTCAGATCGGGGGATATACGAATCGTCTCCAGACTGATCAGAAATATTGAAGATAAACAGCCCAGGGCTAAAGAGGCCATCAAGTCCCTGTACCCGTATACAGGTCAGGCCCATGTTATAGGTCTGACCGGCCCACCGGGCGCTGGCAAAAGCACCATCAGCGATTCACTGATTACTGCATACCGGGAGCAGGGTAAAAGTGTGGGCGTGCTGGCAGTGGATCCTACTAGCCCATTTACAGGCGGAGCCCTGCTGGGAGACCGGGTTAGGATGCAAAAACACGCAGAGGATCAGGGAGTCTTTATTCGCAGCCTGGCCACTAGAGGTGCCCTGGGTGGGCTTTGTGACGCTGTTGATGATGCCATTCATGTCCTGGATGCCATGGGTAAGGAAATTATCCTGGTGGAGACCGTGGGCATAGGCCAGTCTGAAGTGGATATCATGAACAATGCCCAGACAGTGGTTTTGGTGCTTACTCCTGGGCTTGGGGACGAGGTACAGACCATCAAGGCCGGGGTGATGGAGGTTGCAGATCTGTTTTTGGTGAACAAGGCGGATCAGCCAGGAGCGGCCAAGCTCCTCCAGGAGCTAAGAAGGGCTCTGGATATGGCCCAGGAGCTACATGGGGTCTGGAAACCGCCGGTGCTGGCCTTGAAGAGCATCGCCCAGCCTAAGCTTTTTCAGGAAAGAGTGCAGGAGATCAGGGAAAAGATAGATGAGCATTATGGACTTCTACTGCAGCAGGATATGCTCAAGGAACGGGAGAAACGCAAGTATCTTGTACAGTTACAAAATGCCTTAAGGGTTACCATTTTGGATCCCTTACTCAACAGGCTTTCGGAAAACGGGGAGCTGGAGGATATGCTCATTAGGCTGGTGCAAAAGGAGATCGATCCCTACAGCCTGGCAGAAGAACTGGCTGCCAGTTATTTGGCCAAGGCACACATTCTGGAGGATAAAGGCACTTAATGCAACAAGAGAGAGGTTTCTCCAGGTTTAGGATCAAAGGGTTAAGACTTTGCTGCCTGGTATTATGACAGGATTGCATCTTTCTTTGAACAGTGTTAAGTATGTTAAATCATAGTCTAAAAACTGGATTAGGTTCAATATCTGGCTTGATGAGGCTAACAGAATTCCTGGACAACGTAAGCAAAAAAGGGGGTAGCTGATGAGTATGCAGGAACTATATAAAGAAGTCATGGAGCTAAACCAGCTGCCTGATGACCAGAATAAGGAAAGGGCCGTCAGCAAGTTCTTTGAGAAGTTGAATCATAAGCAGTTTCCGGAATACTTCAACTGGGCCCAGGAGATTCTGGAAGACCTGCACGTCAAAGAAAGGGGGCAGCAAAAGGCCTTACTTTGGGCAGACCTGGAGACAGGTCAGCAGAGGGAGCTTACTTATGAGGAGTTCGCTGCCAGGGGAAATCAGTGCCTGAATCTCTTACGCAACTTTGGGGTGCAGCAGGGGCAGAACATGTACATGATGATCCCCATCGTGCCTGAGACCTGGTTTTCCAGCTTTGCCTGTATCAAAGGCGGATTGATTGCAGTGCCTACTGCCACCTCCATGACGGTCCGGGAGCTGGAGTTCAGGTTCGAGACCTATCCTCCGGATGTGATTGTGGCTGACGAAGCTTCTGCCCAGGTCTTGGACGAGGCTTTGCAGAAGATCGGCACCCAGCCTAAAGCCAAGCTGATCCTGGGACAAAAGGATGGCTGGACCAGCTTTAGCGATATTGAAAAAGAGCCCACGCAGGCAGAGGCAGCCCCAACTAAAAAGGACGATACCCTGTTTTGCTTCTTTACCTCAGGCACCACTGGCCTGCCCAAGCGTGTGGGGCACTCTGCAATCTCCTATCCCGTGGGCCACCTGTCCACTGCAGTCATTATAGGGATCAAGCCCCAGGATATTCACCACAACCTAAGCGCTCCAGGCTGGGCCAAGTGGGCCTGGAGCAGTTTCTTTGCTCCCTTGAACGTGGGGGCCACAGGATCTGGGATCTTTTTTAAGGCCTTGGATGGGAATAAGTATCTCAAATGCCTGGAAGAGCTTGGGGTAACCACCTTCTGCGCCCCGCCTACTGCCTGGAGGATGTTTATTGGTCTGGATCTTAGTCAGTTTGACTTCAGCTCCTTGCGCCACTCTGTGAGTGCAGGAGAGCCCTTGAATCCAGAGGCCATTCAGCAGTGGAAAAAATACACTGGCACCGAGATCAGGGATTTTTACGGCCAGACCGAGTCCACTGCCATGATCGGCAATCCTCCTTGGTATGTGGGCAAGATGCGGCCCGGCTCATTTGGCCGGCCCATTGGAATGTACGATGTGACCCTGGCTGACGATAGCGGCCAGGAGATCACCAGTTCTGAGGAAACTGGCCATATTGTTGTTAGGCTGGACAGGTGGCGGGCAGTAGGCTTGTTCACAGAGTATATCGGCAATCCGGAGAAGATGGCCCAAGTGTTTGTGGATAACTTTTACTACACAGGAGATCGGGCCTATTTTGACCAGGATGGCTATTGGTGGTTCGTGGGCCGGGCTGATGACGTTATCAAGTCCTCGGACTTCAGGGTAGGCCCCTTTGAAGTGGAAAGTTCCCTGGTAGAGCACCCGGCAGTTGCAGAGGCAGCTGTGGTGGGCAGTCCAGATCCCCAACGTTATCAGCTGGTCAAGGCCTATGTGATATTGAGCCGGGGCTATGAGCCTTCCAGGGATTTGGCCCTGGAGCTCTTTAAGCACACCGTGGGCATCTTGGCCAAGTTCAAAATACCGCGCATTATCGAGTTCGTGGATGAGCTCCCCAAGACTATCAGCGGTAAGATCAGGCGTATTGAGCTCAGGGAACAAGAGACCGAGAAGAAGGAAAAGCAGCAAGGTCCTGGACAGCAGGAGTATTTCTACTGGGATTTTCCTGAACTAAGTTCAAAAAAATAAGTGGAAACTTATTTGGGCCATAGTCTACCTTTTTATTTTTTTCAGTAGGCTAGATTAAATAGCTGTTTTGTATTTTATTGAACAGGCTTCAAAAACACCAGCTCTCGAGTGGTTCTGGTTGGGAACATGGGCTGATTCGAAAGGAAGACAAGGGCTGAAAAAAAGCATATAATTTTTTTAAAAGTGTTTCTATCCATAAGGCCTGCTTAGGCAGACCAGCAAGAAAAGGATCTTACTGTCCTATGGTAGGCAAGTCTTGGAAAAACAAAAATTGCTGCATGACGTAATTCAAGGCCCCAATCAGGTTCTCGAGCCTGATTGGGGCCTGCTTTATGAAAAACAGATTGCATAAAATTGGCTCAGAAAAACAAGACTTGTTTGCAGGAAAAAGCATTGACTCAAACTATAACCTCTGTTAACTTTCATTAAAATCCATGTTAAATCCAAAGGACTTTCTGACCAAGATGCACAAGATGCATAGCTTGTGCGCAAATTTTGACCAGTGGTCAAAATGATTTTTGTTTTTTTGGAAATGCAAAAAAAGATTTTGCTCTGCTTGAGGTCAGGTTGATGAAGGTAAAACATGCAGAGCTTGTTGCATAGTTACCACAGTACAAATCATGAAGTCTTTATCCCATTATAGGCCTACAAATTGAAATCAGCATGCAGAACATCCCTTCTAAAGTAGAACTGGTGGAAGTTGGTCCTAGAGACGGTTTCCAATCCCAGACCCAAGTGATACCTACTCAGGATAAGCTCAAGTTTATCTTGGGTATGCTAAATGCCGGAGTAAAGAAGATTCAAGCGACTTCTTTTGTCAGCAGATTCAAGGTACCCCAATTGGCTGATGCTGAAGAGCTTTTGGCCCTTTTACCAAGATATGAAGGGGTTTGTTACAGTGCTCTTGCTTTGAATACCAAAGGGATTCGCCGTGCCCTACAGAGCAACGTGGATGTTTTGGAGATCTCCCTTTCCGCAAGCAGAGAGCACAGCCTGCGCAATACTGGAATGGATCTCGAACAGGCCAGGGCAGAGGCCCTGGAGATGGCCAGGCTTTGTCAGGAAAATAGTTTGCCGGCTAAGGCCAGTATCCAATGTGCATTTGGCTGTGTCCTGGAAGGGCGAGTTCCAGAGCAAAGGATTCTGGACATGGCCCAGGAGCTGGTTCAGGCAGGGGTGGGCTTTTTGAATCTGGCAGATACTACAGGACTGGCAGATCCGCTGAGGATCACCAGTCTAGTGGGTAAGTTGCAGAAATGTTTCCCAGATGTGGTGCTGGGCCTGCATCTGCACGACACTCGAGGGATGGGACTGGTGAACATGTACTGCGGTCTGCAAATGGGAGTGTGTTCCTTTGATGCCTCCATAGGCGGATTAGGGGGGTGTCCATTTGTACCTGGTGCCGCAGGAAATATTGCAAGCGAGGATTGTGTTTATTTGTGCCAAAGGCTGGGCAAGGAAACCGGAATTGATCTGCAGGGCCTGGTGGATTTGACCCAGGATCTGCAAGATTATCTGGGGCACCCATTGCCTGCAAAGATAAATCCCAAGACCTGGCAAGGTGTTGATGACAATTGACCAGGAGAATCCTGGAGCAAGGAGATGGGAATGGATTTTGATCTAAGCAAAGAACAGGAGATGGTCCGCAAGGAGGTGTACAGGTTTGCCAGGAAGGAGATTGAACCTGTGGCCGCGGAGTTGGACGAGAAAGAAGAGTTTTCCACAGAGTTAACCCTGAAGATGGGCGAGATAGGTCTCTTCGGGATGATTGTTTCTGACCGCTACGATGGTCAGGGTATGGATTACCTCTCTTACATTATTGCTGTGGAAGAGCTGGCCCGGATAGACGGCTCCCAGGCTGCAACAGTGGCTGCGGGCAACTCCCTGGGTATAGGTCCTATCTATTATTTTGGGACCGAAGAACAAAAAAAGAAATACTTACCTCCATTGTGCAGGGGGGAAAAGCTTTGGGGCTTTGGCCTTACAGAGCCTACGGCTGGATCTGACGCAGGGGGGAGCCAGACCACTGCTGTCAAGGATGGCCAGGAATGGGTCCTAAACGGATCCAAGATATTCATCACCAATGCTTCCTGCGAGATGTCCCTGGGGGTGACGGTGCAGGCAGTGACCGGGATCAGGCCCAGCGGAAAGCCGGAATATACCTGTTTTTTGGTGGAAAACGGCACAAAAGGCTTCAAGGCAGTGCCTATGCACGGCAAGATGATGTGGCGGTCCTCAAATACCTCAGAGCTGTTTTTTGATGATGTTCGGGTCCCTGAGGAAAATGTCCTGGGCAAGCAGGGGGACGGCTTTCATCAGATGCTGCAAACCCTGGATGGGGGCAGGTTGTCCATAGGTGCCATGGGCTTGGGCGGTGCCCAGGGCGCATATGAGCAGGCCCTGGCCTACGCTAAGAAGAGGGAGCAGTTCGGGCAGCCTATAAGCAAGTTCCAGGCAGTGGCTTTTAAGCTGGCGGATTGCGCCACTGAAATAGAATGCGCAAGGAACCTTTTGTATAAAGCCTGCTGGCTCAGGGATAAGAACAGGCCATTTGGCAAAGAGGCTGCCATGGCCAAGCTCTATGCCTCAGAGGTCATGAATCGAGTAGTGAACCATGCGGTGCAGATTCACGGGGGCTACGGCCTGATGAAGGACTATAGCGTGGAACGCTTTTATCGGGATCAAAAGCTCCTGGAAATTGGGGAGGGCACCTCTGAGGTGCAACGTATTGTGATTTCCAGGCATATAGGATGCTAAGCACGCCGGGGCTGGGCTGTTTTCGTTTCAGCTATTTGGATTTCTTGGCCAAATACACAAAATAATCAGAAAAAAAGTAACTTCTTAATAAGTCCTGGCAGAGCTGATTGCAAGAGAGATTCTTCACTCGAAGACTCGTTCAGAATGACAACAAAGACAATAGATTATAATCTGCCATTGCTTCGAAGACTCAGGACAGGCTCTGAGAGAGTCCGTGAACAAAGGATCTCTCTGCCAGGACTTATTGAGAACAGACCAAAAAGGGGGGTCAGGATGAGTATTGAGATTGGCAAAACCAGGATCGGCGATGTGGTGGAAGAAAATGCAAGGCAACTCAAGGACCACATAGCCCTGGCCTATTATGAGTACGACTTCAGGATGACCTTTGCCGAGTTCGACGATATGTGCAACCAGGTGGCCAAGGGCCTGATGGCCCTGGGGGTGCAAAAAGGCGATCACTTCTCCTGCTGGGCCAATAATTTGCCGGAATGGGTCTACACCCAGTTCGGCAGTGCCAAGATGGGCGGGGTCATGGTCACGGTAAACACAAATTTTCGCTCCTTTGAGCTGGAGTATCTGCTCAAGCAGTCTGACTCCAACACCTTGATCCTCACCGGAGGGGTCAGGGAACCTGACGAGTATATCAAGGTGGTCAACGAGGTCCTGCCTGAGCTGAAAGATTGCGAGCCCGGCAATCTCAAGTCAGAAAAGCTGCCTTATCTGAAGAACGTAGTCTACTTGGGCGAGGAAAAGATTCCGGGCATGTACAACTGGAAGGACATGATAGAGATGGGCAAGTCCGTGTCTGATGCGGACTTTAAGGCCAGGGAGGACAGCCTGGATGCAGAAGACGTGATCATGATGCAGTACACCTCTGGCACTACTGGCTATCCCAAGGGGGTCATGCTCACCCACAGCAATCTGCTGGGCAATGCCCACAGCATGGCTGAGATTATGGGTCTGACTCCAGATGACGCCCTGTGCATTCCAGTACCCTTTTTTCACTGTTTTGGCTGCGTAATTGGGACCATGTGCTGCACAGTCTCTGGAGCAGCCATGGTGCCTATTACCACATTCAACCCCAAGACAGTGCTGGAGGCTATAGACAAGTACAAATGCACTGCAGTGCACGGCGTGCCCACCATGTTCATTGCAGAGCTAGAAGAGATGGACAAGGCCAAGTATGATACATCTCACCTGCGCACCGGGGTCATGGCTGGATCTACCTGTCCGGTGGAGGTCATGCGCGGGGTGATAGACAAGATGGGCGCAGAGGAAATGACCATTGTCTATGGTCAGACAGAGGCCTCCCCTGGCATTACCCAGACCAGGCGGGACGATTCCATGGAAGTGCGCACTGAGACCGTAGGCCGGGCCCTGCCCAACGTAGAGGTCAAGGTCGTGGATCCGGAGACAGGCAGGGAGCTGGGCCAGGATCAGACTGGAGAACTCTGCAGCCGAGGCTACCATATCATGCGCGGCTATTACAAGATGCCGGAAAAGACCCAGGAGACCATAGACAGTGAGGGCTGGTTGCATACCGGAGATCTGGCTACCGTGGATGAAAATGGCAACTACACTATTGTTGGCAGGCTCAATGACATGATTATTCGGGGCGGAGAAAATATATATCCTAGGGAGATCGAGGAATTTTTGTATACCCATCCCAAGATCAAGGACGTACAGGTAGTGGGTGTACCCAGCAAGAAGTATGGGGAGAAAGTGGCTGCCTTTATCCAGCTTAGATCAGATGTGAATGAGGCTCAAGGGGATGAGATCCAAGAGTTTTGCAAGGACAAAATCTCCTATCATAAGATTCCCAGGCATATCTTTTTTGTACAGGACTTTCCCACCACCGCCAGCGGCAAAATACAGAAGTATAAGCTCCGAGAGCAGGCTGTGGACGAGGTTGGGGATGAATAGGATCTTAGCTGGCTGGTTGGCAGCTAATAGGGCTGCTGCAAACAGCTGCTGTGCATAAGGAGGTCTGATGGAGCAGGAGATACTCTTATCGGAGGAACGACAAGGCACAGCCGTTTTGACCCTGAATCGGCCCCAGGCTATGAACTCCCTCAACTTTGCCCTTTTGCGGGCTCTACAGGAGCAGATATGCAGCCTGCGGCAAAGAAGGGATATCCGGGCGGTAATTGTAACTGGTGCAGGAGAGAAGGCGTTTTGTGCGGGGGCAGACCTCAAAGAGCGGGCCCAGCTCAGCCAGGATGAGGTCAAGGAGTTTATCTATACCATCCGCAGCCTGTTTTCAGAGGTGGAGAATCTGAACAAGCCTGTGATTGCAGCGGTAAACGGCATAGCCCTGGGCGGAGGCACAGAACTGGCCCTGGCCTGTGACATCAGATACGCCTCAGAACGGGCCAGTATGGGCCTGACAGAGACCAAACTGGCCATCATTCCCGGGGCTGGAGGCACGCAGAGGTTACCCAGGCTGGTGGGCCGCAGCAGGGCCAAAGAGATGATCTTTACCGGCCGCAGGCTGGATACAGAGGAGGCCTGGCAGATCGGTCTGGTGGATGCTGTTTGTCCACAAGAGCAGCTTTTGGACAAATGCCTGGAAACTGCCTCCCTGATCTGCGAAAATGGTCCATTGGCAGTAGAGCAGGCCAAATACGCGATTAACACCGGCCTGGAGTCTGATATTCATACTGGCCTGGCTGTGGAGTCCAATGCCTACTGGCTGTTGATACCCACAGAGGATCGGTTGGAGGGGCTAGCTGCATTCAAGGAAAAGAGAAAACCTGTGTACAAAGGCAAGTAGAAGCGAGGCTGCTGATGAGTGAAGACAGGATCAGTGCTGAGAATAAAGAACATTGGCTAAGCGAGGAAGCTAAGCTGGAACAGAGGGTGCAGGAGGCCCTGTGGCCAGGAGGCCAGAAGGCCATAGATCGTCTGGCCAAGCACGGTAAAAAACCGGTGCGAGAACTGGTAGATCTGCTTATTGACCCAGGCAGCGAGTTTTTTGAGTTGAGCCGCTTGGCTGGCTTCGGCATGCATTATCCAGACGTGGAGGACGTGCCCTGCGCTGGGCTGGTGAGCGGGATAGGCAAGATCCACGGCAACTGGACCATGATCATTGCCAACGACAGCAGGGTCAAGGCTGGAACCTATTTTCCCATCACTTTGAAGAAGCATATGCGGGCCCAGTTCATTGCTGAGAGATGCGGGCTGAACTGTGTGTATATCGCTGATTCCGGTGGTGCCTATCTGCCCATGCAGGCGGATGTCTTTCCGGATGACCAGCATTTCGGCTCCATGTTCTATAATATGGCCCGCATGTCGGCCCAGGGACTGAAGCAGATCACCATGAGCACCGGGGGCAATACCGCAGGAGGGGCCTATATCGTGTTTATGGCCTGCCAGGCAGTGATGATAGACAAGCTGGCCTATTCCTTTTTAGGCGGGCCTCCCCTGGTGAAGATGGCCACAGGTGAGGATATCAGTGCGGAGGAGCTGGGCGGGGCCAAGGTGCATACCAAAATCTCCGGGGGCGCGGATCGCTTCTGCGCCACCCAGGAGGAGGGCATTAAGAGTGTGCGGGAGCTCCTGGCCATGGAGCCGGAGCAGAAGGTGCACGTGCAGCGCTACCAGGAGATGCCCCCCAAGCAGAACAGTGACAAGATTTACGAGCATATGCCCTCAGCAGTGAGCAGGGGCATAGATGTGCGGGGAATCCTTAAATCTATAGCAGACGGGAGCTATTTCAGCGAATATAAGAAAGACTATGCCCCTGGGCGCGGGGACAACATAGTTACCGGCAAGATGTGTCTCAAGGGCATCCCGGTGGGGGTGATAGCCTCCAACGGGCTGGGGATCATCTTTGTGGAGGCGGCACGCAAGGCCACGGAATGGATCGTGCGCTGCTGTCAGGAAAAGATCCCGCTGCTGTTCGTGCAGAACTCCCCAGGCTATATGGTGGGTTCTGATTCAGAGCATATGGGTATCGGCAAGTACGGGGCCAATATGGTCAGGGCGGTGTCTTGTGCCCAGGTACCCAGGATTCAGCTGGTGGTGGGCCCGGACCACGGAGCAGCCAACTACGGCATGTGTGGTCGCGCCTATAGGCCCCACTTCCTGTTCGCTACCATGCGGGCTAGGACCTCGGTCATGAGTGGCCGCAGCGCAGCTGGGGTGCTCCTGTCCATAGAAAAGCGTAAGCGGGAGGCAGAGGGTAGGCCCATGAGCCAGGAGGAGCAACAGGAGTTCCAACAGATGATGATGGATAAGTATGATGGGGAAGCGCACCCATTTTATTGTTCAGCCAGGATCTTAAACGATCGAGTGCTCAAATTTTCGGAGATCAGGGACTGGCTGGGTATGGCCCTTGAGGTCAGCCTGTTGAAGCCTATACCTGAGACCAATTTTGGGAACTTCAGGTTCTAACTTGAGAGTCAAAACTTAAAGGTTCAAGGGAAAAAGCAAGATTATAAAAGCGGTATGTTAAGTCGGAAATGGTAGAGACATTAAGAATGCTGAAAATTGTTATGAAACACAAAGTGTTACCAAAGAACCTTTGATTGTTCAGGCTCTAATTGTATTTCAAAAATAAAAAGCAAAGGAGTAAAGTATGGAATATAATCTGTGGAAGATATTTCCCCGCATGCCCAAAGAGGTGACTATCGGGGACATCACTGTCAGAGACGGTTTCCAGCATGAAGAGAAGTTCATATCCACCGAGGCCAAGAAATATTACCTGGAGCAACTGATATTTGCAGGCTGCAGGAATATTGAAGTCACCAATCTGGGCAGCCCCCATCTTATGCCTCAGTTCAGCGATGCGGAAGAGTTGATGACCCATCTGCGCAGCGACTGGTTCACAAAGCGCTGCAATAAGCGGGGCATTAATCCTGAGGACGTCTGTTTGACCTGTGTGACCATCAGGGAGCCTGCAGTGGATCGGGCCATTGAGATGAAGGAAAGGGGTATTGGCCCGGACCGGGTGTTGATGATGGTCTCCACTGAGGAGCAGCACCATTTCGCCAATTCAGGGACCACCCTGCCAGAGTACTGGCAGGAGGCAGAGCGCTGCATCAAAAAGTGCAATGATGCAGGCATCAAGATGTGCGGCACTGTGAGCACCATCTGGGGCAGCCCCATTGGCGGGGCTACGGAACTCCAGGAGGCGGTGGACTTCACCAAGCGCTGGCTGTCCATAGGGGCCCATGACGTGGAGCATGCGGACCACGACGGCAGCGCCAATGCAGCTGAAGTCTACAGATATTTTGCCATGGTCCTGGACCAGATTCCGGATACCAATCTGCACATCGCCCATTTTCATGAGACCAAGCGTATTGCCTCAGCCTCTGTACTGGCTACATTGCAGGCTGGAATCACCAACTTCGAAGCCACTTTGGGCGGAATGGGCGGACAGCCAGCTAATTTCCTGGATGACAGGCCAGTACCCGGCACAGGGGAATACTACTATAAGGATCCCAGGTACGTGGGCCTGACCTGCCTGGAGGATCTCCTGGTGCAGGTGGACGAGATGGGTATTGAGCATGGCTATGATGTGGACCGTATCCTTTGGCTGGGCAAAATGATGGAAAAGACAGTGGGCCGTAGGCTTCGCTCAGAAGCGGTAATAAACGGCCGCACTGAGCGCGAGGGCCATCCGGAATTCGCCAGGCCGGGCCTGAAGGAGAAAAAGGAAAAAAGGGGCGAGGCCCCGGGACAAAAGTTTCCTCAGGAATGGAGCGCTGAAGTCTAGTACCTGGCAAAGGGTAAAGGCTGGGAGCTTTAGACCAGGCAAAGGCCTTTGTCTGGTCTGAAGCAAGACCAGCAGGCCTTTTTGGGGAAATACAAAAAATTGCTCAAAGGCAAGGAGCAGGTATGCAGAGCAAAAAAGATAAGCCTCCACATATTAATGTGGATTATTTTGAAGACTTGACAGGTGAGATAGGGGCCTCAGAAGGCATGGACATGCAGGAGCTGGGAGAAAAGGTCAGGCAGCTTCGCCAGGAACAGGGCTTAAAGCTTTCTGATCTGAGCCGAGCTACAGGGTATGAGCAGGATTTTTTGGCCCGGATAGAAAAGGGAGAAGTCCAGCCCCAATTGGGAACCATCATCAGGCTTTCCAAAGTCCTGGCTGGCGACCTGGGGACCCTGATCTCCGGAGAAGGGGATAAGGCCTATGCCATAACCAAAAGCAAAGATCGCAAGTCTGTTTCCAGATCCACCAGTAGTCAGGACAAACAGGAGCTCTACTCCTATATGAGCCTGGCTCCTGAAGTGCGGGGCAGGCATATGGAACCCCTGGTGGTCAGGTTAAGGGAAAATCCTGATGAAGAGACTTCCGTACATGATGGCGAAGAGTTCATCTTTGTCCTGGAAGGTAAGGTTCTGGTCAGGCTGGGGGAGGACAGGTTCGAGCTCGAGCCAGGGGACAGCGTCTACTATCAGTCTACCCAGCCCCATATGCTGGCGGCCAGACAAGATAGCGCTACAATCCTGGCGGTTATCTATGAAGGCCAAAAAAAGGAGTGAGCCATGTCCGGGAAGATGCTTTGGCAGCCATCCAAGGAAAAGATTCAAGACAGCAAGATGCTGCATTATATGCAGTATGTAAATAAGAACTTCGGCAAGGATTTTACTAAATATAGTGAGCTTCATGCCTGGTCAGTGGAGAATATCTCGGATTTCTGGGCCTCAATTTGGGACTATATGCAGATTCAACACTCCCAGAAATATGAGCAGGTAGTGGATGATCCTTACAAGCTGCCTGGGGCCAAGTGGTTCTCCGGGGCCAGGCTCAACTTTGCTCAGAATCTGCTCAGCCGCAGGGATGGGCAGCCAGCAATAATCTTTTGGACAGAAGAGGGCAGACAAAAGGAGCTGAGCTTTGCGCAGCTGTATACAGAGGTGGCCCAGGTAGCCGCATCCCTGAAGCAGCTGGGCATTCAGCCAGGGGACAGGGTGGTGGGCTATATGCCCAATATGCCGGAAACTATAATAGCCATGTTGGCTGCCTCCAGCCTTGGAGCCACCTGGTCCTCCTGTTCCCCTGACTTCGGCATCAAGGGTGTCCTGGACCGTTTCGGGCAGATCCAGCCCAAGATCCTGTTCGTGGCCAATGGCTACAAGTTCAAGGGCAAGCAACTGGATATTCTGGGCAGGATGCCACAGATCATGCAGGAGATTGATTCCGTGCAGCAGGTGGTTGTGGTGCCCTTGACAGACAATAATCCTGACCTGTCCCAGGTGCCCAAGGGTGTGTTTTACCGAGATTTCTGCAGCAGCCAGGCCACGGAGATCGATTTCGTACAGCTGCCCTTCGAGCATCCCCAGTACATCATGTATTCTTCAGGGACTACGGGACTGCCCAAATGTATGGTGCAGAGCTCAGGCGGGGTGCTCATCAACCAGCTCAAGGAGCTCCTTTTGCACACTGATATCAAGCCCGGGGACAAGATGTTTTATTTTACCACCTGCGGCTGGATGATGTGGAACTGGCTGACAGCCTCTCTGGGAGCTGGGGCTACAGTGGTGCTCTATGACGGCAATCCTTTGTATCCTGACCCCGGAGTATTGTGGCGCATGGCCCAGGAAGAGGGCTTAAGCGTTTTCGGTACCAGCGCTGGCTATATCACAGCTTTGCAAAACGCCGGCCTCAAGCCTGGCCAGGATTATGAGCTGGCACCTTTGAAAGCTCTGCTTTCCACAGGCTCGCCCTTGCCACAGGAAGGCTTTGAGTATGTGTACCAAGAGATCAAGCAGGATTTGCATCTGGCATCCATTTCAGGCGGTACTGACATTAATGGCTGTTTTTTCCTGGGCAACCCCTTGGGTCCTGTGTATGCAGGTGAGCTGCAATGTCGGGGCCTGGGCATGAAGGTGGAGGCCTGGGACGACGACGGCAATCCGGTGTACAACCAAAAGGGAGAGTTGGTCTGCACTGCCGCAGCCCCATCCATGCCCATTTCCTTCTGGGATGACCCAGACGGCAGCAAGTATCATAGTGCTTACTTCGACTACTTCCCTGGAGTATGGCGGCATGGGGACTTTATAGAGATAAATGACAGGGGAGGGGTGATCATCCACGGCAGATCTGATGCCACCCTGAATCCCGGGGGGGTGCGTATCGGCACAGCTGAGATCTACCGCCAGGTGGATCTATTGCCGGAAGTAGAGGACAGCCTGGTGGTGGGCCAGAGCTGGAAGAATGATGTCCGGGTCATTTTGTTTGTGAAGCTAAATCCCGGTTATGAGCTGGATCAGGAGCTAAAAGACAAGATAAAGAAGACTATCAGGGAGAATGCTTCGCCCAGGCATGTTCCGGCCAAGATAATCCCAGTGCCGGATATCCCATATACCTTGAACATGAAGAAAGTGGAGATTGCGGTCAAGAAGACCATAGAGAACCAGTCGGTGAAGAACAAGGATTCGCTGAAAAATCCTGAGGCCCTGGAGTATTATCAGAATATTCCGGAATTGCAGCAGGATTGATCAGATAGCGGGTCGGCTTTGGGGTCCTGGGAGACAAATCATAAAACAAGGAGGTGCAATAACATCTGTCAAACCAGGAAAGGGCCAAACTGTCAGGGAAAAAAAGACAGGGGCTCAGCCAGACCTGAGAAAGGCAGTGGGTGTTGGCCCTAAAGCCAGGAGGCTAGTACATTGTAACGCTTATAACTTCGGGTAAAGCCTTTTGAGCTTTATCCGG
>CAZBUB010000014.1:0-58162 GCA_964494985.1 uncultured Desulfohalobiaceae bacterium | reverse complement strand
GGCTTCTTCTTCGGTAAAGCTTATCCGGGCACAGGAGATGGTGAATAAATACAAAAAAATATTAATGGAGGATGTACGTGATGCAACCGTCCTTCAACTCACCTCATCAGTCATTTCATGATCGGTAAAGCTCCTGGTGCCCTTTTTTTGGTCATTTCCTTGCGTTTTGTCTGGGCAGATCTGACTGACAATCCAGGATACTTTTGTCTGCTGTAAGAAGTAGTGCATCACAATGCAGGGCAGTGGAAGCGATAAAGCGATCTGTTGGATCACGCGGGAAGTATTCCAGGGCAGATGCCAGCAAAGCAATTCTTCCGTTCAGGGCAATCTCTTTTACCCCGGATTGCAGTAAATCTGCCCGCCATACTTCCACCTCCAGGGGAAGTTGAATTCGTCCCCGCTGCTCAAGCAGTGAGCATTCCCAGAAACTGATTGCACTGACAGCAACAACCTCATTTTTCCAGGCCTGTTCAATAAGGATCCGGGATCGTTTCCCCAGAGCATCATCGTCTCTATCCATCCAAAGCAGGGTGTGAGTATCCAGAACAATCATTCAAGCACTTTCCAGTCATTTTCCGCCACTGGAGCAATAACATCTCCGGTAATCTGAAGTTTTCTGTGCAAGCCAAAAGGACTTTCTGAACGTCTGCCGGAGTAAGGTTTCAATTCTGCTATAGGCTTGCCGTTTTTGGTTACCACTAGGGTTTCTCCCGTCCTGGCTACTTTGTCCATTAAAGCCAAGCACTTGGCCTTGAATCATGTCAAGGACATCATAAAGGCTGTCAAAGCCAAGTATGGTGTTGAATTGGAAAGGGACTCTCTTTCCTCAGCCCTGACCAAATACGATCGCAAGCAGAAACGTTTCCAGCGGGTGGCCCCCAATACCTTTGAGTTGCGACAGGCATGAATTGATCGACAGAAATGTAAAGGCTCGCTCTGTCCACTACAAGCTCAGGAGGTCGCTTCATGATTGCAAAGCTCGGGATCCTGATAGAACCTCCGGCGTATTTCGGCCGGGGGCGGCCAGCAAAATACGGCAAGAAGCTCAAATTGAAGCAGCTCTTTGATTCCAAAGCCTGTGAGCTCAAACCTCTCACAGTTACCATCTATGGGGGCCACGAACCATATCGATCCTTTGCTTGGATCTTTGGTGGAAGCCTTTGAGAGAGTTTCTGCGTTTCGTGCTTGTCCAGGATGGCGACCAAGCATATCATCGGGGGGCTGACTAGCATTTCTGGGCTAAAGCCTGGCAGATCAAGAGTCAGACTTTGGACAGTGAACACATCAAAAAATTGCCCCAAAAGGCAAAGTATTTGACTTCTGCTGCGATCAACGCTGTGGAACTTTTTGTGAATTTGGCCATGATCGCACTGGGACTGCTGCAAGTATTGACTATAGAAAATTCTGAAGAGCTTCAAAAACGACATTTTTGGTGGATGAGAACTATCTCTAGTGATGCTCCAGCGGAAGGAGGTGGTCAAGGGAATAATCCCACATGAATTTTACCGTAATTTTCGCAAATTCAAGCACACCGCGATAAATCGTATAATTCAGGACAAACCTCGACCACCTGCAGAAAATCAGACGAAAATGGCTGCTTGACAAGCAGAGAACTTTTGACTGTTCAGTTACCAATAGGCGCGCTGGTAAAAGCCAGAGCGCCTATTGGCAGTGTCTTGGGATCCATATTTGCCTTTAGCAAATTCAAGTACTGCAGAGCAGATCTGTCTCTGGATTGTATTTTGGCATTTGCTGGCCCGGTATGAAATTTCCCCTTTACAAGCAGAAATCGATGGATATACAAATATAGTTTTCAGCCATTCAGTCATGGGGTAGGCAAGGAGGGCCGGAAATGCCCAGGCATTTATTGCAGATTCTAGATCTTACTCCGGATTTGATCTATCAACTTTTGCGCAGGGCCAGGGAGCTCAAGCAACAAGGACGGCAACAAAGCACCCTGCAGGGACAAAGCTATGTGTTGGTTTTTGAGAAGGCTTCCACCAGGACCAGGATATCCTTTGAGGTAGCTGTGAGCCAGCTCGGTGGCACCAGCATCTTCATGACCCCACAAGAATCTCAACTGGGGCGCAGTGAGCCTTTGAAAGACACTTCTAGGGTGCTTTCCAGGTACTGCCAGGGAATAATCGTGCGTACCTTTGCCCAGCAAAGTCTGGAAGAGCTGGCTGCGTATTCCGAAATACCAGTTATAAATGCCCTAAGCGACAAGTTTCATCCTTGCCAGGTTTTGAGTGATTTGTTGACCATCCAGGAGCGCAGTCCGGCTTTTGAAAGGCTTAAGATGGCCTGGGTTGGAGACGGAAACAATATGGCCCACTCTTGGATCAATGCTGCCTGCTATTTGCCTTTTTATCTGCATCTGGCTGTGCCCCGTGGCTTTGAGCCTGACTCAGACATCCTGGAGCGGGCCCTGCAGGCAGGGGCCAAGGTGAATATCTGTCATGATCCCAAAGATGCAGTGCAGGATGCAGATTACATCCATACTGATGTCTGGGCCTCTATGGGCCAAGAAGGTCAACAGGAGTCCAGGAACAAGGCTTTTGCACCTTTCCAGTTGAACCAGGCGCTCTTGGCTAAGGCGCCGGAAAGAGCCCTGGTCATGCATTGTTTGCCTGCCCATCGCGGAGAGGAGATAACTGATGAGATCCTTGAAGGGCAAAGAAGCGTAGTCTGGGACCAGGCAGAGAACCGACTGCACATGCAAAAGGCGCTCTTGCAGTGGGTTGCCGGAGAGATTTGAAGCAGAATACAAATGTCATGAGGACAACAAGTCAAAGGGTTGATACTCCTAAACCAAGGCAAGAGATTGGTATGCAAAATATTCAGAAAGTAGTCCTGGCCTACTCAGGCGGTCTGGACACCTCAGTGATCCTGAAGTGGATAAAACAGAGCTACCACTGCGAAGTGATTTCCCTGACAGCAGATCTGGGCCAGGAGGAGGAGCTGGAGGGCCTGGAAGAAAAAGCCCTGGCCACAGGGGCCTCCAAGGCCTATGTTCTGGATTTGCAGGAGGAATTCGCCAAAGATTATGTCTTTCCTGCTTTCAGGGCGGCAGCTATATATGAGGGGCGTTACCTGCTGGGAACCTCCTTGGCGAGACCTTTGATAGCCAAGAAGCTGGTGGAGGTAGCTAGGCAGGAAGGAGCCCAGGCCATAGCCCATGGGGCAACAGGCAAGGGCAACGATCAGGTTCGGTTTGAACTGGCCAGCATGGCCCTGGCCCCAGAGTTGAAGATCATTGCTCCCTGGAGGGAATGGGATCTGGCCTCCAGAACAGATCTTTTGGAATTTGCCCAGAAGAACCATATTGCTGTGCCAACCAGCCAGGAAAAGATGTATAGCTGTGATCGTAACCTGCTGCATCTGAGTTTCGAAGGTGCAGAGCTTGAGGATCCCTGGGTTGAGCCCGGCCAAGGTACCTATCATCTGGCGTTGCCTCCGGAAAAAGCTCCGGATGAGCCGGAAATAGTGGAGATCGATTTCCAGCGCGGGAACCCAGTAGCCATAAACGGCCAGTCCCACAGCCCTGCCCAGTTGATAAAGGCCTTGAACCGCCTGGGGGGAAGGCACGGCATTGGCAGGCTGGACATGGTGGAGAACAGGTTCGTGGGCATGAAATCCAGGGGAGTTTACGAGACCCCTGGGGGTACTATTATCTATGCGGCCCACCAAGATCTGGAAGGTATCTGTCTGGACCGGGAGGAACTGCATATGCGAAACAGGCTGGTGCCAGACTATGCCCGTATGGTGTATAATGGCTTTTGGTTCTCCCCGGAGAGGCACTCCTTGCAAAAGATGGTGGACAGCATCCAGGACAAGGTCACTGGAAGGGTAAGGCTCAAGTTGTACAAGGGTCAGGTCTACCCCCTGGGCAGGCAGGCAGAGTCATCCTTGTACGACCCCAAGCTGGCAACTTTTGAGGCGGAAGATACTTATGACCAGGCGGACGCAGAAGGCTTTATCCGGCTGCAGGGTCTGCGGTTGGTGGCTGAGGCTAAGTCCAGGTCAGGTGAGAAATAATACAAAGGGTTTCTAAGATGTGGACCGGCAGATTCAGTGATCCTGTGCACGCCCTGGTGCAGGAGTACACCGACTCCCTGGAGTGCGACAAGGAGTTCTCAGTCCAGGATATAGCCTGCTCCAGGGCTCATGCCAGGATGCTGAGCAAGCAGGGGGTTTTGCAGGAGCAGGAGTTGCAACAGATCCTGCAGGGCTTGGAGATGATCGAGCAGGAGATCCAGGAAGGGAGCTTTCCCTGGCGCAGGGAGCTGGAAGATGTGCACATGAACATTGAGCAGCGCCTGACAGAGCTCATCGGCCAGGTAGGCCAGAAACTGCACACAGGTCGCAGCCGCAATGATCAGGTGGCTGCTGACTTCAGGCTGTTTGTCTCCCAGCGGACCAGGGGCTGGTCAGAGGGGCTTCTGGATCTGATCCAGGCCCTATTGAGCAGGGCTGAAGAGCATGTACGCACTGTGATGCCTGGGTATACCCATCTGCAGCCAGCCCAGCCCGTGAGCCTGGCCCAGCATCTCTTGGCCTATGTGCAGATGTTCAGGCGGGACTGGGAACGCCTGCAGGAGGCCCAGAAAAGGATCCGGGTCAGTCCCTTGGGGGCTGCTGCCCTGGCAGGGACCACCTATCAGCTGGATCCGGAATACACTGCTGCGCAGCTAGGCTTTGACAAGTCTTTTGAGAACAGTATGGATGCAGTCTCGGACCGGGACTTCGTGCTGGAGGCCTTGTTTTCCGGTTCGGTGATCATGACCCATCTAAGCCGGCTCTGCGAGGAAATTATATTTTGGGCAAATCCCGGATTTGGCTTTGTCCGCCTGCCTGATGCTTTGAGCACCGGCTCCTCGATCATGCCCCAGAAAAAGAATCCTGACCTGGCAGAGCTGATGCGAGGTCGCTGTGGCAGGGCCTTCGGGGATCTGCTGGGCATGTTCAGCGTGCTCAAAGCCCAGCCGTTGGCCTACAACCGGGATTTGCAGGAAGACAAGCCACTTTTTTTGGACACGGACAAAATAGTGCACAGCTCACTGGCAGTTATGGCCAGGCTGGTAAAGGATCTAGGATTTGAAGGGCAAAACATGTTGCGGGCAGTGCAGCAGGGTTACTTGAACGCCACAGAATTTGCAGACTATCTGGTGCAAAAGGGGATGCCTTTTAGGGAGGCCCATTTTGTGACCGGCAAAGCAGTGGCTTATGCAGAGTCCAAGGGGCTGGCCCTGGAAAGCCTAAGCCTGCAGGAGCTGCAGGACTTTTCTGCATTGGTGGACTCTGATGTTTATCAGGTGCTGGAGTATGAGGTTGCCGTGGCCCGCAGGGATAGATCCGGGGGAACTGGGTATACCTCTGTGCAAAGGCAGATAGCAAAGGGCAGGGAGTTCTTGTCCCAAGCACAAAAAAATGGCGGAAGCGTATAGGAGTCGAACCTACCGATGGGGGTTAGCCCATCCACTGGATTTGAAGTCCAGGCGCCACACCGGTGACGAAACGCTTCCGCTCTGTTCAGGATATTTAACAGATCATTCCGGTTCAGGCAAGGGGCACTTCGCTTCTCCCGCATAGACCTTTCCCGGGCAGTTTGTATGCGAAACGGTTATCAGTTGCCAATTATCACTGACATTGAGTCCAACAGCTCACTGGTAACTGGTGTATCGTCATGTTTCAAAGCTAAGTTGTGCCCGTTCTAGCGTATGCAGTTTCAACAATGATTAGGATCTGTTCCAAGCTTGAGGAGTTAATGCCCTGTCAGGTGCAATCCTGATGGACAGCCGCTTGGGCTTATGTTAATAAATACAAAGGCAGCTTTGAATAGCATTGCAAGGAGTAACCTTTGAATACCCATCTCAAGAATATAATCCTATGGGCCACCATAGCTTTGGTTATGGTGGCCCTTTTCAACATGTTCCAGCAACCTCAGCAATCCAGGGAAGAGATTGATTACAGCAGATTTCTCTCCCTGGTGGAGCAAGGCAATGTGCTGAGTGTGCAGATTGAGGGTCAGAAAATAACCGGCACTCTGGTGGAGCAGGATCGAAAGTTCATTACCTATGCCCCAGAGGATCCGAATCTGGTGAGCAAACTCTTAGACCAGGGGATCCAGGTGGAAGCCAAACCCAAGGAGGAATCACCTTGGTATTTGACTATGCTCATCTCCTGGTTCCCTATGCTGTTGCTTATAGCGGTCTGGATCTTTTTCATGCGCCAGATGCAGGGTGGAGGCGGTGGGGGTAAGGCCTTTTCCTTCGGCCGCTCCAAGGCCAAAATGGTCTCTGAGGAAGCTACAAAGGTTACTTTTGATGACGTGGCTGGTATAGACGAAGCCAAGGATGATCTGGAAGAAGTGGTGGACTTTTTGAGTAACCCTAAAAAGTTTACCAGACTTGGGGGACGAATTCCCAAAGGCGTTCTTTTGGTGGGCTCGCCTGGTACAGGCAAAACCCTGCTGGCCAGGGCAGTTGCAGGAGAGGCTGGAGTGCCTTTTTTCTCCATTTCCGGATCAGACTTTGTGGAAATGTTTGTGGGAGTGGGCGCCTCCAGGGTCCGGGATTTGTTCTTGCAGGGCAAGAAAAATGCTCCCTGCCTGATATTCATTGACGAGATCGATGCCGTGGGCAGGCAACGCGGCGCAGGCCTGGGTGGAGGCCATGACGAGAGGGAGCAGACCCTGAACCAGCTATTGGTGGAGATGGATGGGTTTGAATCCAACGAAGGGGTGATCTTGATCGCTGCCACCAACAGGCCGGATGTGCTAGATCCGGCCCTGCTCAGGCCGGGCAGGTTTGACCGTCAGGTGGTGGTGCCCAACCCGGACCTCAATGGCAGGAAGCAGATTCTCAAGGTCTATGCCCGTAAGGTGGCCTTGTCAGATGATGTGGATATTGCGGTCTTGGCCAGGGGCACCCCTGGATTTTCCGGGGCGGATCTGGAGAACATGGTCAATGAGGCAGCCCTGATCGCAGCCAAGAAAGACAAAGAAATGGTCACCATGGAGGATCTGGAGGAGGCCAAGGACAAGGTCTTGATGGGCAAAGAGCGAAGGAGCGTGATCCTGACCGAGGAAGAAAAGAAAACCACTGCCTATCATGAAAGCGGGCACGCCTTGGTTGCCAGGCTTCTGCCCAAGGCTGATCCAGTGCACAAGGTATCCATTATACCCCGGGGTCAAGCTTTGGGTATCACTATGCAGCTGCCTGTGGACGAGCGGCACAACTACAGTAAGGATTACTTGGAGAGTACCATGGCGGTAATGATGGGCGGCAGGGTGGCTGAACAGCTGTTTTTAGATCAGCTGACCACAGGGGCTAGCAATGATTTGGAGCGGGCTACTAAGTTGGCCAGGAAGATGGTTTGCGAATGGGGCATGAGCGAGGCTTTTGGCTCCATGGCTATCAGCGACAACGGCAACGAGGTTTTCCTGGGCAGGGAGTTGGTGCAGCACAAACACTACAGTGAGGAGACCGCCAGGGTCATAGATGCGGAAGTGAAAAAGATTGTGCAAATGGCCTATGACCAGGCCAAAAGCCTCCTGGAGCAAAACCAGGAAGTGATACGCAATCTGGCTGAAGCGCTTCTGGAAAGGGAGACTGTCTCTGGGGAGGAGCTGACAAAGCTGATTAATGGGGAAAAATTAATCCCTTTTGCAGGGCAGTCAGATAAGACTCAGGAGGAGAAAGATCCCCCTGCAGAAAAGGATGTTGCTGAAGATCAGGCCCAGGATACAGAAGAGTTTATTTGGGAAGAGGGGCAGGATTGATAACTTAAAGGCCGTCAGGGATAAAATCCTATGTCGACTGGGATTATATGGACATTAGCCAGGGGCAGGGTGTTGGGGCCCGCCCCTTTTTTTGTTCTGGGTGTTTTGAATGTCACCCCGGATTCATTTTATGATGGAGGAAAGTTCCTGCAGCAGGAGGCAGCCATCAAGCAGGCCCAGACCCTGCTGCAGGAGGGAGCTGATGTTCTGGATATAGGTGGGGAGTCTACCAGGCCCTTTTCCAGCAGGGTGGACAAGGAACAGGAACTACAAAGGATCTTGCCCATTCTGACGCGGGTGCTTGAAGACAGGCCCCAGGCTGTGCTCTCAGTGGATAGTTACAAGTCCGAGGTGGCCAGACAGGCCCTGGAGGCCGGGGCTTTGATAGTCAATGACGTCTCAGCCTGCAGGTTTGACCCTGAGCTTTTGCATATTCTGGGTCAGTATAAGCCAGGCTATGTGCTTATGCACAGCCTGGACAGGCCTGAGGAAATGCAGAAAGAGCCCAGGTACAAGGATGTACTGCAGGATATTAAGTCTTTTTTTGAGCAGCATCTAAACAGATTGATCAAAGCTGGACTGCCTGAGGAGAAAATCGTCCTGGATCCGGGGATTGGCTTTGGCAAGACCTTGGAGCACAATCTGCAGATCCTGGCCAGGATCCAAGAGTTTTTTGGCCTGGGTAGGCCAGTAATGGTAGGGCTCTCCAACAAGAGCATGTGGGGCAAGCTCCTGGGCCTGGAGTCAGGGCAAAGGCAAAATGCCACCCAGGTAGCCACTGCCTTGATGGCCCAGAAAGGGGTAGCTGTGCACAGGGTACACCAGGTAGGGCTGACCAGACAGAGTCTGCAAATAGTCCGCAGCCTGCAGGAGATATATCAATGAGAAGGAATAGATGAAAACCTTTGCATATTTGGTGCAGGATATTGCAGGCTAGGAAGGACTGCTGACAATCATGTTGCCAAATTCGCAAGCCAGGGCCATAGCACTTTTATTTGCACTGACGCTGAAGAAGACAGCAAAAGGTTATGCCAAAGCTGATTTTTTAGGATATATCCAATGGGTTGCAGGCTCAATTTTAAAAATGTATTGGGCCTGCCTGGCTTAATTGGCAAAAAGATTGCAAGGTTGTCTTCAAGTTTTTAGACCAAGCAAAAGCCCTTTATAGGGCTGTTTTGTTGCTTGGCAAGCAGATGGATATCCGGCCTGGAAAATCAGCAGGAAAGACAGGAGCATGGAGTATGCATAAGGAGCTTTTTGGCACAGACGGTCTCAGGGGACAAGTGAACATCTTTCCCATGCAGCCGGAGACTATTATCCGTTTGGGTCTAGCAGCAGGTCAATATTTCCGGAATTCTAAGAAAAGGCACAGGGTAGTGATAGGTAAGGATACCAGGCTTTCTGGCTATGTTTTTGAAAGCGCACTGACTTCTGGACTTTGTGCCTCTGGCATGGATGTCTATCTAGTGGGCCCCTTGCCCACTCCGGCGATTTCCTTTCTGACCAAGAACATGCGCGCGGATCTGGGGGTGGTGATCTCCGCCTCCCACAATCCTTTTATGGACAATGGGATAAAGTTTTTTGACCCCCAGGGCTTTAAGCTCAGCGATCAGGCAGAGCAGGACATCTCCGATCTGGTACTTAGCGGCGGGAGCCAGTGGGATCATCCCCAGCCTCAGGACGTGGGCCGGGCTTATAAAATAGAGGACAGCCCGGGCAGATATATTGTGGCCCTGAAGCACAGTTTTCCTACGGACATGACCCTGGATGGGCTGAAGGTTGTGCTGGACTGTGCTCATGGTGCCACCTATCGAGTGGCCCCCTTGGTTTTCGAGGAGCTGGGAGCTCAGGTGATAAAGATGGGCGTGCAGCCTGACGGCCTGAATATCAATCAGGATTGCGGCTCCTTGTATCCTGAGCAGGTCAGCCGCAAAGTTCTGGAAACCGGCGCTGATCTGGGCATTGCCTTGGACGGGGACGGGGATCGAGTGATTTTGGTGGATGAGAAAGGCTATGTCCTGGACGGAGATCAGCTTTTGGCCATATGCGCCCAGGACTGCATGGAAAAGGATCTTTTGCCAGGGAAAAAGCTGGTGGCTACTGTGATGAGCAATATGGCCCTGGAGGTCTTTATG
The DNA here is from genome assembly GCA_964494985.1 of uncultured Desulfohalobiaceae bacterium. GTDB lineage: Bacteria > Desulfobacterota > Desulfovibrionia > Desulfovibrionales > Desulfothermaceae > CAZBUB01. The sequence continues at coordinate 48,244 of CAZBUB010000014.1, read as the reverse complement.
AGGCATAGCAGTGGCGAGCTGATCCGCACCCCTGTGGGCGACAGGCATGTGGCTCAGACCATGCGGGAGCAAGGCACCATCCTGGGCGGAGAGCAGTCCGGGCACCTTATTTTTCTAAACTACAGCACCACAGGGGACGGGATTCTGGCAGCCCTGCAGATGCTTAAGATCATGCAGGAGAAGCAAAGGCCCGCATCAGAGCTGGCCAGTATCCTGGAGCTCTTTCCGCAAGAGCTGATCAATGTTCCGGTGCAGGAGAAGAAACCTTTTGAGCAGGTGCCCCAGATTAAAGAATGCGTGGAATTCACAGAAAGGAGCTTGAACGGCAAAGGCAGGGTCTTTCTGCGTTATTCAGGCACTGAATCTCTGGCCAGAGTTATGGTGGAGGGCCAGAACCCGGACCAGGTCCAGTTTTTGGCCCAGGACCTGGCAGAAGTCCTGCGGCAGAATTTGTGTTGATGGAAAGATTTACGAGAAATCCCTTCAGGCCCTAAGCAGGCTAGGTCTGAGCTTTACCTACTCAGGATGCAGGGGGTAAGCCTGTTCCTGGGACCAGGCCTCAGTTAGGGGAGGGCAGCTTTAAATGCTCAAAAACATCCACGGCTGGTGCCTGTTGGTGCTGGTCCTGCTTTGGGCTTCCCAGGCTCAGGTTCGAGCTGCAGGCGTTGAGGGCCTTGTGAATGACAAGCTTTCCAGCCTGCATTCTTATCTGGCAGTTATCAGCTTCAGCCCGGCAGTAGAGCTGGAGCTGGTCATCTGGCAGCAGGGTGAATCATGGCGTCAAGAATGGATCTTAGGCAAGGATGACTCAAAGCTGCTCCTGGCAGCAGTAGGCAAAGGCTTCAATTTTCTGGCAGCTTATCCTGACAGGGAGGGAGCAGGTTTTCCCCTGTTGCAGCTTTGGTATAATTCAAAAGGGGATTTTGGTTGGCTGAGCCCAGGATCGGAACTGGATAAAAGGGGCTATGCCTTTCAAAGGGATCTGCCCTGTCAAGTACTAGGCGGCTCAGGGCCAGGGGCGGCTCAGGTCTGGGTGGATGTACAGCAGAATCTGCCCCGAAGATTGGTCCTGCCTAGTGGTCAGCAGCTAGATTGGCGGCAGTATCAGGAGGTGGGCAACATCCCTTTGCCGCACTTAGTGCGCATTCAGTCCAAGAACCTGAGGCTGGAGGGGGATATTGTCTGGAAGGCTGTGAACACTCCTTTCCCCCAGCGCCTATTTTTGAGAGATTCTGTACCCCAGGGGCAGGCACCAATAGAAGCCAGCCAGGCAACCAGGCAAGTGCTCCATGAGCTTTCAAGCCTTTTGCCCAGAGTAGATTGAGGCCTATGTATTGGGACGTGGCCCTGCTTAGCCCGCCATACTCCACCCTGACCTACAGTCTGTCAGAGTATTTCCCTGCAGCCTTTTGGCAGTCCGGCCAAAGGGTGGGCGTATACGTGGGTAAAAAACTGCAGCCCGGAGTGCTTTTGGAGCAAAGGGTTGAAACCGGGTCTTTAGCCACTGTTAGGCCTTTATTCTGGCCCCTGGAATCCCGGCCCCTGCTTAATCCCGTATTCCTTAAGCTGGTCCGGGATCTGGCCAGCAGGCACCTGCGATCTCCAGGCCAGGTTTTGGCCCATATCCTGCCCAAGGAAATACGGAGCCTCAATCAGGTCTTTTGCCCCCGTGGATCAAAAACAAATTCAGGACATATCCTGCTTGAGCTGCCGGAATTGCCATCTGAGAAACTGCAGGAGTTGGCTAGGCTGTGGGTGCAGGATCAGCTCCTGGTCCAGGAACAGACTAAAGCCCAGGAAAGGGGATCCTGGGTATTGAATCTGGATCCTCCCTGGCCTCTGCGTCCGAGGGCCAGAAGGCAGCGGCAAGTGCTGGACTTTCTCTGGCACATGGGCCGGGCCAGCTCCAGCACATTGCGCCGGGAACTGGGCTCTGCAGCCTCCTGTGTAAGGGATCTGCAAAAAAAAGGGATGGTTGTCTGGCAAACAGAAGGGGCGGATAACCAGGAAAAGCCCTTGCTTATGGAGCAGGAAAAGGGCCCCAGGCCCTCTGCTGAACAAAGCCAGGCTATCTCTTGGCTTTTCCAGGCTCTGGATTCCTGGGATTGCAGCCTTAAGCTGCTGTATGGAGTTACAGGTAGCGGAAAGACCCTGGTTTATACCCATATTTTGAACAGATGCCTGCAGCAGGGTAGGTCAGCCCTGGTCTTGGCCCCTGAGGTGGCCTTGGCCTGGCAGCTCTACAGACAGCTGCAGGATGCCTTTCCAGAGTGTAAGGTGCATCTCTATCACGGTTATCAAAGCCCTGGCTCCAGGGCAGAAACTTTTAGATCCCTGGCCAGGCAAGATAAGCCCTGTCTGGTAGTGGGAACCAGATCCGCGGTATTTTTGCCTAGGCAGGACTGGGGACTGCTCATCTTGGACGAGGAGCACGACAGCTCTTTCAAACAGGAGGAAAGATTCACTTACCAGGCCAAGGAGGTAGCCTACTTCTGGGCCAAGCATTGCGGGGCCGTACTGCTTCTGGGTTCTGCAACCCCGGATGTGAAGACATTTTATGCAGCCCAGCAAGGAGAACTGGATCTGCTGAACCTGCAAAGCAGGGTGGGCAATAGCTGCCTGCCCGAGATAGAGTTGGTGGATTTGAGCCAAAAACAGGGGATGGAAGGTCCTTTTGCAGTCAGTGCGCACCAGGCCCTGCAGGAGTGCCTGCAGCGCGGAGAGCAGGCTATTATCCTTCTGAACAAGAGGGGCTACGCCCCACTGATTTATTGCATATCCTGCTCTAAGGTGATTATGTGCGAGCACTGCGAGGTGGGTCTTACCTATCACAAAAAGATGCAGCGCTTGGTCTGTCATTACTGCGGCCTGAGCAAACCTTTCCCTCTGCCCTGTCCCCAGTGTGGGGGGCATCAGTTCCTGCCTATCAGGGAGGGTACTGAACAGGTAGAGGAGTATCTGGCTTCCAGGCTGGATCCTGACACCCCAGTGCTGCGCCTGGATAGGGACAGTACCAGGCGTAAGGGCAGCATGGAGCGTATCCTGGAGGATTTTGCTGCGCAAAAGGCCCAGGTTTTGGTAGGAACCCAGATGTGCAGTAAAGGCCATCATTTTCCTGAGGTGACCCTGGTCTTGGTCCTGGATGGGGATGTGGGGCTTAATCTGCCGGACTACCGTGCTACGGAGCGAACTTTCCAGCTGCTGCTCCAGGTCTCGGGCAGGGCAGGCAGAGGGGACAAGCCGGGCCGGGTGCTGATCCAGACCAGGAATCCAGGCCATTACTGCTGGCAGTATGTGCAAGCAAGCGATTACCAGGGCTTTTACCAGGCAGAGCTTAAGAAGCGGGAGAGGCTGAGCTATCCGCCCTTCAGTAAGCTGGCCCTGCTTCGCTTCAGCTATCCAGCGCAATGGGAGCCAGGGGAGCAGAAGGTGCAGGAGATAGGCAACTTGCTACGTTCCAGGGGCCAGGCTTATCAGGTCCAGGTCCTGGGTCCAGCTCCAGCCCCTTTGAGCAGGGTCAGGGACCGGCTACGCAAGCAGTGCCTGCTCAAGGCTGCAAGCTGGGCAGCTATCCGGGGTCTGGCCAGGGAGGCCCTGAATCAGGCTGGGTCTTCCTCCAGGCTGCGCATCAGTCTGGATCTGGATCCCATGCAGATGCTTTAACTGGGATCTGTGTATCAGCTGAAAAATTACATCTTATCCGGCAGAAAGAACACAATCTGTGGAAAGGCGGTGATAATAATCACCATCAAGATCATGAGTAAAAAGAAAGGGAAAGTGGCCTTGAGGATGGTGTACATGTTCTCCTTGGAGATGTGATTGATCACGAACAGGCTGAAGCCCACTGGTGGGGTGATCTGGGAGACCTCCACCATGAACACCAGATAGATGCCGAACCACAGGGGCTCAAATCCGGCTGCGACTACAATAGGCAGCACAATGGGCAGGGTCATGACCACGATGGAGATACCATCTAGGATCATGCCTAGCAGGATGTACATGATGCCTACCACCAGGATCAAAACATATGGGGAAAGCTCCAGGCTGACTATGTAGCGGCTTAAGGCATTGGCAATGCCGATAAAACCAACCATTTGGGACAGGAAAGCAGCTCCGGCGATAATAAAGCAGATCATGGCAGTGGTGCGCACTGCTGCCATGAAGGACTCCCTAAGATTTTCAAAAGTCAGGTTGCGCATGGCCCAGGCCAAGACCAGGGAGCCTACCACCCCTATGGCTGCGGCTTCAGTGGGCGTGGTCAGACCTAAATAGATCCCGCCCAGGACCACAAAGATCAGGCCGAACACCGGCATGATGTCCTTTAAGCCTTGCAGTCTCTGGCTCCAGGTAAAGTGTTCCTCTTTGGGGGGGATGTATTCCGGGTGCCTGATGGATTGAATCCCGATATACAGACAGTACAGGCTGGCCAGCATCAGCCCTGGAATGATGCCCCCGATGAAGAGCTTGCCAATGGAGGTGTCAGACAATACCCCATAGATGATCATGATCAGGCTGGGAGGAATCAAGAAACCGATGGTTCCTGCCCCTGCCAGAGAGCCCAGGGCCAGCTTCTTGTGATACCCGCGCTGGGAGAGCTCGTTGAGGGTGATCTTGCCCACTGTGGCAGTGGTGGCTGCGCTGGAACCGGAGACAGCGGCAAACAAAGAGCAGGCCAGGACATTGATGTGGTAGAGTTTCCCCGGAACTTTGGTTAGCCAAGGCACTAGGCCATTTAGAAGTCTGGTGGAGATTGCGGTTCGATACAGGATCTCGCCCATGAGGATGAACAGAGGCAGAGCGCTCAAAGCCCAGGAGTTGAGGCTATTCCAGATGGAGTTGGCTATGAGGGTGCCTGCCTTGTCCCAGATGGAGAGCACAGGCGGCAGGTTGGCGTCATACAGGATAAGGCCGATAATGCCGGTACTGAACAAGGAGAAGGCGATCCATTTGCTGGCCAGAAGCAGTCCGAACATGATGGGCAAGAGCACCAGGGCTAGGGTCAGGGGGCTGCTGATCATGACCTGAGCCTCCTGAGGATAAAGTTTATGAGCTGCAAAATCAGCATGCCTAGACCCACAGGGATTGCTGCCTGGGGGATCCAAACCGGGGTTTTTGCAATGGTGTCCGCAGTCATGCCCAGGCTGTAGGTTTCTTTTACCAGTAGTATTGCGTGGTATAAAGCAAAGCAGGTAACCAGGATAGAGGTGCAGGCCACCAGGATGTCCACTCTGGTTTGCCATTTCTTGGGTAGGTTGTCCCAGATCAGGGTGATCCGGATGTGGGCCTCGTGCTGCAGGGTATAGGCCAGACCCAGGGAGACAACCCCCACCAGGAGATAGCCGCTGAATTCGCTGCTAACCATGGTGGAGAAGCCTAAAAAGGTACGCAGGAATATCTCCAGGACTATCAAGGTCACGATCAGAGCCATGCAAAGGGCAGAAATAAAGGCCCCTGCCCTGCAGAGGCCTTCAATCCAAGCTGACAATCTCAACAAGGCTACATCTCCATGGCATCCAGGGCCTTGATAGTGTCCTCTCCAGCCTCTGATTTGTATTCCTGGAAGATCTCTTCTGCGATCTGATCCAGCTTCTGGCTGAGCTCCTGATCAGGCTCGGATATTTGGATTTCGTTCTCCCGTAAGGCCTGCATAGAGTCCTTATGGCTCTGCCTGGAGGCCTCCCACTGGGCCTTTTCTGTCTCCTCTGCCGCTTTGAGAACTGCATCCTGCTGCTCCTGGCTCATGGAGTTCCAGTAGTCCAGGTTGATGGTGACCATGTTTAAAGGATAGGCAAAGTTGAGTTCTGTAAAGTAGTCCAAGGTCTCCCAGATCTTAATGTCTTTGCCCGAGGTAGCTGAAGTGAGCACTGAGTCTATGAGTCCGGTGTTCAGGGCAGAGTAGACTTCGCCCCAAGGCATGGACTGAGGGCTGCCCCCTGCTTTTTTGAGGAACTGGGCTCCATTCTTGTCATAGGTTCTGGTCTTAAGATCATCCATATCCTGCATGGAGCGCACTTGGTCCTTGGTAAACAGTCCGCTGGGCGGCCAGGGGGCTGCATATAAAAGTTTCTGGTTCCACCGCTCACAGGCCTGTTGATAATAGGGCAGGGCTGCTTCATAGAGCTCTCTGGCTTCCTCATAGGAATCCACCATTCTGGGATAGGTGCTGAGGCCGAAAATCTTCTCGCTGCCAGAGACTACGCCCATGAGTATGTCAGACATGGGTACCGAGGCATCCTTAACCGCCTTGAGCAGCTCCTCGCCCTTGAAGCCTAGGCTACCTCCGGAATGGACTGAGATCTGGATTTCTCCGTCTGTATACTCTTCAACCAGCTCTGCAAAGTTGACAGCTCCTTGGGTATGAAAGTTGGAAGCCGGGTAGATGGCATTGAGATCCATCTTCAGGCTTTTGGCATACAAGGGTGAAGCCAGAAAAAGACTCAGCAGGACAAGGTAGATGATTTTCCTGGACATGGGCTACTCCTTTGGTTTGAAGATACTCAAGACAGGGGCCTTAGACTGGATCTGCCCTGACTGTAAAATGTACATAAAGCCTAGTCCAAAGCTCTTTTTTGGTCAATACTGTAATCAAAGGCTTAGGATGCTTTGGAGACTCCGTAAGTTTTTCTGCAGCAGCCTGCGGTTTTCCAGGGCCTGCTCAGGAGTGATCCTGTAGAAAAATATTGTGTCCCCTGGAATAGCCTGACCCAGCTTGTGCAGATCAGAGCTTTGCACAGTAGCTATTTTGGGGTAGCCGCCCACTGTCTGCTCATTCAAGAGCACAATGGGCTGGCCATCTCCTGGGACCTGGATGTTGCCGGGCAGGATAGGCTCAGAGACAATCCCTCCAGGGGAGTCATGGGTATGGGCAAGTTCAGGTCCCTTCAGGCGCACGCCCCTGCGGTCTGCGCGCTGGGTTACAGTATAAGAGGACTCGTACAGGGCCTGGCCCTGCTTTTGGAAGTGTTGCTCCTGGGGGCCTGGCACGCAGCCCAGGCTTATCTCCGGGGCAAGGCTGGGCAGGAATTTTTCCGGAATGAAATCCTGGCTGGGCTGTGTCCAGCTCGAGCCTGCAGGCAGAAAATCTCCTTTTTGCAGGGCTCTGCCCTGCAACCCGCCCAAGGCTGCCTGGACATATGTGGAGCGGCTGCCCATGACTAAGGGCAAGTCAAATCCTCCATTGACAGCCAGATAGATGCGACAGCCCTGGCTGACCTGGCTGATGCGAAGTACGTCTCCGGGCTCGGCGGTAAATGCGCTCCACAGGGATCTGTCTGTGCTGTTTTGTCTCACCAATGCCTGAGCTCCGGTCAGAGCTACCCTGGTTTGCTGCAAAACAGCCAGGGTGCAGCCCCTGATGGTCATTTCCAGGACTGCCGCGTCAGGGGTGTTGCCTGCCAGGAGGTTGGCCACCTGGGCAGAGTAAGGGTCTAGGGCGCCGGAGATGGGTACGCCCAAGGACTGAAAGCCGAAGCGACCTAGGTCCTGTACAGTGCTTAATGGCCCGGGATCCAAGACCAGGAACACATCATTTCCCATGGTCCTGCTCCTGTTGCAGGCGCTGGAACTCCTCCTGGCCAATAGGATAGAACTTGAGCTTGTCTCCGGGGGCGTAGTAGGGCACTGGAGGACTTTGTTCAGGGGCAAACAGCCTAAGCGGGGTCCTGCCGATGATCCGCCAGCCTCCTGGGCTGGCTAAGGGATATATTCCGGTTTGGGAGCCGGCAATGCCCACAGAGCCTGCTGGCACCAGCTCCCTGGGAGTATCCAGTCTGGGAGTGTGCAGTCGCTGATCCAGACCGCCCAGGTAAGGAAATCCAGGCGCAAACCCCAGCATATAGATCAGATATTCAGGCTCACAGTGGATAGCGATCACTTCCTGTACAGATAGATTGTGCACCCTGGCCACCTCTTGTAAGTCAGGGGCGTGCTGGCCTTGGTAGCAGACCGGGATGCTCACTGTCCTGTCTTCTGCTTGTAAGGCATCCCCAGGGTATTGCCCTTGGCAACAGGTGAGCACATTTTGCTGCAGACTGTCCGGATCCAGCTGCAAGGGATCATAAATGATCAAAATGGAGGCATAGGCTGGAACCACCTCCAATATTCCAGGCATGCTCATTTGCGCTATGCGTCTCGCCACCAATCTGGTCCAGGCGTTCTGCTCGGGATCAATGCGGTCCCCAAAGTGCACTAAAAGGCCCCAGTCAGCGCAATAGCGAAGGCTGGGCTCAATGATCCTTATGGACAAGGTTGTATCCCCTTGAGGCAAATGAGATGAAATGCAGCACTGAAAAAGGTCCTAAACATTACAATTTAGCAGTTTTTAAGCTCAGGCACAAGCGGACTCAGGTCAGGAGCTTCAGGGGGGTAATGCTGATATCGTTTTCTTGGAAGATGCTGCGGATCTGGCGAACAGATTCCACTGCAGCTGGGCTGTCCCCGTGCACGCAAAGGGTTTGAGCTTGCAGGGAGACCTTTTCAGCAGACGGGGTCAGGGCAGCTTCCTCCCTGGCCATGATCAGGGCCCTGTTTGCTACTTGTTCAGGATTATCCAGCACTGCCCCGGGCATGCTCCTGGGAACCAAGGTGCCGTCAGGGTTGTAGGCCCGGTCTGGAAAAGCTTCCCTGGCCAAACGCAGCCCGAGTTTGGTGCAGATTTCTGCCATGCCATCCCCCTTGGGGCCAGCCAGGGCAAGCAGGATAAGCTCAGGATCAGCTTCCTGCACTGCCTGAGCTAAGGCCTTACCTAGCTTGGTCTCCTCCAGGACCGCATGGTATAAGGCCCCATGGGGTTTGACATGCTGGAGCCTGAGACCATAGCTGCGGCAAAAGGCCTGCAGGGCTCCGACCTGGTACAGGACATAGCTGTAAAGCTCCCTGGGACTGCAGTCCAATGTGCGCCTGCCGAAGCCCAAAAGATCTGGATAGCCTGGATGGGCGCCTACCTGCACTTTGTGACTGACTGCCATTTCCACTGTGGCTTGCATCACCAAGGGATCCCCGGCATGCCAGCCGCAGGCCACATTAGCAGAGGAGATATGGGGCATGACCTCCTGGTCCCGGCCTGCGGTGTAGATGCCAAAACCTTCTCCCAGATCGCAGTTGATGTCTATCTGCAACTTAGCCTCCTTTGCATGGGGCTTTAAGCTGGGCCAGCTCTTTACTGCTCAAAGGCCTGGTACGACCAGGCTGCAGATTGCCCAGATGCACAGGCCCTTGTCTGGTGCGGATCAGCCTGAGCACAGTCAGGCCCAGGTCCCTGCACATTCGCCTGATCTGTCGGTTCAAACCCTGGGTCAAGACAAGCTCCAGCCAGAGGCCCTTCTCTGGCTCCGGCCCCAGGATTTTGGCCTGGACAGGAGCCAGGAGGTGGCCCTCCATAAGCCGCATGCCGCTGCGCATTGTCTGCAGCTGTTTTTGATTCACCTGTCCTTTGACGAAAACTCGATAAGTCTTGCTCACTTGATGTGAGGGGTGGGTTATGCTGTGGATCAGTTCCCCGTCAGTGCTCAGAATCAAGAGTCCCTCGGACATATAATCCAGCCTGCCCGCGGATAACAGTCGATAATCCTTGAGTCTGGGAGGCAAAATATCCGGGATACACGTCCTGCCCTGGGGATCATTCAGAGTAGAGACCACCTTTATGGGCTTGTGCAGCGCCAGATGTTGATGGTGGGCTCCCTCTACCAGGGCGAGATCCAATTTTCTGCCCTGGAGCTGGATGATGTCCAGGGCCGGATCTATCTTGCGGCCCAGATCCTGGACCACTTCCTGATTGACCTGGATCTGACCCCCACGAATCAGCTCCTCTGCCTTGCGCCTGGAGCAGATACCCGCTCTGGACAAGGCTTTGTTCAGACGCAGCAGCTGGTTACCCTGCTTTTGCCGCATACTCTTGCCCTAGATCTGGATCACTTTCTCTGCTAACTGCAGGCTGGTAACCACATCCAGCATGTTCGTGGTCTGCCCCACCTTTTTGTCCTGCAGGAGTCCAAAATGGTCCAGACAGGTTCCGCAGACCAAAATGTCTACACCAAGGCTCTCCAATTTTTGCAGCTCTTCCGCGACTGGGCTTTCCTGGACAGTCAATTTGACCCCGGAATTGATCAAAATTATCCGCCACAGGCTGGACCCCATCTCCGGCAGGGTGACAATGAAATTTTGCATCAATTTTGCACCTAATTCCTGGTCTCCATGTCCCATAAATTGATTGGTAATAAACACCAGCTGCTTTTCAAGTGCAGGTTTTTGCTCCTGGTCCCGGGGGGTTTGTCTTTGTTGCGCCGCATGTCCCTTAGATCTGTTGACCTGAGGGCTATTTGTATCTGGTCTAGCCCGGATATGGATGAGGCCCTGGTCTTGGCTGCTCTCGGAGATGCTGTAGCCTGTGCTCTGCAAAAATCTTTGCAGGTTCTCCTGGGCAGCCTGGTTGTCCACAATGATTTCTACTTCAGTACCAGGGTGTTGCTCCAAAAATTCTTTGCAGCTGAGAACCGGCTGCGGACAGGGCAAACCCTGGCAATCCAAGCTGTTATTTTTCATAAATGACCTCCTTTAAGCCGCAAATATAGTGCTGCCTGGCAGGAGGTCAAATAGGATTATTCAATAGCAAAAGCCCCAAACTATTATCAAGGACTATAGGATGCCTATCCACTCTCTGTCTCCACTGTCTCCACCAGAACCGGGGCCAGGCCCTGGTTATAGAAGCCAAGCCTCTTGGCAGCGCCTGCGCTGAGATCGATTATCCTGTCCCCTACGAACGGCCCTCGGTCATTGACTCGAACAATAATGGATTTGTTATTATTTAAGTTGGTAACCCGGACAAAGCTGGGCAAAGGCAGATGCTTGTGGGCTGCAGTGAGCTGATTGGGGTCGAATGCTTCGCCGTTGGCGGTCATATGCCCGCCGCTCTGGCTCCTGGTCTCCTCCCCGTACCAGGAGGCCATGCCCTTTTCTTGGTAGCTCTTGGCTTGCTGCACCGACATGGGGGTATAGCGCCTACCCTGGACTACATAGGGAGAGTTCTTGACCCGGCCTTTTTTTATGGCTTCTTTGGGCGGCATGTCGTCGATACTATCGATCTCTTCCCTGGTCATGGGCCAGCTCAAAGGGGCCATGGCTACCTTGAAGGTGAATTCTCCTACCCGATAGACCACGGTGCCTGAGCCTATCACTCCCTTAGTAGCATATTTGCCCACATAGTAGGTGGTTTTCAGGGTGCCCTTGGTGATCTCATAAGGGGCCTTGGCCACAGAGCAGGCTCCGGCCAGGGCCAGAAGCAGCAGCAAAACGAGGCTGGTGGGTGTGTTTGTCTTAAGTAAACTGGATTTGGACATATACAGAGTGTTAAGTCGTGGTTTCTTGCAGATCATATCCTGGCTGCTGCTGCATGGCAAGCCTGCCGCACTGGCCCGGTAAGGAGCAGGCAGTATTGCAAGTTGCTCCTGGCTGAGGTATATTACTATTTTATGCAAAATTACAGCAAACAACTCCTCCCGGAGGGAAATATAGTATGAGCACCATAATGCCAAATGAAAAAAAACTTCAGGACGCGCTGAAATGGATCGGTGCCCAGAAGGAGGAGCAAGGCAAGTCTGAGCAGGTCCTGGTCCAGGAGGCGGCCTTCAGGTTTAATCTGACCCCCAAGCAGGAGCAGTATCTGTTACGCCTTTATTGCGGCCAGGATGAGGCTTAAGGGGAGTAGTCTCCCAGGATCATGCCCGGCTTTAGACTGATCCATAGACTGCTCTGGCGGGAGCTGGCTGTCCTTTTTCTGCTCTGCCTGGCGATATTTTTGACCCTGCTATTACTGGGCAAGATGCTCAGGCTGCATGAGGTCCTGCTGGGAATAGAGCTTTCTGGCCTGGATCTTTTGCAGCTCTTTCTTTATCTTTCACCCTTTTTTATGATGCTCATGTTCCCTGTGGCCTGCATGCTGAGCATGTTCCTGGCTTTTCAGCGCATGAGCGCGGACAGGGAGCTCATGGCCTTGAGGGCTGGTGGGATATCCTTGGCCCAGATTTTGCCTTCGCCTTTGTCCTTCCTGCTTATGTGCCTGGCTTTGAACTTGTTCATCTCTTTTTATGGGGTTTCCTGGGGCATGCACAATTTCCAGCAGACCATGCTGGATCTGGCCCAGAATCAAGCCCGGGTTTCCCTGCAGCCTGGGAGCTTTAACAAAAACATCCCTGGACTGATCATCTATGCCCAGAATGTGGAGCAAAAAACCGGAGAGCTCGAAGATGTCTTTGTTCGAGACAGCACGGATGAAAGGGCGGATTTAGATATCCTGGCCCCCAGGGGCAGGATAGCCACTGACCACGAGCAGGGCAAGATTTTATTTACCTTAAGTGACGGCAGCCTGTATCGCAGATCAGGGCAGGAGGGGGACGTGTTAAGTTTCTCCAGCTACAGCTTGGCCCTGGACCTGAACCGGCTACTGCAGGGGTTGGATCTGAGCCGGGACAAGCCCAAATATATGGGCTGGAAGGAGTTGCGTGGGCTTTATGCCGGCACGCAGGACCAGGATCTTTTGCGCACTGTGGAAGTAGAGCTGCACAAGCGCATGGCCTTGCCCGTGGCCTGTCTGGTCCTGGGGCTTGTGGCTCTGCCTCTGGGCTGGATCTGCGAGGGTTTGAAACGCCAGACTGGAGCTGGCTTGATTCTGGGTATGTTCTTTCTATACTACGCCCTGTTTTCTTTCGGCATGGGGCTGGGCGAGACAGGCAGGCTGGCCCCGGAGATTGCTGTTTGGTTCTCCAACCTGGTGTTTTTGCTCCTCTCTGTATTGCTCTTCCATCTGGCCCACAAGGAGACAGCATTAAGCCTGGGCGGGATAAGGAGTCTGTTTTTTTCATCCAAGGTTGATGCAGAATGAAGCTTTTGCAGCTCTACCTGATGCGTCAGAATATGGCTTACCTCTGTGCTTGTCTGCTGGCTTGCGTAGGCGTGTATCTGCTCATAGATGTCTTTGATCGCCTGGACCACTTCCTGGAGAGGGAGGCAGGCCTGGATGAGACTTTGCTTTATTTCGGGGCCAAGATGCCTTTGATCCTGTCCCAGATCCTGCCAGGGGTGTTTTTGCTGGCTTTGATCGTTCATCTGGGCATGATGCGCAAAGAAAGGGAAACCATGGCTCTTGAATCTGGAGGGGTGCCCTATTCCAAGCTTGTGTTATTCTTTTTGTTTTATTCTATCCTCTGGGCTCTGTTACAGCTGTTCTTTTCCCAGGTCTTAGGGGTGGCAGGGGATGTCAAGAGCGAAGAGATCTGGGACAGCGCTGGTCGGGGGGGGCACTCGGTCCAGGAAAAAACAGTGACTGATCTCTGGTTCAAGGAAGGCCGGCGGATTGTTCATATTCAAAGCCTTAGGCCTGAAAGCGGTGAAGGAAAGGGGATAAAGATCTATGAGCAGGGTCAGGAATTTCAGGATTTGCAAAGGATAATTCAGGCCCAAGGGTTTCAGGTTCAGACCCGGGACTGGAAGCTGAACCAGGTGGAGATCTATGACCCCAGGAAATTCGAGGCCAGGAGCAAGGATAGCCACAGCCTACAGCTGGATCGTTCTATCCAGGCCTTTATAGAAACCCAGGCCAGGGAGAGCCCGGAGGAAATGAGCCTCTGGAAGCTGAGCGAAACGATCACTGCCCTGGATAGTGCAGGTACAAACGTTCAGCATTTGCAGACCGTCTGGCACATGAAATTGAGCTATGCCTTTTCCATTCCAGTCCTGGCATTGCTGGCCCTGGCTGTAAGCAGGACCTGGGAGAATATGTTCTTGAATATTTGCCTGGGGCTGGGGTTGACCTTTTTGTTTTATATGCTCCATGTTCTGGGTGGATCCTTGGGAGAGAACAGGATCTTACCCCCACTTCTCGGGGGCTGGCTGGGGAATTATCTTTTGGGACTTTCCGCTTTAATTTGGCTGGGAGTCAAGCTGCGCAGCAGAGCCTAGTCATGGGACTGTCCTCTTGTGTTAGCTAAAAGACAAGAGCCGGAAATAATTTAAGGGCCGGCCCCTTTCGCCATCTTCAGTATTTGTGTCTGCAGCTTCTGCGTACCCAAGCCGGTTTTGGCGGAAAACAGGATAATATCTGTTCCCTGACCTAGAATGGATGTCCACTGTTTTTGGATCTTGCTTTTCCAGGACATTTTGCATTTATCTATTTTGGTAAGCACAGGCTGCAGCTTTAGCCTTTTATCCTGGATGTAGACCGCAAGCTCCAGATCCAGCTCCTGGGGGGGGATTCTGCTGTCCAACAGCAGAACAATCCCCTGCAGCTTTGGCGTTTTTTCCAGATAAGACTGCACCAGGGCTGCCCATTGTTGCCTTTCCTGCTTGGAACGCTTGGCGAAGCCGTAGCCGGGCAGATCCACCAGGAAGATATCCTCGGCTTTTACCGAGTAGAAGTTGATGCTTCTGGTCTTGCCAGGTGCAGAGCTGGTGCGAGCCAGATTTTTCCTGCCCGCTAGGCAGTTGATCAGGCTGGACTTGCCCACGTTGGAGCGGCCGGCAAAGGCTATCTGGGGGCTTTGCAGCAAGGGCAGCTGCTCAGGGGTGTAGCTGGTATAGTCTAGACTCAGATTAAAGCGCATGCTGAGGACACTTGACCTTATGCTTTGGTTTTTGGCAATACCTTAAATGAGCCAAGTCTGGATAAGTCCTGGCTGAACAAGGGTTGATTCTCCTATAGCCTGGTTCGCTCCTGGGATCGTCTTAACCTAAACAGGGAGGACATGCTGTGTACAGATTTTTTTTGGTCTGTTTTTTGTCCATCTTTTTGCTTGCTGCCTGCCAGGTCCCCAGAGAGCAGGATTCTGGCCCATTTCAGGAGGGAAGTCCCCGAAACTATCAGCATAGCACTCAGGTCAGGGTAAGCATCCACCCGGAAGAGATTTCTGCAGGTGGATCCCCTGAGGAGCTCTTGTGGTCCAGGGCGGAGCATGTGGGCATGACACAGATCATGAACCACTGGCTGAGTCAAAGGCTTTTGCTCAGGCCAGTCAAGGATGGATCCCTTCCCGAAGGCGGCAGCTTTTTGCAGCGCAATGGGGAGTTGAGTGCTAGCCAGGACGAACAAACAGGCATCTACACCCAAGAGTTTGTGCTGGAAAGTACGTTGACAGCAATAGAACAGGCTTCAGGGAGAATAGTCAATCTGGAGGATCAACACTCCATAGGTGGCCAGTTTCAGCATCTTATCATTCAATTATCTGATGCAGCTCCGGATGAACAAGGGGCTTATTTTATGGTAGCGACCAAATCCCAGGATAAGGGTCCAGGTACCCATCAGCTGTTGGGCGGGGGCAGAATTCACCATGTGCTGGAGAACACTGCCCAAGGTGTGTTGATGGAGACCAGGCAGGAGGTCAGGCCTGGGGATATGGTTTTTCTGCTGCAAAGTAGTGTACAGCCTGTGGCAGCCAAGCAGGAGGAACGTCAGGAAAGGACCAGGCTGCCAGAGCAGGAAGAGGTCCTGGTAGAACCCAAGAGCCTGGATAAGGAGCCGGAAGCAAAAGGCAGTAAGTAGTTTTTTTCAATTCAAGAAGAAGGCATTGGGATGCAGCATTTCAAATTTCTGGTAGTCAATGGCCCTAACCTAGGGGCTTTGGGCATAAGACAGCCTGAGATATACGGCAAAAGCTCCATGCAGGATCTGCCGAGACTCTTGCAGGAGCTGGCTCCGAACCTGGCCCGCAGGCTGGAGCTGGACTTTTATCAGGACAATAGCGAAGGCGGGCTGATTAATCGTCTGGAGGCTGCCAGGGGGCAGGGTTACCAGGGCCTGGTCCTCAACGCTGGGGCCTACACCCATACCAGTCTGGCTTTGGCGGATTGTCTGGCTTGGATCGGTCTGCCCTGTGTGGAGGTCCATCTCAGCAATATATGGGCCAGGCCGGAGCAGATCAGGCATCAAAGCCTGATCGGGTCTGGATGTATAGGAGTTATTGCCGGGTTCGGCCTGCGTAGCTATGCCCTGGCCATACTGGCCTTGGCTGAGCATGTGCAGGACGGATAAGGACATGGACTCTATCAAATAATGAAGCCAAAGGAACAAGGAGCAATGTATTCTACCTCTGAGATTAGAAATGGTTTGAAGATAGAGCTGCAGGGTCAGCCTTTCGAGGTTCTGGACTTTCAGCACTCCAAAAGCGGCAGAGGGGGGGCCTTTATCAAGACAAAGCTCAAGAACCTGATGAATGGCTCAGTGCTGGAGCACACCTTCCGCTCTGGAGAGAAGATAGCCAAGCCAGATCTGGAAACCAAGGAAATGCAGTATCTGTACCGGGACGGGGAGGAGCTGGTATTCATGGATATGAGCAGTTATGAGCAGCTGCATGTGCCTGCGGAGAATCTGGGGCAGAAGGCCAATTTTTTGGTGGAGGGCCAGGAGGTTAAGGCTCTGACCTTCCAGGAGCAGCTTATAGATCTGAGCCTGCCCGCCTCTGTTGTCCTGAATGTAGCTGAGACTGAGCCAGGCCTGAAAGGGGACACCGTGAGCGGAGCTACTAAATCAGCAGTCCTGGAGAATGGGCTTAGCGTGAGCGTGCCTTTGTTTGTGGAGAATAGGGACAAGGTCAAGGTGGATACCAGGACTGGAGAATATCTGGGCCGGGTGTAGCCGGATTGGCTTTTGGGAAGCGGCAAAAAGTCTGGACTACCGAAGGCAACTCCTGTAAACAAATTGACAACCAGAGCCTGTGACTCCTAAAGCGGCAGACCTATTGAACACGTAACTGTTTCCCTACATATTATGGGAAAGTAAGTAAGCTATAACCCTGAACTTCGGATTTGCCAGTGGATATGGATGTAGATGGAAACAAGATCCTGCGAGAGACCGCTGGATTGTTGTTGATCTTCTTGTTTTTGTTTTCCTGTCTTAGCCTGGGCACCTATTCTGCCCAGGACCCCGGCTTTAATCAGCAGCTGGGCCCGGAGCAGGGTATAGCTAACCGAGCCGGATTGGTCGGGGCTTACTTTGCCAGCCTTTTCGTGGACCTGTTTGGCCTGGGGGCCTGGGGTTTGCCGTTGCTTTTGCTCTGGCTGGCCCTGGGCTCTTTTGTGCTGCGTTGCAGACCCTACTGGTTTCGGTGGCTGGGAGCAGGTTTGGTCTTTGTATGCGTGCTGACTGCTGCTGAACAAGCTTGGCAGGAGCTTGCGTTCCAGGCTGGGGATATCCGGGGGGGAGGCTACCTGGGCTCCTGGCTCTTGGGCCTGGGCAAGGGATATTTACATCTCTGGGGGGCCTTCCTGCTCTGGCTGTTTTGTCTGTTGTTGGGGCTTTTGCTCTGCTTCAGGCAGGGATTGCTTGAGCAGCAAAACCTCCCTGGCCTTCATCTTGGTCAGGTTTTCAGGCCTGGAGTTTGGGCCTGGGAGGGAATTTTGCATTTGTTGCCAGATAAAGGCTCAGTTCCTGCTTCCGGACAAAAAAAGCAGTCAGCTCCTCAACCAAGAGCTGCTGATAAGCAACGCAAAGCTGCTGGCAGAAAGCAGAGCTCTGGCTCCAGGCCAGATGCCGAGACTTCAGCTTCCAAGAGAGCTCCGGCGGTTCAGGCCTCCCCCAGGACCTTGCAGGATCTAGACTATCCTGTGCCTGATCTTCTAGATAACCCTCTTCGTGAGTTTGATTACAGCCAGCAGGCGGATCTAGAGGAAATTTCTGAGAAGCTTTCAGCCTCACTTTTACAGTTTGGTATCCAAGGCGAGGTGGTGGAGGTCAGGCCAGGGCCTGTGGTGACTATGCTGGAATTTAGGCCTGCGCCAGGGATAAAGATCAGCAGGATAGCCAATCTGCACGATGACCTGGCCCTGGCCCTGAAGGCCGTGGCAGTGCGCATCGAGGCCCCTATTCCTGGTAAGGACCTGGTGGGAATTGAGATCCCGAACAAAAAGCGGCGCACTGTTTATTTCCGGGAGATAATCGAGTCTGACTCCTTTCAGAAAACCAGAGTCAAGCTGCCCATGGCCTTGGGTCAGGACATCCAGGGCAGCCCCAGGGTGGAGGATCTGGTTCGCATGCCCCATCTATTGGTAGCCGGAGCTACAGGCACGGGGAAGAGCGTGGGTCTGAACTCCATTTTGATTAGCCTGCTCTTTAAGTCCTCCCCCCAGGAGTTGAAGCTGCTGCTTATAGATCCCAAGCGGATCGAAATGGGCTCTTATGCAGATCTGCCCCATCTGGTCCATCCAGTGGTCACAGAAATGGATCTGGCCAAGGTGGCCCTGGAGTGGGCGGTCAAGGAAATGGATCGTCGCTATGAGGCCATGTCAGAGCTGGGGGTGCGTAACCTGGAGGGCTACAACCAGAAGTACCAAGAACTGCTGCTGAAGGACCCGGAAACGGTGGAAGGCTTACAGTACCTGCCTTATCTGGTTATTGTCATTGATGAGTTGGCGGACCTTATGCTTACCGCAGGCAAGGAGGCGGAGGCGAGTATTGTCCGTTTGGCCCAGCTTGCCAGGGCAGCTGGCATACATCTGATTCTGGCCACGCAGAGGCCTTCAGTGGATGTGGTCACAGGACTTATCAAGGCCAACTTCCCGGCCAGAATCGCCTTTCAGGTCAGCTCCAAGCACGACTCCAGAACTATATTGGATACAGTGGGCGCCCAGTATCTTTTGGGTCAAGGGGATATGCTCTTTAAATCCAGTGCTGGCAAGCTGCAGCGTTTGCACGGGGCATTTATCAGTGACCAGGAGATAAACTCTGTGATCGAGTTCTGGAAGCAGAAGCACGCCTTCAGCCCGGAGGTGGACCTGCAGCAGCTAAGGCAGGAAAACGGCGCAGGCAGCTCCTCCCTTGGCAATGGTGAGGATATTGCCAATGATCCCATGTACGATCAGGCCCTGGACTTTGTACTGGAGCAGGGTAAGGCCTCGATTTCCATGCTCCAGCGGCAGCTGAGAGTGGGCTTCAACCGGGCCGCAAGATATGTGGAGCAGATGGAGAAGGACGGCATCATAGGGCCCCAAGAAGGCAGCAAGCCCAGGCACGTGATAAAAGGTTAAGGGCGAGGGATCTGTCGTTTTTATCGCTATTGTAATCGACTTGTCCTTGCTGATGTACGACAATGATGAGGATAATGCCCTCAAACCTGACCTTGATTAGGGTGCCCTCTAAACGATGGCTCTTCCTTACAGGGCTGAAGGAGCACTATACAAGGGGCGAAGGGTTCTTCGCCCCTTGTTAGTTTGTCTAAAGGGCCCTAGAAAGTCTCAAAGTGCACGAACTCGTTCAGCTCTTTTTTCTTGGGGGCTTCTGGGATCTTTGCCGGGTACCCCATAGGGATATAGCATACCAAGGTATGGCCTGCTGGCACCTGGAGCAGCTTCTCCCCTTGATCTTGATCAAAGAGCCCGACCACTACTGATCCCAGACCCAGGGCATGGGCAGCCAGGCAGAGATCCTGGGTTACCAGGCCCAGGTCGAACATGAACCAGTCCCCATGCTTGGTAGTGACCTGGCCCTTATAATAGCCAGAAACCTCCAGTTTAGCGCAAAGGGCCAGGACTACAGGGGCCTGGACCATGGCCTTGGCTGCTGGATTGCCTTTAGCCAGAGTCTGCTGCAGTTTCTCTTTGAGATCAGGATCCTGAACTACCACTATTTCCCAGCATTGAGTGTTGGCCCAGGACTGGGTCCAGCGAGTCACCTCCAGGATCTGGTTCAAGGTCTCCTCCTGCAGGGGCTTATCCTCGAACTTGCGAACAGTTCTCCTGCTTTTAATGATCTGCAAAAGATCGCTCATACTACCTCCGTGTAGGCTTGAGGGTTTCTTGTTCTTGTTGTAAAAAACTTGTGCCAGAATTGAAATTTGGGCACGCAGTTCACTGGAAGACAGTATGCACAAAGACTAGTCAGACTCTGGTCTGGGTGTCAACTGGGACTGCATATATGGCAGTAGTTGTAAGGTAGTCGGGCTGTCAAATCAAAAGGAGCGGACCTATGGGCAAAATTAAGGTGGCAATTGCCGGTGTGGGCAATTGCGCCAGCGCTTTGATTCAGGGGTTTCACTATTACAAAAATCAAAATGCGCAAGAGGCCATCGGTCTTATGCACTGGGAAATAGGTGGCTACAGGCCAGATGATATCGAGGTTGTGGCTGCTTTTGATATAGACAAGAGAAAAGTGGGGCGAGATCTTTCCGAAGCCATCTTTGCCCCGCCTAATTGTACCCAGATTTTGCAAGGCAATATACCCCATCAGGGCGTCAAAGTGCATATGGGCAAAGTCCTGGATGGGTTTTCCGAGCATATGCAGGGCTACCAGGAGCGAAATACTTTTGTCCTTTCCCATAGTCCAGAGCCTGATGCCGGTCAGGTGGTGGAGATCTTTAAGGCCAGCGGGGCAGACATGCTGCTCAATTATCTCCCTGTGGGCTCTAGCCAGGCCACTGAGTTCTATGTGGACTGCGCCCTAGAGGCCGGACTGGGGTTGATAAACAACATCCCAGTCTTCATAGCCAGCGATCCGACCTGGACGCAGAAATTTCAGGCAAAAGGTCTGCCTTTGATCGGGGATGATATCAAGTCCCAGATGGGAGCCACGATAGTGCATCGGGTGCTGACAGATCTTTTCCGCAGGAGGGGAGTGCCCCTGCTTCGCACTTATCAGCTGAATACAGGCGGCAACACGGATTTTCTGAATATGCTAAACCGCAGTAGACTGGTTTCCAAAAAAGAGTCCAAGACAGAGGCTATTCAGGCAGTGGCTGGCAAGAGGCTCTCTGAGGACGATATCCACGTAGGACCCAGTGATTATGTTTCCTGGCAGCAGGACAACAAGGTGGCCTTTATCCGTATGGAGGGCAAGCTTTTCGGGGATGTGGGGATGAATCTGGAGCTCAGGCTCTCTGTGGAAGATTCTCCAAACTCCGCTGGTTGCGGTATAGATGCCATCCGCTGTTTAAAGCTGGCTTTGGATCGAGGCCAGAGCGGGCCTTTGATAGGGCCTTCCTCTTTTTTTATGAAGCACCCTCCTGAGCAGTTTGTGGATGACCAGGCCTGGCAGAAAACTGAAGATTTTATCCTGGGTAAGGACTAAAAGGCTTCTTTGCTGCGTGGTGCTTAAAGCGCAGCATTTATAGACCTCATTGAGTAAAATAGGGTCTAAGCTGCATCAAGGAGATACATTGCCTGAGCTTCCAGAGGTGGAAACTATTGCCAGGGGGTTGCAAAAGCCTTTATGCGGACAGAGAATAGTGGCCTGGGATATTTTGAATCCAGGAAGCGCAAAAGGCTTTGCAGGCCAAGCCTTATTCCAGTTGTCACATGAGCATATTACAGGGGTCTCTCGCAGGGGGAAGCTGCTTTTCCTGGAGCTGGGACAGAATCTGCTTCTGGCTTTTCATTTGCGCATGACCGGCAGGCTCCTGCTTGAGGCATCTGCAAATCCAGAAAAGCATACCAGGCTGATTTTTAGCCTTTCCAGCGGGCAGAATCTTGTCTTTCAGGATAAGCGCAAGTTTGGCTACTGCAAGTTGCTAGCAGGACACGAGCTTGGCAGCTGGCCCTTTTATGCCGACTTAGGGCCTGAGCCTTTGCAGATAGACAGAAATGCGTTTTTAGCCTTGTTCCAGGGCAAAAAGGCCAGGATCAAATCCCTGCTTTTGGATCAGCGCTTTATTGCTGGGATAGGCAATATATATGCAGACGAGTCCCTGCATCTGGCAGGCATTCATCCGGCTTCTTCAGCTAGCGAGCTGCAACAAAGCCACTTTATGGCCTTGCATCAAGCTTTGCAGGAGGTGCTGTTACGAGCCATTGATTGCGGAGGCTCCTCTTTCAACGATTATGTGAACTCCCTGGGCAATCCTGGCAGCTATCAGGACGGTTTTATGGTATACGGTCGCAGGGGGCAGCCCTGCAAGAAGTGCGGCTCGATGCTTCAGGGCGCAAAGGTGGCAGGCAGGGGCACTGTGTTTTGTCCCTGCTGTCAGGTACTTTGAAGTTAAAAGTGACAAGTTGATAATAAAGTCAGAACAATCAGCTGGCCAACCCCCTAATAGCTGTGGATATCCAGAGCCTTGCATATAATTACAGCCACACTTTCTGTCTCAACCATGTCATTGCGGCGAAGCTTGTCCCGGACCTTGATCCGGGGGTCAGAATCCAGGAAAATGGACTGGATCCTGAGCTTGATTCAGTATGACACTTTATTGCAAGGAATCTTCGACGGAGCAATTTCAGTGGGTTATGATATTGTTTAATTCGAGGGAGCATAAGTCAGAAAATAACCAGAAACGGAGTTGATAAATGGCAGAGAACGCGATTTCCAAGGGCTATGAGCCTGAGGGGGTGGAGAAAAGATGGTTGGGATTTTGGGAGCAGCAGGGCAGCTTTACTCCGGATCCGGAAAGTCCCAAACCAGCATATTCTATAGTTATCCCTCCGCCTAACGTCACCGGCAGCCTGCACATGGGACATGCCCTGAATTTAACCCTGCAGGATGTGCTGTGCAGGTTCAAGCGCCAGCAGGGGTATAATGTGCTCTGGGTCCCGGGAACTGACCACGCAGGCATAGCCACCCAGAATGTGGTGGAGAAGGCCTTGGCTGCCGAGGGTCGATCCAGGGAAGACCTGGGTAGAGAAAGGTTTGTGCAGCGGGTCTGGGAGTGGAAGCAGGAATACGGGGACAAGATCCTGAATCAAATCCAGCGCATGGGTGCCTCTGTGGACTGGAGCAGACAGAGGTTCACCATGGATGAAGGCCTGTCCAGAGCAGTGCGCGAGGTCTTTGTACAGCTTTATGAGCAGGGGCTGATTTATAAAGGGGACTATATTATCAACTGGTGTCCGCGCTGTAGAACTGCTTTGGCAGACCTGGAGGTGGAGCATTCCCAGGCCAAAGGTGGGCTGTATCATATTCGCTATCCCCTTGTGGGCAGGCAAGAGTCCCTGATCGTGGCCACGACCAGGCCGGAGACCATGCTGGGGGATACTGCAGTGGCGGTGCACCCTGAAGATGAGCGCTACAGGTCCTATATGGGCCTGGAGGTGGAGCTGCCTTTGGCCGGGAGAAAGATTCCTGTGATAGGAGATTCTTACGTGGATCTGGAGTTCGGAACCGGCTGTCTTAAGGTGACTCCTGCCCATGATCCCAATGATTTCGAGCTGGGCCAGAGACATTCACTGCCCTTTGTACAAGTCATTGATTCCAGCGGCAGGATGAGCCCTCAGGCCGGGCAGGTCTACCAGGGAATGGACCGTTATGAATGCAGGAAAAGGATTATCCAGGACCTGGAGGAGCAAGGCTATCTCTGGAAGAAGGAAGAATATCAGCACAATGTGGGTGGATGTTACCGCTGCTCTACCGAGGTGGAGCCTTTGGTCTCAAAGCAGTGGTTCGTGGCCTGTCAGGATCTGGCCAAAAAGGCCAGGCAGGCGGTGGAGAAGGAGCGAACTCGGATCTTTCCTAGGAACTGGAAAAGGCTCTATTTTGAGTGGCTGGATAATATCCGGGACTGGTGCATCTCCAGGCAGATCTGGTGGGGGCACAGGATTCCGGCCTGGACCTGTGAGGATTGCGGGGAGCTTGTGGTGGCCAGGCAGGATCCCTGGGTCTGCCCGAAGTGCGACAGTCAAAGACTTAAGCAGGATGAGGATGTCCTGGATACCTGGTTTTCCTCAGCTCTGTGGCCTTTCAGCACTCTGGGCTGGCCAGAAAAGACCCGGGATCTCGAGGTCTTCTACCCCACCTCTGTGCTGGTCACTGGGTTTGATATCATTTTCTTCTGGGTAGCCAGGATGATGATGATGGGTCTGCATTTTATGCAGGAGGTGCCCTTCAGGCACGTATATATCCATGCCCTGGTCAGGGACGAGCAGGGCCGCAAGATGAGCAAGTCTACAGGCAATGTCATCGATCCGGTGCAGATGATCGACCGTTACGGTGCTGACGCCCTGCGCTTTACCTTGAGCGCCTTTGCCGCTATGGGCAGAGACATCAAGCTCTCAGAGGGCAGGATCGAAGGCTATAAGCATTTCATCAACAAAATCTGGAACGCGGCCAGGTTTGTGCTGATGCACATGGAGAAGGAGCCTGATCAGGATCGCCTGCCAGAGGCTGATGCTTTGGCCCACAGATTTATCCTGCACGAGTTGGAGCAGGTGCAGCAAAAGGTGTTCCGGGACCTGGAGGAGTACCAGTTCAATGAGGCTGCCCACTGCCTGTATCAGTTTGTCTGGCACACCTATTGCGACTGGTATCTGGAGATGATCAAGCCCGAGCTTTACTCTGATGATCCTGATCAGCGCGAGCCGGCTCGGGCCTGCCTGCAGGACACCTTCTCCAGGCTGTTGATTCTCTTACACCCCTTTATTCCTTTTGTGACCCAGGAAATTTGGAGCTATCTGCCAGGAACACGGCAAGAGGATTTAAGCAGAGTGGCCTATCCAGAGCCTAGAGCTGAATTTGAGAATCCTGATCTGACCAGGGATATGGCATTTTTCCAGGAAGTTGTGGTGAGTGTGCGCAATATTCGCAGCGAGCTCAATATCAGCCCGGGCCAAAGGTTGAAGCTTTTGGTGCATACAAATGGGAAGGAGCAGGCACACTTTCTGCTTGTCAACCAGCAGACTTTGCGGCAGTTGGCGGGCTTGCAGGAGGTTGAAGCGGATCAGGAGCTACAGCCGCCTAGGGCAGCAGCCAGTGCAGTGGTCCAGGGTTGTGATCTGTACGTGCCCTTGGAAGGGGTGTTGGATCTGGATGCAGAGCTGAGCCGGCTGCACAAGCAGCTGGCCAAACTGGACAAGGAGCAGGCTGGACTTTCCAGAAAGCTGGAGAACCAAGAATTTGTGAATAAGGCGCCCAGAGAAGTGGTGCTAAAGGAAGAGGCCAGGCTGCAGGAGGTTCAGGAAAAGAAAGACAGGCTGCAGGAGCTGCAGGGCAAATTGCAGGCCCTGGCCCAGGAGCAATAATATGCTAACAGCACAGGCAAACAGGGGGCAAGGCTGATAATGGGCAAAGTATATTTGGTGGGTGCAGGCCCCGGTGATCCTGGACTGTTGACCTTAAAGGGCAGGGAGCTTCTAGCCAGGGCTGATGTGGTGGTCTACGACTTCCTGGCCAATCAGCAGTTTCTGGATTTTTGCTCTGCGCAGGCGGAGCTGATCTACGTAGGCAAAAGAGGCGGAGAGCATACCCTGTCTCAGGGGGATATCAACTCCCTGCTTGTGGAAAAGGCCTCCCAAGGCCTGGAGGTGGTCAGGCTCAAAGGGGGCGATCCCTACATTTTTGGTCGCGGTGCTGAAGAGGCAGAGGAGTTGGTTCAGGCCGGGATAGGCTTCGAGGTGGTGCCTGGAATAACCTCTGCTGTGGCTGCCTTTGCCTATGCAGGCATTCCCCTCACACACAGGAAGTATGCCTCTTCCTTAAGCCTGATTACTGGGCACGAGGACGCGGATAAGAAAGAAAGCAGCCTCAACTGGTCCGCCCTGGCTAAGAGCGCAAGCACCCTGGTCTTTTTCATGGGGGTCAAGAACCTGGCCTCAATCGTCAGGAATCTGATCCAGGCCGGGATGCCTAAGGACAAGCCTGCGGCTTTGGTCAGATGGGGAACCACCTGCAGGCAGCAGACAATCTGTTCCAGCCTGCAGGACATTGCACGGGAGGCTGAGCAGCAGGGAATGAGACCCCCTGCTCTGTTTTTGGTTGGCGAGGTGGCCAGGCTAAGGCCCAAGCTTAGCTGGTTCGAGGAACGATCTCTGTTGGGCCAGGGCGTGATCGTGACCCGGGCCAGAGAACAGGCCAGCTCCCTTTTAGCCATGCTGGAAGAGCTAGGTGCCTGCTGCTACCAGTTTCCCACTATTAAAATCCAGGAGCTGCAGGACTATTCCTTGGTGGATCAGGAACTCGCCAATCTGCAGAATTATCAGTGGTTGATTTTCACCTCGGTCAACGGGGTCTGCCATTTCTGGCGCAGACTGCGGGCTCTGAATATGGACAGCAGAAAGCTAGGCGGCTGCAAAGTGGCTGCCATAGGCCCGGCAACTGCGGACAGGCTCAGGCAGGAAGGTATTGAGCCGGATTTTGTCCCTGATAAATATGTGGCTGAGCATGTGCTGCAGGGGCTTCTGCAAAGGGGGATCCAGGGCAGCAGGGTGCTCATTCCCAGGGCAGAAACCGCCAGGGAGGTTCTGCCCAAAGAATTGGAGCAGGCTGGGGCAGAAGTCAGAGTGTTGCCTGTTTACCGCACAGTCCTGGCAGGGGAGAACCAGCAGGAAATTCTGCAGGCCTTGCAGCAGGGGGGAATTCAGTTTGTGACCTTTACCAGTTCCTCCACAGTGCACAACTTTTTTCAGCTTATTTCTGCCAAGGAGTTTGCGAATTATGTCAATTCAGGGCTGCGCCTGGCTTGTATCGGTCCGGTCACTGCTAAGAGTCTGGAGGAGTATGGTTTCCAGGCAGATGTCCTGCCCCAGGAGTACACTATCCCGGGCCTGGTTCAGGCCCTGGAGCAATGCGGGGAGGGATAAACTATGGCTTTAAGGCTCGGGGTTTTGCTCTCAGGCAGCGGATCCAATCTGCAGGCCATAATGGACAGAATAGAGCAGGGAATGTTGCAGGCGGAAATAGCTTTGGTTTTGGCAGACAATAGCCAGGCCTTTGGACTGCAAAGGGCAAAAGCGGGGGGTGTTCCTACCCAGATGGTCTCGCCCAAAAAGTATAATACCAGACAAGAGCACGATTTGACCTTGATTCAGGCCCTCCAGGAGAGTCAGGTGCAGGTGGTGCTCCTGGCAGGCTATATGCGTCTGGTAAGCCGGGAGTTTGTGCAGGCCTTTCCCAGCGGGGTGCTCAATATCCACCCCGGGCTTTTGCCTGCCTTCAAAGGGCTGCAGGCCCAGAAGCAGGCTGCGGAGTATGGGGTCAAACTGGCAGGGGCCAGCGTGCATTTTGTAGACGAGTACCTGGATCACGGCCCATTGATTATTCAGGCTTGTCTGCCTGTGCAGCAGGGCGAGGACGAGCAGAGCTTGGCCCAGAGGATTTTGAGGCTGGAGCACAGGATCTATCCCCAAGCTGTGCAGTGGCTGGCTGCAGGACGACTTGCTCTCCACGGCAGGCATGTTTATCTTCAAGATAGTGTAAAGCCTAAGGCTGATATTCAGGATTTGGGGCCGTGCCTGATCAGTCCTGCTTTGGAAGAAGGATTCTAAAAAGCCGAAAGGCAGGGAGTTATGAACAAAGGATTTGAGTTTACTTTAACCAATGCAGAAAAGGACTTTTTGAAGCAGCTAGCCAGACGGAGCATTGAAAAGCATTTCCAGTCGGAAATAGAACTGCCAGAGACGCCCAGTGCCAAGCTGCAGGAGCATTATGGGGCCTTTGTGACCCTGAAGAAGCATGGCCAGCTGCGAGGATGCATAGGTAATGTTCTAGGAGATCGGCCTGTGTGGAAGGCTGTGAGCGAGATGGCTGTGCAAGCGGCATTCCATGATCCCCGCTTTCCTCCCTTGAGCAGGCAGGAGCTGGAGGAGGTGGAGATCG
This sequence comes from uncultured Desulfohalobiaceae bacterium, assembly GCA_964494985.1. Classification (GTDB taxonomy): domain Bacteria; phylum Desulfobacterota; class Desulfovibrionia; order Desulfovibrionales; family Desulfothermaceae; genus CAZBUB01. The sequence continues at coordinate 20,757 of CAZBUB010000014.1, read as the reverse complement.
AAATTTCTATTCTGAGCCCCATGCAGCAGTGCACCGATCTGGAGCAGATCCAGCCCGGCAGGCACGGTCTGATGATCCAAAAGGGCATGCATTCCGGGCTGCTTTTGCCCCAGGTGGCGACTGAGCTGGGCTGGGATCGGGAGACTTTTCTTTCCCAGACATGCCTCAAGGCAGGCCTGCCGCCTAATGCCTGGCAGGGCAAGAAGATTCAGATATTTTGCTTTGAGGCGGAGATTTTCTAAGTTGTTGGCGGCTATTGGCAGGGGATTGGGAAAAAGTACCTAGGTCCCAAAAGTGCGCTAGTACTCAGGCTCCACATAGACTACGCGTCCCTGATGCCAGATCGGGACTTTATGTCCAGCCTGCTTGTGCTTTTTCAGGGCATTGCGAACAGCCCTGTTCATGGCCTGCTGCACGCCCTCCAGGTCCAAGTATTTCCTAGCTTCCTGGTTTTGTATTGAGATTCGATTCCGCATAGCCGGCTCTCCTGAATTTGTTCCAGATTGCAGGTTCCAGTATGGTTGGCTCCTGATCACTTTGTGCATAAGCTATACATTGCGGATATGTCAAGCCTGAATTGTCGTAAACCATCCAGGTATGGGCGAGGTGGCTGTAGAGCTTGAAAAAGTTGGCAATCCCTGCCCAGTATCTGCGCCGGACTACGTTTTCAGGCACGGGATGCCCGCCCACTTTGACCCTGGTCAAAACCCTTTGCACTGCCAGCTCCGGGCTCTGCAGAAAAACATAGTGCAGAATAAACACATAGTCTTTGCTTATTAAAGTTCGTATCCACCTGGCAAAGGAGCGCGGGGCCAATGTGGTTTCAAAGGCGAATTCCTTGTTCTGGTCCACCAGTTCGTGCATCCTTTGGAGCATTACCTTGCCCGGTCGGACCACATTTGTCTTTGGATAATAACCATACAGCTCCAGTGCGATCTGGTCCGCATTGAGATACTCGTGGATCTGCAAGAACTCCTGCAGAAGTTGCCTGGCGCATGTGGTCTTGCCTGCACCATTGGGGCCGGCAATTATAATGATCCTGTTTTTTGCGCTTTGCACAGGCATCTGAATTCCAATAGCTGCAAACGATATTCCAAATGGTTCTCGTTATTGTCTGATTATTCACCACCTGCTGTGCTTAAAATGTAATATCCCATAACATATTGTTATTATTACGAATACTTCCAACTAGACAAGCAGCCAACAAACACAATGCCTTTTGTGGGCAATTATATCTGAATTTCGGCCGGCTGCAAATCATGACTTTTTTTGCTCGGGCAGGGACAAGTTTTGGCAAGTCAGATTGAGTCCTGGAAATTGTGTGGAGTCCAGGGCTCCTGGCTTGCCTTTTTTCTGGAGCAGGCTTATTTTGCTGCTGGGTGAGAGTTGGGGATTTCAATAGCTTTGCATGGGGAACGTTATCTTGGGGGCCAAATGGCAATGAGCTGTCAAGTAGCACGCATTTTCCGGCAGCCCGGAGGTCGCCTGAGGCCATAATATTCAGCATGACAGGGTTTTTAAAAATGAAAATGAACGAAGTGCGGGCGATGGGCAGGTCTCTGGGACTGAAATTCAGGGTGGGTACTACCAAGGTACAGGCCATACGTTCTATTCAGCTGGCTGAGGGGAACTTTGACTGTTTTGATCGGGCAGGCATAGCTGGCTGTGATCAGATAGGCTGTCTGTTCCGGGATGATTGCCTGTCAAAGCTCCACCCTAGGCAATAGCCAGAGACCCCATTGTTTGGGGAAAGCTGGCGAAGCAAGAAGCTGCATGCAGATCCAGAAGGACAAGACATACGCGGTTTTGACCGGGGATATCATTGGTTCTTCCAAGCTTGCAGGCCAAGACCGACAAAAGCTGTACCATATCATGCAGTTGGCTTCTGCCAGGCTGCGCAGAGCCTATGCCCAGGCCCTGCCCCTGGAGGTAGACATCTTCCGGGGAGACAGCTGGCAGCTTTTGGTGTCCAAGCCGGAGCAAGCCCTGCGCATAGGGCTTGTGTATCGTCTGGAGATCAAAGTTGGCTTTTCCAATCAGGTGGATTCCAGGCTTGGGTTGGGCATAGGCAGGGTCCTTTTTTTGCCCGGGCCAAGGGTAAGCCAGGGAGAAGGGCCAGCATTTAGGCTCTCAGGACAAGTCCTGGATGGATTGCCCGCATACAGCGCTATGGGTATGGCCCTGGAAACCTGGCGTCAGCAAGGCTGGCCAGAGCTTCTGCACGGATCACTCGTGCTGATGGATGCCTTGGTCAGGAGCTGGAGCCCGAAGCAGTCCTTGGCTGTGTATGGGGCGCTCCAGGGCTGGACTCAGGAGAGAATCGCCAGCCTTTGGCAGCCCAGGATTACCCAGCAGACAGTTGCGGAGTACTTGCAAAGGGCTGGCTGGGCCAATGTCAAACATTTCCTGCAAGTCTTTGAGAGCAGCATTGTCTGGTCTATATTTTAACAGGTATATAAACCAGTAATGTGCTCTTACAGGATTATTTTCCTGTGGGGCTGTGCTTTTAGGGCCCAATTCTATGTCTCATCGTTGTGGGGGAGGGACACGATCCAAAGCAAAATTACGAGTAAGAAAAGGTCGGGCTCATGCAAGCCTCGGTTCTGATCTGTCTGCTTGCAGCGCATATCCTGGGCGATTTTTTCCTGCAGAGCAAGCGACAGGCAAAAGGGAAAGCCAGGCTTCCAGTCCTGGCTGAGCATGCCTTGGTGCATGCCGTTTTGAGCTATATCCTGCTGGGTGTCTGGGGGCTTTTCTGGCTGCCCGGGGCGATCTTGGTCAGTCATGCTGCAGTGGACGCAGTCAAGGCCAGATTCGGCTCAGCCACTTTGCGGGCCCTTTTGTTGGATCAGGCAGCCCACCTGGGGATTTTGCTAATCCTGAGCTGGACACTTTCCAGGCCAGGTATACTAAAAGACTTGTTCTGGACTGAAGTCTGGGGACAGACCTACCTCAAGTCCTTGATCCTTGTCTCTGGGTTTGTGCTTACTGTCTATGCTGCAGGGATCGTGATCATGTATGCAATACAGCCCTTCGTGCAAAAGCTGGAGTCCTGGCGGCAATCCCAGGAACTCATTGGCCAGCAGCCCAGGGGGCTGGAGCGTGCAGGGCTTATCATAGGCCAACTGGAGCGCAGCCTGATATTCCTGCTTTTGCTCATGGGCCAGCCTGGAGGCTTGGGTCTCTTGTTGGCAGCCAAGTCTATCCTGCGGATAGGACAGCTTAATGATCCGGGAGAGAGGCTGCAGGCAGAGTACATTATCTTGGGCACATTGATGAGCTTTGCCCTGGGCACAGCTGTTGCTTACGGTACCATGTGCTGTTTGGCGGCCTTATAACCACTAGCCAAGCAATTTTCATGCTGTAACACAAGGGGCGAGCGGCGCTAGCCTTCTGTTTTGGTCAAAATATCGATTACGATTACAACCACGACAACGGCAGCGAGGGGAGGGCAAAGCAAATCGTCATCGTGGTCGTTGTCGTAATCGCTGTCGATACTCATGATATAATCCTTATTCATACAAGGCACAGCGCAGATCAAAGTGTCGGTTTACGCTCATGGTGGGGCAGCTGGCATTCAAAGCCACTTGGGCTACTGTGGAGCCCAGGTAGGCCTTCTCAGGATCCACCTCTTTGGAATGGTGGGCCAGGATGATCAGATCAGCCTGCTTTTGCCTGGCGAATTTGAGGATCTCCATGGAGGGGGTGCCCTCCCAGGTTTCATAGCTCACGCTCTGTACCCCCTTTAGCCTTTCCCGGTACTCATTAGCCATGCGCTTCTTAACCTGTTCAATTTCCTCATGACTGGCAATCTGTTCGGTCATGCCCTCCTCCATGACATGGAAGATGTGCAGGTTGGCCTGGTATTGTCTGGCCATCTGCGCAGAGTAGTAGATGGCGCACTCTGCCTGATAGGAAAAGTCAGTAGCAGCCACAATGTTCTTGAAGTCCAAGCACTCCTGAGGCACCCTCCTGGAGGCGATCATAACCGGGCATCTGGCCTTTTGGCTGACTCTTTCCAGGGTGGAGCCGGTCAGGCCCCAGGTCTTGCTACTTTTTTTCTCTGCAAAATCCTTGGTATGGGAGCCCATGACGATCAAGTCAGCGTTTTTTTTGCGGGCTACGCGCAGGATCTCGCTGTAGGGCACTCCAGGTATGACCTCGAAGTGGCAGTTGGGCAGGTCGGCTACCCTGTCCTGATAATACTCCTGGATCTGTTTCTTGATCCGCTGCACCTCCCCGGAAGGGATCATGTGCTCGATGGAGCCCCAGCCGTGGGAGGGCAAGCCACAGACATGGGTGATCACCAGCTTGGCTTCGTGTTTGTGGGCAAAGGCTATGGCCGCATCAGCAGCTGCCTCTGAGGCTTCGGACTGTGTTGCTGCCAAGATTATATCCTTAAACATGATCCTACCTCCTTTAGGCAAGGGATTGCTTATCTAGCTGGGGTTATTCCAGAGCTGCTTCCTGCCTGAAGGCTGAGTGCAGCCCGTGGACGAAGTTTCCTGGCTGGAGGTTCTTGTCCAGCTCCAGTTCTTGGGGCTTCAGGCCAAGGGCCAGGCCCAAAAGCTGAGGCAGATACAGCACCGGCACATGTCTGTCCTTTGGATAGCGGTGGTGCAGGGCCTGCCTCTGAAAGCCTTCCAGATTCATCTGACACATGGGGCAGACTGTAACCAGGACATCAGCTGTCTGGGCCTGGTGCAGGATGGCCCCTACATTCCGCAGGGCGGTATCCTTGTGTGTGGTCATAAGCGAGGCTCCGCAGCATTTGTTGCCCATATGCCAAGGATGGATTTCAGCCTGCACGGCCTGCAGTGGAGCCAGCATGCTCTGAGGCAGTTCTGGATTGTCAAAGCGGGCAAAGGGCCTGAGTATCTGGCAGCCATAATACGGGGCTACCCGAATAGTCCGCAATGGTTGTTCCGTCCTCCAGGCCAGCTCCTGCAGCACCTCAGGGAGATTCAGGATCTGCAACAGATGCAGCACACTCGGGCCATGGCCGCTGTAGGCGAGTTCATCCAGTCCCAGGATCTCATTGACCACCTTCTTGCGCTCATGATCCCTGGCTACTTCCATCTCCACCCGCAAGTGATTCAGATAGCAGGCGCTACAAGGAATGAGCACTCCCTGGACATCCTGCATGTGCTCTGCCAGGGCCAGATTCCTGGCAGGCAGGACATAGGTCAGAAGATGGCTGACAGGTTCCACAGCGCTGGCTCCACAGCAGGTCCAGTCCGGGATTTCTTCCAGCTCGATGTCCAGCCTGGCGCACAAAGCCCGGGTGGAGACATCAAACTCACTGGCGGTCCCTGTCAGTGAGCATCCTGGGTAGTATGCATAGCGCATGATTCACCTTCCATTTCTTGGACTTTGGCGAATATTTGTTCCAGTTTTTTCTCACCTTTGGCCCAGCGTTTCTTGTGATGCATTTTTCCATGCCAGAGCAGTTTGCTGCCCAGGGGGGCGAATCTCAAAGGCAGTGTGGGGTCCCGCATGGTCCGGAAGTAGTGCATCATCATGTCCATTTCCTGTACCCGGCCGTGTTTGCGCACGCTGTCCATAAAGGATTGGTAAAAGGCGGCTTCTCTACGTTCTGGCAAAGTGTGCTTGGGAGCCAGGCGCTTCAGAACGTTCATGGCTTCTGTCAGAGGGAGTCCCCTGGGACAGCGCAGGGTGCAGGTGTAGCAGTTGGAACACAGCCAGAAGGTATGGCTGTGCCAGATTTCCTGCAGCTGTCCCAGGAGCACGAGACGCCAGACCTGGCGTGGGGTGTAGTCCATGTCCACACTGCTGGGACAAGAGGCGCTGCAGGTCCCGCACTGCATGCAGGCCTGGAGCATGCCCTGCAGGGCTTTAAGGGCCTTTTCTCGTTTTTCAGGAAAGTTGGTGGCCATTATTGTCTCTCCCTATTCCTGATATCTCATCTGCAATGTGCGCTATGCTAGCTGTGTTGCAAAGCTGCTTTCCCTCACTATCCTCACTATAGCTTTCGTAATCGATCTGTATACGTGGCCGATTCCGCAAAATCGACAACGATTGCGACCACGATTACGACTACGATTATTTGCTAAGGCACCACCCCCAGGGCAGCGTCTATCTCTGCCAGGACTTGATTGTCAGGGAAGCCGCGCAGCACGGCTGCGCTGTTGGGGCAGACCGAGGCACATGCCCCGCAGCCCTGGCACAGGACCTGGTCCACTTGGATGACTTGATTCTCCCAGTCCACGCTCCTGGCCCCATAGGGGCAAATAGAGATGCAGGTCTGGCAGAGGGCACACAGGCTGTGCCTGACCTCAGCTGTAATGCTGCCTCCGGAGATGTACTCCCTTCCCAGCAGGCGCAAGGCCCTTTGGGCTGCTGCCTTGGCAGAGGCCACTGTTTCTCGCATGTTGCCCGGTGCACGGGCCAGGCCGCAAAGGAAGAGGCCCTGGCGCAGGAATTCCACTGGTCGCCATTTAGGTTCCGCCTCCTGCAGGAATCCATCCTGGTCAGCCGGAACCTGGAAGACCAGGCTCAGCTCTTCTGTGTCGTGGGGCACAATGCCTGAAGCCAGGACCAGGACATCAGCCTGGAGCGTAAGCTGCTGCTGCAGAATATGATCCAGGATTCGGATCAGGTGCCCCTGCTCCAGGTGCTCCACCTCTGGCAGCTTATCCTGGCTGTAGCGGATAAAAATCACTCCCAGACGCCTGGCCTGGGTGTAGTGCTCCTCCTGCAGGCCATAGGTCATCATGTCCCGGTACAGGACATAAACCTGCAGGTCTGGGTTACGCCTCTTCAGGATCAGGGCCTGCTTGATGGATGTAGAGCAGCAGACTCGGCTGCAGTAGTTGCGCGGCTCCTGCCTGCATTCTACGCACTGGATGAATACCACGCTGGACAGGCCTCTGGCGTCCAGGGCGCCAGAGGCCAGCTGCTCCTCGAATTCAAGCTGGCTGAAAATTGTTTTCCGGGTGCCGTAGCCGTAGGCAAAGGATTTGGCCTCTGTGCCTCCTGTGGCCAGGATCGCTGCCCCATGCTCTACGCTCAGGGATTGGCCGTCCTCTGTCTGCACAGCGCTTAAGAAATGTCCGGCCCTGCCTACGCACAAGGTGACCCGGCTCTGGGTCAGGACATAGATCTTAGGATGCTTTTCCACCTCCTGGATAAGGTCCTGGATGAACCTGGAGGGATCCTCTTCGTCCAATGTGAAGCGAAGCCTCTTGGTTGTACCACCCAGCTCCTCGGCCTCCTCCACCAGGCAGACATCCAGTCCGTGGTCAGCTATGGCCAGTGCAGCAGTCATGCCTGCCAGGCCTCCGCCCACCACAAGGGCTTTAGGCAGCACAGGCACCTCCTGCAGTATTGGAGCTGGCGAGGCGTGCTGGACCTTGACCACAGCTGTGCCCAGAGTGGTGAGGATCTCCTGCAGGCGCTGCTCTTTATTCAAAGGCATATCAGGAAAGGTGGGGGTATAGATATCCACCACCTCCATGAAGGCTGGGTTCAGGGATACGGTCCGGGACAGATCCCGCAGCCTGGGCACATGGGCGTAAGGCAGGCAGGCTCCCAGCACAATGCGGTTGGGCCTCTCCTCGCGGACATGCTCTTCAATTTGCTCCCAGCCCGCCTGGGTACAGGCCTGGGGAATGCTGATCAGGCTCTGGACAGAGGCCATATCATTGATCCTGGCTGTCAGGGTCTGCATATCTACACTGGCCTCCAAGGTGGGGCAGGCGTTACAAAGAACCACCAGAGTCCTGGGCGCCTCCTGCTCCACCTTGCGGTATTCCGGCTCTGGCTCCTTTTCTGCTGGTCTGGGAGCGGAGTACAGGGCTAGAAGTCTAGAAGCCTCCAAGGCTGCGGCACTGGATTGGATCACGGTATCTGTGATGTCCTTGGGCTCTGCAAAAGAGCCTGCGGCATAGACCCCGAACTGGTTGGTTTTGGTGGGGGCCAGGGGCTCGGTGCGGCAGAATCCGGATTCATTCTCTTCCAGACCCAGGGTCTGGATCAGGCCAGGCAGGTCCCTTGGAGGACGTGCCCCGGTGGAGAGCACTACCAGATCAAAGTCTTCGTATCTCAGCTCCCCGAAGGCATCCAGATAGCGCAGCCGCGCTCCGCCCTGATCGTTAGGCTCCACAGAGTGGGGCCTGGCCTGGACAAATCTCACGCCGTATTCCAGCTCTGCCTGGTCCCTGTAGCGCTGATAGCCTTTGCCAAAGCTGCGGACGTCCATGGCAAAGATACTGGTATGCATGTCCTTGTTGCAGCGTTCCTTGGCCAGCAGGGCCTCCTTGATGGCAAACATGCAGCAGACTCCGGAGCAATACTCAGCCCCAAGCTGTAGATCCCTGGAGCCCACGCACTGCAGCCAGGCAATGGAGCCCACCTTTTCGCCGTCAGGGCGCTTCAGGGCACCCTGACTGGGTCCGGTGGAGCTGATCAGCCTTTCAAACTCCAGGGCAGTGACCACCTGGGGAAGCCTGCCATAGCCCAGAACGTCCTGGATTTGACTGGGATCATAGGTCTCGAAGCCGCAGGCCAAAATCACCGCGCCCACCTCTAGTCGGCTGGTGTGCTCAGAGACAATGCGCATGTACAGTTTGTCCAGCCAAGGGGTGAAGTCCACGGCTTGGGACCAGTAGAGGATCTCCCTGGCCCCCTGGGCCAGAAGCTCCTGGGCCTGCTCCTTTTGCTCTGCCTCGCAGAGCAGGACCACCTGCAGGTCGCTTACGCACTCCAGACCACGCTGCAGGATGCGGTCCGGCCCCAGGTCCGGCATGTCCAGGGCCAGCAGCACCAAACCCAGGCTTTGGCTCTGTTCTATCTCTTGTAGGGCCTGCTCCCCTGTCTCAGCCCAGTGCAAGGGGAAGTTCTCCTGCTCCAGACTCTTGACTATAAAGGAGCGTACATCTGGATCAGGGTGGGCGATCAGGATATGGAAGTCCCCTCGCTCCTCGAACTTGAAGTCTACTGCGCCTGTGGGGCAGACCTCTGCACACTGCCAGCAGCGCTGGCAATTTTCGAGATCTACCACATACTGGTTGGGAATATTGTGGGGCACAGGCAGGTAGATCGCAGCCCTCTTCCCCAGGCCGGCATTGAACTCCCAGGGCACCCGGACAGGGCACACATCACTGCACTGCCCGCAGCTGATGCACTTGTGCGGATCCACCAGGGAAGACTGCTGCTTGACTCTGGCCTGGAACTTGCCTGGCTCGCCTTCCAGGCTGACCAGGGTGCTGGAGAGCATGATGTCCAGGTTGCTGTGGAAGAGGCCCTTGCGCATACAGAACTGGGAAGACTCATCCCTCTGGGTCAGAGGCAGCATCTTGCACATCCCGCATTGGTCGCTGGGGAACTGGTAGTCCAGCTGGGCCAGAATTCCGCCGATATGCGGCCTCTTGTCCAGCATTAGCACTTTGTGCCCTGCCTCAGCCAGATCCAGGGCAGAGCGGATGCCGCCTATTCCTGCTCCCACCACCAGTGCTGAGTATTCTTGCCTGGGCATGGATCCTCTCCTTTGTTTCTAGGCCAGGTGATCCACCACATCCTCGAATTCCTGCTCTGCGAATACAGTCAGAGGAATGGGCTGATCCGGGTCCAGGCCAGGCTGATAGCCAAAGGCCTGTTGGGTGCGCTGGGCAGTGCTCCTGAATAGCTCCATGACTGGAATATTGTTGGGGCAGGCATTGGAGCATTGGCCGCAGCCTATGCAGGACAGGGACATATGAGCCAAGCGGGTCAGATGGAAGAATACGGTGTCCGTAGGCATCTTCAGGCTGCCCTGTCTGCAGGCCCAGCCCAGATACTGGTTGGGCTGGTGCTCGAACACGTCAGTATTGAACACGCACTCCCTGCAGTAGCAGACCGGACAGGCTACCCTGCAGTTGTAGCAGTTCACGCAGCCGGACAGGTATTGCCTGAGCTTGTTCAGATCCTGGGTGGCCTCCCGGGTAGCTTCCAGGAGCTCATCCCTGGCAGCTGTCCTTCTTTGCTGCAGACTTTCCAGGGCCTTTTGGTGTTCCTTGGGCTCAGTGTAGTCCTCATAGCCCATTCTGGACAGCAGGCCTTCCCCGCGGGGAGTGTGGGCCTTAAGCAGGATCTGACTGGAGATGTCCAGGCCTGCCAGGCAGATGCCCAGGTCCGCGGCCTCTGCCTGGGGGTGCTCGCAAATAGTGCAGGCCCGGGCCAGCTCAAACTCCTGTTCCAGGGCTTCAGGTCCTTGTATCAGGGCTTGGAGATAGCTGTCAGTGATCTCGGACATGGACTTTTCCCTGAGCAAGGCCTGGAAATCTGCATTGGACAAGGCCCCGAAGCAGTCCATGCTTATCAGAAGCACGTAATCCATGTTACCCTGATTCAGCTTGACCAGCTCCACAAAAGCCCGGACTTCGCAGGGTCGCAGCACTGCCCCGATTTTGCCTCTGACCTCGCCCCTGGTCAGCCTGGAGACCAGCTTGGCTGCGTTTAAGGCAAAGCAAGGGGCCAAGGGATCTACCTGATCCATTTGGGCCGGCTCAGTGATCAATGTAGGCATGATGCCGCCCTGTTCCGGCAGCCGAGTGGGGACCAGCAGGGCCTGGATATCCCCGCTGTGCAGGATGCTGCGGCAAAGCTCCTGAATCGCTGCCAGAGGATTTTGCTCCTGGACCTCAATCTTTGCTGTAGTAGCCATGGATTACCTCTCTGGGTCAAAAAGGATTCCAGCTGTTATACAGCCAGGGGCTGCTGCAGGCAGGGCCCGAGTTCCTTGACCTCTTGCACCAGGTTGTTCACTGTGGCTGCGAACTCGTTGCCTGCGCTGGCTCCGATCCAGGTCAGCCTGACCCGCCTGGAGTCAATGCCGAAATTGGCCAGCATCTCCTTGAGCAGCTTGATCCTGCGCCTGGCCTTGTAGTTGCCGTTTATGTAATGGCAGTCCCCAGGTTCACAGCCGCTGATCAAAACAGCATCCGCTCCATTGATAAGGGCCTTGATCACATACTTGGGGTCCACCATCCCGGTGCACATCAGACGGATGAGCCGGACATTGGGCCTTTGGGTCAGGCGCGAGGTTCCGGCCAGATCCGCTGCGGTGTAGGTGCACCAGTTGCAGACAAAGGCTACTATGGTAGGTTCATAGTCCTGCATCTTTCCCTCCGGCTCCTGGTTTAGATATTCCGACTCCGGGATTTATACGGCATCAGCTGGTTCTTCCCTGGGATGCCCTCTGGTTGGGCGCTGCATCTCATAAACAGGCTCTAAGATTCCCTCCAGCTCGGCAAAGACCTGCTTCTGGTCAAAGTGCCTGACCCGGGCCGCACCACTGGGACAATACCCGGAACAGCTGCCGCAGCCCTTGCATACGGCTTCGTTGACGACACTCACTCCGCGCCTGGCATCAAAGGATATGGCCCCGTAGGCACAAAGGTCTATGCAGATCTGGCAGCCTATGCAGATGTCCGGGTCTATCCAGCTCACGGTAGGGGAAATGGAAACCTCACCACTGGTGGCCAATGACAGGGCCTTGGAGGCAGCCCCAGAGGCATGGGAAACAGAGTCCGGAATATCCTTAGGTCCCTGGCAGCAGCCTGCCAGGAAGATGCCGTCCGTGGCTGTGGTGTTGGGGCCCAGCTTGGGGTGTTCCTCCAGGAAAAATCCGTCCCTGCCCTGGCCCAGGCTAAAGAGTCGGGCCAGCTTCGTGGTGTCCCGGCTGGGCTCCATGGCAGGGCAAAGGATGACCATGTCCACAGGCAGGCGCATATTGCGTCCCAGGAGTGTATCCTCGCAGACCACGGTCAGCCTGTCCTGCTCTTCTGGCCTTTCTGCGTGATCCGTGACCTCAGCCGGCCTGCCTCGGACCAGGACTACTCCATCCTCCTGCACCCTGCGGGAGAACTCCTCATAGCCTTTGCCGAAACAGCGCAGGTCAATGTAGAAGTTGTAGACCGGCACATCGTGGCCCAGCTTGTCCTTGATCAGGTGGGCGTATTTCAAAGCATACATGCAGCAGACCCGGGAGCAGTATTCATGGTAGTTGCTGTCCCTGCTGCCCACGCAGTGGATAATGCCCACGCTTTGCGGTTTGCCCTGGAAATTGCCTTGCAAGTCCCGTAGCCGTATTTCTCCTGAGGTGGGGCCGGTGGCGTTGTTCAGTCTTTCGAATTCCAGGCTGGTCAGGACGTTAGGGAAACGGCCGTAGCCGAATTGGGAGATCTGTTCCGGATTCATGAGATCATAGCCGGTAGCCAGGATGATGCTTCCGACCTCCAGGGTGATTTCACGCCCCTTGTCTTCAAAGTCTACGGCACCTGCAGGGCAGACTTTCTGGCAGCTCCCGCATTTGCCCTTGATCAGCTTGATACAGTGGTCGGCGTCTATGACATATCGCATGGGTACGGCCTGGGGAAAAGGGATGTACACGGCCTTGCGATTTTTTAACCCCTCGTCCCATTCATTGGGCATTTTAACGGGACAGGCCTTGGAGCAGCTTCCGCATCCGATGCATGCATCGGTTATATAGCGGGCCTTTTGGCGAACGGTGACCGTAAAGCTTCCCACATACCCGTCTACATGCTCCACTTCGCTGTATGTAAGGAGTTCTATATTGGGGTCTTGCCCTACAGAGACCATCTTGGGAGTGCCGATACAGGCGGCACAGTCCAGGGTGGGAAAGGTCTTGTCGAATTGCAGCATGTGCCCGCCCACTGAAGGGGTCTTTTCCACCAGATAGGCCTTGTGCCCGGAGCGGGCCACATCCAGGGCTGCCTGCATGCCTGCTATGCCACCGCCTACAACCAGGACATCAGGGTGCACGCTCTTCTGGCGGGGATAGAGCTTCTGGTGCAGCTGGACCCGATTTACTGCTGCAGCAGCCAAGTGCTTAGCTTTGTGCGTGGCCTCATCTGGATCCTCTACCACCCAGGAGCAATGTTCCCGCACGCAGGTCATCTGGAACAGATAGGGGTTGAGTCCGGCCCGGGAGCAGGCGTTCTGGAAGGTCTTCTCGTGCATGCGCGGGGAGCAAGAGGCCACCACCACCCTGTTTAGGCCTTGTTCCTGGATGTCCTGGATGATCATGTCCTGCCCTGGATCAGAGCACATGAACTGATAATCCCTGGAGACCATTACCCCAGGCATGGTGCGCACAAATGCTGCCACTTCCTGGACGTCTACCTTGTTGGCAATATTTATTCCACAATGGCAGATATAGAATCCTATTCTCACGGCCATGCCTGATCCTTTGCTTGGGCCTGCCCTAGGCAGGGCTAAAGGATTCTTGTGACTAGGCTTCCTCCATTTGGCTCAACCTTTTAAGCACGCCCAAAAGCTCCTCAGCCTCAGGTGGTCTAGCCAGGACTCCATCCGGCCTGGACAGCAAACCTTTGCCTGGTACCTGGGGCAGAATCCGTAGCTGGTAGAGATGCCGCTTTTCAATGTTGGAGATCAGCACCAAAGGGATATCCTGAAAGCGCTCATCCTGCTTGATATCCCGGAACATGATCAGACGACCTGAAGCATCGAACATCACTGCAAGCAGGATCATGTCTGGTGGTTCCTCCTCCAGTCTCTGTAAGCCTTCCAGGGCGTCAACTGCTGTTATAGCTTGAAATCCGCCCAATTCCAGGAGGTGGGACAAAAAAATGCGCATCTCCGGGTCTTCATCTACCACCAGGACCTTTTTGCTCTGCGAACAGGGGTGCATCGCTATGTATTTCCAGATTGTAAGGTCCCAAAATCTGAGTTTGCCTTTGGTATATTGAAAGCAGAAATTGTGCCAGTTAAAGCTATGTATTTTGATTCAGCTATTTCAGCGATCTATTGCCATGATGGACAGGGATGCAGAAGCTGATCAGTTGCAATGTTGCATGTTAATTGCAGTACGAGTCAAGAGCTTAGAGATATCTGAATGGATTGATTGGGAATTGCTGTTGAGCTGAGTTGCACAACATAACGTGCCACATAATGCAACGAAGCTGGGCTGAGAATCAGGAGTTCAGGCCATGCCGTTTCATCTTACGCCACAGGGTGCTGCGGTCCATGCCCAATTCCTGAGCGGTCTGCTTCTTACGCCAGCTGTGGCGGTTCAGGGCTTCCAGGATGCGCTGCTTTTCCTGGGCCTGATCTTTTGAATCCGCGTCTCCATGGGGGCAGCGCTGGATTCGGCTGGCTCTGGCGTGGACATAGGGCTGAATGTGCCTAGGTTCTATAGTCTTACCCCTGCTGGTGAGCAGGGCATATTCCAAGATGTTCTCCAGTTCTCGCACATTTCCCGGATATTGGTATTTTAAAAGGATCTCCATGGCTTCAGCTGAAATTTCAGGTGCCTGCAGACTCTGGGAAGCCGCCAGCCGGCGCAGAATGTACCAGATAAGCAATGGCAGGTCTGTCCCACGTTCCTGCAGGGAAGGGAGCTCCAAGCGGCAGACATTCAGCCGGTAGAAAAGGTCTTCCCGGAACAGGCCTTTGCTCATAAGCTCTTCCAGATTGCTGTTGGTGGCAGCCAGGATGCGCACATCCACCTTAACCACATGCCTGCCGCCCAAAGGATAGAATTCCCGGTCCTCCAGGACCCGCAGCAGCTTGCCCTGCAGGGAAAGGGGCAGATCTCCGATTTCGTCCAGGAAGATGCTGCCTCCATCAGCCTCCTGGAATCTGCCTGGCTTGTCCCGGACCGCTCCGGTGAAGGCCCCTTTTGCATAACCGAACATCTCTGATTCCAGTAGATCGTAAGGTATGGCAGCGCAATTGACCTTGACCAGAGGCTGGTCCCTGCGTTGGCTGGCCAGATGGATGGCCTTGGCTAGTTGGTCCTTGCCTGTTCCTGTGGCCCCCTCTATAAGCACAGTGGCCTCGCTGGGACCAATCTGTTCCACGATCTCGAAAATCTGTTGCATCCTGGGATCCCGGCCGATCATGCCCTGGTAGGAGTCCTCGTCAGTGACAGCCTCGTCCAGTTTTTTGGCCAGAGCCAGGTCGTGCAAGGTGACCAAAGCTCCCACTAGCTTTTCCCGCTCGTTGGTCAGCGGTATCAGATCTATCTTGATGTCTGTGATTTCTCCCTGAGCTGTTAGGAGCTTTGAGGGAACTGTGCTGCCTGAACGGCCGTACTTGAGGCAGTTCTGCAGGGGCTTTTGCACGTGATGCTTGGCAGGACCCAGGATGTCCAGGCAAGGCTTACCCAGGACCTCCTGCCTGGAGTATCCGGTGATAGATTCTGCTGCATCGTTGAAAAAGGTGACGTATCCGCCCCGGTTTACGGTGAAAATGGCTAGATTCAGGCTATCCAGGATGATCTTAAGACTTTTTTCCCCATAACGGATACGGTTTAGGATTTCAGCCAGGGACATTCGGTCTTGGATCAGGATCAGATAGCCCTGCAGTTCCTGATTGACATCTTGGATTGGTGCGGTAAGGCGGGTCACAAGATGGGGCTGGTTCTCCGCATCCAAAAGCTCCACCTCGATTTCTCTGGCCTCGGTGTGGTCTTCCCGGTAGGGGCAGCAGGTGGCGCAGGGAACTCCCTTGAAGACCTCCCAGCATTCCTTGCCCAGGATATCTTGCTCGGATATCCCTAGCAGATACTGGGCACTCTGATTGCAAGAGGTGATTCTGCGGCTTAAGTCAATGGTGAAGGCAGAGGCCTTGAGGAGATCCAGAATGCCCAGCCACTGCTCGGATAAGATGGTCCTGCCCGGCCCGGGTCTCATGTCCATGCCGCTCATGTCAAAGCATCTCCTGGGTAAGGAGTGGTATTTTGCTGTAGTATAGCGTAATTTCTTTTGTTTGCAAACCAGGTCGGGCTCATTTTTGAATTTAAGACTTCAATATTGTGCTTTGTTCAGAACATCGGTGAACTGAGCCAGGACGAACATTTTTCTGAGTAAGGCGAACTCAGGATCAACTGCCCCCCCTGCATTTTATTGCAACCTGCTGGCTTTGCATGCCCTACAAGATCCTGATCTGGCCCGGGCCGCATCTGTCAGGGAGAGCACCCCTTGTATCTGCCAGGGATCTGCGCCGTGCACAAAGAGCCTGTGTACGTCAGCCAGGATCATGCGCTTTAGTGCCTGCACCAGGGGCTCCTGTCTGGAGCAGCTCAGGGCCGGAGCGTGGAAGATCCGTCTGACTTCATAATCAAGGGGCAGGCTGTGTCTGTAGGCCAGGATCAGGTCTGTCTTGGACAGCACTCCGGGCAGCTCTCCCGGGCCCTCCTGTACCAGCAGGGCGCTGAAAGGTTGCAGGGAAAGGATTTCCAGGGCATCAACAATGCTGTCTTCAGGCCGGCAGGACATCACTTTCTGCTGCATCACGTCCCGGACCAGCAACGTCTCATCCAGTCCAAGCCCGTTCCTGGAATTGGGCAGGCTCTTGTCGCACTTGCAGCAGAACCTGTACATAAGGCCCACAATGTCCGCATAAGAGAGTACTCCGCAAATGCTGCTTTCCTGATCTGTTCGCACAAAGACCCTTTTGATACCTTGATCCAGCATCAGGGACAGGGCGTTATCCAGGGTGTCCTCTTGGTTGCAGGTGAAAATGGGACTGATCAGGACATCTGCTAAAGGGGTCTGCAAGGGGAGGCCAGCGTAGTAAAGGGCCAAAAGGTCGGTCTTGCTGATCAGGCCTAGATCCTCTTCCAGCTGCTGGTCCTGGATCAGGGCAGCGTTGGCCTTATGCTTGATTAGGCTGGAGATGGCCAGATCCAGGCTCTGTCTCTGCTCCAGGCGCAGGGGGTTTTTGCGCATAGCTTCTCTGACCTTGATCCTGCTAAGCATGCTTTTCTTGCCTCGGTTATCTCTACAGCGAAACGTTAAGTGATTAGACAAATCTCCGGACCATTGGTAGGATATATTTTTCATCTTCACACAGGTGGAGGTGTATCTCCTTTGCTCCGGAGCTTTGATGGACAGCATACAATGTCCCGACAAAATGAACAAGCTTCACTCTGTGGTCCTGAGGTGTGTAAGTGGAACCAAATCAGAAGCCCTCTGGGATGATTTGGTAACTTCCCATCATTACTTGGGATATAAGAAGCTCTTGGGTCACCGTCTCAAATATCTTGCTTTTGTCCAAGACAGGCCGGTGGCCGCTTTGTCCTGGAGCGCTCCTGCTTTGACCTTGAAACTCCGGGATAAGTTCATCGGATGGAGCGATACAATCCGAAAACAATATCTGGGGTATGAGTTTAGCCCTTTGATAAACTAAGCTGCCTTGTCCAACTCTGTCTCATTTTGGGTGTGGTTTCGCTTAATACAATTTTTACTCAGCTCTGTGACATAATCGACTGGATTGTGCCCTTGCAAATAAGCTGTTCTAAAGATGGACATCAACATAGCTTGGGCCTCTGCTCCAGCCTCTGACCGATTCTGCTGGGAGATCTTCCGGGATACGACTGGCCCTCGGATTTGCTGCTCTGCATGAGTATTTTCTGCGGGCACATCGTAGTCCAGAAAGGTAAACATCTCATCTTGATGTCGCTTCAGCCTTTTGATTAGCCTGATCACGTCCTGGCCTTGAGCAACAAGTTCCAGAAGCCTTTCCAGGCGATCATACAGACGTCTCTTACGGCGCTCATACAGGTAAGCCTCAAGATGATCCTTGTTGTCCCTAAGATGCATGCCATCCCTGAGAAGCCTGGACAGCTTCTTGCGAGAGACCTTCCATTCTTTGGAAGTACTTCGCTTGTCCACCTTCACCAGCTCGGTGAAGAGGTGAAAGTAGCAGCGTTGTTTGGCCAAGGCCTTGAGTCTGTTGTAAGCACCCCAAAAATCACAGATGAGAATGCCTTCAAACAAGACCCTTAAGACTTGCTCCACCACCGAGGAGCCGCGACACTTGCTGATGGTGTAATAGCAGTACTCTTTGGTGCAAAAGGCCCATAGCCAATAGGTCACCCCGTCCAGTCGCCACCCGGTTTCATCGGCATGCAGGGCGGCGCTGTGCCGTATCTGCTCCAGAATATGTTCATATTCCGGCTGGAGCAGATTGGCCAGCCTGATCCAGGATTGGGTCAAGCCGCCTGGGGTGACCGGAAAAGAGCACACAGTGCTTAATATTTTGACCACGTTTCGTACGCTGATGCCTACTGCATAGTGGAGCCAAGCAGTCAGTACCACGACCCGGAGGCCCAAATTGGCATTGTCCATAGCATCGGCCATTGGGGCAGTGACAAAGTCCCCGCAATTCGGGCACCAGTGCTTGTAGATCGTATGCTTTGTAACTTCCGGCTCAACGGGCGGAATGTCTTCGATATAGCGCTCGTGTGACTTGATGCCCGGCCCGACTCCGCCGTGGCAATGTGGACATTGGTCAAGCTTATGGTCTTGATAGTGATCGATCTTATCCGGAATTTTGCGCCTGCTTCCGGGATGACCTTTTTTGCGCCCTGGTTTCTTACGCTTTTTGCCTTTGCTCTTGTTCTCTTTGGTATAGGGCGGCTTTTGCCCAGAGGGAGTGCTTGCGGCTTGGCTTACGAGCTGATCATATTTTTCAGCCTTTTCACCAAGCTCCAGGAGCTTGGCTATAGCCGCCTCCAGATCCTGCATCTTCAGGATGGCGATGGCTTCTTCTCGTGTCATGAGATGAGCCACCTCCTGAACTTGGGATGCAGGGGATAAACATAGATGGCTTTCTTTAAACCATGAAAGCTATAGGAGTTGCCCCTTTTGGCACTGCCCTTGGTCTGGCCCAGATAGATCCAGTTGGCTGCCTTGTAGGTCGTACCCTGAAAGCGGGATACGTCCACAAAGGTCTCAGCCAGGTACACGGAGTGACCATAGAGCTTCTTCCACTCCAGGCGAAGACTCTTCAGACTCAAGGCTAAAACCTTGGAAGCCAAGTGTTTGACCTGGACCCAGGGAGGGATCAAAAACCGGACATTGGATGTAACCAAGTGCAGATTCTTACGCTTGGTGTCCTCATCCCAGTCAATGAACTGATCCCTGGGTGCTATTTTCCAGGCCGGACTGCCCCAGGCCAGACAGGCAACGATCTGATCGCCGAGCATGGCCGCCTGGCAGAGGTGTTCTCCCACGATTCTGGGACATCCCAGATAGTGGTAGCGCTGAAGGAGGTGCTTCCAGACCAGCTTGGTGTAGCCTGAGACCTGACGTATCTCGAGACCGGAGAGATCTTTCACAAGACCCGTATGCGTTGTTTGGTCAAAGAGGGGAGCCCGCAGAGGCTTCTTGGCCTTATTGTTGTTGCGGGTCATAGGCGGGGGGAGTTCAATAAGCCTCGCCTCCTGCATGCGAAGCAGAGTATCTCTGACGGCAAAGTTTTTGAATTTGCCGTTTGGCTGTCTCCAATCCCAGGCCCGGGCCAGAATGCGTGATATATGAGTCCGGCCCAGGTGGAAGTTCTCAGAGATGACTTGGCGGATGCTACTCAAGTCATCATGAGTATATTCTCTGGAACGGAACTGAAAAATGACGTCCTGATCGGCCATGAAGAGACCGTATCAGAACTCTCATCCTGACGCCAGCATTTTTTTTAAGCCTGGAGGCAAATTTTCCGAAGGGCTAAACTGATACCTTGTAGTTTCTTTTACCGAAAGGACGGCTGCAATCCGGATCATTTCTGCGCAGTGTATGACCCGCAAGGAGAGAATAGCCTATGAAGAATAATGATACCTTAAGATCAGAATATCCGGCTGAGCTCATTAAGTCTGGCCAACGCGGGAAATATGCCAAGCGTTACCAGGAAGAAGGAACAAATTTGGTTTTCATTGAGCCAGATTTGCTGGAGCTTTATCCTGATTCAGAAGCAGTTAACCGAGCTCTTCGCCAGTATACCCAAGAGCACGGACATCGTGAATCACAGAAATCATGATTGATCCGAATGACCAACCTGCTGAGCTTATTTTGTCTTTCAATGGACTTTGCCGATACTCATTACCCGGGTTCATAAGCCCAGGGCTTGATAAAGGAGACGTAGACTGAAAAGCACCAGGATTGCGGAGAAAATTAGAGAGATGGTCCTGCTCTGCATCCGGGCGGCCATGAACCTGGCCCCGGCCTGACCCCCGGCAAAGGAGAATAGGGCTGCGGGCAGGACAAAGGCCCAGTCGATGCTGTGCATGGACATATAGCCCAGAAAGCCGGTCAGGGAGGAAAAGCAGACTATGAAAGTGGAGGAGGCTGCTGCTATCCTGGCCGGGACATGCAGGATATACATCAGTAAGGGAACCACGAACACTCCGCCGCCGATACCCAAAAGACCGCTCAGAAATCCGATGCCCAAACCGATGAAAAGTCCGCCGATGACCTTGGCCTTGGCCGACTGTTCCCGGTCTGAAGTGTCCTTTTTGGGCACAAATGCCATGCGGATGGCAGCCAGGATAAGAATAACTGCCATGAGGATGGAGAAAAATTGAACGTCTACCAGGCCGTTTACATAAGAGCCCAAGGGCGCAGCCAGGGAGGAAGAGATGATCAAGGGCAGGGAAAGGGAGAAGTCGACCATTTTTTTTTGCCCATAGGTCACAGCTGCGGAGGAGGCGGCCACAAGGTTGAGAAACAGGGAGGTAGAGGCAGCCGCTGCCTTGGACAGGCCGAGCAAGAGGAAGAGGGGAGAAAAGATAAGCCCCCCGCCCAGACCGACCATGGTCAAGACAAAGGAGATGGCCAGCACCGCGAGCCAGAGAAACGCGAAATATAACATGGAATTTCCAAATAAAAATTTCCGGGCCGCTTTTCAAAGCGGCCCGGAGCTGTTTACTTGTCCTTTTGTTTACCCTGCTCACCCTGGGCGCAGGGATGCCCGGCTTCTTCTCCGTGACATTCCCGG
>CAZBUB010000013.1:0-58967 GCA_964494985.1 uncultured Desulfohalobiaceae bacterium | reverse complement strand
TTAAAGGTTTTGTCCTGGCTGGCTATCTTGGGCAAAAGGACTGAACTGTCTGTGCTCGCTCATAGGCTGCTTTTGCGTATAAGCACACATGTCGTGGCTGCAATAAAAAGGCCAGGGCTTAAAAGCACTGTCTAGGTCTGGCCCAGCACTTGCTTAATCCAGCCAGGCACAGCTACCGGCCTGCCATCTAAGCTGACACAGGCGTGCTCGGTATAGCCTTTGCTCATCAGCCTGCCCTGTTCGGAATGGTTGTAGACCAGATAGAAAAAGGTCAAGCTGGCCCTGTTCCATTTGCCGATGCCTGCAAGGACTCCGATTTCCTGGTCATACCTCGCTGGAGAGCGATAGCGGCAAAAGGCCTCCCGCACAGGCAGCATAAGGCCTTTAGCTTCTATGGTTGCGTAGCTAAGGCCCTGCTTACGCAAAAAATTGCTCCTGGCCTGTTCGAACCAGTGCAAATAGTTTCCATAGTAGACAACTGCCATGGCATCTGTTTCACCATAGGAAACCATGTGTCTCCATTCGCTGTAGTGTCGGGGAAAGTTCTTTTCCTCTATCTTGAACATCAGACCTCCAGGTCAGCCAAGACCCAGCGCAGAAGCTCAGGTCCTTTTTCAATCAGCAGTCCGGTCTGTTCTGCTGTCTTTTCGCTAAATTCTTCAGAACCGTTGTGAGCTGGCTTGAGGGGATTATAAAACAGAAAAGGCACAGGATCCGGACTGTGAGTACGAAGGGAAATGGGGGTTAAGTGGTCGCAGGCCACCAAGCAGGCTATACTCTGCCTCTCCAGCTCAGGCAGCAAGGGCCCCAGGATTTCCTGGTCAAAACGCTGGATAGCTTGAATCTTGTCACTGAAGCTGCCAGCGTGGGAGCATTCATCAGGGGCTTCCAGATGGAGGTAGACAAAGCCTCCTTTTTGCAAAAAATTCCTGGCTGCATTGGCTTTGCCTTGGTAATTGGTCTGCAGCAGGCCAGTGGCTCCAGGGACTTCCAAGACCTGCAGGCCACAGGCCCGGCCCAGGCCTTTGATCAGATCTACAGCAGAAATGACAGCGCCTTTGAGCTGGAAGTTTTTATGGAAGTCTGGCAGCTGCAGACTCCCGCCTTGCCCCCAGGGCCAGAGGGCATTGGCCTGGCTCTGGTTCCAGGGCTGCTTCAAAAGGCTAAAGGAATTTTGCAGGAAATCCCAAAGCTGCTGGCTTTGGGCGTAAGTCTCCAGATCTTGCTTCAGGCTTTGGTTCAGGATGTCGTGGGGGGGATTGATGTTTAGCCCTGCTTCTCGGGACTCCAACCCATTTTTCTGGATCAGAAGGTGCCTGTACTGCATGCCGCAAATCAGCTCCAGATCCTGGTTAGGAAGCTCCTGTCGCAGTCTGTTTAAGAGTCCCCTGGCCAGCTCAGTCTCTATGTGTCCGGCGCAGTAATCCAGCATCGTGCCCTGCTCAGAGAAATCAGATACAGTACACATATTGAGCCTATAGACCAGATCTTTTGGGTCGAGTTGCAGCCCTTGAGCCGCTGCCTCAATAGGTCCTCGGCCGGTGTGGTATTGTAACGGATCGAATCCTAACAGGGCCATGTTGGCAATATCAGAACCAGGCGGACTGCCCTCAGGAATGGTCTGGCACAGGCCCTGTATGGATTTAGGGGCTAAATACTCCAGGTTGGGCGTATTTGCTGCCTGTAAGGGAGTTTTGCCTACCAGTTCAGGCAAGGGATAGTCCCCCATGCCGTCTGCGATCAAAAAAATCAGTTTCTGGCGCATGACAAGAGTTTGGTTAAAGGATGCGCAAATGGGCCACAGGGGCCTTGATAAAGTCCAGCCTCTCAATTTCTTTGAGGGCTGTCTCTACATCCTGCATCTGGGCGCTGTGGGTCAAGAAGACCACAGGCACGAATTGGCCGTTGGCCTCCTGCTTTTGTACTACTTGGGCAATACTGATATTCCTTTCGCCCATGATCCCCGAGAGGATGGATAACACCCCCGGCCTGTCCTGTACAGTAAACCTGAAGTAGTGTTTGCAGACCGTGAGCCTGGGCTTTAGGATTGTTGCCTTGGGCAGGCAGGAATCCAGAAAGCCGGTGTTGTTGTAACATGTGGTTCTGTTGACCAGGGTCATAATGTCCGCTAGTACTGCGCTGCCTGTGGGAAGGTCTCCTGCTCCCTGGCCATAGAGCATAATGGGCCCTACTGCATTGCCCTCCAGGAGAATGGCATTGAAGGCACCCTCCACCTTAGCCAGCATGTGCTCTGCAGACACCAAGGCCGGGAATACACCGGCCTGGAGTTGACCGGATTTTTCCTTGACCTGGGCAATGAGCTTAATTCGGTATCCAAACTCCCAGGCTCTGGTGATATCAAAGGGCTGGATATCCCTTATGCCCTGTACAGGAAGATCCTGCAGAGGATAGTCTTGACCGTAGGCGATGCGCACTAACACGGTCAGCTTGTGCGCTGCATCCAGACCATCCACATCCAGGGCGGGATCAGCTTCTGCATAGCCCATCTCTTGGGCTTGGCTCAAGGCCTGGGAGAAGCTTATCATTTTCTGGGTCATCTCTGAGAGGATATAGTTGGCAGTGCCATTCAAGATAGCGGTCAAGGATTTGATTCTGTTCCCGGCCAGGCTCTCCTTCAAGGTCTGTACAATAGGAATACCGCCTGCCACACTGGCCTCGTAGTAGAGCCCCAAATTGTTCTTAGCAGCCAGCTCGAACAGTTCTGGTCCCTTCTCCGCTAAGAGGGCCTTGTTGGCAGTAACTACTGATTTGCCTGACTGCAGGGCACCTTTGATGAGCTCATAAGCGGTGTCCAGTCCGCCTATTAGTTCCACTATAATGTCCAGCTCTTGGTCCTGGACAAGGTCTTCATGGTTCGTGATGATCCTGGTGCCAGGGCTGGGGAGGGAAGTGCGGACCTTGTCCAGGTCGCGGACCAGGATACTGGAGATTTCCAGCTCCTTGCCCATGCGTTTATAAATCCAGTCCTTGTTGTATTCGAGGATCTGGGCCAAGCCGGTACCTACAGTGCCGAAACCTGCCAGGCCGATACGGATTTTTTGTTTTTGCATTTGCTGCTCCGATATTAGACTTACGGCTTAAGACATGAGCTTTTTCAAACCCCTGATGGCTTGGTTTGTCCTATGTCTGTTTTCCACCAGGGCAAAGCGGACATGGTCGTCTCCGTAGTGTCCGAATCCCAGGCCTGGGGACATGGCTACCTGGGCCTCACGCAGGGCCAGCTTGGAAAATTCCACAGAACCCATGGATCTATATCTTTCCGGAATCCTGGCCCAGACAAACATGGTGGCCAAAGGGGGCTCTATTTCCCAGCCGATGCGGTTGAGACCATTGACCAGGCAATCCCTGCGGCTCTTGTACTCCTGTACGATCTCGTGCACACACTCCTGGGGTCCGTTAAGGGCCACTATGGAAGCGATCTGGATAGGCTGAAATATGCCGTAGTCCAGATAGCTCTTGATCCTGGTCAAGGCATGCACGATGTCCGCATTGCCGCAGCAAAATCCTACTCGCCAGCCAGCCATGGAGTAGCTTTTGGACATGGAGAAAAATTCCACAGCCACATCCTTAGCCCCCTTGGCCTGAAGCATGCTGGGCGGAGTGTAACCGTCAAAGGCCAGGTCAGCATAGGCGAAATCATGAATAACAAAGATGTTGTGCTCCTTGGCAAAGTCTACCACCTTTTGAAAGAATTCTTGATCCACCACAGCTGTGGTAGGATTGTGCGGAAAGGAAATGATCAAGAGCTTGGGCATAGGCCAGGTCTGCTTGGTAGCCATAAGTAGATCCTGGAAAAAGTCCCGGTTCTTGTCTATGGGGATCCGCCTTACATCAGCCCCTGCGATGATCGCACTGTAGGTGTGAATTGGATAAGTGGGATCCGGGGCAAAGACAACATCCCCGGGGCTTAGCATGGCCAAGGCCAGATGGGAGAGGCCCTCCTTGGCACCAATGGTGACTACGGACTCAGTTTCTGGATCGAGTTCAACATCATACCTGCGGGCGTACCAATTGCATATGGCTCTGCGTAAGTTAGGGATCCCCTTGGAGGCAGAATATCTGTGGTTTACAGCCTTAGGCACGGCCTCGACCAGCTTGTCCACAATATGTTTTGGTGTGGGCAGATCAGGGTTGCCCATGCCTAAGTCCACAATATCTGCCCCCTGACGTCGTAACTGCATCTTTAAGTCATTGACCACAGCGAAAACATAAGGGGGCAAACGCCGCATGCGGGGAAACATATCCATAATATTGTGCTCCTATTGCAGGCTTTTTGGATGAGCTTAAGGCAATTATTCTGGAATAAGGCTCATATTTATCCGCCAAAGGGGCTACATGTCAAAGGGGAAATTGTTCTTGAAGTCTGGCCTGGGAGGGAAAATGCAGTTGACAAATTTCAGGTACATCTTACAAAATATATTGTTAACTGCTGGTTTGCATAAACCAGGGGGCTTAATGAAATAGAGCAAATGACATGAAGGAGAATATCATGCACCGAAATCCAGATAATCCTTGGCTGGAGATCCAGGGCATGAAGCAGAGGATGGACAAGCTCATGGACGAGGTCAGGGAGAGGTTTGATCGGGAAAAGGAAACCAGGGAAAGGATGGCCCTGTGGCAACCTGTGACTGACGCCTATGAAACAGAAGCGGAATATATTATCCAAATGGAGCTGCCAGGCCTGAGCAGGGAGCAGATTGGGCTGGAGGTCAAAAGCAGGGAGCTCTGGGTCTACGGTGAAAGGAGAATGATCAAGGAGGCTACAGGCAGCACCTATCATATTCTGGAGAGGTCCTACGGACCATTTGCCCGCAAATTCAGGCTTCCGGAAGAAGTGGATCAGAATCGGGTCCAGGCCACTTTTGTGAACGGGCTGCTGAGCATCAGCATGCCCAAGGTTCCCACAGAATCCAAGTATCAAAAGATTTCAGTTACTAATGAGTAACGGGTGAGTGAAAAGTAAAATAATTAAATCCTTACCCGTAGCCAAAAGTAGTATAGAGATTGAGAAGGCTGATAGTTGTCAGTGGAACAACTCTGCAAAAAGAACATTACAGGGAGAGGATATGACCAACCAGTTGAAGACAGGTATATTATTGGGGCTGCTGACAGCCCTGATCCTGCTTTTCGGCAATCTCCTAGGGGGGCAAGGTGGACTCATGCTCGCCTTTATCCTGGCTATCGCTATGAATGTGGGCAGCTACTGGTACTCAGACAGGATTGTGCTTTCCATGTACAAGGCCCAGGAGGTTTCCGCAAATCAGGCACCAGAGTTACACGGTATTGTTCAGGAGCTGGCTGCCAAAGCTGGATTGCCCAAGCCTAGGGTGTTCATTATGCCGGGGGACGCCCCGAATGCCTTTGCCACAGGCAGGAATCCGGACCATGGAGTGGTGGCTGTAACCCAGGGTTTGCTCAACCTTTTGAGCCCAGAGGAGGTCAAAGGTGTCCTGGCCCATGAGATGGGACATATCAAAAACCGGGACATTCTGATCCAGACTGTTGCCGCCACCTTGGCAGGAGTGATCATGTTTGTTTCCAGCATGATTAAATGGGCTGCCATATTCGGTATGGGCGGGAACGAAGAAGACGGTGGCAATCCCCTTCTGGCTATTGTCTTAGCTATTGTAGCTCCCATTGCTGCCATGCTCATCCAGATGGCCATCTCCAGGTCCAGGGAGTATCTGGCTGATCAAAGCGGAGCGGAACTGGCAGGCGACCCCAGATATTTGGCCCGGGCCCTGGAGAAGCTTGAGGCCTATAGTAAAAAGGTCCCTGCTCAGCAGGCTAGTCCAGCCACAGCGCATATGTTTATTGTGAATCCCTTGAGCGGAAGCAGTATAGCGAATCTTTTCAGCACACATCCCCCCATCCAGGAGCGGATTAAGCGCCTGCAGGGTATGGGCGCCTAGACCCTCCCAGCAGACCGCGGTCTTTCCCTGCAAAGCCTTTGTCAGGGCTGGATGCACCCTGTTATTTGTTCCTTCCTTGCCTGCAGACTGGCTGGTTCCGGCATCTGGACCCTTCTAGGATAAGGCTGGTCAGTTTGCAGGAAAGGGTTTTTGTTATTTTTTTCACTTGACAGGTTTAAGTGCTTAAGTATACAAGATCTGGAATTCAGCCTATACGTGCATGATTCGAAGTTGGCTTTATTGTTAGCGTGCCTTGCCTGTGTACACGCCTTGGGCAAACAGGCAATTGCTAGATTTCTTAGGAAGACCCCAAAAATCCACATTCGAAGTTCTAGAGCCATGTCACTCATTATTTTCTACGTGAGTGAGTCTGAGCAAAGCCCAGGATTCATCATCCTGGCAAATTCTCAAACAAAGAGGCCTGATTTTGGCTGTTCAAACAACTGAAAATCTGAATTTGTTGCTGCAAAAAAACAAGTCTGATCTGCTCGGCTCTTGGTTTGAAGCGGTATCAGGAACCTACCCGCAGCAGACATCCAGATTCCTGTCCAGGCAGAAGGATCAGTTCGCCAACCCTGTGGGTGCCACTGTATCCAGGGAGCTGGAGAATATTTTTCAGGAGCTGCTTTTGCAGGAATCGACCCCTGAGCTGCAAAACAACCTGGATGCAATTTTACGTATCCGGGCAGTACAGGGCTTTCCGCCTTCCAGGGCAGTCGGTTTTTTGGGTGAGCTAAAGCGAATAGTTCGCCAGAGACTGGGCCCAAAGATTGAAGCTCAGGGTCTGCAGCAGGAGTTGCTTCTGCTAGAGGATAAGATTGACCAATTGGCTTTGTTGGCCTTTGATATTTATATGCAGTGCCGGGAAAAAATTTGGGAGCTGAAGGCCAAAGAGGCTCAGAACAGGACCAAGAACCTTTTGCGCAAAAGGGCTCAAGTGGATTGGTCCTCTCAGGAGGAGCCTTTCTAGGCAGTTGGCTGAATCAACCTGCAAGCACAGGAAAAGAGGAAGCGAGGTGAGGCAGTATGAACGCTCTTTATTCATTGGTTATTGTCCTGGCCCTGATAGTGGTCCCTTTGGTAGGAGCTGGGGCTGCTGGCTGGCACACCCTGTTCGGGGTGGTGATACCCTATCTGGCCATCATAGCTTTTGTTGCGGGGTTTATTTACCGCGTCCTGGATTGGGGACGCTCTGCTGTACCCTTCCGAATTCCCACCACCGCAGGGCAACAATACAGCCATGCCTGGATAAAACCTGCCAAGCTGGATAATCCTTCCACTACGGCCGGTGTGGTAGGCAGGATGTTCCTGGAGGTTTTTTTGTTCCGGTCCCTTTTCCGCAATACCCGAATGCGTCTGCATCAGGATCAGGGAACCAAGCTGAGCTACGGTTCCACCAAATGGCTTTGGCTGGGGGCCATTGCCTTCCACGCCACATTTTTCCTGATTCTGGCCAGACACATGCGCTACTTTACAGAGCCGGTGCCTGGTGTCTTTGTCTGGATGGATTTTTTGGACGGTATTTTACAAGTTGGAGTGCCAGCCCTTTATGTGAGCAATATCATCATTCTTTTGGCTTTACTTTTTTTGTTTCTGCGCAGGATGCTGGAAGCCAATCTGCGCTATATCTCCCTGCCTTCAGACTACTTCCCGCTTTTCTTGCTGCTTAGCATCATCATCTCAGGCATGATCATGCGCTATTTTGCGCACACGGACATAATCAATATAAAAGTTCTGGCCATGGGCCTGGTGACCTTTAGCCCACAAGTTCCAGAAAACATTGGGATTATCTTTTATGTGCATCTATTTCTGGTATGTGTCCTTTTGGTCTATTTCCCCTGGAGTAAGCTGATGCACTTAGCTGGAGTCTTCCTAAGCCCCACTAGGAACCTGGCCAATAACAGCAGGATGCAAAGACACATAAATCCCTGGAACTATCCTGTGAAGACGCACACTTACGAGGAATGGGAGGACGAAAACCGGGAGCGTCTGAAAGAAGCAGGGCTTCCTGTGGAAAAGGAGTAAAATATGTCAAAGCTACCTACACCAGAACAACTAGCTGCCTCAATCGATCACAGCCCCCCGGCCAAGTCCTGGATGGACATTCCGCCAAACTTTAGGCCTGGGACTTGGAGTTACCCAGCCAATCCCAAGAACCTGAAGATTCTAGATTTCCCTAACCCCAGGGAATGGTCGCCCTCTGATGAGGACTGGCAGCTGCCGGAGAATTGGCAGGAGATCATCTACGAGGGCTTCAGGGAAAGGCTGCACAAGTACCGTTCTCTGAAAGTTTTTATGGATATCTGTGTGCGCTGCGGGGCATGCGCAGATAAGTGCCACTACTTTATTGGCTCTGGTGACCCCAAGAACATGCCTGTGCTTAGAGCAGAGCTGCTGCGCTCAGTTTATCGCAAGGATTTTACCACAGCAGGCAGAATACTAGGTAAGCTCTCCGGGTCCAGGGGGTTGACCGAGGACGTCATCAAGGAGTGGTTCCTTTACTTCTACCAATGTTCAGAATGCAGGCGCTGTTCCTTGTTTTGCCCCTATGGCATAGATACAGCTGAAGTCACCATGATGGCCAGGGAGCTTTTGAACCTGGTGGGCCTGAATATCAACTGGGTCATGGAGCCTGTGGCCAACTGCTTCAAGATAGGCAATCACCTGGGTATCCCCCCGCACACCTTCAAGGACATCGTAGATTTCATGTGCGAAGATATAGAAGATATCACCGGGATTTCCATTGAGCCGCCCATAAACAAGAAAGGTGCGGAGATCCTGTTCGTAACCCCTTCCGGGGACTATTTCGCAGATCCAGGCACCTATACCTTCATGGGCTATCTGATGCTCTTCCATGAGCTAGGCCTGGATTATACCATGAGCGCTTACGCCTCAGAAGGCGGCAATTTCGGGCTGTTTGCCTCAGCAGAGGCCATGAAGCGGCTAAACGCCAAGATCTATGACGAAGCCAAGAGGCTGGGGGTGAAGTGGATCCTGGGCGGGGAATGCGGACATATGTGGCGGGTACTGCATCAGTACATGGACACAATGAACGGTCCCGCTGATTTCCTGGAAGTCCCCCGCAATCCATTAACCGGCACTGTGTTCCACAACGCCAAGTCCACCAAGATGATCCATATTATAGAATTCACTTCGGATCTGATCAAAAATAACGTCCTGAACCTGGATCCCAGCCGCAATGATAACCTGAAGGTCACCTATCATGACTCCTGCAATCCCTCCCGGGCCATGGGCTTGCTAGAGGAACCGCGCTATGTGATCAAGAATGTCTGCAATAACTTCTATGAGATGCCGGAGCAGACCATTCGGGAGCAGACATTTTGCTGTGGCTCGGGCGCTGGCCTGAACAATGAAGAGTTCATGGAAATGCGCATGTGTGGCGGCTTGCCCCGCGCCAACGCAGTCAAGCATGTCCATGACAAGTACGGTGTGAATATGTTGAGCTGCGTCTGTGCAATTGACAGAGCAGCCCTGCCTCCGCTTATGGAATACTGGGTGCCAGGTGTGGATGTGGCCGGAGTTCACGAGCTGGTAGCCAATGCCTTGGTCATGCGCGGGGAAAAGGAGAGAGAGACTGATCTGCGCGGAGAACCCCTACCTGGAAAGGAGGGCTAGGCAATGTATGATGGCGGGAAAATAATAGCTGGCCTGGTGGTTTTTATCATTCTGCTGACCTTTCCGGTCTGGTACAATGTGGGTGGAGCCCCTTACCAGGAGCCGGAGCTGGAGCTTCCCAAGGATGAGAAGGAGTGCATCGAACCTACTCAGTGGATTCGAGACAATCATATGAAACTCCTAGACGAGTGGAGGGATTCCTTTGTGCGGGAAAAAGGCAAGACCATGTATGTGAGCAGCACAGGCCAGGAGGTGGAGATGAGCCTGCAGAATACCTGCATGGACTGTCATACCTCCTTTGACGAGTTTTGTGATAAGTGCCATACCACAGCCTCAGTCAACGTCTATTGCTGGGATTGCCATGTAGAACCTGAGGAGGTTTCCAATGCACAATAACAGAAGGAAATTTCTACAACTAGCTGGCATAACCGCAGCTCTGAGCCTTTGCGGCGGATCCCTGCACAGTGCGCTTAGGCCCAAGGCTGAAAGGCATAAAGACAGAAAAGATGCCCTGAAGGCAAAGCGCTGGGGCATGCTTATCGATACCAAGCAGTTTCAGACCCAGGAAGATTTCCAAAAGGTCATTCGGGCCTGTCACTCTGTGCACAATGTTCCTCAGGATTTGCCCAATTCCAAGCAGGAGATCAAGTGGATCTGGACCGAGGTCTTTCACCACTTATTTCCATCCCAAGAAAATCCCTATTTAGCGCATGAAATGGAGGAAAAGCAGTTCTTGACCCTTTGCAACCACTGCGATGATCCTCCCTGCGTGCGCGTCTGCCCCACTAAAGCCACGTTTAAGCGAGAGGACGGCATCGTAATGATGGACTTTCATCGCTGCATAGGCTGCAGGTACTGTATGGCTGGCTGCCCTTACGGCTCCCGCAGCTTCAACTTTTTTGAGCCCAGGCAGTACGTCAATGATTTGAACCCTGAATATCCTACTCGAACCAGGGGTGTGGTGGAAAAGTGCACATTCTGTGTGGACCGCCTAGACCAGGGGGAGATGCCAGCCTGCGTGGAGGCTAGCAACGGGGCTATAATTTTCGGAGATCTTGAAGATCCAGAGTCAGAAATTCGCAAAAAGCTCCAAGAGCAATACACTCTGCGGCGCAAAGTGCAACTGGGCACCAATCCTTGTGTTTATTACCTAGTCTAGGGGGCGCATATGCTGGAAAAAGCTTTGTACGGAGACAAAAAGTACTGGGCCTGGGTCATATTTCTGCTGGCCTTGATCGGAATGGGCAGCATTTTCTATCTGATCCAGCTCTCCCAGGGCCTTAGCGTTACCGGCATGAGCAGGGACGTGTCCTGGGGATTTTACATTGCTCAGTTTACCTATTTGGTAGGTGTGGCAGCCTCTGCGGTAATGTTGGTTTTGCCCTTTTACCTGCATAACTACAAGAAGTTCGAGAAAATGATCATCCTAGGAGAGTTCATGGCAGTAGCAGCCGTGGTTATGTGCCTGGGATTCATCGTGGTGGACCTGGGCCAGCCCCAGAGGCTGATGAATGTCCTTTTGCATCCAACTCCTAATTCCATTTTGTTTTGGGATATGGTGGTCCTGAATGGCTATCTGCTTTTGAACATCCTTATTGGCTGGACCAATCTTCGGGCAGAGCGCCAAGGTCTGCATCATCCAGGCTGGCTTAAGCCTCTGATATACATCTCCATTGTCTGGGCTTTTAGCATCCATACCGTAACTGCTTTTCTGTACCAGGGTCTGCCTGGAAGGCATTATTGGCTGACAGCGATCCTGGCAGCTAGATTTTTGTCCTCTGCATTTTGCTCAGGGCCTGCTATCCTGCTGCTTTTGTCCCTGCTCGTGAAAAAGATAGCCAAGTACGATCCAGGCCAGGAAGCTATTCGAACCCTGGCCAAGATCATTACCTACGCCATGGTGGCCAATGTGTTCCTGTTCCTGCTGGAGGTATTCACTTCCTTTTACAGCAATATCCCTGGCCATATGCACACAAAGACCTACCTCTTCACAGGTCTGCACGGCTCAGGGGCATTAGTGGCCTGGATGTGGATCATGGCTGCTGCAGGTCTCCTGTCTTTGGTGATCTTGATTCCGCCCAAATTCAGGAACAACAATGAGATGTTGGTTGTGGGCCTGATCTTGTTGATTCTGGCCACTTGGATA
Source organism: uncultured Desulfohalobiaceae bacterium (assembly GCA_964494985.1). GTDB lineage: Bacteria > Desulfobacterota > Desulfovibrionia > Desulfovibrionales > Desulfothermaceae > CAZBUB01. The sequence goes on along the minus strand of CAZBUB010000013.1, from coordinate 47,252 downwards.
GACAAGGGGATGGCCCTGGTGGTGGGTGGATTTATTCCCAGTCCTTTTGAAACCATTACCGAATATATGCCCACAGCACCGGAATTGATGATTTCCTTGATGATTTATGCTACAGGGGCCTTGGTCTTGACAGTGCTTTGGAAAGTAGCTATCGGAGTCAAGAAAGAAATCGGTGAGGCCTGAGATTTGGAACAACAAACTTTGTCTAGGAGCTATAATATTAGCTAGTCCACAATGGATTAACAACCGTCAGGAGGTGACAATGGCAAGGATAATTATTGACGAAGAAAAGTGTGAAGGCTGTGAAGAGTGTGTAGATACCTGCCCTGCCGAGGTGCTGGCGATGCAAAATGGCAAGGCAGTGGTTGTGAACGAGGAAGAATGTCTGGAGTGCGAATCCTGTGTCGAAGTTTGTGAGCAGGGGGCTATCACCCTAGAGACAGACTAGACCTGTATTGAGCCGGGTTGAGAAACGAGCAATCTCCAGCAGCTAGTGAGCAAAAGCGCATATAGTTGCCGGAAATTTACCTGCGGGACGGACAGAAAAGGCCCCTGGTATATGCATATATATTAGGGGCCTTTGTAGTGGTTTGACCTATGAGCAGAACATAAGGCAGTATACGGCCTCTCATCACCCAGAGCCTCAAGACAGCAGAGCAGCTGAAGGATTTTGTATGCATCTAGATTTCAGTTCCTTTTTTGCCAGGTACGAACAGCTGGCCAAGGAAGCGGAGCAGATATTCGACAGGGTCAGGCAGAGCTGTCCAGAGCAAGTAACCTGCAGCCTAGGCTGCAGCGACTGTTGTTATGCGCTGTTTGATTTGACCCTGGTGGAAGCCATGTACATCAACAGCAAGTTTCAGGAACAGCTTTCTGAGGAGCAGCAAAAGCAAGTCCTGGAGCGGGCGGATGAGGCGGATCGCCAAGCCTACCGCATCAAGCGCAGGATATTCAGGTCCAGGCAGCAGGGCAAGGATACGGACAGCCTGCTGGATGAAGCAGGCAGGCACCGGGTGCGCTGCCCGCTGCTTTCAAAACAGCAACAGTGCCTGTTGTACCAGTTTAGGCCTATTACCTGCAGACTGTATGGGATCCCCATGTCCATGGATGGTGTGGTAACTACTTGTGCTTACTCAGGCTTCCAGGAAGGGGGCCAGTATCCCACAGTATATATGGAGAAAATATATAAACGCCTGCAGGATATCAGTCACGATCTGGTCCAGAGCATTCCCACCAAGCATCTTCAGCTGGCTGAGGTCCTGGTGCCGGTATCCATGGCCCTCATGAACAGATATGACCATGAATATCTGGGCATAGTCCAGACTCCGAAGCAGGAAGCTTCCAGCCCAGGGCCTGCAGAATGGACTCTGCCCGGGTCTGAGGATGAATAGTTATGCCTGAGCAGGATCCCAAGAAAGCCATCTATGACAAGCTCTCCCCTAGGAGAAAGAAGTTCATAGACCGTATAGGATATGATAACTGGGAGCCATTCCAGGAGCCCAATCACCCTATAGATATCCGCAAGGACGTTACCAGGCGTACTGCCCAGCAGCTGCTGCACGAATTTATGCGGGCTACAGGAGGAGACCAGCAAAGCGGTGCCTATGGCCGTGGTGTGCATGAATTCTGCATGGGGCTGATGGCTGCTGATGATCGCTATAAGGCCATGTTCGACTTTTGCGTCTGGTATCTGGAACAACTGCAGGCCCAGGGCATAGATCCCAGGCAGGTCTGGCAAAGGTAAATTTGAACTCCGATTTTAAAGGCGAAGCTTTATGAGTGAGAATTATCAATCAATGCAGGAATATATCCAGGAGCTGGAGCAGCAGCTGGAAAAAAATCCAGAAAGCGGCCTGTTGCGCTACAACAAGGCCTGTGTGCTTATCGGGCGTAATAATTACCAGGAGGCTGAACAGGAACTGAAAAAGGCAGTCCAGCTGCAGCCTGATCTGGCAGAGGCCTATGTGCAGCTGGGAGGTCTGGCACTGCGCAAGGGGGATCTGGTGACCTGCCTTAGCTACAACCAGCAGGCCAGCAAGATAAGGCCCAGATTTGCCGTGCCCCATGGTAATATTGGATTTGTCCAGCTGCAGCAGGGAAACGTGGACGAAGCCATCAAGGCCTTGCGCAGGGCCTTGTCCTTTGATCCCAAGTTCGTGCAGGCCAGGAGTACTCTGGGCAGCGCTTATCTTATGCAGGGAGATCTGCAAGGCTGTATCCAGGAGTGCCAGAAGGCAGTTGAAGAGCAGCCCACCTTTGCACCTGCCTACAACAACCTGATGCTGGCTTATATGCAACAGGGCGAATATCAGCTGGCGGCCCAGAGCTGCGAGCTGGCCCTGCAATACGGCTACGAGGTCCCGGAGGAGGTCCAGAAGGAGCTAGAGCCATACAGGCAGTAGTCCTTGATCATCAGGATTTCTGAGCGGGTCATTGGTTTTTATCCTTGACAAAGCAAATATCTTGTCCTTAAAATCACAAATATTCTTTCCCATACAAAAAAGGGCAAAAGACGGAAGCATTCAGCGCCAACCGACCAACCTTATTCCTAACAAGGAGGCAAAGTAATGGCAAAACGTGAAACCCCACAGCTGGACCAGCTGGAAAGCGGGCCCTGGCCAAGCTTTGTGGCTGATTTGAAGAGACAGTCCGAGCACAGGCACGAGAACCCGAACAATGTGGAGTATCAGATTCCTGAGGACGTGGTGGACGATCTGCTGGGCGTTCTGGAGCTCTCTTACAAGGAAAAGGAGGTCCACTGGAAGCACGGCGGTATTGTGGGTGTGTTCGGCTACGGCGGTGGTGTAATTGGCCGCTACTGCGACCAGCCGGAGATGTTCCCTGGGGTTGCGCATTTTCATACTATGCGCGTCAACCAGCCCAACGGCAAGTACTACACCACAGAGTATCTGCGCCAGATCTGCGATCTGTGGGATTTCCGCGGCAGCGGAATAATGAACATGCACGGCTCCACCGGGGATATCATCTTCCTGGGCACCAGGACAGAGCAGCTGGAAGAGATCTTCTACGAGATGACCCACAAATGGGGCCAGGATCTGGGAGGCTCCGGCTCCAACCTGAGAACGCCTGCCTGCTGCTTGGGCGAATCCAGGTGCGAATGGGCCTGCTTCAATACCCAGGAGCTGTGCTATCAGCTGACCCATGAATACCAGGACGAGCTGCACAGGCCTGCCTTCCCCTACAAATTCAAGTTCAAGTTCGACGGCTGCCCCAACGGTTGCGTGGCCTCCATCGCCAGGGCGGACATGTCCTTCATCGGTACCTGGAGGGACGAGATCCAGATCGACCAGGAAGCGGTCCAAGCCTATATCGGCGGGGAAATCCCGCCCAACGGCGGAGCGCATGCTGGCAGAGACTGGGGGCCTTTTGATATCCAGAAGGAAGTCATAGAGCTGTGTCCCACCAAGTGTATGTGGATGGAGGGCAAGGAGCTGAAGATCAACAACAAGGAATGCACCAGGTGCATGCACTGCATCAATGTTATGCCCAGGGCCCTGTGGCCAGGCAAGGACAAGGGCCTGTCCATCCTGGTGGGTGCCAAGGCCCCGATCTTGGATGGCGCCCAGATGAGCTCCATGCTGGTACCTTTCATGAAGGTAGAGGAGCCCTACGACGAGATCAAGGAAGTCATTGAGAACATCTGGGACTGGTGGATGGAAGAAGGCAAGAACCGGGAGCGCTTGGGTGAGCTGATGAAGCGGCAGAGCTTCCAGAAGCTCCTGCAAGTGACTGGGCTGAAATCAATCGCCCAGCATGTACAGGAGCCCAGGCACAATCCTTACATCTACTGGTACGAGGAAGAGGTGCCTGGAAGCTGGCCTGCAAACAATGGCGACCTGCAGGACTTCAGGAAACGCCACCAACGTTAAGAACCGCGACCCCAAGGAGGATTCAGATATGGCTTTTGTTTCATCCGGATACAATCCAGACAAGCCCATGGAAGACCGGATTACCGATATTGGGAACAGGTACTACGGCGAGTTCCTGCCCCCGGTAATCAAGAATAACTTTGGCCAGTGGCAGTGGCACGAGATCCTGGAGCCAGGTGTGCTGATGCACAAGGCCCAGAGCGGAGACGAGGTGTATACCATCCGCTGCGGCACACCCAGGCTGGCAAGCGTGGAATTCGTGAGGGAAATCTGCGAGATTGCTGACAAGCATTGCGATGGTTATGTGCGCTGGACCACCAGGAATAATGTGGAGTTCATGGTGGACAGCAAGGACAAGGTAGAGCCCCTGAAGCAGGATCTACAAAGCCGCAAATATGAGTCCGGCAGCCTCAAGTTCCCAATTGGAGGCACAGGCGCAGGCTTGACCAATATTATCCATACCCAGGGCTGGATCCACTGCCATACCCCTGCCACTGATGCTTCAGGCACAGTCAAGGTGGTCCTGGATGAGCTCTTCGAGGAATTTCAGAACATGAGATTTCCAGCCCAGCTCAGGATCTCCATGGCCTGCTGCCTGAACATGTGCGGTGCTGTGCATTGCTCTGATATCGCCATCCTGGGCTACCACCGCAAGCCCCCGCTAGTGGACGACGAATGGATCGACAATCTCTGCGAGCTGCCCCTGGCTATTGCAGCCTGCCCCACTGCGGCGATCAAGCCCAAGAAAAAGACCATCACCTCTGAAAGGACAGGTGAGGAGAAAGAGGTCAAGTCATTGGAGGTCAATTGGGACAAGTGCATGTTCTGCGGCAATTGCTACACCATGTGCCCCTCCATGCCCCTGGCTGACGCAGAGGGCGACGGCCTGGTGATCATGGCTGGGGGCAAGGTCTCCAACCGGATCACAGAACCTAAGTTCTCCAAGGTGGTTGTGGCCTATATCCCTAACGAGCCTCCGCGCTGGCCTTCCCTGGCCAAGACCATCCGCCAGATCGTGGATGCCTACACCCAGGGTGCCAAAAAGTACGAGAGGCTGGGTGATTGGGCAGAAAGGATCGGCTGGGAGCGCTTCTTTGAAAAATGCGGCCTGGAGTTCTCCCATCACTTGATTGACGACTTCCGGGATCCTGCTTATTATACCTGGAGACAGACCACGAACTTTAAGTTCACTGATGTCAAAGATTATGCAGAGATGAAAAAGGACTAACAAATCCCAAAATAGAGGGGATCTTGTGCAGGATCCCCTCTGTAGAGTAATGCATCTCAAAGGGGGATGATGATCATGGCTAATGAAGAGGCCAAACAAAAAGTAATCGACGAACTGCAAAAAAAATCCAAAAGCAAGACAAAATTTTATTTTAGCGATTTGGCAAATATTTTGGAGTTAAAGCCTAGGGAGGCCAAGAAGATCATCAATGAGATGGTCAGTGAACAGTCTTTGGTCTACTGGTCCAGTGGGAGCACCACTATGTATTCCTTGCCTGGAGTGGGCAAGCAGGCTGCCAGCGAAGGTGAAGAAAAATAGCCTGGATAGCTTTTGAAGCTGATTTGTGCTGCATTTACCAAGATTTGTGCTAGCCGGCCTAAGGGGAGGCTCTGGGAAAACAATTATAAGTCTGGCATTAGCCAGGCACTTTAAAGATCTAGGGATTCAAATAAAACCCTTCAAAAAGGGTCCAGATTACATTGATGCAGTTTGGCTGGGTAGGGCAGCCGGCCAAACTGCTACGAATCTGGACCCTTTTCTTATGTGTGAGGGCACTCTCAAGCTCCTTTTCCAGAATCAGGCCAGTTTGTCCAGGCTGAGTCTGGTGGAGGGCAATCGAGGACTCTTCGACGGGAAGGATCACCAGGGCAGCTCCTCTACTGCCCAATTGGCCAGATTGCTTAATTCCCCTGTCATTCTGGTATTAGATTGTACCAAGATGACCAGAACAGTTGCAGCCTTAATCCTGGGCTGCCAAAGCTTTGAGCCTGGATTGAACTTGGCTGGTGTGATTTTGAACCAGACCGCAGGCCAAAGGCACCGCAGCATCCTGCGGCAAAGCCTGGAAGAATATACTGACGTGCCTGTCTTAGGAGCTGTGCCCAAATTGCGCCAGACCCCAATCCCAGAGAGGCACATGGGGCTCATCTCGGACCAGGAATTCCAGGCGGAAGAGGCCTTGAAGAGTCTGGGTAAGATAGCTAATGAGTGCCTGGATACAGAAAAGATCTTACAGATAGCAGACAACGCTCAGGACATGCACCAGATCCATGGCAGACTTTGGCCCAAACAGGCTGTTGCAGGCAAGGTCAATATTGCTGTGGTTCGGGATGCCAGCCTCTGGTTTTACTATCCAGAGAACCTGGAGGCTTTGCGCAGGAGTGGAGGGAGGATTCTGCAGGTCAGTCTGCTGGAACAGGACCCATGGCCAGAGATCCACGGTCTCTACCTGGGCGGAGGCTTCCCTGAAACTCAGGCCAGGGAGCTTTCCCAGAACCAGGCCATCAGGGAACTCGTTTTGCGCCTTGCTAAGCAAGGCCTGCCCATATATGCGGAATGCGGAGGTCTGATGTATCTGTGCTCCTCCTTGACAGTTTCTGGGGAAAGATTTCCTATGGTTGGTCTTTTCCAAGCAGATACAGAGCTTTGCTTAAGGCCTCAAGGTCATGGTTACACCCAAAACAGAGTCGTGGGGAGAAATCCCTTTCATGCTTTGGATTTGGAATTTTGTGGCCATGAGTTCCACTATTCCTTGTGCAGCATCCCTGCAGGGTCCAACCAGGGGACATGCCTGCACATGTTGCGAGGAAAAGGGCTGGGGCAGGGTAGCGATGGGCTCATTGTCAGGAACAGTTTTGCATCATATACACACTTGCATGCTCTAAGTGTTCCATCCTGGGCAGCAAATTTTGTACGGGCAGCTAGAAAGTACAAGCAGGCCATGCAGTCAGGTTTGCGAAGCTGTCCGGACCTGGAGGCCGAATAAGCTCTTATCTTGGCTCATGCTGTTGGGTTCCTTGCTTGAGCTCAGACATTGCCTGGATACAAATCTGCAGGAACTCCCCCAACTCCAGGCCTATATTCTCGCATTCCCGGATCCTTTCCCTGCTGACATTGGCGGCAAAGCTTTTGTCCTGCATTTTTTTCTTCAGGCTCTTTGGCTTCATGCCTTCCATCCCCTGGGGCCGAACCAAAGCATTGGCCCAGATGAGTCCTGTGACGCTCTCTCCGCAGCGCAGGGCATAATCAAGGGTGTTGCTGGGCAGGATGCCGGTCATCTCACTATTATGGGCCTTTATGGCCTGCAATGCTTCCTGGGGCAGGTCTTCCTGCAGCATCTGTGCAGCAAGCAGACCATGCTTTTCTGGCTTGTCCTTAGTCCAGGAATAGTCCAGATCGTGCAACAGTCCGGTTAAAGACCAAAGTCCTGGGTCATGCTCCATGCGTTTGGCCAGCTGGGCCATGACTGCTTCAGTCTGCAAGGAGTGTTGCAGCAGCTGCTTATCTGTACAGTTGTCCTGTAAAAGCTGTAAGGCTTGGTCCCTAGTCATTGGCTCGAGTCTCCTTGGATTCTTGTCAATTAAAGTCACATCTTGCGTCTGCGCAAAATATCGATAATGACCCATATGGCCACACAGGCTGAAAGAAGGTAGCCTACCAGACCCAAGGCAGGGTAGCCAAACAACAGAGGCTCCACTCCAGTGGTAATGATCATGGAGGAGCTGATGATCATGGCTGCGGTGATCAGACCCAGGGTGATCCGGTTGGCGATATGGCTAAGGGTCTGGCGCAGACCTTCCAATTTCTTATGTTCGAAGCCTATGGACAGTTCCCCTCGCTCCATCTTGGTCAGGATCTGGTTGATTTGTCCAGGAAACTCCTGCTGCATTTGCCAGATATTGCTCAAATTGTGCTTTACGTATCTCCAAAGATTTTTGGGCGCATACTTTTGCAAGGCCAGCTCGCGAACAAAAGGCTCAGCTTCAGCTACAATGTTCAGATCAGGGTAGAGGAATCTTGCAGTGCCTTCGCTGGTAACCAGGGCCTTGATCATTATTGCCAGTTCTGATCTGAGGCGAATCCTGTGTTGCTGCAAGATGTTGGTCAAGTCTGAGAGGAGATGACCAAGGTTTAGCTCTTTCAGGGGCACGGAATGGAAATCATCCAGGATGTCCATGATCTCCCTGTGCAGGACCTCCTTTTGCACTGGATGATCCTGGCTGGAAAGGGAAAGTAAAACGTTGAGCACAGTCTCGCTATCCTTGTCCACAAGGGCCTCTATCAAGGTGATCAACTTGAATCTGGTGTTTGGAGTCAGCCTGCCCACCATACCCCAGTCCAGGAGGCTGAAGCTGGCCTTCTCTAAAACCAGGATGTTTCCAGGATGGGGGTCGGCGTGAAAGAATCCGTCCTGCAGGATTTGCTTCAAAGAGACCTGGATTCCGTTTCTGGCCAAAAGTTTTTTCTCTTCCTGGGGCAGCTCTTGGATATCCTTTAATTTTTTGCCTCGGACCAGCTCCATCACCAATAGTTTGGAATCACTGTATTCCATGTACACTTTGGGCAGGCGCAAATAGGGATGGTCCTGGAAGTTGGCCTGGGCCAGGCGGATGTTGCGGCCTTCCCTTTCAAAATCCAGCTCTTGTTGCAGGAGTTTTCTGATTTCCTGCACCAGCAAAGGCAGGTCATAGACCTGCATGGACTCCACCCGTTCGTGTGCTTTCCTGGCCAGTCCAGCCAGGATGTTCAGGTCAGTGTTGATAGTGTTCCGGATACCTGGCCGCTGGATCTTGACTGCTACCACCTCCTGGTTTGCAGCCAGCTGGGCCCTGTGGACTTGAGCCAAGGATGCGGCAGCCATAGGCTCAGACTCAAATTCCGAAAAAACCTCCTGCAGAGAGCATCCCAGGGAAGATTCCAGCTGTTCCTGGATTTCAGAAAATTTTTCTGCTGGCACAGCATCCTGAAGTTTGCTCAGCTCCCGGATCAAAGGAAGGGGAATGAGATCAGGCCTAAGACTTAGTAGCTGGCCCAGCTTGACAAAAGTAGGTCCCAGCTCCTCGATGGCCATGCGGATCCTTTCCCAGGTAGTATATCTGGTAGTAGAGGTTTTGCGGATCTTTAAGGGCAGGACCTTGTCCTGGAGATCCAGGCGGCCTATGATGTCTCCGAAGCCGTATTTAAAGAGGATGAATACTATGTCCTTGAAGCGGGTGATTCTAGAAATGGTATTGAAATCCACAAAGACCTCTGGATTATCCCTGCTCTGAATTCTGACTGCGCATCTTCTCCTGCAACAGGTCCAACCTTTTCTCCAGGTTTTGCACCTTGTTTGTCAGCTCCTGAAGCTGGTCCTGCTTGGCCAAATTCAATTGGGAGGCAAAACTGTGCAGATTCTCAAGGGTTTCTTGCCGCATTGTGTTAAATTCCTTTTCTCCGGCTTCGATGAGCTCCTGAGAATACTTCTCAGCCTCCTCTGTGGTCAGCTTGCCCTGCTCTACCAGCTTGTTCATGGTCTCTTTGATCTTGCTTCTGGTGACTACCGCAGTTCCCAATCCGGCGAGGATGGTCTTTCTGATCAACTCCATGGCTTGACTCCTTTTTTATTCATTAATGATGCTCGTTATTGCGAGTGTTGACAAGTAATCTTATTACTGGGCTGCGTTGCTGGCACGTCTTGACTGGGTGCTTCTCGGGCAGTATATCCTGAAAGCTGCGGGAAAAAAAGTCCTTTATAAGGTAAAGATCTGCAACTTGAGGTTAATCCAAAAAGTCTTGGCTTAGAGCAGAGTCAGAGATATTGAAACAATCAGTCTTGGCAGGAGGTCTTTATGCGCAGCTATCGTAAAGAACTTTGGTTTGAGGTCAAGGGTCGACGGGCATATCTAAATATTACTCCCCAAGTAGAGGAGTGCCTGAGGGAAAGCCAGATCCAGGAGGGTCTGATCTTGGTCAATGCCATGCATATTACTGCTTCGGTATTTATTAACGACGATGAGTCAGGCCTGCATCAGGACTATGACCAGTGGCTGGAAAAATTAGCCCCGCACGAGCCTGTTTCCCAGTATAGGCACAACGTGGGCGAGGACAATGCTGATGCACACATGAAACGCCAAGTTATGGGCCGGGAAGTGGTAGTAGCCATCACCAAAGGCAGGCTAGACTTTGGGCCCTGGGAGCAGATTTTCTACGGCGAGTTTGATGGAGGGCGCAAAAAGAGGGTCCTGGTCAAGGTCATAGGCGAGTAGCAGCTGCAAGGGATTTGCACGATCTTTGCTCCAGGTCAGGGCGGAAACACAACTTTGCGGTTGTGATTGCCTGTGTGAGAAATATTGGGCCAGATTTTGCAGATGTAGGCCAATGCCTAAGGCGAAGCCTAGGCATAGATCCATTGGGCTGGCAAGCGGTGCTTAGCCTGTTCATGCTTCTGGGCAGGCTGGAGATATACTCCACGCTGATCATGTTTGACCTGTAGTGCAGAAAGAAACAGGAACCTCGTCTATTAGGCCTGCAGCTGCTGCAGTTCCTCTTCACTTTCCAGGATGTTGAAGAATTCTATGAGCTTGACCAGGCTCAAGGTCTTTCTGACCTGGGGGGAGGGGCTTAATAGGTGAAACTCCAGGTTTTGTTCCTTCTGTTTGTTGTTTAAGTTGACCAAAAGCCCGATGCCGGAGCTGTCCAAGAACATGGTCTGGGAGAGGTCCAAGACCAGCACTGGACACTCCTGGGTTTGCAGATACTGCTCTGTTTCTTCTTTGAGCTTGTCCACCACTTCCAGAGTCAGCTCTCCAGAAAAGCGCAGGATGCAGATCCGCCCCTTTTTTTCTATGTTCAATCTTTCCATTTAAGGCTCCTTGAAAGTCTTTTGTCCAGGATCAGGATGTTTTGTCGCCTAAAGTGTCTATAACTAAAATCGTCCATCAGGCAGGAGATCAAATACAGCCCCCGTCCTGATTCACTTTGCCCAGAGGCAATCCTGATGTTGGCCTCAGGATTGGTGAATGGCTTGCCCTGGTCAATGAGCATAATGCGCAGGAAGCCCTGGGGATAGAGCTGCAGTCTCAGCTTGATCTTGCCCTTTTTCCTGTTGGCAAAAGCGTGCAGGACAATGTTGGACAGGGCTTCGGTCAAGGCCAGCCTTATCTCGTACAGGTCCTGCTCATCCTTGACATACGGATTCGTTAGGTCAGCTGTCCTTTTTACCAGTTTTCTGCAAGCCCTAAGGCTGGGTTGGATGGTAAAAGATCTTTCTAGCACAAACCACCCCATCTAATCAACAGGGCGCTGCGGTCATCCCTAAAACTGGGCCTAAAATCCATGTCCTGCATCATGTGCTTCTCCAGCTCAGGGAGATTGAAGTCAGTTCTACAAATGAAATTCGAGGCCAGGGAGACAAAGTTTTCTAGGCCATACTGAATACCTGGAGCGACATCCCATTCGTAAAAGCCATCTGTAAATAACAGCAAAGCGTTGTTGTTTGTAATCTCCAGCTGCCTGGGCTGAAAGTCCAGTTTAAAGAAGCCCAGGATGGTGTTGGTGGGCTGGAGGAGCTGGCATTCCTGGGTAGAAGTGCTAAGGATCCCTGGACAATGCCCGGCATTGATATAAGTCAGTCTGCCTTCCTTGTTGTTTAGGTCTGCAGCAAACAAAGTGACAAAATCTGGTTCATTGCCAATAAGTTCGCAAAGCTGCTTGTTTACCATGTGCAGGGTCTGGGCCAAATTAAAGAAGTGGCTCTCGGAACTCCTGATCAAAGCCCGGACCATAGCCATTAGAAATGCTGCCCTGGCTCCATGGCCGGAGACATCTGCTATGACTACTCGCAACGTATCCTGATCAATGGGAAAAAAATCGTAATAATCCCCGCTGGCCCTGCCTGAAGGCCTATACATGGTCTGTATAGAAACATCTTTTCTACTGACGCACTCTTTGGGGAGTAGCTTGACCTGCAGGTAAGCCACGGTGTCTATCTCTTTAGCTATCCTTTGGTAGGCTTGGCGCAGCTGCCTGTTTAGCCTGAGCTGGCGCTTGGCCACATTGAGCTTGGCTAGAAGTTCCTCTGCAGCAAAGGGTTTTAGCAGCAAGTCGTTGGCGCCATAGTTCAGGGCCTGGGATTTTTTATCTGGATCGTCCTCAGAGGTGATAGAGATGATGTATATATCAGAGTCATTGGCCTGATTGCGGATATAATCTATGACTTCCAGTCCGTTTATCCCGGGCAGATTGAGGTCTAGGAGTATGATCTCCGGCCTATGCATCAGGTAGCTGTGCACAGCCTGCTCCCCGTTTTCCGCAAGGAAAGGCTGGTAGCTTTCCTGGTGCAGGATATTGTTCAGATCCTCCCGCCAGCTCGGGGAGTCGTCAGTGATGAGTATTTTGATGCCTGTCTCTTGCATAGGCTTGCATTGCTTGGCTGCTCATTGGAAATCCTCACTATCTAAAATAATGCTCATAGGCCCCCAATTGCAATAAGAAAGATCCATTTCTGCCCCAAAAATTCCTTGTTGCACCCGATCAGGAAGGCGAGAGGCAAGGTCCTGATAAAGCTTTTGCTGAAGCTGGCTGGCCAGGCCCGCAGGCGCAGCCCTGGTAAAGGATGGCCTGCGGCCTTTTCTGCAGTCCGCAAACAGGGTGAACTGGGGAATAAGCAAAATCTGTCCCTGGATGTCCTCCAGGTCCAGATTTGATCTGCCCTGTTGATCAGGGAAGATCCTCAGGCCAGGGATCTTGTTGAGTATCTTGCTCCAGGCCTGGGTTTCAGACAGACCCTCTTGGTCCTGAACAGCGAATCCTGCCAGAATGAGCAGCCCTGGATCTATGCAAGCCACCTCTTTTCCTCTGACCTGCACCTTGGCCCATTTTACCCTTTGTAAAAGCAGTCGCATAGACTAGCTTTCCAAGTACACCGCCCTAGAGGTGTCCTTTTCTGAGACGCTCACCCAGCGCAGGTGCACTGTCCTTCCTTGCAGGAGTTGTTTGAGTTCGGCGTATATGTAACGTGCCAGGTTCTCGGAAGAGGGATTCCTGTTCTGGAAGGTGGGAAGCTCGTTCAAGTGCTTGTGGTCCAATTCCCGCAAGATCGAATTCAAGAGGGATTTGATCTCTTTGAAGTCTATGAGGATCTCTGTATCAGGCTCTAGCTCATAGCCTTCCACTTCTGCCTGGACTGTGAAATTGTGTCCATGCAGGGCTTCGCATTTGCCTTGGTAGTGCCGCAGTTGATGGGAAGAGCTGAATTCTGAGCTGACTTGCAGCCTGAATATGGATTGTGGTTCTGGCATGCGTGCTCCAGGGGCTTTTAGGTTCTAAGGGCGTGGGGTGTTTTTGCAGTCTGTAAAAGATTAGGGCTGGAACCTTGGGTGGCTTTTGCTTTCCAGAGCTCAATCTCCCGCCATAAATCTGCATTAGGCTTCACGCAGAAGTTAGGCCCCAGCTGGATCCGGCAGCTGGATCCCTCCAGGTGGAGCCAGATCTGGACTGGATTCGGCCCTGGAAAACGTTTTAGAATGGATCGCAGCCCCTCGATTCCTGCCTGTTCCAAGGCTGAGGCTGTCATTTCCACTTCACAGGGCTGGCTGCTGTCCACCTCTGCCTGCTCCAAGGGCTGGATGCTTTCTGCCACCAGCTTGATCTGTCCGGAGGAAGCCTCTTCACTTTGCTTGTTTTCCTGGCTGCTTAGTCTGGCTTTGCAAAGCAAAGGCTGGTCCAGCTCCAGCTGTTCCTTGATGCTGGAGTAGTGGTCAGGGAAGAGTACCAGCTCAGCAGTGGCAGTTAGGTCCTCCACCTGGCAAAAGGCCATTTTCTGGCCTTTGCGGGTACTTATTTCCTTGTGGGCGGTGATCAGGAAGGCCAGCTGGAATCGTACATCAGGAGAAGCCTCCTGGCAGTCCTGGAGGTTTTGCACTCCAAGCATCTCCAGCTGAGCCTTGTATCTTAATAAAGGGTGGCTGCTCAAGAAAAAGCCCAGGGTTTCCTTTTCCTGTCTCAGCCTGTCCTCCTCGGCAAACTCCTGGGTCTCTGCCTCCGGGATATCCAGGCCTACGCCACCTTGATCCGGGAGCTGAGCGCAAGACTCTGCCTGAACCATGCTGAGTAGGGAGAGCTGTCCGCTTTGTTTAGATTTTTTCTTTTTGTGTGCCCTGTCCACCACCTGATCCAGGCTCTGTAACAGCGCAGCCCGGGTGGTACCCAGACAGTCCATGGCTCCACTTTTGATCAGGCTCTCTAAGACCCTTTTGCTTACTTTGCTCAAAGTTATCCTCTGGCAAAGATCGTACAGGCTATGAAAAGGCCCGGCTTTATCCCTTTGTTTGAGTATCTCCTGGATTGCGCCCTGGCCTACATTCTTGATGCCAGACAGTCCGAAGAGAATGCCATTTTTGTCGACGCTAAAGGTGCTCTTGCTCCTGTTGATGTCCGGCTTCAGCACAGGGATACCCATTTCCCTACAGGCATTGATATGGCTTATTACTTTGTCTGTATTGTTGACTTCAGAGGTGATCAAGGCAGCCATGAATTCTTTGGGAAAATGGGTTTTGAGGTGAGCAGTTTGGTAGGAGATCAAGGCATAGGCAGCACTATGGGACTTGTTAAAACCATAGCCAGCGAACTTTTCGATGAGATCAAAGATGTAGTTGGCTTCGTCTTCAGACACACCGTTTTCTAAGGCACCCCGCAGGAACTTGTTCCTTTGTTTGGCCATGACTGATTGATCCTTTTTCCCCATAGCCCGGCGCAGGATATCACCGTCTCCCAGGGAATAGTTGGCCAGTTCAGAGGCGATGCGCATGACCTGCTCTTGGTAGAGGATTACCCCGTGGGTTTCCTTTAGGATAGGTTCCAGCTTGGGGTGGGGATATCTGACCTCTACCTTGCCGTGTTTGCGCTGCACAAAGTCAGTGACCATACCGCTTTCCAGGGGGCCTGGCCTGTACAGGGCCAAAAGGGCGATTATATCCTCAAAACAGGTGGGCTGCAGGTCCAAAAGTACTCTGCGCATACCGCTGCTTTCCAACTGGAAAACCCCATCTGTGTGCCCTTTGCAAAGCAGGTTGAAAGTGGCCTGGTCATCCAGTCTGAGATTCTCAAGGTCCGGGGTCTGCTTGTCTCTCTCCCGGGCTAGCTTTAAAGTGTCCTGGAGCACTGTCAGGGTTTTTAGGCCCAGGAAATCGAACTTGATCAGGCCTACTTTTTCTACTTTTTTCATGTCATACTGGGTGACCACCTCTCCTTTCTTGCCCTGATAAAGGGGCAGGTACTCCTGCATGGGCTTATCCGAGATGACAATGCCAGCGGCATGGGTGGAAGCGTGGCGGCAAAGACCTTCCAGCCTCCTGGAAATGTCGAGCAGCTTGGCGATCTGAGGTTCTTCCTCTTGCCTGCGCCGCAGCTCTGGCTCCTGTTCCAAGGCCTTGTCGATGGTCATCTTTAGCTCGTCAGGGATCAACTTGGCGATGCGGTCTGTTTCAGCAAAGCTCATGCCCAAGGCCCGGCCCACATCCCTGATGGCTGCTTTGGCCTTCATGGTCCCGAAGGTGGTGATCTGGGCCACGCTGTCCTTGCCGTACTTGTGGGTTACATATTTGATGACCTCTTCCCTGCGGTTATAGCAAAAGTCCACGTCTATATCCGGCAAGCTTTCCCGTTCCACATTCAGGAAACGCTCAAAAAGGAGATTGTAGCGCAAAGGATCCAGGTTGGTAATACCTAGACAGTAGGCTACCAGACTGCCTGCTGCAGAGCCCCGTCCTGGTCCCACAGGGATATCCTGGGATTTGGCCCAATTTATAAAATCCTGGACAATGAGGAAGTAGCTGGCAAAGCCTTTGCTGCAGATAATTTCCAATTCTTGGTATAGCCTGCTCCAATATAGATCCTCGTCCTGGACATAGTCCAGGTTTTGAAGTCGTCGGCGCAAACCCTGGCTGGCCATCTCCTGCAATTCATCTTCCAGAGTCTTGCCCTGACTGGTGTTATAAACAGGAAAATGGCGTCTGCCCAATTCGATTTCCAGATTGCACATATCTGCAATAGCCATGGTGTTTTCTAGGGCCTGAGGGCAGTGGGCAAAGGCCTGTTCCATTTCCTGCACCGGACGATAGTAAAGCTCCCTGGTGTCGAAGCGCATTCTTTTTTTGTCCTGAACACAGGCGTTGGTCTGGATGCAGAGCAGGATGTCGTGGGCCTCTACATCCTGGGGAGTGAGGTAATGGCAGTCATTAGTGGCCACTACTGGTGTCTGGGTTTGCTTGGCCAGCTCCAAAAGTCTGTTGTTGAGTTCCTCCTGCTCCGGGATCCCGTTGGCCTGCAATTCCAGATAGAACCTCTCAGGGAACAGTTGTCTATACTCTTCCAAAACTTGTTGGGCCTGGTCTGGGCCTTGTCCCAGAAGCGTCTGGGGCAATTCTCCCTTAAGGCAGGCAGAAAGGGCGATCAGGCCTTGGTTCCATTGGGCCAGGAGCTCTTTATCCACCCGGGGCTTGTAGTAGAATCCTTCTATATATCCGCTGCTGACCAGCTTGATTAGATTGTGATAGCCTTCTTGGTTTTGGGCCAGAAGTACCAGGTGGTAGCCCGCCTCTGAGGCTGACCTGGCATCCCTTTGGAATCTGCTTTGCGGAGCCACATAGACCTCACAACCGATAATGGGTTTAATGCCGTATTTTTTAGCACACTGATAAAAGTCTATGGCTCCGAAGAGATTGCCGTGGTCTGTTATTGCTGCAGCAGGCAGTTTGAATTGCACTGCCTGGGCGCAAAGATCCTCAAGTTTTATAGCCCCATCCAAAAGGCTGTACTCTGTATGGCAGTGCAGATGTACAAAAGGAGTCATTTCGTTTTTTCTATATCCAGGTTAGAGGTTTGTCAGACCTAAGCTGCCCAGCTCAGGAAGAGCTTTGGAGTCGATAGAAAGGAGCTCCAAAAGTAGAACTGCTGTAATGAGTTCCTTATATCCAGCCCTGGGCCCAGGGCAACTCAAAGATATCACCAGCGCACATGCTCGGAGTTATAAAGTGTCCTGTTTAGCAGGGAATACCACCTAATAACCTCCCCTCTCTGACCAGATTGGAGTTAAGGGTGGATAGAGTATACATAAGCATTCAGGGAGGATGCATCTTGTGTCCTTCATTGATTTGTATTTCTGGAGATTGCTTCGTCGAAGACTCCTCGCAATGACGGGTTATGCTCAAGCTGTTAGCACCCCCTGAACGGATACGAGTATACTTCTATGGATTATACCATTCAACAATTCACAGACCATTAGATATAGGTGGCCACCTTCCTGGCTAGCCTAAGGAGTTGATGGGTGAAGCCAGCCTCGTTGTCGTACCAGACTATGAGCTTAGCCAGATGGTCCTCGATGACATTGGTGGTCAGGCTGTCCACCACCCCTGCAAAGCTGGAGCCTACATAGTCTATAGAGACCAGTGGTTCCTCGCTGTAGCCAAGTATGCCCTGCAATTTCCTCTGGCTGGCCTCCTTCAAAGCCTGGTTGACATCCTGTGTCCCAGCCTTTTGCTTTAGCTCTGCAGTCAGGTCCACCAGCGAGACATTGGGCAAAGGGATCCTGGTGGCCATGCCGTCCAGTTTGCCCTTGAGCTCCGGGAGGACATCCCCTACAGACTTGGCTGCACCTGTGGTGGTGGGGATCATGGACATGCCCGCGGCTCGTGCCCGGCGCAGGTCCTTGTGCGTACCGTCCAGGATTCTCTGGCTCATGGTGTAGGAATGGATCGTGTTCATCAAGCCCCTTTCCAGCCCAAAGGCCTGGTCCAGGATCATGCACACCGGAGCCAGGCAGTTGGTCGTGCAGGAGGCGTTAGAGATAATTGCATGTTCTTTTGTGAGATCCTGATCATTGACTCCAACCACAATGGTCACATCTGGCTGCTTGCCAGGGGCACTGATCAAGACCTTTTTTGCCCCGCACTCCAGATGCTTGCTGCTACTCTCCCGGTCTGTAAATTTGCCTGTGGTCTCCAGTACCAGATCTACACCCAAATCAGCCCAGCGCCACTCTCCAGGACCTTGCCTGGTGACCTGGATCTGCTTGCCCTGGAGCAAAAAGCCCTGTTCATTGGCTTGGACCTGGCCAGGGAAGGTATGATGTACCGAGTCGTACTTCAGCAAATGGGCTAAAGAAGCATTGTCACCGCGGGCATTGACTGCAATCAGTTCCAGCTCTTCATCCCCTGCCAAATATCTGGCTGCCAGGCGGCCAATGCGACCAAATCCGTTTAATCCAATGCGCACTGCCATGAATCCACCTCCTTGCTGGCTGAGAGTATTTTGAAAAAATCTTAAATGGGACCATTGTGTCTACGTGCAAAATCTTAGGCTAGCTCAACAGGGTGCATCTTAAGATTTCGCTCCTGACTGGCCCAATCCATGGACTCCCTGAAAAAAACTGTCCTAGGGGTTTGGGTCAGGGATCGGCAAATTCTTATAAGAGTAATAATTGCTTCTCCCTAAAGTTTCAGATAACTTTTATGCCTGGGAAGCACCAGGGCACAACCGTATGCAAAAGCAATCAAATGCCAGTTAGCTGTGAGCGATTATGAGTTGTCTGGCCAGATTTTGAGTCCTGATAACCAATAACTGTTTTCCAGGTGCATATTATGTTCCTTAAGAGGCAAACAGCTTCAGTGTCCAGAGATCCATAACATCCCGGCATTACCCGAGCAAGGTTGAATCTGTTGCTGCCTGCACAAAACTATTTCTTAACTAACATTTGATTGAATCCAGTGGCAAGCATGGGCAAAAGGAAAATCAGGGCTGATCAGCTAGTTCTGCAAAAGGGCCATGTCCTGAGCAGGGAGGAGGCCAAGAGGCTGATCATGGCTGGCAAGGTTCAGGTGTGCAGCCCTCTAGGGGGCCAGAGAGAGACAGTTCACAAACCAGGGAGTCTGCTGCCCCTAGGTTGCGAGCTGATAATACTCCATGGTCAGAGGTTCGTCAGCCGGGGAGGGGATAAGCTTTTAAGCGCCTTGGAGCATTTCCAGGTCCAGGTCCAGGGCCAGGTGGCTCTGGATGTGGGGGCTTCTAGTGGCGGGTTTACCGATTGTCTGCTGCAGCACGGCGCAGCCAGGGTTTATGCAGTGGATGTGGGCTATGGTCAGTTGGATTGGCGGCTGAGATCGGATTCTAGGGTGCACAATCTGGAGCGGGTGAACATTCGCTATGCTGGCCCGGATCTTTTGCCTGAATCCGTGGATCTGGTGGTGGTGGATTGCTCCTTTATTTCTCTGCGCCAGGTATTGCCCCCCAGCTTGCAGTTCCTGAAGCCTGCAGGCTTGCTTTTAGCCCTGGTTAAGCCCCAGTTTGAGCTGGGCAGGGGACGCACCGATAAAGGAGTGGTACGTTCCCCTGCTCTGCAGGAGGAGGCTGTGCAAGGGGTGTTTGCCTTTGCTAACCAGAATCTGGGCCTGGCATGTCTGGGCCAGGTGCAGGCAGGGCTCAAGGGCCCCAAGGGTAATCAGGAATATTTTGTGCTTTGCAGCAAGCCTGGCTAATGTACAAGCACACCAGCATAGCCCACCACCTGACTATAGTCACCTATTGTGTCTCCTGAAGTGGCGTAATCAACTAGCTTTGCTTGACTACAGCCAAGCTCCAGGGCAGCAGCCAAGCCTAAGGTCATGGGCAGGACACCGCACATGCTGATGTGGTTGTCCCGAACCACCTGGTAAAGTCGAGCTGGATCCAAGGCCAAAATGGCTTCCAGGGCCAGATTGTCCTGGGACTTCGCCTGGTCCTGGGGCAGGAAATGGCTCATGTCCGAGCTGACCACAATGGATACTGGCTGTTGTTTGTTCTTGAGCAAAGAACCAATGCTTTGGCCTGCCTGCAGAAGTAACTTGGGATCAGGTTCAGCCACGCATACAGGAACTATCCTGGCTTCAGGCTGCAGGGCGCGAATAAAGGGCAAAACCACCTCCAGGGAATGCTCATGCATGTGGGCCTGGGTATCCTCATCCAGGGCAGGATGGCTTTGGACCAGCTCCTGGGCTAGATCTTCTTGGACCTTCAGAGTCGCTCCTGGGATCTCCCATTCGCCCTGGGCCCAGACCGCAATGGGCTTGCCCCGGCCTGTGTGGTTAGGTCCCAGCAGCAGGATATTCTCCTGCAGGCCGCATTGGGCCAGGGTCTTGCCTGCTACTGCTCCGGAAAATACATACCCGGCATGGGGCACCATACATAAACTGGCTGGATTTTCTGCAGGCCCCTGCCCTAGTTGTAGGAACTCCTTGACTTGGGTCTGCATCTGCAAAGGGTCTGCCGGATAAAATTGTCCTGCTACAAGGGGTTTTCTGCGCATATGGCCTCCTTGACTGAACTGCAAAAAGTCTATTTTCACTGCTTTGCAGCAAACTTTGAATACTAAAAATTTCGGTAGCTATTCATCAACTGTTGCACTAGCGTCATGGTGTTAAATCCTATAAATTCAATACGTTGTGCTTTGGTGACCCTTCAATTTTATCAAATATTGTAACATCCAAAGATTGTAGAATTGTGTAGATGCTCTGGTCCAACTCCAAGCGCTTTTTTTACCGCTACGAGCGCATAAGCCGGAAAGATAATCCAGAGCTGAGTCTTCACTGCATTTTCTGATGTCCCGAAAAAACTGGTTATACGAAAGCCTCTTAAACTCAGGACTTAAAAATTCAAGTCGGTGACGCCCTGTTTTGGGTAATATTTTTCAATTATTTTAGGATGTTTTTGCTTTTGAATTTAAAAACGTCCGGACAGCAGTGCAACTGTTGCTTGGACCAGAGCTACTGTAGAAAATCCCTGGCCCTTTGTTCGATGTCCTCCTCTTCCAGGGCAGAAGCTGCCAGCTGGCCGTAGCGGGAGTCAGGCTGCTCTTCTTGGAGATTCTGCAGGGTCTGCTCCCAGCGCTCCCTGTCCCCTGCCTCCTGGTAGAGCTCTGCTAGTCTGTACTTGTGTGCAGCCCACCTCTGAGAATCTTGATCGATCAGCTCCTGATATTCCTGAGCCCATTGAATGGCTTCCAAATCCCTGCCGGAGCGCCTGGTAATCTCGATGAGCATATCCAGACAATCCAAGGCCCGTTCCATCTCCCTGGGCTCATTATCCATAAAGGAGGAAAGGGCGCTTTGCGCATAATTGTAAACCTCTTCCCAGTTCTGCCTTTCCAGCTCATTTTGGGCCAAGAAATAATAAGCGTAGCCTTGTTTGAGTTCCGAAAGGTTCTGGTCTACTGCCAGCTCCCGCCACAAGGGGAAGCTTTCCTCTCCCCGGTTCAGGTTCTGCAGGGCCAGGGCCTTGGCATATTTGAGCCTCGAATCAAGCTTGGAGGGCAGCTCCCGGTCCTGGGCCTGTTCAGAAATGTCCAGGATTTCTGTCCAGGACTGGTTTTGCAGATAGATGTTCAAGGCGAGCTCCAGGCCCTGCTGGTAGTTTTCATCCAGAATGTCTTCCTGCTGGAGCAGATCCCCAGCCACTTCCAGGGCCTTTTCTGTTCTCTCGGTCTTCCAAAAGGCCAGGGCAGCTGCCAGTCTGGTCTCGGGTCTGACCTCGCTTGGATCCTTATGCAAAAATGAGTTTTTCTGCCAGAGTTTGACTGCCCGGGCATAGTACTCGTTTTGCACTGCCTGCTCCAAAAGTCTGCCCAAGGCTTGTCTGCCCACATCCAAAACTCTAGGCCTTAGCTCGCTTTGTTTAAAATCATCTTCAAACTCACGTACACTTTGCAAAGCAGCTTGGTTTTTTTTCTCCCAGAGTTGCCACATGGCAAGCTTAAGCAGGGCCAAGGGGGCCAGGGGGCTCTGGGGATGATCCTCCAGTATCTCGGTGTAGATTTCTTGGGGACGCAAGTTGTACTGTCTATTGAAAACCGAAAACATCTCTTCAGAGCTGGGCTGATCGAAAATTCCTTCTTCAGCCAGCCTCATTTTGGCGATTAGCCCCCCCTGCTGATCAGGGAATCTCTGTACAGTTTCCTCGTAAATTTCCTTGGCTTCCTGTTTCTTATCCATTTCCAGATAACTGTCCCCGATCCTGGCCAAGACCAGATCAGCATCCTTGGTTTTCGGAAAAAGATTGTAGAAGTGCCAGAAGTAGTCTTTGGCCTGGGCTGGTCTGTCGCTTTCCAGGGCGACCAATCCTGCCTGCTGCAGAAATTCGGGATCATCCAGATAATATTTAGGCCATCTGTTTTCCAGAAATTGTAAGGTCTCCCAGGCCTCATCAAAAAACTCCAGCTTGCGCAGGGCCTGGGCCAGCCCCATGGCAGCTGGCTTGGCCTTGTTGCTTTGGGAATAGTCTTCGACTACGGATTGGAAGTGCTCTGCCGCCTGCTCCAGCCTCTCTGTGCCCAGATAATGGTTGCCAAGCAGTACGTGGCCAGCAGGGACAGTCCCGTGCTCAGGGAATCTCTCTCTGAGCAGGTTAAAATACCCCCTGGCTTCAGGCTCATTGTCGGCCTGCAGATTGAGGGCTATTAAGCGAAGCAGAGCATCTGGGGCGTTTTCCCCTTGGGGATCATGGTTAAGTACTTTGTTGAAAGCTCGGGAGATTCGATTATAGTTGTCTTCTCTTTCTCCACTGTGCTCCTGGAACAGAGTTTCTGCGAAAAGATACAAGGCTTCTGCCTCGACATCCTGATCCAAATCCTGCTGCATCAAATATTCTAGGGTTTCCTTGGCCAGTTGAAAATCCCTGTTGGCTAAGGCCGCCCTGGCCTGGAACAGGGTTTCCTGCCAACGTTCCTTCTGGCTTGGTTCTGTAGGGATAGGCACGAACTGCAGTTCCTGATTTGCCTTATCCAATGAGTCTCTCTGGGATATTGTCTGGGGACTGTCCTCTTGATCTTGCTCTGTGCCCTCTTGTAAAGGTCTTTGTCGGATTTTGCTGCGAAAAACATGGGGTTTTTGTTTGTCCTGATCTTTTGCAGCCGTTGAAGACACGTCGGGCTGAAGCAAAATCGGGGAAAATTCTAAGCCCTCAGGAAGGGCATTATCTCCTGCAGGATTTTCCCCTTCTGCACGGGACTCCTGTGATTGTTGGTTATGGGTATTCTGGGACGTAGATTCTGGGTTTTCCTGATTTGTGTTTGGTTGCTGGGCTTGTTCTCTTTGTATTGGAGTCCAGGCAGAACCCAGTTCATCCTGGAAAAAATCCAAAACCAGCTTGTCCTCTTCTGAGAGCTCGAAATGAACATACCCAAAGGCAGGGGTCCTGGTTTGGATTTTGATGTGGGTGTTATCCAAGTGTATTGCAGCCATTATTTCAGTCTGAAGGTTAGCAGTGCTTTCTGGCCAAGATTCTCTAGTAATGGTTTGCTCTGGTAAAAAAACAGAAACCTCCTGGGGGCTGCTTCGATAAATTGTATAGGTCTTGGGCAAGCCTTGATTAAAACGAAATACCAACCTCTCTTTTTCTGGATGTACACCCCAGTAGTACTCCAGAGCTTGGGATTTCGCGCCCAGGGCTATAAAAAAACAGAATAAGCCCCAGAGCAGGCATATAAAAAGTTTATAATGCGTTAGCATACTTCGTTTTAAGCAAAAATTTTGTGATTGCCCACATAAAAGATCTGGTTGTTATGGAAGCAACAAAAATACATGAGGTATTTGATGCTAAAAATTGTCAGTCTTGGTTTCTTTTTTTGAGCTTTTCAATGAGCGTAGTTCGCTTTATTCCCAAAAGCTCCGCAGCCTTGTTCTTAATGCCCTCTGTTTCCTGCAAGGCCTCCTGCAGCATTCTGTGTTCGATCTCATCCATGAATTCCTTGAGACCTGTGCTCTGGGTGTGCAAGTCCTTGAGTCCGGGCCAGGAAAAGGAGCTGTTGCGTATGGAATAGGTTTGAGTTGGTGTGTGCACAGCGTCAGGATCCATTTCTCGTAGAATCTTTCTGGGCAGATCCTGGGGCTGGACAACTTGTCCCTCACACAGGATGCTCAGGCGCTCCATGAAGTTCTCCAATTCTCGCACATTGCCTGGCCAGGAATATCTGAGCAGAATGTCCTTAGTTTGAGGATCCAGTTTCAATGGTTTTTCTTTGCAAAATTTGTGCAGAAAATGTTCGGCCAAAAGCAGGATGTCTTCTTGCCTTTCCCTGAGGGAGGGTAGATGGACAGGGACGACATTGAGCCTGTAATAGAGATCTTTCCTGAAGGTTCCTTGCTGTACCTTTTGCTCCAAGTCCACGTTAGTGGCGGCCACAATCCGGATGTCAGTCTTTTGGGGCTGATTGCTGCCTACCCTTTCAAATTCCTTTTCCTGAATCGCACGCAAAATTTTGACCTGCAAGGCAATATCCAACTCACCTATCTCATCTAGAAAAACAGTTCCTCCGTTGGCCAGCTCAAATCTGCCGGCCCGGGAGCGGTAGGCATGGGTGAAGGCACCTTTTTCGTGGCCAAAAAGCTCTGATTCCAGCAGGTCAGCAGGAATGGCCCCGCAGTTGATAGGCACAAACGGCTTGTTGCTGCGAGGGCTTTGCTGGTGCAGGGCGCGGACTACCAGCTCTTTTCCGGTACCAGACTCTCCAGTGACCAGTACGGTGCTCTCAGTCGCAGCTACCTTTTGTACTATGTGCAACACGTGTTTCAGGGCAGGACTGTTGCCCAGGATTTTGGGGTTGCTGCCTTGCAAGGCCTCTCCTCCTGCATGAGCTATTGGGGTTGGCTCAGGTTGGGTTTGTATTTTATGTCAAAATTATGACAAACAAAGAACCAATGCAAGCAAATTTTGCAGTCCTTTATGTATTATTTGGCCCAGCGGGAAAAGCTTCCTGTGAGAGCAGCTCAAGCTTGGATATGCAAAAAGTTAACCAAAAGTAGATTGAGAAGGCAAAAAAAGGATATACACAAGCAGTTGCAGAACCGAGCTACAAGAGGTAGACATGGTCTAAGCAAAGCTCTGCCAGAATAGGCCTTGGCTTTAGAAGGATCAAGTCCAGACAGCAAGACTTGTATGCAAAAAAGACCATGCTTGCTTTTGCTGCATTAATCCTTAAAGTTAATGAACAGGGGTTCAAAGCAAAGCCAGGAGCATGTCAGCTATCTTGGCTAGGGTAAGGTGGTCGTAAAAAGGCTTTAAGAGAGCTCATAATGTTATTGCTGCTGGGTAAGATAGCATTTTGAGCACATAGGGTTCTTAAATTTTTGGGGATTGCTTAAAAGCGCAATACAATTCCGGGCAAGGAGGTCAGGATGAGCTTTGACGTCGGAGTGGACATTGGCTCGGTGAGCATAAACTGCGTGGCCCTGAACCAGGAGCGTGAGATAGTTTTTGAGGCTGCCTACAAGCGGCATTTCGGCATGATTATAGAGGAGACTGAGCAGACCCTCCAGCAAGTGAGGCAGGAGCTGGGCCAGGATAATATCCGCTCGGTCTCCTTTACGGGCAGTCAGGGCCAGTATTTAAGCCAGCTTTTGCAGGCGCCGTTCGAGGTGGAAACCATTGCCCAGGTATTGGGCTGCACCCAGGCGGTGCCAGGTGTGCGCAGCATCATTAGCATAGGGGGTCAGGATGCGGCATTGTTCCAGCTAAGTTATGACCAGGAAGGCAAATGGTATCTGGAGTCCTTTAATATGAACTCCCCGTGCGCCTCAGGTACGGGCTCATTCATTGACCAGCAGGCTGAGAGACTGAGCTATGCGATGTACGGCTTTGCTTTTGAGATGAGCCAGGACAAGTTGCAAGAGGTCTTAAACGATTTCATCTCCCTGGGCCTGCAGAGTACCTACCCTGCACCTGTAGCCTGCAGATGCACGGTATTTACCAAGTCGGATATGATCCACCTGCAAAATAAGGGCGAGACCTTAAGCAATATCATTGCCGGACTGCACCACGGGACTGCAGCGAACTACATGAGCACCATAGTTTCTAACCGCAAGCTGGAGGAGCCCATAGTCTTTATTGGGGGCATGGCCTCAAATGAGCTTTTGGTAAGAGCTTTCAGGGAGTATTTCCCCAACCTGATAGTACCCAGGGAGCATAGCAGCATGTGCGCTTTGGGAGTGGCCCTGCAGGCAGCAATCAAGGGCTGGCAAAACAATTTGGATCTGGACCTTCTGCACCAGGCCAAGGAAAGGAAAAGTTTTCCCCGAAGCAGCCCCCTGTCCCTAGAGCGCACCAAGTTCCCTGCGGACAACAACCTTGATGTCCGTCCCGGCTCCAAGAAGTCTAAACAGGCCTGGTTGGGAGTAGATGTTGGCTCCACCTCTACGAAGTATGCCCTGATCGATGCTCAGGGCAATATTTTGGACAAATCCTATGTGGCCACTCAGGGCAAGCCAATTGAGGTCACTCAGAACCTTTTGCAGGACCTACTGCAGAATATGGGCTCTGGAGTCAGGCTGCTGGGCGTGGGCACTACAGGCTCGGGCAGGAATGTGGTCGGGGATTTTTTAGATGCGGATTTGATCATTGACGAGATTACTGCCCATGCTAGGGGTGCGGTGAATATTGATCAGGAGATAGATACCATATTCGAGATAGGTGGTCAGGATTCTAAGTATATAGCCCTGGACCGCACTTACCCGGTGGATTTTGTGATGAACAAGATCTGTGCTGCCGGTACCGGGAGCTTTCTGCATGAGCTGGCCAACAAGATGAAGATTAATATTGTAAATCAGTTCCAGGAAGTGGCCTTGCAGGCAAAAGACCCAGTACATCTCACAGAGAGATGCACTGTGTTTATGGAATCCGATTTGGTCAGCTACTTTCAAAAAGGCGCCAGGCGGGACGATCTTTTGGCAGGGCTTTGCTTTGCTATTGTGCACAATTATCTGCATCGGGTGGTGGAAAATCGACGAATAGGGAACAAGATAATGTTCCTGGGCGGACCTTCCCTGAATAAAGGCATAGTTGCGGCCTTTGAAAAGATCCTGGATAAGCCGATTATTGTGCCTAAGCACAGGGAGGTTATGGGCGCTTATGGTACTGCCTTGGCTGTTTTGGAGAAATTCAATCAGCAGGAGATCAAGCCTAAGACCAGGGCCTTGGAAGAGCTGGCCAGAATTACAGTGGAATTTGAAGAGAAGATATGCAGGGCTGACAAGAATTGTCACAATGAGTGCAAATTAAAGATCTATAAATTTGGAGAGCGCAAGAGTATCTGGGGCGGGGACTGCGGCAGGTATGAGGCCAGACACTTGGAGGGGCAAACGGAGGAGAACTACTTCAAGTTGAGGGAAAAAATCTTCTTGGATTACCTGTTCCAGGGCGAGAATATTCTGGAGTTTAAACAGGAGGCTAGGCCTGATCTTCCAGTAATCGGAGTGCCTTTGGCCTTGCACTCCTTAGAGTGGGCAATTTTCTGGTGTCACATATTCTCTTTGTTGGGCTATCAGGTTAGACTCACGCCGCCCACAGATCAGAGAATGGTCTCCCTGGGCCTGGGGGCCGTGACTGCGGAAACCTGCTTTCCGATTAAAGTCTTTCACGGCCATGTAAGCTATCTTCTCGACAAGGCGGATTATCTGTTTTTGCCCAATCCTATCACTATTCCCACACCGAGTCAGGAAGAAAGGGGAGTGTTTTGTCCCATGGTGGAAAGCTCCCAGTACCTGGTGCGGGCAGCGCTTAACATCCCTGATGAGAAGCTGATCCGGCCCAATATGTTTTTGCGCGAGGGGCCTGAGGATGCGGTATTCAGGCTGCAGAAAGCTCTGCCGGACACCTTAAAGCCCAAAACTGCACAACTAAGCCAGGTGGTGCATATGGCTTGGCAGCAGCAAATGGATTTTCGCCAAACCTTGCTGCAAAAAGGGCAGGAGATACTGCAGACCCATGACCCTGAGCAGCCCTTGTGGGTGGTCAGCGGCAGACCCTACAACCTTTACGACGAAAGACTGAACCTTAAGCTGGGCAGGCATTTGTCCAAGTTGGGCATCAAGGCTCTGCCCCAGGATTTTTTGCACTACGAGCCAGAGACCCTGGAGGACTTTCCTCGCATGTACTGGGGTCTGGGCAGTAGGATCCTCAGGGTGGCCAAGATGGTAGCCAACAATCCCAGCTGGTACGGTGTGCATCTCACGAATTTTTCCTGTGGACCGGATTCCTTCCTGGAACATTTCTATGGCTACATACTCAGGGAAAAGCCGCCTCTGGTCTTGGAGCTGGACGAACATAGCGCAGTTGCCGGGATCCTGACCAGGATTGAGGCCTATAATAACGTGGTCAAAAACCTGCAGAAATATCAGGCTGAAGACCTGCCCCAGGCCGTAGGGGATGAGAAGCTGGTCCAGGCAGGCTAAAGCAACAGGGAGCAGGCTATGCAAGAAAAGGAATTTTTTGAGCAGCGACTGACCCAGAAGGTGAGTCAATTCGATCTGTCAGGCAAGACCTTGTTGATTCCGGATATGTCCCCCTTTGGAGCCAGGCTTTTGGCAGCCAGTTTCAGGGCCTTTGATGTCCCGGCCCAGGTGATGCCCACTTATACTGGGCTTTCCCTGGGCAAGGAGCTGACCTCAGGCAAGGAATGCTTTCCTTGTCAGGTAACTTTGGGGGATATCCTGTATTATTTGAACCTGGAGAAGAAGCGTCTGGGTTCGGCCTTCTCCCCGGAGAACTATGTCTATTTCATGCCTGAGGCAGACGGACCCTGCAGGTTCGGGATGTATAATAAACTGCATAGGCTGATATTGGATAAATTTCCGGAATACCAGGATATGAGAATTACCTATCTCTCATCCTCTGACAGCTATTCCCCTTCTAATCTGATGCCCGGGGAAAAGGCCAAAAGGTTTCGCAAGATGGCCTATATGGCCTCAGTTTTGTCAGACGTTCTGGACCGGGTACTTTGGCGGGTCAGGCCCTACGAACAAAGGCAGGGCCAGACAGATACCTTTCTGGAGGAAGGTCTGGCAAGTATGGTCCAGGAAATTGAAGAAAAAGGCGCAAGCCTGGATTTTAAGGCCCTGCACGAGAAGCTGGGGGATATTGTGGACACAGCCAAGGGCTTCATGGACCTGGAACAGCCCAGAAGGCCCAAGATCGGCATAGTGGGTGAAATTTACCTGCGCACACATCCCAAGTCTAATCAGCAGATCATCAGGGAGCTGGAGCGCTTTGGGGGGGAAGTAGTGGACGCCTCCCTGGGGGAGTGGGTCAATTATGTGACGTACTCCAATCTGAGGGATTTCAGGCTTAGATGGCAGAAGGCCTGGCAAAAAAAAGACATTTCCGGGCTTTGGGAGGCCTCCCGCAAGTGGCTGGCCTTGAAGATAGCCAATGAGTACCAGCTTTGGAGGCAAAGGCAGCTCTACTCCAAGGTGAGGGAGCACCTGGATATTCAAGAGGATCATATGATCGGGGACCTGGAGAGTATGCTGGACAGGGACCGGCTGTTCAATTTTGATATCGGCACCGAGGCAGCAATTAGTATCGCTGGGGCTTTGGAATACATGCAGGAGAATTTTGACGGGGTGGTCAATGTCTACCCTTTTACCTGCATGCCCAGCACCATTACTTCGGCAATTTTAAAGCCCATGCTGTTGCAAAAGAGGATGCCCTATCTGGACTCTGCCTACGACGGCTCCATACAGCCCAACCGGGAGATTGCACTGCGGACCTTCATGTACCAGGCCCAGCAACGTCAACAGGCCAGGCAAGGCAACGGCGGACCGCAGTGATCAAGCCAAGGCCTGGACCCCCAGGCCCGCGGCCTGGATGTTCACTGCAGCAATTTTTGGAGGCAGGTGTCTCTGGATTCCTTCCTGCAAATCCTGCAGGCTGAAAGGTGAAGCCTTGGCCCCACAGAAGGCTCCCAGCAGGACAGTATTGGAGCTTTGCACATTTCCAGTTTGGGCGGCCAATTCCTTACAAGGCAGAAAAAAGCTTTGCCCCGCACAGGCCCGGGTTTTGTTTTGGATATATTCCAAATCCGGGTACGTCTCTTCTCCTCGGCTCACCGCTACAGGCATGGTGGGATCGGTATTGCTGAATACTGTCCCTCCGGGCTTGAGATAGTGGAGTGCGCGCAGTGTTTCCAAGGGCTCAAATCCGAGCAGCACATCTGCTTCGCCTGAGCTGATCCTGGGACTGAGGAAGCCACCCAGCAAAAGGGTGGACTCTACTATGCCCCCTCGTTGAGCCATGCCATGGATTTCCCCTGCAGTAACCTGCATATCCTTATCCAGGGCGATTCTGGCCAAAAGCACTGTGGCGGTAAGAGTACCCTGGCCACCCACTCCTGCCAGAAAAATCCGCAATCCGTTCATATTAGCTCCTGCTTTTGGCTTTGATGTGCTGGGTGAGCTGGATGCAGTACATGCAGCCAGCGCACTGATTCTCGTCTATCTGGACTTCTCCCTGCTGCACATAGAATGCCGGACAGGCCAGCTCCTGCAGGCAGGCAGTGACCTCGGGGTGCTGGCTTTGCACATAGGCCGCCTTGGGCCTTTTCCTGCCCAGGACGCGTCTGGCAAAGAGCACGCAGGGCTCCTCAGCAATGAGCACCCTGACTCCGGAGGCTGCCTTGAAATCTTGCAGGGCCTGGACTGTGGCCTTGTGGTTCAGGGGCTTTACTTTTTTGACCTGTTCCACACCGCAGCCCCGCACCACCTGCTCGATGTCCACCCTGCTGGCATTTGGGCCCTGGAGGCTTTCCTCTACCCCGGGATGGGGCTGGTGCCCGGTCATGGCAGTGGTTTTGTTGTCCAGGATGATAAGCAGCAGGTTGTGCTGGTTGTAGACCGCGTTGACAAGGCCGGTAATACCGGAGTGGAAGAAGGTGGAGTCTCCGATGTAGGAAATCAAGGGCTGGTCAGTGCACTTGGACATACCTCCTGCTCCGGAGACTGAGGAGCCCATGCAGAACAGGAAGTCGGCCGCCCTTAAAGGGGGCAGGAAGCCCAGGGTGTAACAGCCTATGTCAGTGGAGTAGACAGCCTGATCTCCAAAGACCTGACGCACGGCATAGTACATAGCCCTGTGGGCACAGCCTGCGCAGAGGTTGGGCGGCCTGGCTGGCAGCCCGCTTTCCTGCTCACAGAGCTCTTCAGGGCCGGGCTCCTGATCCAGAAACTGCAGCAGCCTCTGGCCTACGCTGCGCACAGAGTATTCCCCGGTCCTGCCCAGGGTTTGATTCTTGCCCTGGATCTCAAGATGGGCCCCGTGCCTTTGTACCAGGGCTCGGAGCTCCTCCTCCAGCAGGGGATCCAGCTCCTCCAGTACCAGGACCTTGTCCTTATCCTGGCAGAACTCCAGCAGGTTTTTTTGGGGCAAGGGGTAGCTGAATCCCAGCTCCAGGATCTGGAAGCGGTCCTGCAGGCTGTGCTGCCACAGGGCGTCCTGGAGATAGGCCCTGCTCATCCCGCTGCAGATGATGCCCAGCCTGCCCTGGCCGGAGAGGCGATTCCAGGAAGAGTTTTCAGCTTCTGCCTGTATGTCCTGCATATTGTGCAGCAAAATAGGATGCCTGGTCCTGGCGATGGCAGGCAGGGGCACAAAACGCCGGGGTTCTTTCTGGAAGGAGCTTTTGCTCTTTGCAGGCCTAAGCTCGGAGAACTCCACCACCCCCCGGAGATGGTTCAGCCTGGTGGTGGTGCGCAAAAGTACCGGTTGCTGCCATTTGGCTGAAAGCTGCAGGGCCTGGCTGGTCATGTCCTTGGCCTCCTGGGCTGTGGAGGGCTCAAAGCAGGGCAGCCTGGCCAGCCTTGCGTAGTGGCGGTTGTCCTGCTCATTTTGGCTGGAATGGCAGCCAGGGTCGTCCGCGCTCAAGATGACCAGGCCCCCGGGGGTGCCGATATAAGCCAGGCTCATCAGGGGGTCGGCAGCCACGTTCAGGCCTACATGTTTCATGGTCACCAGGGTGGGAACCCCGGACAAAGCTGCACCTCCGCCAACCTCCAGGGCCACTTTTTCGTTTACAGAGTACTCAAAATAAAACTCCCCCTGCGGGGCCAGCCGGTAAAAGGTGTCCGGGGCCTCTGAGGAGGGGGTGCCTGGATAGCAGCTCACAAAGCCTACTCCAGCCTCCAGGGCACCCCGGACTATGGCCTCGTTGCCCAGGAGCAGATGCCTGGAGCCTGGAGTGTTTGAGAGAAGCGGATCACTCATAACTCATTCCCTATGTTTTTTGACAGTTTTAGTTTTGCTAGGCCCCATCAGATTCCAATCTTTCCTCCAACCGAGAGATCTTGTATTGTAGAAAATCCTTTTGCCTGGAGTCCAACTCCTTGGCTTGGGCCAAAGATTCATAAGCCTTCAAAGCTTTTTCCCAGTCCTCGACTTTTTCTGCCAGGGCAGCAATCTCGAAGTACAGGGATTCCTGATATTCCTTTGGGGCTTGCTCCAGCATCTCCTCTAGTAAATCCAAGCTGGCCCTGGTTTGATCTTGTTCTGCCAGAGCCCTGGCTTGGCCCAGGCGGGCAGCAGTCTGCAAGCCAGAATCCTGGCTGTTTTCAGCCAGCCTGGCCCAGTGTTTTGCAGCGCTGGAAAAGTCCTGTTGTTCCTGGGCTGTATTTGCGAGCTCCAGGAGCACTGCTTTCTCCATCTGCCCTGGCACATCAGAAAGCAACTCCTGGAGGGCTTGTTGCTTCTTTTGGCCTTGAAGCTCTGTTTTGATTCTGGAGAGCTCCTGTCTGGCCTGCTCCAGCCTTTGACCCTGATAATACTGGTAGCCGCTGCTAACTGCTGCAGCAAGGATTAACAGCATAATCCCCAGGATGATCTTTTTGTAGTGTTCTTGAACAAAGAGCCAGAGCCGGGAATGTTCAGCTCCTGGGGGCTGGGCTTCTTGATTTTGTTGTCTTGAGGTGTCTGTGTTATGGGGCATGGTGAGATCCAGCCTTCTTAAGAGACTTAAGAGTTAAAAGTCTAAAGCAAAGATAAAGAAATCAAGTGGTTAAACCAATCATTACTAAGACAATTGAAAGCTTTGCAGTTGTTCAAAAAAAATTGCTGTCAAAGTCAGTATTGACGATTGAGAGATAGAATGTGCGAAAAATTGTTGCTTGCCGCAACAAAAAAGTATTATTTTCTGGCCCCCACTAAAAGGCTTCAAGGGGGTGGAGATGCTGGCGCTCAAGCCCAGCAAAGGTGGCCTTGGTTCCAGCAAGGAACTTTGTATACTGAAAAAAGGTCAAAGTAAATATCTGTTTGCCAGTTCGCAGGGGGCAAGGGGTTATGCAAATAGTATTTCTTGGAGTGGGTGAGGCCTGTGACCAGGGGCTGATCAATACCTCGCTTCTGGTGAGGGAAGGGCAGGTCACGCTTCTTTTGGATTGCGGATTTAGTGTAGCTCCAAGGGTGCTTGACACCTTAAGGGGTGCGGATGTCCTGGATGCGGTCTGGCTCTCGCATTTTCACGGGGATCATTATTTCGGCCTGCCTCAGCTTTTACTTGGGCTGTGGCAGCAGGGCAGAAGCAAGCCCTTGCATATAGTCAGCAGGTCAGGGGGCAGACGAAGGGTTTTGGAAGTGCTTGGCTTGGCTTATCCCCATTTACTGGAAAAGCTGGGATTTGAGCTTTTATTTCAGGAGGTGCGGCAAGGCCAGGATCTGGAACTCCTGGGTTTAGACTGGGCCTTTGCAGAGACAGAGCATCCTGAGCCCAATCTGGCCCTTGGTTTACACTCCAGAGGCAAGTCTATATATTTCAGTGGGGATGGCCAAAGCAGCCCGGAAGGAACAAGGCTGGCTCACGGCTGCGATCTTCTGATACACGAAGCCTATCTGCTGCAAGACAAAATTCCTGGACACAGCAATGTGCAGGAGTGTCTTGAATTTGCTGGCAAGTGTGCTGCAAGCCGGCTGGCTGTTGTGCATATCCAGATGCAGGAGAGACTGCACAGAAGCAAAGATATAGCAGAGGCCCTAGAGTCTGCAAAAGGAATACAGGCCTTTATGCCTGAGCCTGGACAGGAGCTCAATATTTAATTGGATTTAAGACTTCTGATGGTAGCAGTAAGCAAAAGGCACAATGAAAATAAAATGAGGAAGGTGTGATATGGACGTTATAGAGCGAGTTAGAGACATGGCAGCCAGGGCCCAAAGAGCATCCAGAGTTCTGGCTAATGCCTCAGGAGGGCAAAAGACTGCAGCCTTAAAGAATCTGGCCAGTCTGCTCTTGGAAAAGCAGTCGGAAATACTTGAGGCGAATGCCCAGGATGTACAAAGGGCCGGGGAAGCAGGCCTGGATCAGGCCAGATTGGGCAGGCTGCAGTTAAACAAGGAGCTGATTCAGGATATGGCCAGGGCCTGTGAGGAGGTCTCCGGGCTCCCTGATCCTGTGGGCGGCATAGAGGGTATGCAAAAAAGGCCTAACGGCATGCTAGTGGGCAGGATGCGCATCCCTCTGGGAGTGGTGGCCATGATTTACGAATCCAGGCCCAATGTGACCGTGGAGGCAGGGATTCTCTGTATTCTGGCAGGAAATGGACTGATCCTCAGGGGCGGGAGCGAAGCTTTTGCCTCCAACCAGGTCTTGGCAGGACTTTTTTCCCAAGCGCTCAAGCAGACTGGCCTACCTGGAGAGGCGGTGCAGCTGGTGCCTACCACTGACAGGCAGGCTGTGCAGGAGCTTCTTAAGCTGGAGGAGTACATCGATGTGGTCATCCCCCGGGGAGGGGAAAGCCTGATCCGGGCTGTGGTTCAGGAGGCCCGGATGCCGGTTTTGAAGCACTATCAAGGGGTGTGCCATATTTATGCACATGCGGATGCCAATATGGATCAGGCTTTGGAGATCATATACAATTCCAAAGTACAAAAGCCGGGGGTCTGCAATGCCTTGGAATGCTTGCTTGTACATCAGGATATAGCCCCTAGACTTTTGCCCGAGATAGCTCAACGTCTGGGCGCTGCTGGTGTGGAGTTTCGGGCGGAAGAAAGGGCCAGGTCTTATTTGGGGGACAAGGCGGTGCCCGCTAAAGATAAGGACTTCGGCTGCGAGTTCTTGGATCTCATTCTTGCGGTAAAGGTAGTGAACAGCCAAAAGCAGGCTGAGGAACATATAGAGCGCTATGGCTCTCATCATACCGAGGCAATATTGACACAGAGCTATGAGCGGGCTATGCGGTTTTTGAATAATGTGGACGCCTCCCTGGTAATCAGCAATGCCTCTACCAGGTTTAATGACGGGGGGCAGCTGGGACTGGGAGCGGAGATCGGCATCAGCACCTCAAAGCTGCACGCCTATGGGCCTATGGGAGTCAAGGAATTGACGAGCAGCAAGTTTGTGCTTCTGGGTCAGGGACAGGTAAGGGGAGGCTAGGCCTGGCTGCAGATCTGTTAAGCTCCCTGAACGCCTCATTGTTTGACATGTTTGGTTGTGCTCATTCAGGGCATGATAGCTATCGGTTAACTAACGGTTATCAGGACATAGAATCTGCCCAGATATCTGACAACAGATAACAGATAACTGAGAACCGTTTTCTATACCATGGTAAGGAGTTGGAGCATATGCGACTGGGAGTGTTTGGGGGAAGCTTCAACCCCGTGCACAATGGGCATTTGCGGGTGGCCTTGGAGGTTTTAGAAAAACTTGACCTGCAGCGAGTAGAGTTCGTGCCTGCTCCCAGGCCACCACACAAGCCTAGTCAGGGACTGCTGCCTTTTGAGATGAGATGTGAGCTCTTGCGTCTTGCATTGACGGCCCACCCTAGCCTGGAGCTCAATCTGTTGGAGGCCGAACGGCCAGGCACATCCTATACCTATCACACCTTGCTTGATTATCATCAGGATTACTCCAGCCAGCAGCTTTTTTTTGTCTTAGGCAGCAATGATCTGCTTACCCTTCCCCAATGGTATAAATGGGAGTCCTTGCCTCGACTGACCAACTTTGCAGTAGTGGGCAGGCAGGGTTTGGAAAGGCAGCAGGTCACTGGATTTGTGCAAAAGCATTTTCCCAGGGCCAGGCAGGATAGCAGCAAAGAAAGCGCTTGGGAGCTAGATGAAGGCAGTTATTTGATATATGTTCAGATTCCGAGATTGGATATCAGCAGTTCTATGTTACGGCAGAAAATAGTTCAGGGTCTGAGCCTGTCTTTTCTGGTGCCGGAGAAGGTGGAAGAGCACTTGCATGGGACTGGCCCAGGGGATCTGTGGGCGTAATTGATGCTTCAATATGTCCGTTTTTGCTTTGAACCTTTGACTCGCAAGTGTCCATAAAGGATTGATTTATGTCCCTAAAGCTCAAGTTCACATTGGTAATGCTGGTTTTGACCCTGGTTCTGGGATCCTTAGGTCTCCTGCTGATGTACAGCCAACTGCAGAAAATGGGGCAGGACTATGTGCAAAACAGGTTAAGGGCGCAGTCCAGGAATTTGAGGGCAAGCATCGAGCTTAGTGCTCAAAAGGCCCAGGAACAGGCTGCCCTTTTCTCTAGGCAAAGCACTGTGCAGGAGGCATTTGAGCTGGCTCATCAGGGGGATATCGAGGATCCTGAATCCAGTCAGGCCCAAAAGGCCAGGGAAATGCTAAGAAAAGAGCTGCAAGGGACTATGCAGGGCTACAATGAGGTCATGGATCAGGATTTTAAATTGCATTTTCACCTGCCTAACGGTCTGAGTCTGGTCAGGATGTGGAGGGAAAAGCAATCTCTGCAAGATGGACAATGGGTAGATATCTCTGATGATATTTCCAGTTTCAGACAAACGGTGCTAGATGTCAATCAAAAAAAGGAGCCAGTGCGGGGCATTGAGCTGGGCAGGGGAGGATTTGTGATTCGGGGGCTGGTACCGGTGCGTGATGATCAGGGCCGTGTCTTGGGATCAGTAGAGGTACTCACAGATTTTGAACCACTCCTGGAGGTAGCTGAAAAACAGGAAGGCCTAGATTTGGCTCTGTTTATGGACGCGGATTTATTGTCCATAACTACCAGGCTGCAGGATCAGCAAAAATATCCAGTTTTAGAGAACAGCTTTGTTCGGGTCAAAGACTTTGCATCTTCTGCTGCCTCCAGGGAGGAGGATGTGGATTTCTTGGCCCAGGGTAAGCAGGATTTTGTACAAAAGACAAAATCCAGCTTGGGCCTGGCTGCCTTTCCTGTGCTGGATTATCGGGATCAGCAGGTAGGGGTGCTGATGTCAGCCCTGGATATTTCAGAGCAGCAGGGTATGTTCCAGGCAATGCTGTATACCATGGGCGGCATCCTCATAGCTTTGCTCTTGGCCTTGATTGCAAGCAGCATTCTGCTTTTGTTTAAATTTGTGCTCAGGCCAGTTGCAGGTATCCAGACCAAGATCAATGAGCTAGTCCAGGACAAGGCAAATCTGGAGGAAAGGATTCAGGTTCAGCAAAAGGATGAGATCGGCAGCTTGTCCACAATATTTAACAAGCTCCTGGACAAGATATCCAGAATGCTTCAGATGACGCAGGCTGTGCTGAACGCGGTGCCTAATACATTATTTATGGTAGATAAGGACTACAATATTGTTTTCGCTAACAAGGCTACAGCCAGGTACGCCGGAGTCCAGGACGAGCAGTCCCTGAGGGGTAGAAAATGTATGCAGGTCATGCGGGCCCCGATCTGCGAGACAGAGAGTTGTCCAGTGAGGCAGGCCAAGGAGCAGGGGAGATCAATAAAGGGGGAATACTTTAGCCTGCAGCATAAGGGCAAGCAGAGGTTCATCAGTCCCTTTGGCTCAGAGGTCAGGGACGAGGCTGGCGATCATCTGGGCTATATAGATATGTCTACAGATGTCACCGACTTGGTGCAGCAGGAGAAAAAGGTCCAAGAGCTGATGCAGAGGCTGCAGGCTATTGCAGAGCAGGCGGAGAAGGTCTCCAGTCAGGTAGCCTCCTCTGCCGAGGAGCTCTCCGCCCAGGTGCAGCAGGCTGCTCAAGGAGCGAGACAGCAACAAAACAGCTCCGCAGAGACTTCCAGCGCTATGGAGGAGATGAATGCCTCGGTCCTGGAAGTGGCCAGGAACTCATCCTATGCTTCAGAGATGGCCAGCAAAACTGCTGAACGGGCCAGACAGGGCGAAGATTTGGTCAAGCAGGCTGTGCAGGAGATAAATCAAGTGAGTCAGCGAGCGGAGAGCTTGCAGGATGATGTCTCTGCCATGTCTGATCAGGCCCAGGGCATAGGCAGGATTATGAACACCATCTCGGATATTGCGGATCAGACCAATCTTTTGGCCCTGAACGCTGCCATAGAGGCAGCCAGGGCTGGAGAGGCTGGCCGAGGCTTTGCAGTAGTGGCAGATGAGGTGCGCAAGCTGGCGGAAAAGACCATGTCCGCCACCCAGGAGGTGGAGTCTTCTATTCAGGAGATCCAAGGCAAGGCCAGGAGCAATATGGAAAGCACCCAGGCTACGAGTCAGGCCATTCAGGAGAGCGTGCAAGTGGTACACAATGCAGGCCAGGCCTTACAAGAGATAGTCAGCCTGGTGGAGGAGACAGCTGAGCAGATCAGGAACATTGCAGCAGCAGCAGAAGAACAGTCTTCAGCCAGTGAAGAGATTAATAAGTCCACTGATGAGATCAGCAGAATTGCCCAGCAGACCAGCCAGGCTATGGAGCAGTCATCCCAGGCTGTAGATGACCTGAGCAGGATGTCCCAGGAACTGCAGGGACTCATCCAGGATATGCGCAGCTCTGAATAGATTCCCGCTGCCCGGCTGGACTAGCTCACTTCCTGGAACTCGTAATTCAGCAGGGAGACAATGTGTTCCTTTTTGCGCATTATCTCTTCTTCGCTGTTGCCAGGCACATCCAGGATACAGTACCTAAAGCTCTGGGGATTGTGCTTATAGTCTGAGAGGTTGCTGTGCTCCTGGATCAGATTTCTGATGTGCACCTCTGGATACAGCATCTGGATCTGGGTATAGCCACTTTGAGTGGGTGTTCTGAGTATCCTTTGGTCTGAAAATGAGTGCATCTCAAAGTTGTAGCAGTACGAAAAGGATTCTTTTGTCCTGTTCTCCAGTCTGGGGAATCTGTTCACAGCCAGCTCACAGAGCAGATGCAAAGGATCAAATTTTCGCACCGTCTGGATGGTCTTGGCGAACTGGAAGGCGATTCTGCTGTTGACCTCAACGATCTTGAATGTGTTTTTCTCTGGCTCAGCCCTTAGCTCCACATTGAAAAAAGTATTGTTCATGCCCAGAGCAGGAATAAGCCTGCGCAAGGTATCATTTATTTTTGCGTCCAGCTTCGGGGAGAAGCTATAGGGGAACACGTGGTGGCTGAAGCTGTTGGTGCCTGGATAGTAACAGGCCTTGGTCAGGCCAAAGATATGCACTTGCCCTTGGTAGATGAATCCGTCCACAGTGACTTGGTCCCCGTAAATCAGCTCCTCACAGAGGAAATTATTGCAGGTCTCCAGATTTAGGGGGTTTTGGTACTCTATAAATAGGCCCAAGGCATCCAGATAGTACTGGTTATAACGGGCTATGTCCCTGCTTTCCTGGCCGATGTAAAACTGCAGCTCCTCTGCGGAATTGACCTGATGCGCGC
Organism: uncultured Desulfohalobiaceae bacterium; assembly: GCA_964494985.1. Classification (GTDB taxonomy): domain Bacteria; phylum Desulfobacterota; class Desulfovibrionia; order Desulfovibrionales; family Desulfothermaceae; genus CAZBUB01. The sequence continues at coordinate 7,976 of CAZBUB010000013.1, read as the reverse complement.
CAAAGGAAATGTTGGAGCGCACCGGCTTGATGAAAAACGGTTCTCTGAGCAGGCTAGAATTCTGGAGATAATCCAGAGCTAGGCAGAATTTTGGGGTGTGCTCAGGGACCAACTGCTGCTGGATGCGTCTGCAAAGATATTTGTTCTGGGTGTTGACCACGCTTTGCACTGGGGTGCCCACATGATTGGTCTGTTCAGCCAGGATAGAGGCCAGGATGGATGAAGAGTCATGGGTGCCCACAATTCCCTGGTACATCTCCGGGTTTTTTAGAATCAGCTCAATGCTGCGCTGGAGATAGGTAGCCATGCCGTAGTCTAGGATTCTCTCAAAAGTTTCTATATGTGGCTCAAATTCGTTTTGCCAGGCAAAACTTTTGTCCACGATCTCTGTATCGCTCGCGTCGCACAGAAACAGGATTCTTTTTTTCTGCATATGCGGCCTCCTTGTTCTTCTATAAACGCATTTTTTCAGCATGAGCCAGGTGCTGTACATTCCTGTACTTTGAGGAGAAGATATCCACTGGCAAATGCTTTTTTAGGAAAAAAGCTTTTCCAGAGAGGCTTTCCCTGGAAAAGCTAGAAACTACAAGATCTGAATACGGGGCAGGGGCTGCAATTTAGCTGGCCCTAAATGACTGTACTGGTTAGGCTGAGTATAGGGCTTGGTAGTTAGTTTAAGCCCAAGGGGGAGATGGTGGACCACTGGCTGGTGTCCACTTTGCCTTCCACAGCCTTGCCCTGCTTGAAGACCATCTGCAGGTTGCTCAGTTGTAGAAGGGATCTGATATCCTGCAAGGGGTTTTTTTTGAGCACCAAAAAGTCTGCATCTTTTCCCGGCTCCAGGGTCCCCAGCTCCTGCTCCATATCAATGGCTTGAGCTGCATATTTGCTGGAAGCCATGATGGCCTCCATTTCGCTCATCAGGCCTTCTTCCACATACTGGACCAGCTCCATACAGTTTTTACCGTGGAAGTTGTAGGGGGTGCCTGCGTCAGTGCCCATGACCACCCTGACACCCAGCTCCAGGGCTCGGTGCAGGTTTTCTTTCCGGATTTTGGAGATCTCCTGGGCCTTTTCGTACATAAAGTTGGGTAGCCCATTTTTTTCCTTACGCAACATCCAGTAGTTAGAGCATAAGGTAGAGACCAGAAAAACATTTCTGTCCCGCATCATTTTCAGGGCCTCTTCATCTGCCAAAGTGCCATGTTCTATGGTGCGCACCCCGGCTTCCACAGCGTTTTTTATGGCCTGGGCACCATGGGCATGGGCTGCGGTGTGCTTGCCCACCTTGGCTCCTTCCAAGACCACAGCCCGAATCTCATCCACATCCAGCTGGGTAGCTCCGGGTACTCCGCCAGGGTTCATAATGGCCCCACTGGCCATGACTTTTAAAAAGTCTGCTCCTTCCTTGAGCTGTTCCCTTGCTGCCCTTCGATTTTCATCCACACCATCTGCCTCCCTGTACAGCCCCCGGAAGTAATCGCTGCCAGAGCTGAGCATGCAGATGATCTTGCCGCAGGCCAGGATTCTGGGCCCTATGATCAGGCCCTCCTGAACAGCCTTTTTGACTGCAATGTCTATATAGGCTGTAGATCCTGTGTTCCTGACTGTGGTTATGCCAGCCCTAAGGGTGTTGCCCATCTCAATTCCTGCCCGAATGGACCGCAGCTTTTGTTCTACCAGACTTTCATGTACAGTGTCCGGCATGCCGTGCAGATCCAAGTGTACATGGGCATCGATCAGGCCAGGAATTATATGCCGGCCTTCTAGATCATATATTTTGGCCTGATGAGGAATTTGGACCTCTTCTTCCTTGCCTACTGCGCTGATTTTGGTGTCTTTTAGCACCAATACGGCATTCTGGATAATGTCCCCGTTGCCGTCAATCAGGGTTGCTCCCCTGAGTACAATGTGTTTGTTCTGGCCCATGCCAGGCTTTCCTTTTTATAACCCATTTCTTGAGCTGGATAGTCAAAATTTATTGTATTTATTCACCATCTACTATGCTCGGATAAGTATTACCGAGGAAGAAACTAAGGTCCGGGGGTTCGGCCCACAGGGCGCAAAAAAAACTCGCTCCCAAGAATGCGTAAAATAGTGAATAAATACAAAACAGGTTATTTTTATAAGACTTCTGCAGGATTCTTAACGGAGATACAATGACTGACTCACCATCTTGATTTCTTCAATTTTACTTTAATCTTTTCCTTTGAGCTTCTAAGTCTTACGTTCCTAATGTTCAATACAATAATGGGCTTTTCTTATAAGTCAAGCTTTAGTCACCGCTAGGATCAGGGTATTCTGTCTGGGACAAAGGTAAGTCTGTCCCAGGGGCTGAGCCAAAGATCGAAAAACAGATTTGGTCCAGGTAATGGATTTGCTCCCGTACCTGATCCTGATTGATGCACAGGATGCTGACCCTTTGCATAAGCAAGGCCTCCATGGGCAGGGAACCCAGCTGTTGGTTCAGCCTATGGGCTAGGCGCAAGCTGTGTTCAAGCTGAAGTTTCTTGCGCACCAGGAAACTCCAGATATTGTCCCTGGGGTCCATTTCCTGAGTAAGGTCCAGGATCTGCCGCAGACAGGGCCACAAATTCTGGTCTTTCATGTTTGCCTGGGAGAGGAATTTGAGGAGCAGCTCCTTACCTGGACCTTGGGGCATTTGGGGTTTGGACTTGATTTCCAGAGAGATGCGCAAGGCCTCTTTTTGCGGCAGGCTGTCTTGGATTGCTGTCTGCAGATCTGGGTCCAGGGGCTTATGCAGCTGCAGCCTCTCCAAGAACCAGATTACGATCTCGGAGTCCAGCTCCAGCTGTACCTGCTCAGAATATCCTGGAAAAGAGATTCTGGCCTGCGGGGCTTGCCGCATCAGCTCATTTAGGATATTCGCCTGTTCTGCCGCAGCGAGCTTCCCTTGCTGTAAACAGGAATGAATTCGCAGTTTGCAATCCTGATCTGGAAAAAGTATGAGCTCTATAAGGGTCTGTATATCTCCGTCCCCGGCTTTTTGGAGGAAATCCTTCAGTTGCTGCGGACTTTCAATACCCCACAGGCTGTGCAGGCTGTGCAGGGTCTTTTGCTCCAGCTCTAGATCTCTGCAGAGCAGGGAATAAATTTCTTGGACTATTTGCTTTTGCTCTGAGTTGCTCAAATCTTTCCTCCAAATGTTGGCAAGGGTAAAGACTATCCTTGGCTGATGCAGTATAAAAAATGCTGGTTTCAGTAATAATACCGACATATAATCGAGGGCATTGGTTGCCCCGGGCGATGTACTCCGTCTTGGAGCAGAGCTATTCCAGCCTGGAGCTGATCGTGGTGGATGACGGTTCCACTGACCAGACCCCAAGTATGCTGCAGAAAATTGCAGATTCCAGATTTATTTATTTAAGGCAACAAAATCAAGGCGTGGCCGCAGCCAGGAATCTGGGCATTAAAAAGGCCAAGGGCGAGTATATTGCCCTACTGGATTCAGATGATCTTTGGCTGCTGCAGAAGCTGCAAATGCAGCTGGAGTTCACCTTGCAAGGTGGCTGGCAGATTACCCAGACTGATGAGCTGTGGTTCAGGCAAGGAGTTAGAGTTAATCCAGGGCTTAGACAGCAGAAAAGGGCAGGCTGGATCTTTGAGCCCAGTCTGGAGCTTTGCCTGGTCAGTCCGTCTTGTGCATTGTTTCATCGCAGCCTATGGGAGGAGCTGGGAGGTTTTGACGAGGGGCTTTTGGCAGCAGAGGATTATGACTTTTGGCTGCGCTGTAGCCTGCATTACCCTGTAGGGTTTTGTCCGCTGAAGCTGGTGCACAGATATGCCGGGCACGCGGATCAGCTCTCAGGCAAGCTGATAGGCATAGATCTGTACCGGATATATAGCCTGTTGAAGATTCAGGGGCAGGAACGTTTGAGCCCAAGGCAAAGAATGCTTTTGCAGCTGTGTCTTAAGGAAAGGCTGCGCAGATATCGACTGGGTTGTCTGAAACGAGGCAAGATTGAGGAAGCAGAGCGGGTCTCTGACTTGGCCAGGCAAGCCTTAAAGGGAACTTAGCCCTCGAATATCTCTTCTTTCCTAATGGCCTTGGTCTTGACCTCCTCTAAGGTCTGACTGAGGGCCTGCTTGACATTTTCCCGCACATCACCGGCTACAATAATAAAGAGGAGATCATCTCCAGGCCGAAAATGACCTTCCCGGGCATGGATAACTACTCGGAATATTCCTGGAAGCTGATTGGCATTTTCCTGAATTCGCTGTATTTGCTCTTGATCTGGCCAGACCTTGACGCTGTGCACTTTTGCCTTGTCCTGCCTAGACCAGCCTCTAACCACTCCGTTATGCACCAAAATCATGCCCACCTGGTCCTGAAATCCAGGCGTGGCCTTTAGCTCAGCAACTTTTTGGGAGATGTCCATAGCCCTTTCCTAATCGTCTGGTGTTTTGAATGCAGAAAAAAGGGCGGTAATTGCCGCCCTTTATTATTAAATCTGTTGGCTCTGTAGTTAAACACAGCCGGTGGGTTTGGGTAACCCTGCCATCTTACAGGCTCCTTTGCCAGGACCAGACGGAAAGAGCTCGTAAATTTTCTTGAGCTTAAATCCAGTGACCTTGGACAGGATGCGAACCATGGGCGCGATCCCGTTCTTTTTGTAGTAGTCCTGCAAAAATTCGATCACCTTGCGGTGTTCATCAGTAATCTCCTTGATGCCCTCGAATTCCTTTACATACTCGACCCATTCATCGGACCAGTCGTCAAAGTTTTGCAGGAACCCATCCTCATCGACTTCAAAAGTTTTCCCTTTGAATTCCACTGTTGCCATTGGTTAACCTCCTTGACCATGTGTTTAAAAGCTAGTGATTTGCCAGGTGATACAAAATGGAGTTATAATTGGCCTTATACAAATTCTTCGTTTCTGCTAACCCCAAAAAGCATATAAATAATTAAATTGCAGCAGTCAAGCTCTGTACAGCTTATGCGATGTCTTGGTTTGATTTGCCGCAAAGTTAAATATATACACGCTAAAAACAAAATTTGTCAAGATATTTGTGGCTGCCTGAAAAATCTTACAACTTTTAAGGACAGACCTGATCTTATAGGCTAGGGGGTTGGCTCAAGCTTGTGCTATTTTGCAAGAGTTTCAGTTCCTGGGCTGCAAACTCTAGGCCCGGGTCCAATTCTAGACTGCTTTGCAGAAAATCCATGGCTGCACTAGGCTTGTTCATTTTTTTATAACATAGCCCCAAGTTGGCCAGATCCAGGGCCGAGCCTTGATCCAACTCCAAGGCCCTCTGAAAATTCCTGGCTGCTAGCTCGTAATCTTGAAGTTTAAACCTGGCTACTCCCAGTAAATTGAAGTAGGCATGCACATCCGGACATAGCTCTATAGCCTGTCGCAGATATTTAACAGTAGAAGACCAGTGCTGCTGCAGGCTGTATACATAGCCCAGATAGAAGAGCACCAATCCTTGTTCCTGGGGTCCTGGCTGAACCCTCTCTGCCTCCTTGAGTCTCGCCAAAGCCTGGCTTATCCTACCGCAACGCAAGTCTAAAAGGGCTTGGAAAAATGGCAGAAAATATGCTTCGGGGTAATGTTTGGCCAGTACCTGGAGGCCTCTATGGGCCTGATGGGGCTCGCTTGTTTCCTCGGCCAAAATGCGGCCTATGAATAAACCCAAGCTGGCTCTGGGAGTTCTTTCCCGAAACAAAAAGCCAGGTACAATGCTATAGTTACAAGGGATCTGTAGCTGGGGATGGGTGGTGTCCACTGCATACAAAGGATAACCTTGTTGTTTTAGCACCCCGGCCAAGTGCTTTAATTCCTGGTAAAGGTCGTTGGAGCTTATATCAGGCAGGGAGTGTAGATCTACAGTATTTCCCTGTCTCAACCAGGCACATTGCTCCAAGCTTTGGAATTTGCCAAGCCCAGATGGCTCGTATTTGCTCCCGGTCTGGAAATCTCCTGCCAGCTGAGCTACTTCGGTCAAGGCTCGTATTGCGGCTTTAGCAGGTGAAGTGGCCGTACCTGCGGTAAAGACTATCTCGCTTAGCCCGGCTCTCAAGTTGACGGGGTCATAAGCCAGCGCCCCTACAGTGGGGATGCCCATGTTCAGGCTGAAGTCTATAAGCCAGAGCAAGATCCCTTGCTCTTGAAATTTGCGGTAGAGATCCTTGAGTACCGGGTCGTGCAGGCTCTGGGGGTCTATCCCTGGCAGCAGAGGCTGGTCACGTTCCACGATCGCACTGACATGCCTCTCCACAAGCTCACAGCTGCCTTGGAGAATGGATTCTTCAAAGGTATTGCCTGCTGATGAGCCGTTGAACTCATTTAGTTTCTTGAACCATTCCAAAGGGAGATATACAGTCTCTTCTGATTCGATGTGCAGACTGGGTACGAAGTTCCAAGACACCAAATCCATGATTTTCCTGGCCTGTTCAAGCGCCAGGTCTTCCTGCACCGAGTCCAGGATTGTGCGCAAAGGGATGATCCTGCTATTCAAAGCCTGATCTGCCTGAGTCCAGGTATACCTGGAGTGCTTTTCCTGCCCAGCTAGAAAGCTGAACAGGCTATAGCGTTCCGCAAGCTCCATTAAGGCTGAGGCCTGGGCCTGCTCCTGGCTGTGGCCCTTGCCCATCTGCTTTCTGCTGGGCAGGACCTTCTTGGCCTGTCCTCCGCAAATGGACAGATATACTGGAATTCCCAGCCTGCCGGTATCAATCCGTCTGGTCTCCTGCAGGATACTCGTGCCAAATCTGGCAAAGGCATTGTTTGCTCTGCGCACAGTTTCTGCTGGATGTGCGGCCTTGTCCAGGTCTTGACTATATAGCTTGGGGCAGGGTTGGAGCTTAATCATGCTTTTTTAGGTCGCAGGCGATAGATCTGGCTGAGATATTTTTCTTGGCCGGATTGCTCTGCTTCTGCCTGTTGTCTGTAGCCCAAGGTCTTTTCTTGCAGCTGGAATTCTTCCCGAATTAGCTTGAAGAATTTGTCCGCCTTGAGATTGTAGCCTTTGGCCAAAATTGCTTCTGCCTCAGGTATGGGCTCTAAATGACGCTGTAAAAATTTTAGAAGGGGGCTGTAGCAGGCCTCTTGATATAAGATCTCTGAGCCCAGGATGTATTGGAAGCGCCTTTGTATTCTGTCCTTGGTGAAATCAACTTTGGCGATATCTGCTCTGTGCTGCAGGTTGTTTTGCAAGATATTTATTTTGGAGAAAAGTAAGGCATCTTCATGGGAGTCTGATATGATCACCTGAAATCCGTGTTGAGCAGCAAAAAGACCACAAACTCCTACTCCTGCCCCCAGCTCCAGCATCTGACCTTTGAAGTCCAGGGACAAGCGTTGCAGATAGTAGCTAAGCAAAATCGAGGTGGGCCAGATTTTGGCCCAGAAGGGAAGCTCCAGTTTTTCCCCACAGCCTACAGTTTCAGCCAGATGGTCTACATATTCCTCTATGTCAGCCAACTGCAGGACTTGTAAGGCGTAATTTCCAATTTTGACTGCCTCGAATTTGATATGGTACTTGCTGCGGGCAATCTTCAAGAGCTCCTGCAAGGGGGCTTCAGGGGGAAAAGTACTGGGCTGGTGCAAATTATGCATACTTTGGGGGGGGCCTTACTTAGTCTATCCAGACCTTTAAACTCATTTACTGGAGTCTTTAATCCGGGACATGACCTTGTGCTTTTTTAATGGTAACAATGCACCATAACTCACTGAATAAAAAATAAGAACAATCCCGGCTTGTTGAAGCCAGAGATTGCGTCTAAGAATAAATTGGAGCGGGAAACGGGATTTGAACCCGCGACTTCAACCTTGGCAAGGTTGCACTCTACCACTGAGTTATTCCCGCTGAAAAAAAAATGGAGGCGGCATCCGGATTTGAACCGGAGAATGGAGGTTTTGCAGACCTCTGCCTTACCACTTGGCTATGCCGCCTTATCTGGAGCGGGAGACGGGATTTGAACCCGCGACTTCAACCTTGGCAAGGTTGCA
>CAZBUB010000012.1:0-59472 GCA_964494985.1 uncultured Desulfohalobiaceae bacterium | reverse complement strand
AGCGCCTTATATCCCCTACCTGAAGGAAGGGGTCTTACGGCGCATGATGATAAAAATTCTGATTATGGAGCTACTCAACTTTCCAAACGATCACAGGAGATTTTCAGGTGAAAATCTGGCATAGTTCGGGATTTGCCCAGTTAACTGCTATATATAGCACTGCCGTTGGCAGGATTCAACGGAAAAGGTTTAGCCTGGGGCTAGCCCTTGCGGATCCGGTTCTGGACCAGGGCCTGGAAGCGTGGGCTTTGCTGCTGCCCTGCCTGGACCCTTTTCCAGTGCTCCTGTATCCTGGCCGGAATGTACAGCAGGAACAGCCCAGGCCGCATAAAGAGCTGCTCAGGGCCTCCTTGTTCGTCCATGGTGCCGTAGCGCTCGGTACTGTCCAGAATGAAGGGAGACTCATAGAACTGTCCAGTCTCCAGAAAGATTCGGAATATGATGTGCCGCATAGGCTGCTGCAGGCAGTTGGGCAGGGCTCCAGGGTTGGTGAAGCAGATCACGGCCGGCGGCTTTTGGATGGCAGAACGCCAGTAGCCTGTGGAGCCCAGGTACATGCCTGCCTGGAGCAGGTGCAGCAGCTGGAGCTGATAGGCGTTGGTCAGCAGGCAGTCCAGATCCTGATGCTGCACCACCTGGATGCCCAGCCTGTCCAGACGCATTAAAAACTCCAGGAATTTTTCCATATACAAAACAAAGCCCAGGGAGTGCTTCGCGTCCTTGGGGATCATGCTTTTCAGTTCACAAACTTCGTTGAACAGCCTCTGGGAAATCTGGGGCAAGGGCCAGATTTCGAACATGTGCAGCAGGCTGTAGACCTCCAGGTTGGCCCTGGTCTCCTGCAGCAGGGGATGTTCCTGCCTGCTGCCCAGGACCGGAGTGGCCAGGCGCGGGGTGTAATCCCCGTTCAGGACCCTTTCCATGTCCCTTCTGACATGGGATATCCTGGCAAAGTCCCCTTTGATTTGTCTTTGGGCCTTTTTCTTCTGGATACAGATCAGCCTGTAGTCCTGCATTATCCTGAACAGCAGGCTGAAAATCTGTTGTTGCTGGTCAGATTTCGGTTGCAGAGCCCCGTGCCTGAGCAGGAGGTTGTGCAGCCCGCGAATGATGTCCTCGTTGTTTATACTCATGACCAAGGCCCTGCCCAGATCCAGGGCCCTGTTCTGCTGCTCCTGCATAACCTCCTGCAGGTAGCTCTGCAGAAAGCCGGACAGGCCTTGGGTGCCGGAAGGCGCCCTGCCGGTGTTGCGCAGGCTGCTCAAGGTGGTGGAGAACCACTGCCTGGCTACAGTGACCTTCTCCTCCTTCTGGTCGTAGATCACTGACTCCAGCCTGCGGTACAGCTTCTGATAGGCGCTGACCCAGGAGAATATGCACTGCCTTTCACTCTCTGAAAAATTCGGATTCAAAGCTGCATAGATCAAAATCTGCTCTATGTTGTAGTTGTTGACCAGGGTCCTGCTGGCCCGTCCCCTTTCAATAATGCTCAGGCTCTGGTCGGCTACGATCCTGAGCAAAGGTTCTGCCAGGAGCAGGAATTCCGGCCTGCGCTGGGAAGTGTAGCTTAAGATATCCCTGATTTGGGCCAGATACAGGCCAGGATTCTGATCCCTTTCCTCCAGGAGGCTGTTTAGTCTGACTGCCAAAATTATATCTAGAAGGATGCGGATGTGAGGGCTATCCTCCTCCTGGACAGGGGTTTGCAGAGCATGCAGCAGGGGTATCTCGCCATAGATCTGTTCTGCAGACTCTGTTGCTGGTCGGATCAGGCCCAGAATTTGATCCAGGGAGGCCCTGGGATCGGCGAGTAGGCTGTCCAGGCTCTGTGTCTGCTCTGTAAAGGTAGGACTGGAAGTCTGCTCCTGCAGCAGCAGGAAAATCTGATCAGGATCCAGGGTGGTCTTGTCCAGGCTCTCCTGGCATAGAAAGCAGACATTGAGCTCCTGGATGCTGTGCAGCAGCTTATAAGCCTTTTGCAGAAAGTAATTGTCTACCATAATAACAACATCTTAACTAGAGTACATTCAAAATTCGAACTGTTGATTTGGTTGTGGGGATTGCATGGCCCTATTATACACATTATTGGCTGCAATAAAAGGGATTTCGGGCTGCATCTAGATATTGACCAGCTGTGCCAGCAGGTCTATTCATCTACTTTGCGCACTTTGCACATAAAGGTCCGGTTGGCAGGGGTGCAGGTAACAGGGTCCCGTTTAGAATCGTCAGTCAGATTGTTCACATTGGCTTCAGGCTGTACCTCTGCCCAGCCCCAGTCTATACAGATCGAGCCGGGCTGGATCCTGGTAGAGAGCCTGGCAGGCATGCGCACCTCTCCGCTCGGGGTTTGCACCAGGGTCATATCCTGATCAGTAATGCCCCTGGCCCTGGCATCATCCGGGTGGAGGTTGATATAGCCCTGGCTTTGCTGTCTGGTGAGAGCGGGGATGTGGTGGAACTGGGTATGGGTGAAATGGTTGTCCCTTTGCCCGCTTATGCCCACCAGGTCCAGGTCCGGCCAGTGTCCGGAAAAACTGATTGCAGCCGCCTGCACAAAGTCCTGGTAGGGCACCCCGGATTGACCCTGCTCTGCCAGCCGCCTGGAATACAGCTCCACCTTGCCTGAGGGGGTGGCAAAGCCTTGCATTTTGTATTTTGCATACGCCTGCTTCTGGGCCCAAACGCCTTCTGGGTGCTCCCGGAGCATCTGGACAGTAATGCCAGCTGGCTGGAGCTGATAGTCAATAGCCTCTTCAGCGCTGGACCAGGGGAACTCCTGCTCCAGCCCCAGGCGCCGGCCCAGCTCGAAGACGATCTTCCAGTCCGGCCAGCTCTGGCCAAGCCAGTTCAGGACCTGGTCTTGCAGCACCACCTGGTTGTTGCGCAGATAGGCCCGGTTGAGCTGGGTCTTTTCAAAACAGCTGCTGGCTGGCAGAAAGACATCAGCCATTTCTGCGGTTTGGGTCATGAACAGGTCAATGACCGCAATGAAGTCCAGTTGGCCCAAAGCCTGCCTGACCCGCTTGGAGTCAGCCATGCTATAGGCTGGATTGCCGGACTGAATAACCAGGCTGCGGACAGGATAGGGGTGCTGCTGCAGGATGGAGTCTATCAAACAGGATTGGGCATGCAGCCCCCAGTTGGGATGGAATGCGCTGAACAAGGGATAATCCCTGGTCACAGGTTCTGGCTGGGCAGGCAGCCGATCTTGGAGCTGGATGTCCCGAACCGGCACGGGCTGGGGGATGATATCTCCGCCAGGGCGGTCCAGATTGCCGGTTAATGCCCTCAGGATGCATACAGCCCGGGTGGACTGGAAGGTATCCAGCTGCATGTCCAGGCCGTTGCCGTCTATTATGCAGGCAGGCCTGTTCTGGGCGTACATGCGGGCAGCCTCTTTGATCTGCTGGGCATCCAGCCAGATGGAGTCGGCTACCTGCTCTGGAGCATAGGCCTGGGCAGCCTGCCTAAAGTCCTCAAAGCCGAGACAGAAGTCCTGGACAAAGTCAGCATCCCAAAGATCCTGTTTGAGGATCTCCTGGGCCATGCTCATGGCCAGAATGCCGTCCTGGCCTGGTTTGATCTGCAGCCAGATGTCCGCCATCGCAGCCGGTCTGGTCTGGACTGGATCAATGACGATCAGCCTGGCTCCAGCCTGCCTGGCCTTGAGGATGGCCTCGAACATCCCTGGAGCAGTATTACTGTCGTTTTTGCCCCAGATCACAATGCACTTGGCATCGCCAGGCTGGGGCAGGGTCATGGCTCCGTAGGTGTAAGTATGGGCCATTTCCCGGGCTACATGACACACAGAACCATTGCCTATACAGTTGGGAGAGCCAAAGGCGTGCATCAGCCTTTTGGCATAGTCCCAGGGAGCGCCCCAGTCTGCGGCCATACCCCTCAGCCAGGCTGTCTGATGGGCTCCGAAATCCTGCCTGGTCTGCAGCAGCCTGGAGGCTACAAGGTCCAGGGCCTCATCCCAGGAGGCTCGACGGAAATTCCTTTGTTCATCTTTGATCAAGGGGCTGGTAATCCTCTCCTGGGAGTAGACTATCTGGGCTGCAGCAGCAAGCTTATGGCAGTTGAGCTTCTGGCTGGCTGGCGCAGAGGATTTGCGCCTGGCGCTGAGCAGCCTGCCATCCTGGACCTCCACCTGCACAGGACAGCAGGCAGAGCAAAGCCGGCAAACCGTGTCTTTTCGCATATGAGGCTCCTGATATTGGCCTATCTTGCGGCGTGCACGAAGCAGCTGCGGATCAGCTCGAAGTGGTTGGCATGGGTGCGGATCTTCCACCAGATCTGGTCCTGGTTCTTTACGGTCCAGGGCCGGGAAAAGTATCCGTTGCTGGATTGCAACAGGGCTTGAACATTGTCTATTCCCAGGCCTGGAAATTTGCCGTGTTCTGTGCCGCCCAGCCACAAGTCTTCCTGGGCAGTATCTGTAGACCAGGAAAAGGGATCAGAGATCAGGCATTGCACATCCCTTTCCTTTGCTGCTCGGTCAATTTCCTGTAGATGGGCCAGTGGATCTGGCACCTTGTCCAGCATATTCAAGGAGGCTAGGGAGGCAAAGCTGCTGCTGGAAAAAGGCAGGGCCTGGGCATTGGCTACCAGGAAATCGGTTTTGCTGCGATGCCAATGCTCAGGCAGCTGCAAGACAACTTTCCGGGTCAAACGGCCCTCCACAGGCAGGTGAAAAGTTTTTTGTCCCTGCAGCATGAGCTCCCTAGCTGTCTTGATAAAGGCTACTGAATTGTCCACACCTAGGGCGAAATCGCATTTGTCCGCCATCTGGAACACAAAACGGCCCACAGCAGCCCCGATATCCAGGCTGAATCCCTGGTGGGGCAGCAATTGCTGTACCCAGCTCTGGTAGGCTGAAGAGGCCTCTGGATCGGGCAAAAGATCTGCGTAATGGCTCCAGAGATAGGAAGCTATAACTTGAGGGGTTTCATATTTGCTGCCTGAGCCTGTTCCCGGGCTGCTCCAGGGGTCTAGATAGGCTACGCCTTCCTGGACGGGATAGATACGAGCGCAAGCATGACAGCGGAGCTGGCCAGTCAGTATATCATCTTTATGCTCCTGGTCTATTTGCACTGACAGACTGTTTTCTTGGGGTAGGCAATCAGGGCAGATCAGAAGTTCCAGTAGGCTATGTTTCATATTGAAATCTCTTTGCAAGCTGTAACTGTTGCCGTGAAAATGCTGGGCTTCGCAGGCCGTACTATGCCTATTGCCGGATTTGGGCCGGTATTACGTAATTTTCATCCCTGGGAGTGAAAAAAAATTTTAATGAAGGATTCACCAGGTCCGTGGGATCGGTCCACAGGACGCAAAAAACTCGCTCCAAAGAATGCGTAAAGCAAAAGTTTGACATTGGATCTCTTGAAATTCCAGAATATTATGGCGGACTTTGAGGTTGAAATAGCGTGCACAGTTTTGCTGAACGTATTCTAAATCGTAAGCGTACGAGCAGGTACACCTGCCGCTGCTGGTCGCTCAGACATTTTAAGCCTGTGGGACGAACCCCAGGACCTTGGTTTTTTCCTCGGCAACACTTGTCCGAGCTTAGTAGATGGTGAATAAATACTGCAAGCTTTGCTATATGTAAATTGAATCGAATAAACGACTTTATTTTTCTTCAGATGCAACATATTAATAACTATTCTTATACCTAAAAGAATAAAAGAATTCAAGCTAAAACTGTAGATGTTTTTAACATGCTGTTTTATATGAGGTATAGGAGAAGATCCAATTCTGGCTAAGTGTGCTTTTATGCAAAGGTAAGATTAAAAGCGGGGTAAGCATTCAGGGGTCGAGCTCATATCCATATTATTGAACTGCATTTCTGGAGATTGCTTTGTCGAAGACTCCTCGCAATGACGGTTTACGCTCAAGCTGTTAGTACCCTCTGAACGGATACAAAGCAGGAGCTCTGCGTCAGGAGTTCAGTTTGGCTCAAGGCATGGTGGTTATTAGCAGGACCTGGCTGCGCCTAGGAGTGACAGGTCGTTGGCGCCCATGGAAAAGGAGTCAACCATCAGCGTATTAACACTTTTCAAGGGCAGATACAAAACATTGCCTGATCACGCTCTGCCAGCAGGACTCTTTGAGGTCCAGGCATTTGAGGCCATAGCTATTGCCCAGCTGGAGCAAACAGCTTGATTTGGGTGCGCATATCCCATTTGTCAGGATCAGGCAATTGGTGCATGTTCTTGAATTTCTTTAAGCCAATTTTGGAATTTTTCCCCCAAATCCCGTCTATCTTGTCCAGGTATAACCCTAGGTCAGCCAACCGGCTTTGAATCAGCTTGGCATCTGTGCTCTTGGAGGGATCCAAGCTGATTGTACCTGAAGCCAAGGGACCCATTTTTGGTGTTTGGTTTTTCTGTGCGTTTTTGTTTTCTTTCTTTTCATTTTCTGCCTGGGTGTTGAGCTGTAGCTTTTCTGTCGCACATATATCTTGAAATTGCTCATCTATGCTAAAAGAAAAGATATGGGAAGATATCACAGAATTGTCTGAAGTCTTAATAAGTTTGGCAGTTACAAGAATCTCTTGCTCCAAACATTTATAGGTACCTGCAACAACAGCTTGAGCATTCAGAGTATCCCTGATTTTATCCAGGTTTCTGGATAATGCTAAGACGCCGAGATCTGGGTTTAGTAAGAGCTCATCCTTTCTAAGCCTCATGTCGATGACCTTATACCCATGCTGGGAAAGTCTGGAACCAATGATCTGGCTAAGCTCTTTGCCCAAAGCAGAGGTGGAGTTAAAATTTTGGTTGCGCACAAAGGTGGCGGTAGCTATGGGCAGCGTTTTGTCAATGTCTGCGACGATATTGTGCTCCAGGTTGTCAGCTGCTGCATAGGCTATCTTTTTGAGATCGCCTAAGTGTTGGAGGGTATATTGCTCGTGATGCTGCTTTGCAAGTGTGTCATCTTGAGCAATGGAAAATATGAATAATGACAATAAGGTTACAAGCAGCCTTTTCATGGTAGCTCCTGTTAATATTTTTGCACAATGCTTTAGATATCCAATATCTGAAGCCTTTGATAAAAGGCTATCTCTTCGTCCAATCTAACACCAATAAGTAAGAAAAGACGGTAAAATGAGGGTTATCAGTAAGATGTTGAATCATGTCCCTGACACCCAATTTCATATAAGCTAGTCGTCAACAAGTTTGTACTTCACTAAATTTGGTTCGTGGTTATCTAGATTTTTTTCGTATTGTTGCCAGTCCTGCTGATTAATATAATAGATGGAAGAAGCACGGAACAGATATTTATCGTTTTTTGTAAGGGAGACGGTAATCATAACTTCAGTTTGAGGCTCAACTTCCGTATACAAGCCTGCATCTACATTTATGGTTGAATCACCTACTTCCTTTTCAGCTGTATTTATTTTCTCTGAAGACCATCCAGAATTCTTTTCTCTTTTTACATAAACTCCAGGGGCTAGTGATCTGTATACACCTCTTTTTTCTCTAAGCATTCGTTTTGTGTGCTTGACCATTTCCAGATCAAAAGACACTATCAGAGCATTCTTGTCATGTTTGGATACAGTAAGCTCTTTTTCTACCATTTTCGTGATCAGCAAAGCGTAGAATGTCTTTTCAAAAGATGTATTGCCTGCAGGAGCAACAAATATGTTGCTCCAAGGCATATCATTTTCTGTTTTTATATAATCCTGGATTTGGTTGGCAATATCTGCAGCCAAAAGCTCCCAATGCTGCATAGACTGCATCTTTTTCTGGGTCTTTAAAGCATGCATTGCCGGAACAGGAATCTGTGAGGCAATAGGCTCCGATGGACGAGGGAATTGGCAGCCAAGCAGAAGTGGGCCAAACACAAGAAAAATTAGCAGCCTGCAACAAAGTGACATGGTCGCCTCCTTGATTGTTCGTATCTGCTCAAAGCAAAAAACTTTTCGGACGATTCAACGAAACCTTTAGCAAGTTGCTCCAGCTAAAAACGGCACAGGATATGCATATAGCTTGCAGGAGGTGGATCAAATGCGGTATTGTTTAGCAGCCTTATTGATCATATGCGTTTTTTTGCTGACTGCCTGCTCCTATGTGCCCTTCTTGGGAGCACACAATAGCGGGTCCGGGAAAAAATTGCCTGTTCAAGCAAAAGCGATACTCCAGGCCAACTCCAAGGCAGGAAATGAATTGGGCCAATTGCTGGCAAAAGGGCAGCCAGCTGAGGGGCCAATTTTGCTGGCTACTTTTGTGAATTTGGACAATCTGGAGGAAAGCAGCAGTCTGGGGCGGATCATTCCCCAGCAGATCGGGACCGAATTGGCCAACCACGGCTTTGAAGTGCTGGATATACGCTTGCGTACAGATACTGTGCAGGTAAAAGCTTCCCAAGGAGAATTCGCCCTCTCCAGAAAGCTTCAGGCCATAGCTCAGGAGCAAGAAACTTATGCAGTACTGGTAGGAACCTATTCAGTTCTATATGAACAGGTATACGTAAATGCCAAGATCCTGAAGGGCTCAAACAAAATGACCTTAGCTGCTACGGATTATTTCTTGCCTTATGAGCCTGAAATTCTCCACCCCGAAGGCTTTGCAGGCCAAAACACAGATAACAGATTAAATATCCAGCCAAACGTACGAACCAGCCTAAAATAGATTTTTAGCCTCGGCAAAGCGATTCTTGGGTGCCTTTAGGGTTAAAGATTGTCCGTTGGATTGACTTTGTTTGTGCTTAAGAATAGGATTTATTCATAGCTATAGCCTGTATGCTGACAGGCTACAAATCTTGCAACCTGTGCTAGCCAGGGGGATTCAAAATGGCCTCACGTGAAGATATGATCAAAATCTATGAATTTGCTTTGAATCAGGAATACACTGGAAAGGATTTTTTTCAGTCCTCTGTGGACAGAATGGGCATAGGGGCAGCAGTAAGCGCTTTTCGGCAGCTTATTAAGGAAGAGGAGAAGCATATCGAATTCATAGACCGGATCCTGGAGAACCTCAGAAGCGGTGTGGAGCTGGACATTCCAGCTACTGTGGATATAGAGCCCCAGATCCAGAACTTTTTCGATCAGCGGGCCAAGTCTGAATTTTTGCAGAAAAGCCTGCAGGAGTCCATGGTCCCGGATGTGACTGTGTTTAATACTGCCTGGCTCATTGAAAAGGATTTAAGCGACTACTACTCCAAAATGGCTGGGTTGACCGAGGGCAAGGCCAGTAAAGCCTTAGCTATGCTAGCTGGCTGGGAAAAGAAACATGAAGAGTTTTTCCGGGAATTTCGGGATGAGCTCTCCAAGACCTATGCCAATATGCCTTGGGGCGGCTGATATCTGACCTAGGTGTTTACAGGCTGCTTCAGCAGCACTCTTGGGTGATGATGTACACAATATACCTGGTGCAGCTGGAGCTAGGAGTCCTCTTTTTTGTCCTGCACCCAGGCTTTGATTGGCTGCGCCAGCTCCTGTGCCAGATTGTTGACGATGACATATTCTGGATGTTCTGGCATCCAGCTTTTGGTCTTAAAAAGGATAAAATCCTTTGTAGTTTGTCTCTGTATCCTGCCTGAATGTGCCAAGGACCAGATAAGTTCGTCATTAGCTACAGTATAGATGTTGACCAAAATGGAAATAGAGGTCCTGCCCTGGGTGCCTCCTTTCATGTAGTGGGTGATCTGGCCCTGGACGTACAGGTCTGCTCCTTTGTTACTGGCCATTTGTCCAAGTCTCTTTTGGCCTGGCCATTTTTGCATATCCTCAAACTCCATGGCAGGAAAGACCTCCTCTTCTAACCAGGTGCGCCAAAATATCCTGCTGAGCTTGCGGCTGGAGTCAAAATTTCCTCCGGCCTGCTCGGAGATATAAAAGGGAAAGAATAGCACCTTTAGTTCAGACCGGGGAGTCTGCAAAGGATGGATCGCTACCTGCTCCTGGGCCTTTTCCAAGGCAGGGCGCTGGTGGATGACCAGGTGGTTCAGTTTTGGTTCTGGCCTTTGGCCTGTATTGGAGCTCATGTAAGTGCATCCGGAGAGTGCCAGAATTATAGTGACCAGGCCACAGGCGAGCATCTGCTTATGCATGTCAATTTCCCCCTCCTCAAACATCATTTTAAGAATTATTAATACAAATTGTATGCCAAACTACAGGGCCTGATCAGCTAAGGCTTTTTGCTTGGTAGCTGTATTGCACTGAGCTTTGGTCATGGCTTGTTCCTAGCTCGGATTTCAGCTATAATATTTCTTTTGCTTGGCGAAATACGAAGTAGGAGGGAAGATGGCCAGGATTAAAGTGGAACTGCCAGAGGAGTTTTTGTTCTGTACAGAAATTGCAATTCGTATCGATGATATCAATTATGGCGGACACTTGGGGAATGATGCCCTACTGAGTCTGTTGCACGAGGCCAGGATGAGGTTCTTCGAGCACTTCGGATTCCAGGAGCTGGATATTGAGGGTCTGGGGATCCTTATTGCGGACGTGGCCATCCAGTATCTGGCCCAGGGTTTTCGCGGCGATGTGCTGCAGGTGTGGGTAGGTGTGGCTGATATCGGCAGAAAGGGATGCGATGTTGTTTATCTTTGCAAGCACTTGCAGACAGGCCAGGAGATCGCCAGGGCCAAGACCGGGATTGTGTTTTTTGATTGGCATAAGCAGACCGTGGCTCGCATCCCGCAAGCTTTTTTGCAGGGGTTGGGTCTGGAGTAAGCACACATGCGCCTGTACAGCATTCTCAGGAATATTACCAGGGTTGCCGCTCACCTGTATTTTGTGGACATCCAGTCCACTGGTCGGGAGAACTTGCCTGCCAGGGTGCCTTTAATCCTGGCTGCCAACCATCCTGGATCCCTTTTGGACGCGGTGCTCTTGAGTGCTCAGGTGCCCAGGAAGATAAACTATCTGGCCAAGAGTGACCTCTTCCGCTACCCCTTTGTTTCTAGCCTGTTTAACAGCCTGGGGGTAATACCCATTTATCGTCCAGGGCATACAGGGCAGTATGCCCAGAGCAATGTGCACTCTTTTCAAAAAGTCTATGGGGTTTTGCAGGAGCAGGGATGTATAGGGATATTCCCTGAAGGGCGCAATTCCCCCCATGGGCAAGTAGGGGAGCTGCGTACAGGTACGGCCCGCATGGCCCTGGGAGCAGAGGCAGAAAATGGTTATCAACTGGGCGTGGGCATAGTGCCTGTGGGCCTTAGCTTTGAAAGCAGGGAATTGCTCCTGTCCTCTGTTCTGCTCAGCTTTGCCCAGCCCATATGGGCGGCAGACTATGCTGAGATGCACCAAGAGGCCCCTGAGCAGGCGGTCAGGGCTCTGACCAGTGATTTGCAGCAGGCTTTGAGACAACAGGCTTTGCATATTGAAGACCTCAGGCTGGGCCAACTGGTAGCTGACCTGAGCGCAATCCTGGAGCCGGAGCCCACGCTGCAGGACAGTCAACCTGCTGCGCAAAATGCATCTGCTTCCAGCAAGCGCATCAGCCATTGGCAGAGGATAACAGCCTGGTTTAGGCCAGTGGCCAGGACAGAGCATGATCTGAGGTCCGCCCTGCGCACCAGACAAAACACTAACCTGGCCCTGAGCCAGATTGCAGCCCAGGCCCCAGAGGAATTGGAAGGACTGCGCAAGGATGTGGAACGGTATAAGGATCACCTTTCCCAGGCCAGGTTGCGGGAAGACTTAAGCCATGACTTTCAGAGGCCAGTGCAGGAAAGGTTGATCCGGTTGCGTATGACCCTGTATGCCCTGCTCATGGCCCCTTTTGCCTTGTTTGGGTTTATGCACAATATAATTCCCTACCTGGTTACCCTTTTCACTGCCAGGTTCTTCAAGGAAGAGCCCATCCGGGGCTTTGCCTACTTTGCCCTGGGCGTACTCTTCTTTTCCTTGAGCTACCTGTTCTATGCCGGACTGTTCTGGCATTATGCGGCCCCAAGCCCTTTGTGGTGTCTGGTGTATGTTGCTGTCCTGCCCTGCACAGGCTTTGCCTGTCTGCGCTACCGCAGGGAGATTACCCGCTACCGGGACAAGATTCTGATCAGGACCTTTTTCCAGAGCAAGCAGCATCTGCGAGAGGGATTGCAACAGGAAAGGCAGGCCATCATTGCCAGTTTCCAGGAGCTGCGTCGGCTTTATGTCAGAAAGAGCCAGCTTGCAGGCTCTCTGGACTGAGCTTTGGCCAGGCACACGACTGCCAGGGCTTTTCAGGTCCGGCCACTCAAATAGGAATTACATGCAGCAGTTGCCCATTGAGGAGATCAGGAGCGATTTTCAGTCCCTATTGTCACTAGTCCCGCTGGTGGTGGAGGCCCCTGCGGGCAGCGGCAAGTCCACCAGACTGCCTGTATGGGCTGCAGAAAAGGGGCGGGTGCTGGTGGTGGAGCCCAGGCGTATGGCCTGCCGCTCCCTGGCCAGGTTCACAGCCTTTAGCCTGGGCCAGGAGATAGGCCAAGAGGTGGGGTATGCGGTGCGTTTCGCCAACCACAGCTCTAAAGATTCCAAGATAATATTTGCAACTCCAGGGGTGGCTTTGCGTTGGTATGCCAGGGATGCCTTTGCAGGGTTTTCCACTGTCATCCTGGATGAGTTCCACGAGCGGCGCTGGGATACTGACCTGTTAGCCGCCCTGCTCAAGGGCAGCCCCAAACAACTGGTTTTGACCTCGGCCACTGTGCAGGGTGGAAAGCTGGCGGACTACCTTCAGGGCCAAAGGCTGCAGTCCCAGGGCAGGATGTATGAGGTCCAGGTCAGGTATCAGGAAAAGGATGCCCTGCCCAGGACCGGGCACCTGGATAAGAGGGCAGCTGACGCTGTATTCCAGGCCCTGGAAGAGAGCGGTGGCGGAGATATCCTGGTCTTTTTGCCAGGCAAGGGCGAGATTCGGGATGTAGAGGCCAGGCTCAAGAAGCGCGGGCCAAAGGCGGAAGTGATCCCTTTGCATGCCTCTGTGGATGAGGCCTGCCAGGACAGGGCTCTGCAGCCCGGCAAAGGCCCCAGGGTCATTCTGGCCACCAATGTGGCTGAGACCTCGCTGACCCTGCCCGGAGTCAGCTTTGTGGTGGACAGCGGCTTGGAGCGGCGCACCCTGTATCGAAACGGCCGCACTGTGCTGGCCCTGTGCGCTATCTCCCAGGCAGCAGCAGAGCAGCGCGCAGGCAGGGCAGGCAGGCTGGGACCTGGCAAATGTGTCCGTCTTTGGGGCAGGGCAGCCAGGCTGGAAGCTTATACACCGCCAGAGGTGGTGCGGGAAGACCCCACGGAGTTTATCCTGGCTGCTGCTGCCAGCGGCAAAAGGCTCCAGGACCTGAGCTGTCCGGATCCAGTGCCTGAACACGCGGCCCAGAAGGCCACAGCCAGGCTGCAGGCCCTGGGAGCCCTGGATGGACAAGGCCATATTACCAGGCATGGCTTGAGTCTTTTCTCCCTGCCCCTGGACGCCCAGCTGGCGCATTTGATCGCTGTCGCCAGCAGCACGGATTCCAGGTCTGATCTGGTGGATCTGGCTGCAGCCTTAAGCGCCCAGGCCAACATCCTTTTGCCCCCAAGGTCGGAAAAGGCAGTCCAGGAACTGCAGGAGTTCGCTCCAGAGCCCTGCGACGTATGCACTCTGATCCGTGTGCTGCGCCAGGATCCCCCGGAATCAAGTCCTGTGAACCGCCAGGCCCTGCAGGAGGCCAGACGCATTTCCAGGCAGATCAGGCAGAGCCTGGAGCTTCCCCAAGAGCTGGAATCTCGGCCTCCTCACAGGCAGCAGATGCTCAGGGATATCCTGCAAGCTGATCCTGAGCTGGCATTTGTGCGCAGGACCAAGAGGAACTGGAGTCTGGGCAACGGCAATGAGGAGGTGCAGATCGGGGCCGCAAGCAGGATGCCGGGCAACCAGGAGGCAGCCCTGGTCCTGGATCGGCACAGCGTGCCTGGCAAGGGTACCACCCAGACCGTGAGCATCGCCACCTGTCTGGCCCCGCTCAGCCTGCAGGAGCTGGCCCGGGCAGGAGTAGGCGAGGTTCGTAAAGGGCAACCTCAGTTGCAGGGGTCCCAGGTTCAGGTCCTGGCCCAGCGCATCTACGCCGGCAGGGTGATCAAGTCCTGGAGCGAGATTCCGGAAGGCAGGGATCTGCGCCAGGCAGTAACTGAGCTGGTGGCTCAGGGAGAGCTGTGGCCTGAGACAGGCAGCAGGCTGCAGGATGATGTTCAGGCCTGGAACCTGTACTGCAGGCTGGGATTTGCCCAGGGCAAGGAGCTGGATTTCAGGGCCTGGCTTGAGGAGCGCCTGGCTGAGATCGGCCTGGAAGACAGCCAGGATCTGCAGGCCCTGGAGCCTGAGGACCTGGATTTCCAGGGTGTGCCCCAGTGGGAGCGAAAGGAGCTCGATGAGAAGTACCCCAGACGGATCGTACTGCCTAATCTCAAGCTGGATGTCTGCTACGAGCCTCTGAAAAAGCGGATTACCTTGACGCGCAGCTCAGGCATCCGCAAGACAGCCCCCAAGCGCTGGGAGCTGCCCAGCTGGGACAGGAACTGGGAGATCAGGTACAAGGACGGCAGCAGGGTGGTGCCGGTTTCTTAGTAAGGTAGATGTTATTGTATCGATTGCGATTACGACTACGATAGCGATAGCGATTAAGGAATAGGACCCTCCCCGAACCCCTCCCTGGCCAGGGCTGAGCATAGCACACACTTAACACCGTGGATTTATAACATACTGAAAAATAAGGTGTAAGATACATTATCCCAACCACCCCTGCCCCTCCTTGCCAAGGAGGGGAGCTAAGAGGAGCAAGCTTCCATATTCGTCTTTTGGTTATCCTCCTCAGTTTATTGGGATCGACGACCTTAAATATTGAGCAAGATCAAGCGGTTCTGATTCCCCTCCCCGGCACTCACTTGGCGGGGCAATAATACTTGATACGTGCTTGAGCAAGTGAGTGCCGGGGGGTAAGGGGTGGTTGAATAATGACACCTTCCTTATCCCAGGGTTTACCTGGCTAAATAGACCATAGGTCTACGGCAAAGCTATATTTAGCTGGGTGTCAAGTGTGAGTAAAGACCAGCTGGCCAGGGAGGGGCCAGGGGAGGGTCGTCATGGTGACCTTTCCTGTATCTGTCCATCAGACCAAACTGGTAGGCAGCTCCCAGACTGGCATCTGGAAGTGTAGCTTGTGGCTTTGGCCCTGCTGCTGGCGCTTGACCGCGGCCAGGGCAAAGCCGCTGCTCAGGAAACGGACCTGGATAGCGTGGCCCTCCACCTGCCAGGAGGCCACCACGGTGTTGTCCGAGGCCCTGTACAGGTCCGGGGAGTAGTCCTTACCCGCCCTCCACCAGTATTCTACCAGCCACTTGAGGGAATCCAGGGAGACCTCCTCAGCCAGGCCTACTGCCTTGGGGGGCGTGATAATGTGCTCCAGTTTTCTGGAGAGCTCCGCAGAAATGGTCTCCCGCACAAATCGCACTAGCTGGGCATAGCTCTGCAGCTGCCAGAGCTGATTGCGATAGCATTCTATGCTGCGCAATCGGTCCCTGATCTGCCTGTCCCGAGCAGGCTCCTGCCTGATGCCTAAGTCCTGAAGCTGTTTTTGTAACCTGTGAACCATATGCAAAATTGTGCTGGCAACCAGGAGTGCTTGTCAATTCCCTTTTCTGCCCCAGAAAAGGTTCTGGACTTCATAGCTGGGAGGTGCGGTGATCAGGCTGACCAGGAAAAAGGCCAGTCCACCCAGAGTCAGGGTTGGTACGATGACATGCATGTCCCAGAAGCGATCCATGAAGATGTTCAGCAAGAAGAAGGTGCTCACACCCACGATAATCGAGGCCAGGGCCCCGGCGCTATTGGCCCGCTTCCAGTACAGGCCCAGCACCAGGGGCCAGAAGAAAGCTGCCTGCAGGCCGCCAAAGGCAAACAGATTCAGCCAGACAATAAGGTCCGGTGGCTTGAGGGCTGCCAGGAAGACTATCAGGCCCAGCAGGGCGGTGCTGTAGAAGCTGACCCTGTGCAGGCGGCGGTGCTCTGCAGGCCCTTGGCTGCCCTGGGGCTGGAAGAAGTGGATATAGACATCCTTGAGCAGGGTGCCTGAGGCCAGGATGAGCTGGGAATCAATGGTGGACATGATGGCAGCCATGGGTCCGGCCAGAAACAGCCCGGCCACCACCGGGGGCAGGACCTCCAGGCTGAGCAGAGGCATGATCTTGTCTCCCACTTCCAGGCCTGGGACCACAGCCCTGCCCAAAGCCCCGGCCAGGTGCAGGCCTAGGAGGATCAGCCCCAGGACAGCGGTGCTCAGGACTATGGCCCTGTGCATGGCCCTGCTGCTGCGGTAGCCGAAGCAGCGGATCCCTGCGTGGGGCAGGCCTATGACCCCCAGGCCCACCAGGATCCAGAAGGAGAGGATAAAGGGCTTGGACAGGAAGTTGTCAGGTCCGAAAGGTGTGACCAGGGCGGGATCTGTACTTTTAAGATCCTGCACGATGGCCTCCATCCCGCCTCCGGCCTGGAGCACCCCCCAGAGCAAAGCGCCCATGCCCGCCAGCATGACCAGACCCTGGACTGCATCTGTCAGGGCTACAGCCCGAAAACCGCCTACTGTGGTGTACAGGATAACGCTGGCGGCGAATATGAACAGCCCGGCGTGGTAGGACAGGCCAACAGCGCCCTCGAACAGCCTGGCCCCGCCGATGAATTGGGCCACCATGGCAGCCAGGAAGAAGACCACCAGGGCCAGGGAGCTCAAGGCTACCACCCAGCGGTTTTCATACCTGGCCCGCAGGATGTCGCTGATGGTCACTGCCGAGACCCTTCTAGCGACTATAGCGAACTTCTTGCCCAAGATGCCCAGGGTCAGCCAGGCCGTAGGCACCTGGATCATGGCCAGCAGCACCCAGCCCAGGCCCATTTGGTAGGCAACCCCGGGGCCGCCCACAAAGCTGGAGGCGCTGGTATAGGTAGCTACCAGGGTCATGGCCAGCACAAATCCGCCCATACCCCTGCTGCCGATGAAGTACTCCTCCAGAAAGTTGCCGGAGCGGGCCAGGATGCGATTGCTGTAGGCTGCCAGGATATAGATCAGCAGTAGATAGAGGACCAAGGGGAGTAGCACCAGGAGGTTGAGATCCGGCATTTATTCCTCCATGTTACTGACACTACTGGGACACTTTCTGTCTCCGTCAAGTCATTCCGGCGAAACTTGTCCCGGACCCCGTTCCGGGAGCCGGAATCCAGGTTGTGAACTGGCCAAGGTTTGCAGTAAGCCCTATTCGCGGCTCTGGTGGTCAGTCTGCTGCTCCTCCAGGTAACCTTCCAGGGGAACTTCCCGGAAGAAGATCCGGACCAGGAGATGGATGAGCAGCAGGAAAAGGGGCAGGCCCAGCAGGCAGCTGAAGAAGAACCAGGCGGGCAGGCCCCAGATCCAGGTGTATTCCTCAACAGGACCGCTGCCCAGGCCATAGGCGAAGGTGTACCACCACAGGAAGTTCAGGGCCGCCAGGAGCAGGCAGAGCTTGGCCTCCCTGGAGGCCTGCAGGAAGCGGGGATCTGTATCCTGATCGGACATGCCACCTCCTTAAGAATGTGTATGGATCTCAAGATGTTCCGAGCTAGATGCTATAGCGTGGCGATACATGCACCCTGACTTCCTGCACATCCTGGACGTTTGCTGTATCCTGCTTGATCATGCTTACGATGTGCTCCTCCTGCCTCAAGTCGGCCTCCACAGTCACATAAGCTACGCTGTCCTTGCAGCTGACCTGCGCAGTGGGAAAGTCCTTTACAATGGCAGTCTTGACCAGGGCGGCTTTGGCCTCCTCCTCCACCTGCTGCTGGGATTCAGGAGTGGCCTGCATATAGGGCAGCTGCAGGATGCGGGCCAGGTCCTCCACTATGTCGTCTACTGTAAGCTTGCTGGCGTTGTAAACCAGGTCATAGTTGTTTGCGTCGTGGGGGTCATGCTCTCGCAAATACATGCTCCATTTGCGGCGTTCCTCGTCGTCCTTCTTAAGACGGCACCTGGCTTCGTCTTCACTCAGCTGCACCCCGTGGTCCTGCTTGTAGTATTCTATGTAGCGATGCAACCTGTCCTCCGGATCGGCTTGAATGCGAACCTGCAGCTCGTGCCCTACTCCCTTGAGCAAGGCATAGCCAGCCAGACCATGGTAGATGACGTTGTCCTGGACCATCTGCTCTAAAATGCTGGCCCGGATAAAGGCCATAAATTTCTCCTTGCCGTAGGTGAACTTGTCCAGGATGGATGGGGCATTGTACAGGGCATTTTTGAGATTGACCTCAGGGACGTTGAAGTCCTTGGAAGCTTTTAATAATATTTCCCTGGAGATGACTTTGTAACTCATTCTTTTGCCCAGCTTCTTGGCAACTTCTCTGCCCTTGGTGAAGGAACCCCTGGTAATTGTCACAATAGGCATGGCCTTCCCCCTTTTCTTAAGATTTTTGTCTTTGCCTTGGCAAAACAATAGGCTAGCAAGAAAACTGGGATAAGACAACTGTGCCGTTTGTTTTCTTGCCGGATGGCAGCTCATTTATGGACCTGTCTGGGCTGCTAGAGGCGCAAGATTATGGTTTTTTTTCTGCTCAGTCAATTGCAGGGCGAAGTCTAACTTCTGGAGAGCCGCATGCTGTGTTTATAGGCAGCAGCCAGAAGCAGGGCGAACAAGGCGGCCCCAATGCCGATGCCCACATTCCAGAAAGCAGGAGCAGTGAGGCTCAGGCGCATGAGCAGGGTGGAGATGGCAAAACCGGAATTTCGAAATATGTCCCCAAAACCGGGAAAGAAGCGGTTGGCTACCAGTACCAGCAGCACATCGCTGAAGATCAGGATGGTATAGATCTCAGGGAAGAAGGCTATACCCTGCCTGCCGGAGATGAGAAGGCCCAGGTGATAGAATCCTAAGGCCACAAAGACCAGCAGCAGCACCAGGGCCACGAGCTTCTTGATAGTGGCGAACCTGTACACCGTGAGCCCTTTGCCAGGCTTGTCCCTGCGCTGCACATACTGGCGATAGTAGAGGTGCAACAGGACAAAAATGGCCACTGCCCCCAGCCCGTTGGCAGCAATCCGCAATACCGCGTCCATCTGCTGGGTGAGGATAATGGGCTCGCTGAAGTGGCTTAGCTCCTTGAAGGCATTGCGCAGGAAGATCAGGCACAGGATCTCCATCTGCTTGCCCACTGCCCTGGACACGGAAACGGGTATCACAAAAATCAAGGCGATCAGCTCGTTAATAAGCAGCAGGGTGAAGGCCAGCTTTACTGCGTAGAAGGGATTGACCGGTAGCAGGGCGCCCAAAGTCTCAGGCAGCAAGCCCAGTCGGTTCAGCTCGGACAGGATCAAGGTCAGCAAAAAACAGCCGATGAGCAGGGCGGTGATCATTTGTCTGGTGCGTTTATGCTCCCAGCAGTAGCTCAAGGCCTCGTAGACGTCGTTGATGAGCTCAAGAATCTTGTTCATTGGGAGATTTAATGGGTGTTTGGTGCTGTCACAGGACTTAAGCTGCGTTGTTCGTTTGTATGGAAAATTGGATCTCCATCAACAGTTTTCTTCAAAAAGGAGGACCGGCGGTCGCCCTTGTGCTTGTACAAGACTATGATTTACCGACAGGCTTAAGTTGAAGCGACGTGTTGCTGCGATGCCAGGAGGGCGAGCGGTGCTCGCCCTCTGTGTTGGTCAAAATATCGATTACGATTACGAGCACGACAACGACAGCGAAGGGAGGGCAGAGCAAATCGTGATCGTGGTCGTTGTCATAATCGCTGCCGATACTGAAGTCCGCGTCATCCTGCCTAGCCCAAAATCATAGTCAGATCCAGCCCTGAGCAGGGACCCTCTGGATCAGTGAAAGCAGCAGGTAGCAGAAAAAAAACAATTGGAGCAGGAAAAGAGTTGCCAGGGCAGAGAATTTCAGGTAATCTGATTTTTTAACCTTAAACACAAGTGCCCGGCACCCTTCATCACGCATCCTGCACGCCCCCCTGCCTGGACCGTGCCACTTTCCGCAGTATGAAAAGCGCTGCTCACTTGCAAGGGAGTATTATCCATGAAATTGTATGTAGGCAACTTACCTTACAGTCATAATGATTTTGCTTTGCAGGATCTTTTCAGCCCTTTTGGAGAAGTGGCCAGCGCCCAGGTGATCATAGATCATCACAGCGGGCGTTCTCGGGGCTTTGGCTTTGTGGAGATGACCAATAGCCAGGAGGCCCAGAAAGCCCAAGAGACTTTGCATGGCTCCTCTTTGGAGGGCAGGGATCTGATAGTCAATGAAGCCCGCCAGGACAAAAAGCGCTCCAGGGACTAGCCGCATTGATTTTAAGTCTGGATTTGCAGCCCAGCCAGAGCAAGGCCTTTGCTTGATCTGGCTGGGCTGCTTTCTGATATTCATTGTTTGGCAAGTCCACAACACTTAAATCCCAGTATAAGGAAAACTCATGCACTTTACTGAATTTCAACTCGACAGCAAAATACAGGCCGGAATCACTGCCTGCGGCTACACCCAACCCACCCCTGTACAGGAGAAGACAATCCCTGCAGCTCTGCAGGGCAGGGACATTATGTCCCTTGCCCAGACCGGGACCGGCAAGTCAGCAGCCTTTGTGCTGCCTATCTTGCAGAGCCTGCTGCAAGGCAGACGGGGCAAGGTACGCAGCCTGGTCCTGTCGCCCACCCGGGAATTGGCAGAGCAAACCCTGGAGTTTTTCCAGGCCCTGGGCAAGAACACTGGGCTGCGCGGGATATCTGTCTATGGCGGGGTCAGCAAGTTCCAGCAGGTAAAAAGGCTCCACTCTGGAATGGATATTGTGGTAGCCTGCCCGGGCAGGCTGCTGGATATCCTGGGAGATCGGGCCTTGAACCTTTCCAGCATAGAAACCCTGGTTTTGGACGAAGCAGATCGCATGCTGGACATGGGCTTCATGCCGGATATCCGCAACATTCTCAAGCTGCTTCCAAAGCAGCGCCAGAACATGCTCTTTTCAGCCACCATGCCCAGGGACATTCACTCCCTGGCAGCTGAGGTCCTGAATGATCCGCTGCAGATTGAGGTGGACTACGAGCAGCCCCTGCAGGCCATTGATCAGTGCCTCTATCCGGTGCAGGGCAAGTCCAAGACTAAGATGCTGATTTCGCTTTTGCAGGCCAAAAAAGAAGAGACCACCCTGGTGTTTACCAGGACCAAGCATATGGCCACCAAGCTGGCCAAACTTCTCAGCGCCTCTGGGCTCAGTGCCAAAGATCTGCAGGGCAATATGTCCCAGAATAACCGCCGCCATGTGCTGCAAGGCTTCAAAAAGGGCAGCTTTAATGTCCTGGTAGCCACAGATGTGGCTTCCAGGGGACTGGATGTGAGCCGCATCAGCCACGTCATAAATTTTGACATGCCTGACACCACTGAGGCTTACACCCATCGTATCGGTCGCACTGGACGGGCTGCTAGCTCAGGCCTGGCTTCCACCTTTGTGGAGGCCAAGGATCAGGGAATGATTCGAGCCATTGAAAGGATGCAGGCCAAGCGCATTCAGAGAAGATCCATTCCCTGTCTGCAAACGGCATAAGGCTGCAGGGGCTGCTGGCGCTCAGGCTAAGCCTTTGCCTTAACTTGACTTCCTCTGCATAAGGATTGTGCTGAAGAAGTCAGCCTTTTGGCTTCTAAGGTCGAAATCGTTTTGTCTGGCCTTGCGCAAGTCGTCTCGCACGTAATGGGGCAGCCCATCTAGAGAACAGCACGCCGCTGCTTTGTTTTGGCATGGCTCTGTGTGCTCCAGGGCTCTAGATCTGCAGCAGTCTCTGCCAGTTGGCACCATCCCAGGCCTTGCCCCAGTCCTTGTGCATGATAAACGCCAGCCAGGTTTGCTCCAAAGTCTTGAACAGCTTGCGCGGGTCCTGGCTGTGTTTAGGGTAGGGCCTTTTGGTCCAATCGAAGAAAGCCTGGGTCATCTTTTCATAGTGGATCCCTGGATGTTGGGCCAGCTCTATGAGCTGATCCAGCCTGGGCAGCCAGATATAGCGGGTGGCGCTGGGCATGCCGTTGCAGAAGCTAAGATCTACATTGCCCACCACATTGCGCTGAGCCTGCATCTTAGCCACCCAGACCTCCACCCGCCCCTCCCGACCCACAAAGAAGTCTCCATGTACCGGAACCCAGTCCTGCTGGATCTCTAAGGCCAGGGTGCACATATTGGTATAAGTCTGGCTGCGATCCATAGATAGTTGGCTTTATGGCTTGGGGTTACCTTGTTCAGATCTTAAGCTCAGCTTAAGCAAAAAAACTTCTCCTGGCAATCAAGCAAAAGTTATTGCTAAATCTAGTTAGCTTTTAGTAGGCTTGGATGCATTGTTGGTTCACTTAATGCAATAAGCAGCATAAAAGGAGAGGCAG
This sequence comes from uncultured Desulfohalobiaceae bacterium, assembly GCA_964494985.1. Lineage (GTDB taxonomy): Bacteria > Desulfobacterota > Desulfovibrionia > Desulfovibrionales > Desulfothermaceae > CAZBUB01. The sequence goes on along the minus strand of CAZBUB010000012.1, from coordinate 37,124 downwards.
CTATGCAGATTACCGGCAGTACATTTATAGTCACAGGCGGAGCATCTGGTCTGGGCGAAGCCACTGCACGCAGTTTAGTGTATGCAGGTGGCAATGTAGCAATTTTTGATGTCAATGATGAAAATGGTCAGGCCTTGGTCCAGGAGATGGAGGAGAATGCGCTTTATTGCCATGTGGATGTTACTGATCAAGACTCTGTACAAAATGGTGTCCAAGAGACCCTACAGCGCTTTGCTTCAGTATGGGGGCTGGTCAATTGCGCCGGCATTGGGATTCCGGCTAAGGTGCTGAGCAAGCAAGGGCCCATGTCCTTGGATACTTTTCAAAAAATTTTAGGGGTGAACCTGGTGGGCACTTTTAACATGACTCGGCTGGTAGCAGCCCAGATGGCCAATAATAATCCCAATGCAGAGGGGGAGCGTGGAGTAATTGTGAACACAGCTTCAGTAGCTGCCTTTGAAGGCCAGGTAGGTCAGGTCCCTTATGCGGCCTCTAAGGCAGGTATTGTGGGCATGACCCTGCCCCTGGCCAGGGAGTTTGCTGCTCTGGGGATCAGGGTGGTGAGCATTGCTCCAGGCTTGTTTGATACCCCAATGTTTGGTGCTTTGCCTGACAACGTGCGGGAATCCTTACAGGAACAGCTCCCCTTCCCGCCTCGGTTTGGCAAGCCTGAAGAATTTGCGCATTTGGTTGGGGCAATTGCAGGCAATCCTGTGTTAAATGGGGAAACTATTCGACTAGATTCTGCAATGCGTATGCAGCCCAGATAATTTTCCAGTCAGGAGGCAGGAATGAGAAAGGTGGCTATTGTGGGCACAGGGCATACGGATTTTGTAGCCCAGGCGCCTAAGACAGAGATCGAGATGTTCTGCGAAGCAGCTGGGGAAGCCTTGGCTGAGGCCAGGGTAACTTCCCAAGAAATCCAGGCCCTTTATTGCGGCAATGTCTTTGGGGACTTCAGTGAAGGTCAGGGCATGATCCATTCTTACATCGCAAATGAGCTGGGCTGCAGCTTTATTCCGGCTGTGAGAATGGAAGGAGCCTGTGCCTCAGCTACGCTGGCTATTCAGGAAGCCTGCATGGTGGTAGCAGCAGGGTATTATGACCTGGTTCTAGTGGGGGGAACGGAAAAAGCGACTGCCATGGGGACACCTTTAGCCACCAGGACCTTTGCCATGGGCGGGGACAGTAAGTATGAGTATCCATCCGGGCTGACATTCCCAGGTTTTTTCGCCCTGTTGGCTCATTTATATAGCTTTGAATACCAGCTGCCCCTGGAAAGGCTGCGGGAGCAGATGTCCTTGGTTTCAACCCAGTCCCATTTCTATGGGAGCAAAAATCCCCATGCCCAGTTCAAGGGGAGGCAGGTCAGCAAGGAACAGGTAAGTCAAAGTCCTATGGTTGCTTCCCCGCTCAGGCTTTTGGACTGCTGTCCGTTTTCAGACGGAGCAGCAGCCCTAGTTCTGGCCTCTGAAGAACAAGCCAGATATTTGAGCAACAAACCTGTTTACATTACTGGCATGGGCCAGGCTAGCTCTCCTCGTTTAAGTGCCCAATCTGCTTACCTGCCCAGACTTCGAGCCAGGGAAGTTGCAGTACAGAAAGCCTACCGGATGGCCGGAGTGGGGCCAGAGGATATCGATATCTGTGAACTCCACGATTGCTTCAGCATTGCCAGTCTGATTGCAGTCGAGGGCTTGGGATTCGCCAGCCCGGGTAAAGCAGGGGAGCTTTGGGAGCAAGGGCAGACAACCTTGGAAGGCAGGATGCCCATTAATATTTCAGGTGGATTAAAGGCCAAGGGCCATCCTATTGGAGCCACAGGTGCTTCCCAGGTCTGCGAGATTGTGAGACAGTTGCGAGGAGACCTGACAGAGCTTGAAAGACAAGTGCCACAAGCCAGGATAGGCTTGGTGGATACTCTGGGTGGAGATGGAGTGATTGGCAATATCATTCTGCAAGCGGGTTTTAAGACTGAATAAGGAGATGGTCAGAGATAACCATGCAATATCCGCTTACATTTAAAGACTATCATCAGGCTCTATGCCAGAACAGGCTTCTGGGGTTGAAATGCAGAAGCTGCTTTGAAGTAATCTGTCCACCGCTTATGAGCTGCAATAGCTGCTCCAGCTTTGATCTGGAGGTTGTGCAGCTCTCAGGGCAAGGCAGGATCAAGACCTATACGACCATATATGTTGCTCCCCAGGGCCGGGAGTCAGAGGCGCCATATATAGTGGTTCTGGTGGAGCTGGAGGAAGGTCCATGGATCATGGGTAATCTTTTCGACTTGGACCCTGAACGGGCCAGTCTAGAGCAGCTGATAGGCAGGAATGTGGAGCTGGGAGTACGGGTGTTTCCCGGGGATATCTACTCCAATGGGCCTAGTGCCAGGCCGGTTTTTCGTTTTGCCGTGCCTTAGTTTTGTCCTGACTTGGCATTAGGGCCGAAATGAATGGTTAGTCCTGGCCTTTGAACATTTCCTCAAGGCGATTGAGCTCTGCTGATTCCAGCTGGGTGGGGTTCCCGGCCAGGATGCCACCGATGTTCCTGAAGGGCTTGCCAATGTGCATGCCCTGTTCGTCAATGTTGAACTCCCTGATGTTCTTGTCGTGCTGGGAGCCGCGCATTTTGAGCAGGGTTAGCCCCCTGCGCATCTCGCCGTAGATCTCTACATAGCGCAACAGGATGATGGAGTCGGTTAAAGTAGAGATGTGGGCTTCGGTGACAGATTCTCCACCTAGCAATGTGGGGGCAGTTGAAGTGAATAGACCGGCAGTGGAGAGCTGTTTGAGATAGGAGGTGATGCCCAGCACAAACTCCCGGAAGCTCTTCTGGGTAGAGACCCTCTCCAGGGCTGAAAGGCTGTCTATGGCCACCCGATGGGGCTGGAATTCATCAAGGGTCCTTTGCATCTGCAACAGCTTGTCCTCCAAGCTGGAAACTTCAGGGTATTCACAGACCACTTTGAGGTAGCCAGCCTTTTCCATGGGTCTTAGGTCTACGCCCCAACCAGAGGCGTTCCTGTAGAACTGTTCTCGACTTTCTTCAAAGGCAAACAGCAAGCATCGCTCTTGATTGCGAACTCCCCCGGCTATGAATTCAGTGACCATCAGCGTCTTGCCTGTACCTGTGGCACCGGAGACCAGCACAATGGAGTCCCTGAAGAATCCCCCGCCACACATCGTGTCCAGCTCCGGACTGCCAGAGGTGATTCTCAGATCCGTGGACTCATACTCCAGGTCAATTTCAGACAAGGGAATGACCACGCAGCCTCGCCCCTGCAGGATGGTGAAAGGGAATTCGCCTTTCTGGTGGGTGGCTCCACGGAACTTAAGGATCTCCATGGTCCTGCGTCGTTTTTCTTCCTCCAGGACATTGCGCAGGATGATCACATTGTCGGTCACAAATTCTTCTACCCCCTGTCTGGAGATGATCCCGTACTCTTCTGTTCTTTCTGCAGTCATTAAAGCTGTGACTTCAAGATCCCGGAGGATAGAGGTTATTCTGAACAGCTCGTTGCGCACCGTACTGCTGTCTCCGAATCTGGTGAAGACTGCCCCTAGGGAATCAAGGCAGACCCTGCTGGCCTTGGTTTTCCTTACCGCCTGCTCTATCCTGGCTAGTAAGGCTGCCATATCAAAGTTGCCCATGATCAGTGTGGCCTCTTCCCCTACCTGGGCAGAGGCGTCCACAAAAGCCAATTTGTCTTCCTGCTCCCATTTTTCCAAGTCCCAGCCCATGGAGATCATGTTTTGTCGAATAGCCTCAGGAGGCTCTTCAAAGGTCACAAATACTCCAGACTGATCAAATTGGCGAATGCCTTCGGCTAAAAATTGGGCTACGAGGATGGTCTTGCCGCTGCCTGCAGAGCCTGCTACTAAAGTAGTTCTGTTCTTAGGGGCCCCGCCCATGCTTATTGCGTCCAGACCAGGGATGCCTGTCTTGAGTTTTTGAAGAGGGGCTGCTTTGGTCATTCAATCCTCCCAGAGAGCATTTTCAGCTAGCGTCCAATTGCCACTTGATAGTAGAATTGTTTATTGTGGTCTGCTTCTTATGATTCCTATTGTGTATCTGCCAGCCCCAAGGCGTGCATCAGGTCCTTAGAATCAGAGATAACTCCGATGATTCTGCGTCCTGCAATCGGAGCCCGTTGGACTAAAGTGGGCGTGGCTATAATTTTTTCCTTTTCTGCTGTATTAGGGTCTTCTAGGACATCAATAATATTCAAGTCATAGTCTTCAGGAAAATGCTGTTCACAGAATTCCCGGATATTCTTGGTAGCCTGCCTGGATCGGGTGGTATGGCCAGCTATAAACAGATCAAATCTATATTCGCTCATGGCGAAAATTCCTTTAATGTTGGACTCATGCAAAGGCCCTTCTGGCAAACCCTGCAGTCTTTATAAGGTTTGCATATTTATGCAGCCTAAGGCTGAGCGAGACTTTGTGGTAACTGTAAGGGGTGGCTAGCCCTGCATCACAGGAGGACCGGCTCATTTTTTTTCCCCTCGCAGCAGACAATGCTGGAAATAGTAGGCAGCGAGATAGCCCATTATCTCCAAGAGCAGCAGTCTTCCTTCGTCTGTGTAAGCCCGGCTCATCTTGGTGCTCAGCCCCCTGGTCTTGCCCTGCAGGGCCTGGATATAAGCCTGGATCAAGTCTCTGGGACTGGCATGCAGACGACCCAGGTATTCCGCCAGATCTCGGAGCTGACCAGAGAGATCCTGCTTGATCTTGTAGATATTTCTTTGCATAGCTTGTTCTAAAAGGTCCTGCAGAGTGTCTTTGCAGGTTTGGAAGTCTTGGGGTGAGCTTTCGTTCAGGGGGCTAAGACCCAGGGAAGATGCAGTGAGCCTAGTGCTATGGTTATCTGAATATTGCTGCAGACTGCTAAGCTCCCTATTTCTGGTCCTCTCCAGCATGGCCAGCTCTGTGACATCCAATCCGATACTGACCACCAAGTCTACATTGTGCTCTGTATCCAAAAGGCAGGTATTGGACCAGGAGACTCGAATCCTTTCTCCGTTCTTGTCCAGCCAGTCGTTTTCCAGCCGATTGGGGAATTTGCCGCAGCTAAGCTCCTGGAAAGTCTTCCTAATGGGCGGTACATCTTCCTCAGGGATCAAGATTTCCCAGAAAGTCCTGCCTTGAACCTCCTGGGCGCTGTAGCCGGTCAGGTTTTCGCTGGTGCGGTTGAAGCGCACAATTCTGCCCTGATCATCCAGGACCACAATCAAGGCCCCGGCATTGTCCAGTATGGCATTGCTGAATTCTGCCTCTTTTCTGGCCTGCTCTTCGCTTTGCCTGAGCTCTGCCTCAAGTTGTTCGCGTCTGGCCTGCATCTGTCTGTGCTCTTCCAGGTTGGACAAGCGGTGCTCTAGCTCTGTCTGGGCCCTGTTTGTACTCAGGAACTCATCAGGGGGCACATAGTACATGTTCTCGTAGCAGACGTTTCGCACCACGGCAATAGGGTGGGTGGCCAGGACATCCAAAAGAACATCTGGTTCGAAGCGGCGCATGTCATATTGGCAGAGCCCAATAGCCTTGTGCCCGGGAAAGAAATGGTTGAGCTTGGCCTCATACTCCATGAGCCTTTCTGAACCCGGTAAGCCGCGCAAAGCCCAACTCATTTCTCCAGTTACTCTGAGGGCCTGGAATCCTTCTTTTTCGGCTTGCTGGACTTCTTTGTGCAGCAAAGACAGCATGCTGTCCGGGTCAAAGCTCCCGTTTCGCAGATAGGTATCCTGGGAGCTGGAGATAATCAGGCTGCCGGATCTTTGGTCTTGTTCAGGGTCCAGGCCTTCCTGCCGCAAGTAGCCCAGCACAGTTTCCGCGGTGCGGGCATCCACTATGTAGATCACCCTGTGACTCTGCTGCAGACCGTCCCTGATAAAGGGTACTAGAACCTCCTGGTGCTCGGCTTCTGTCATGTACATGCAGCACAGATGATCCCCGGGGGAGAGATCCAGCAGGGAAGAAAGATCGGACATTGTTGCTCCTAGAAATCAGAGAGATTTAAGAATCCGGCCAGGTCTTGCCAGCGGAAAGGTTTGGCCAAATAGCCGTCCATGCCGCCCTGAAGCATGGCTTCCCTGTCTCCCTGCATGGCATATGCGGTCATGGCGATTATTCTAGGGGGCTGGTTACCTCTTTGCGTGTACATGTCCTTGATCCTTCGTGTGGCCTCCAGCCCGTCCATTTCAGGCATGCGGACATCCATGAGTACCAGGTCATGCTTTTCTCCGGACAGAATTTGCATGGCCTGGGGCCCGCCCTCAGCCACAGTTACTTTTTGTCCGTATTTTTCCAGCATCCGGCTCACTGTCATACGGTTCAACTTATCGTCATCCACTACCAGGATGCTGTGTCTGGGCAGATTCTGCTCCGGTGTAGCTTTAGCACATGCCGGGTTATGTTCAGTGTCAGAGATCTCCAGGCCTAGTTCCAGAGTGAAGTAAATTGAGGTGCCCTGGCCCTGTATGCTGCAAATACTGATGCTTCCGCCCATCAGCTCCACAAACTCTTTGACTATGCGCAGCCCCAGTCCTGTGCCGCCATGATGGTTGGGCTGGGAGCCTTGGGCCTGGACAAAGGGGTGGAAGACCTGCTCCAACTCTTGTTCCGCAATGCCGCTGCCTGTGTCAGAAACAGAGAAAAGGAGCCTGGCTTTGTCCCTGGGGCAGCCTAGATATTCCAGCCTGGATCCGCCTTGGGGCAAGGGCATCTGCAAAGGGCTGACAGTTATGGTGACGCTGCCCTGACTGGTAAACTTGACAGCGTTGCCCACCAAGTTGAACAGGATCTGCCTGATCCTGGCTGGATCTCCCAAAAGCCTTTGCGGGGTCTGGGGGTCAACTTCCAGGACCAAAAGCAGACCCTTTTGGTTGAACTGATAAATAAAGGAGCTGTAGACTTCGTTGAACACATCTTGCAGATCAAAGGCTGATTTTGCAATGCTCATCTTCCCGGCCTCGATTTTGGCCAGGTCCAGGATGTCCGCCAAAATAGTATTCAGATTCTTGGAGGCCAGCTGGGCGTGTTGCACATACTCCTGCAGCTCCTGATCCAGATCGCACATCTGCATCAGCTGCAGCATACCCAGGATGCCGTTTAAGGGAGTGCGGATTTCATGGCTCATATTGGCCAAAAATTCTGACTTGACCCTGTTGGCAGCCTCTGCTGCGTTTTTAGCCTGCAGCAGACCCCTTTCTGTCTGCTTGAGCCGGGTAAAATCCTGGAACAAAAGCAGGGCCTGTTGTCCTCCAGCAAGGCTTACTATCTTGGCTGAGAGGGAGCTTTGCTTCCTGCTGCCGTCAGCAAGCAGGGACTGCAGCTCCAGGTCTTGTAGAGCTCCAAAGACATTCAAATCGCCTAGTAGTCTCTGCTGCTCATCTTCAGCGCAGACTCCCAGCTCGCTCAAGGTGTTGTGCAGAGCAGACTCCCTGGAGACCATGAATTCCTGACAGAAATTATCGTTGACCTGGGTCAGCCTGCCGTTTTCCAGCTCCATCATGGCTGCGCTCTGCAGGGAGTACTCCAATACACCCTGGAGCTTGATATCCTCAAGATCTGGCTGGCCCCTGGAAAGCTTAGCAGATTGAAGCTCCTGCTTGAGGCGGGCTACTTGTTGCTGCAGTTCTTCATAGGTTGGTTTCTGCATAGGTCTATCCATTTTTTCAGATAGTTATGACTATGAAGCTTTGGGCTCAACGGATTGGAAACCGGTAAGTTTTATCTCTGTATATATATTCTTTTAAGCCACACATGGGTATGGAGGGCTCTGCAAAGCTGATTGATAATTATTTTTAGCAAAGGTTGGCCTGTTTGACAATCTCAAGAATACCTAAATTTGCGGGCTGGGGCCAAATAAACGAGAGCAAAAAGTCCTTATGCAAAAAATAATACTGTTAGATAAAAAACAAAACCTGGTTGCAAACGCAGGTAAAGTGACCTTTTGCATTTGCGGCAAAAAAAGGATTTTTGGGGTCTATTAGGAAACTTGGGCTGACTTAGCCGAAGTGTGAAAAAAGTTGCGCATGCTTGACTTTTTAAAAAAAAATAATAGCCTGACCGTTCAGCACAATTTTTTTGTTGCAAGGATAAGCTATCAAAACGCAAGGCGCCCCAAAAACAGATAGAGGCCAGGAAAGCCGCAACAAAATCCTGGAGGCAGCTCGTCGTCTGATCGGCGAGTACGGCAGCAGCAATGTTACCCTGGATCAGATCGCGGATTCCTGCGAGATCTCCAAGAGCAGCATCCTCTGGCACTTCGGGAACAAGGAAGCCCTCTTCCTGGAAGTCGCGGACAGTATGTTCTGGGAGCTGGAAGAGCTATTCAGGATAAGCTGTCCAGCTGACCTTCCGCCTGCCGAGAGGTTCGAGTTTTTGCTCGGCAGCTACAAGCAGAAGCTGGACCAGGATCCAGAGGCCCCCAGGATCTTTTTCAGCCTGCTCTTTGACCAGGAGCTGCAGGAGGGCATCCGTGCCAAGATCCGGGAGATCTACGCATGGAACCGCAAAGTGCTACAGGAGCAGTTTAACATCTCCCACGCACAGGCTGTGATTCTGCTGGGCATGCTGAACGGCGTGCTCATCCAGGCCATGGTGCATCCGGAGACAATCAGCTTCGAAAATCTGATTGAGGAAATGGCTGCACTGGCCAGAAGGATCATATAGCTGCTTCCAGGTCTAAAACTTTAAGCGCCTTCACACAAGGAGCTTTATTCGTTCTGGGCCTCCTGCCTGGGAACCCTACCACGCTTAGGTCCAACTGTCTGAGGCAGTGTTTTACCGGGTAAAAAGTAAAGACATACAAATCCATGGAACTTGTGCATGCCTTTTTCTTGGTTTCCTTTATTCCTTAGAAGATATGGTCCGCCATTGAAAGCTCTGTCTTTGCTTGGTGTATGTGGCCTTACCTGTTTCTGTCTAGCCTTTACGCCCTGCAAAGTATCCGCTCAAGAGCCATCACTCACCTTACTGGAAAGCGTCAAAAGCGCCTTGGAGAGCCAGCCTGACATCCAGTTCGGCAAACTGGATGTGGAATACGCCCAATACCAATACCAGGAACAATCTGGACAATTTGACACCAAAATAACGACAGGTGTGGAGCACCGGGAGACCCGGAATCCATTAACTGCGGCCGATTATGCGGACCATGAGCTGCAGAAAGATTCCTCATACCACCTGGGCCTGGAAAAGCAGTTCAGGACCGGGTTGGTACTCAGCCCGGAACTAAGAACCACCAGGAGCGAAGTGGATCGGGATATGGCCCCTGAGGTAGTCCCAATTTATGATCCTTATGATCCTAACCATCCCCTTGTGGCACAGAAGATAATAAACCCTGATCCCTCTGCACCCACTCCCCAAAATCGTTCCGGGGTATACCTGAGAGCCACCCTGCCCCTGCTGCAGGGTTTGGGCAGGGAGGCCGCTGCAGGGCTGGAGATGGCTGCGGAGCAGGAAGCAGAGGTGTCCAGGATAGAACTGCAGCATACCATAAGCCAGACAGTCCAGGATGTATCCTTGGCCTACTGGAAGTATGTGCGCGATTATCAGGTGCTAAAGCTGCAACGCGAAGCCGAGCAAAGGGCAGTAACGCTGCATGAGCAAACCAAATCCATGGTGGAGGTGGATGAGATCGCGGAATCAGAGCTGGACGAGTCCAGGGCCAACCTCTCAGACAAGAGGACCGCAAGGATCAGCGCGGAACAGTCCCTGATTGAGAGTCGGCTGGATCTAGGGCTGGCTATGGGGGTCCCTTTCGAGCGGATCCGGGACCTCTCGCTGCCCAGTGACAATTTCCAGCTCCTGGAGACCGCAGAGGAAAATGCAGCAGCTTTAGACGACGCTGTCCTTATAGAGCTGGCTCTGCAGAACAGGGCGGATCTTTTGGCATCCGAAGGCAGGCAGGAGTCTGCCGCGCTAAGGGAGAATGTGTTCGAGGACCGCACCCGGCCCAGTCTGGATATGGGCCTGGAGGCTGGCTACGAGGGGCTGGAGGAAGGGGAATCCTATGGAAACATGTTTGAAGCCCCGGGCTCCAATGTGCGGGGTATGAGCTGGCAGCTGTCCCTAACTTATGAGTTTCCGGTGCAGAACAGGCAGGCCAGGGGCAGGATGCTGCAGCAGCGGGTGGAGAGACGTCGACAGGCCCTGCAAAGCCGGGAGCTGACCAGGGATATCAAAAGCAATGTGCATAATGCCATGTCTGTGTTGCGGCAAAATATCCTGGAGCTTGAAAACACCAGGCAAACAGAACGGCTTTATGAAAAGGCAGTTGAAAACCAGCAGATGAAATACAGGTTGGGTATGGGCACTTTGCTGGATCTTATAGACACCCAGGATAATCTGACCCAGGCCAGGATGAGTAAGATAGAGGCCTACTTCAAGTGCTCCAGGGCCTTGACCAGCTTTAAGTACCAGACTGCCACCCTGGTCTCCTTTGTCCAGGATGAAGCCCGGGTTGAGCTTAAGTCCCTGACTGACCTGCCTGACTAAAAGCCGCAAAAGGATTGACATGGACGATTCTAGCCTTGCTGCGCAGCTCCCTGAGCTGCACAGCCTGCACAAGGAGTTTTTTTGCTGCCCTGAGGAATCCCAGTTTTATGCTTCCTGCTTAAGGGATCTGCTTCTGAGAAGCCCAGTAGCTGAGCAGATAACGGAGTTCGGTGCCGGGGACGGAGTCCCGATGCTGGAAGCTCTCAGGAACAGCGGGTTTACGGGCAGGGTCCTGGGCTATGAGATAAACCCTGAGGCAGCCGCCAGGGCCCAAGAGAACATCCATAGGGCTGGTGAAAGAAACAGATATCAGGTCCAGAACAGGTGTTTCCACCAGGCTCATAAATATGCCTCTCCCGGCATATGCCTAGCGGCCAACCCCCCTTATCTGCCTGCTCCAGACCCGGAAAGGCTGATTCTGCCCTTGCTTTGGGGCGGACCGGACGGAACCCGGCTTCTACGAGCGCTTCTGGAGCAGGAAGCGGATTATGTGCTGCAGCTTCTCCCCAGCATAGCCAATCCGGTCCGGGTCCTGGAGCACGCCAGGGGCAAGGGGTACTGGGTGCAGGATTATATAGCCGCGCCCCTGGAATTCGGGATCTATACTGCCCAGGACTATGTGCGCAGGCATCTGTGCAAGATGCGGGAGCAGGGCAAGGCCCATTATTTTAGGGAGCATTATCTACTGGCAGGGGTGCTCTTCAGCAGGCAGAAGCCACGCAATGCTGGGTTGGATGCCTCTTTGCTGCAAATACTTACTGGCGCAGGAGAATGACCTGGCTGGCTGATCATTACCCAAATCCTGGATAGGGAAATAGACATTATGGCCGAACAAAAGAAGCTGTTTAGAAAGGTCTCCCTGGATCGTCTGTCTTCCCCGGAAGAATTGGACCAGGTTCTACAGGTCACTACTCCCAAGGGCTGGATCGCTCTGCTGACCATTGCTGGTTTGATTATAGTCGCCCTGATATGGGGCATATTTGGCTCAATCCCCACCAAGGTGCAGGGCAGTGGCATATTTATCAGCGGGGAAGGAGTCCGGGACATTAGCGCTCCTACCTCTGGACAGGTGGCCACCGTATATATCTCCCCCGGGCAGGTAATAGAACGAGGCCAGATAGTGGCTCGCATTGCCCAGCCTGAGCTGATAACCCAGATTTCCCAAGCCAGGTTCAAGGTACAGGAGCTTGAAGACAGCAAACAAGAGATACGAGAGTTTATCCAGAGCGAAACCGCGTTGGACGCCAAGCAGAATTCCAGAAAGATTGCCAGGATAGACAGAGAGATAGACAATTTGCAGGAGCAGGTCGAGAGTCTGCAGGAACGTAAGGAAAACCAGGAGCTATTGCTGGAAAAGGGTCTGGTCACCTCTCATCAACTCCTGGAAACAGAAAATGAAATCAAGAGCCTGGAGCAAAAGGTACTCCAGCTGGAAAATGAGAAACAACAGATCCCGCTGACGACCCTGCAGCTCCAGGCAGAGCAGGAACGCAAGATTCGAGAGAAGCAGATGCAGATAAATGAAGCCAAAAGGGAGCTTGAGGCTAAGCAGGAGAGAATGGAAGAGACCAGCATGGTCTACTCCCCGCACAGCGGCAGGGTGCTTGAGGTGCCTGTCACTGAAGGCAGCAGGGTCACGGAGGGGACCCAGCTAGCTAGCCTGGAACAATCCGGACAGGACCAGCAGCACCTAGTTGGGGTCATTTACGTTCCCGCGGACCAGGGCAAGAGAATAGAGTCGGGCATGCAGGCTCATTTAGCCCCTTCCACAGTAAAACAGGAGGAGGATGGCTCCATGCTGGGCATGGTGATCAGCACAGGGGATTTCCCTGCCACTCAAGAAGGCATGATGCGAATCCTGCGCAATCAGTTGCTTGTGGAGAGCCTATCCGAGTCGGGTTCCCCTATTGAAATATTCGTGTCCCCCATACCATCCCCGGACACCTATAGTGGCTACCAGTGGACCTCACCCGGAGGACCGGAGCAGACTATACGCAGCGGGACCATGACTTCTGCCAGCGTAATCGTTGAAGAGCAGGCTCCTGTAAGTCTGGTAATACCCTGGTTGCGCGAGCAGTTGCTGGGCATAGGCCTGTCAGACTCATGATTAAGGCAAGGATATGAAAAACTTGAACCGGCTCTGGAACAAAAAGAGGGTCAATACCCCCACTGTGCTGCAGATGGAGGCAGTGGAGTGCGGGGCTGCGGCATTGGGTATGGTTCTGGCCTATCACGGCAAATGGGTGCCACTGGAGGAGCTGAGGGCAGAATGCGGGGTATCCAGGGATGGCAGCAAGGCCAGCAATGTCCTTAAGGCAGCCAGGCGCTACGGCTTGACAGCCAAAGGATTCCGCAAAGAGATCGATCAGCTGCGGGAGCTGCCCCTGCCCATGATTTTGTTCTGGAACTTCAATCACTTCGTGGTTCTGGAAGGCTACAAATCAGGCTATTACTATATCAATGATCCTGGCAAAGGGCCGATCAAAGTCACTGAGGAGGATTTCGACCAGGCCTATACAGGAGTGGTGCTCAGCTTTGAGAAAGGCGAGGATTTTCAGTCAGGGGGCAACAAGCCCAATGTCCTGAGATCATTGTTCAGCCGGTTGGGCCAGGTCAAGACAGCTCTGACCTACGCCTTCATGGCCAGCCTGTTCCTGGTGATCCCGGGCATCCTGGTGCCCACGTTCTCCAAGATCTTCGTAGACAACATCCTGGTGCAGCAGATGCACGGCTGGGCCAGACCCTTCCTGCTAGCCATACTGGCCACGTTCGTGCTGCAGTATCTGCTAACCTGGCTGCAGCAGCACTATCTATTGCGCACTGAGGCCAAAATGGCCCTGGTCTCCTCTGCCAGGTTCTTTGGCCATGTATTCCGGCTACCCATGGACTTCTTCTCCCAGAGGTTCGGAGGGGAGATCGGGCATAGAGTACAGCTGAACGATACTGTGGCCAAACTCTTAAGCGGAGAGCTAACCACTGCCTTTCTGAATCTGGTGATGATCTTTTTTTACGGGGCAGTGCTCGTGTTCTATGATGTTTGGCTGACTCTGGTGGGAATCAGCATAGCAGTGATCAACCTGGTGGCTCTGCGGATGCTGGGACGCAAGCGAAAAGATATCCACCTGCGCATGCTCCAGGATCAGGGCAAGCTTATGGGCAACACCATGTCCGGGCTGCAAATGATTGAAACCATCAAGTCCAGTGGCTCAGAATCGGATTTTTTCTCCAAATGGGCAGGGAGTCATGCCAAGGTCCTGAATGCCCAGCAAGGGCTGGGTCTGGCCACCAGCCTTTTGAATGTGCTGCCCCCGGCGCTGATGGCCTGCAATATTGCTATAATTTTGACCTTCGGCGGCTTTCGGGTCATGGAGGGCCATATGACCCTGGGCATGCTGGTGGCCTTTCAGACCTTGATGAACTCTTTTTTGCAGCCGGTCAATGAGATGGTCGGGCTGGGGGAGCAACTGCAGACTGTAAGCGGGGATATGACCAGGCTGGACGATGTCTTCAACTATCCTCAGGATCAGATTTTTGACTCTCCAGGCCAGGCCGCAACAGATGCAAGCCAGGCCCCGGTAACCATGCAGCAAAAGCATAAGCTGTCAGGCGAGGTGGAGATAAGGGATGTCAGTTTCGGATACAGCAAGCTGGAAGCTCCGCTCATTCAATCTTTTTCCCTGCATCTGGATCCTGGGAGCAGAGTAGCCCTGGTGGGAGGCTCAGGCTCTGGCAAGTCCACCATAGCCAAGCTGGTCTGCGGACTGAATCAGCCCTGGGAGGGGGAGATACTTCTGGACGGCGTGCCCAAGGAGCAAATCCCCAGGCAGCTGCTGACCAGCTCCCTGGCTATGGTGGATCAGGATATATTCCTTTTTGAGGGCACAATCCGGGAGAATCTGACCATGTGGGACAGCACAGTGCCGGAGGCCAGATTTGTCAGGGCCGCCAAGGACGCCCAGATCCATGAAGATATTGCAGCCCGGCCCGGGGGCTACGACAGCAAGCTGGCAGAGGCCGGAAGGAATTTCAGCGGCGGCCAGCGGCAAAGGATAGAGATAGCCAGGGCTCTGACAGTGAACCCTTCTATTCTGGTCCTGGACGAGGCCACCAGTGCTTTGGATCCGAACACAGAGAAGATCATCGACGAAAACCTGCGACGCAGGGGGTGCACTTGCATTATCGTGGCCCACAGGCTGAGCACTATCCGGGACTGTGACGAGATAATCGTCCTGGACAAGGGACAAGTGGCTCAAAGGGGGGCACATGAGCAGCTGATAGGGCAAGAGGGCTTGTACAGGCAGCTGATCCAGGCTGAGTAAAAAAGGCATGAACTAGTATGTTGGAATCTTATCGTAATCAGGCCAGACGCATAGAAATTAGCGGCAATTCCATTCTGGTCCTGAACCAGCCAGACAGTATCTATCTGGTTGGCTCCGAAAGCGTGGAAGTATTTGCAGTTCCAATCCGGGAAGGTCGGCCCAAAGGTGTGCGGAGATTTTTGTTCAGCTTTGGGCAGGACTCTTTGCTTTTTGGTCTGGATACTGAGGACCAGGATTCTGAGCTTGGGTTGATAGTCACTGGCAAGCCAGGCTCTGCTGTCCTGGAGATTCCTAGATCAAGCCTGGAAGAAGCCTCCAGCAGTGAAGACCCGGGTTTGCAGGATGAGGTTCGAAAGCTGGTCCAGGGCTGGATCCAAAGCCTCCTCCAGGCGCTGGAGCCAGGGCTTGCCCCCAAGGATACCGTTTTGCTGGAGCCAGGGAGCCAGGAGCTCGAGCCCCAACAACACGCTAGGATTACACCAGGGCTGGGGCAGCTCTGGATCAGGCACAGCAGAGGATCCAGCAGGTATTTTTCCGGTTCAAACGGGGAGCTGTCCCTGCAGGATGAGTTTTTGCCACTTCCAGAACACTTTTGGATAACTTCTAAGGAACATTCCTCACTGCAGATCATTTTAGATCAGGAGTATCAGTTAAGAGATCCTGGATACTCGGTTCTGGATCACCTGAATCTGGCTGTCCTACGTTATATTCGCAAGCTGCAGGAAGCCGCACAGCAGCATGAGCTTCAGCGTCAGGCAGAGATGAATCAAAGGGATCAGGCCCGCATGGCTTCCACCATGAATCTTCTGGCTGAAGCCATGGAGGAGGGCCGGCGCGATTCTGTGGCTGAGGCTGCTGGGGATGAGCTGCTGAAGGCCTGTATCCGGGTGGGGCAGGAAACAGGGATAGAGATCCATGAGCCCCCCGCAGAGGCCCGGATAAATACAGATCCTTTGCAAGCCATTGCCAAGGGCTCCAATTTTAGGATGCGCCAGGTGGCATTGAAAGGAAAATGGTGGAAGTCTGATTCTGGGCCCATGCTGGGGTTCCTCCAGGATGAGCAAAGTGGACAGCAGACCCCTGTAGCCCTGTTGCAGAGCTCCCCGGGCTCTTATGTCCTGGAAGATCCCAGGACAGGGGAGCGGCGCAAGGTGGATGCGAAGAGCAATGAGGAGCTCTCTTATTTCGGATACATGTTCTACCAACCCATGCCTTACCGGCCTTTGAAGGCAATGGATTTGATCCGGTTTAGTTCTCATGGGATGCGCAGAGACCTTCTCATGATCATGCTTATGGGCATTGGTGCCGGGTTGTTGGGACTATTGCCCCCTGTGGGCAACGGAATTTTGTTCGATACCATTATACCTGATGCGAATCAGACTCAGCTGCTGTATGTGGGTGCTATACTGGTTTCAGCAGCCATATCTGGGGGACTGTTTGAGGCGGTTAAGGCAGTCTCCACCGTTCGTCTATCAAGCAAGGTGGAGCGCAGGATACAGTCCGGGGTAATGGATCGCTTGCTTGCATTGCCCACTCCGTTTTTCCGCAGATTCACTGCAGGCGACCTTGCGGATCGAACTCTGAGCATCAACGCCATGCGGGAAATCCTGTCTGGTGTGACCCTGCAGTCTATAATGGGCGGTATTTTTTCCAGTTTCAGCCTGGCTTTGCTGTTCTACTACAGCTGGAAGCTGGCTCTGGTAGCTTTAGGGATAACTTTGATCGCGGGCGGGCTCATGTTCTGGATCGGCGTGCTTCAGGTCAGGTACCAACGCACCATCCAGAGGCTGCAGGGCAAGCTCCAGGGCATGGTCCTGCAGTTCATCTCCGGCATATCCAAGTTGAGGGTCTCTGGGACCGAGGACAGGGCCTTCTCAGCCTGGGCGGAGACTTTCAGTCCCATGCGCAAGTCCACCTTCAAGGCAGCTAAGGCCCAAAACCACCTGGACGCTTTTACCTCTTCCCTGCGAGCCTTGAGCCTGCTGGTGATATTCGGATGGATTGCCTTCACATCCTTGCTGGAGCAAATGAGCGTAGGGGATATAGTAGCTTTCAACTCAGCCTTTGCCCAGTTCCAGATGGCCATGAACAAGCTGGCCATGACTGCAGTCTCCTCCCTGCAAGTGGTGCCCATGTACGAGAGGGCCAAGCCCATTCTGGACGCTGAGCCTGAGGTGAGCCTGGACAAGGCAGGCCCTGGGGAGCTCACCGGACACATTGAGGTCAATAATGCAAATTTCCGTTATGACCCTGACGGGCCTTTGATCCTGAAGGACGTCTCTTTAGAGGTACAGCCCGGGGAATTCGCGGCTGTGGTGGGAGGGTCAGGTTCCGGCAAGTCCACCCTGCTCAGGCTGCTGCTGGGTTTCGAGGCCCCGGAATCAGGCGGTGTTTACTACGACTCCCAGGATCTGGACAGTCTGGACGTGGTTGCTGTCAGACGCCAGCTGGGGGTGGTGATGCAGAACAGCCAGCTCATGTCCGGAGACATTTTCTCCAACATCGTAGGCTCATCCAATCTGAGCCAGGAGCAGGCCTGGGAAGCTGCCAGGATGGCCGGATTGGAGGAAGATATTCAGAATATGCCCATGGGGATGCATACCATGATTACTCCTGGAGGGGGCACCCTTTCCGGCGGACAGCGCCAGCGGCTGCTCATAGCCCGGGCCATAGTGCACAAGCCTCGCATTTTGTACTTTGACGAGGCCACCAGCGCCCTGGACAACAAGACTCAAAAGACAGTCAGCCAGAGCCTGGAACATCTTAACTCCACCAGGATAGTAATAGCCCACAGGCTTTCCACTATACAGAACGCGGACAAGATCTTTGTCCTGGACAGGGGCAGGCTAGTGCAGCAGGGGGACTACCAGGAGCTTGTGGCCCAACCCGGCTTGTTTTCAGAATTGGCCAGACGGCAGATTGCTTAGCAAAGACATCAAGGAGCTTGTTTTGAAATATATACATGTTTTATCGGCTTTGCTGATGAGCTGTGTTCTGCTTTGCAGTTGCGGCGAGCTGGGGGACCCTGCCCAGAAAAGGGCAGCCCGAGCCAAGGAAGCGGGCCCTGATACCCCTATCCTGATAGGCGCGCCTGCCCCTTGGAAAATCATCTCTGATCTCGGGCATTACCGGGAAGGCTTGGAGCTGGCCCTGCAGGAGCTGAACCAGGAAAAGGTCCTGGACCGGGAGATAGAGCTGGTCTGGCGGGATGATCAGGGCTCTATGCAAAGGGGCAAAGAGGTGGCCCAGGAGTTCGCTGAGAATCTGGACATGGTGGCTGTGCTTGGCCATTACGGCTCCTCCATGACCCAGGAGCTATCCTTGATATATCAGCACTACGGTCTGCTGAACATGACCGCTACTTCCACTGCCACTGAAATCACTGCCAGGGACGGGCTGGATCTGGTGTTCCGCAACATCCCCAACGACAGGCAGGTCGCTTCTCAGTTGGCGGAGTTCAGCAGGGAAAATGATCTGGAAAGAATCATCGTCTTAAACAAGGATGATAAATTTGGCCGGAGCCTGGCCAACGCCTTTGAGAACAGGTCCAGGCAAATAGGTGTCAATGTGGTGGATCGCAGGAGCTACGATTTTACTACTGGAGTACCGCAGTTCAGGCGCATGATCAAGGAGTGGCAGGATTATTACCAGTACGAGGCCATTTTTCTGGCCGGAGTGGTGCCCCAGGCAGCAGAATTCATCAAGCTGGCCAGGGAAATGGGCATGGATAACACGATTCTTGGAGGCGACGGTTTGGACTCCCCCCAGCTCTGGGAAATCGGGGGGGATGCGGTGAACGGGGTTATAGTGGGCACATATTTCCATTCCGAGCAATCAGGGGAAAAGATCCGGGAGTTCGTGCAGGCCTTTGAGGCCAGGTATGGTTATCAGCCTGACGTCTGGGCTGCTCAGGGCTATGCTACCTTGAAGCTGCTGGCCAAGGGCATGCGCGAGGCAGAAAGCACAGTACCTAGGCAGGTGGCCCAGGCTCTTAGAAATATGCAATCGTTTCAGAGTATTCTCGGGCATACAGAGTTTGATGAAAATGGGGACCTGGTCCAGAGATCCATTACCTCCAAAGTCGTCAGGAACCAGCAGTTCGAGTACTTGGGAGTGGAGTGAGCCCGGATGCAGAAGTCCAAGCCTCTGGAGAAGATCATTCCTGTTCTGCTTGCGATGCTGATGATGGCCGGCATGTTTTGCCCTGAGCCTGCAGCTGGAGAGCAGTCCAGCCTGCCCCCGGACATCCAGCGTATCAAGGACAGGGGCAAGCTGGTGGTGGCCATGTTCAAGGAGGATATCCCGCCTTTTTTTATGCACAACGAGCAAGGCAGGTTCTACGGGCTGGATGTGGATCTGGCTCGGGATATAGCGGATAAGCTCGGGGTGGATTTAGAGTTCAACCGCCAGGCTGAATCCTTTGATCAGATTATCGATACCGTGGCCAGCCATGAGGCAGATGTGGCCATCAGCTGGCTGAGCCAAACCCTGGAGCGGGCGGAGAAGGTCCGCTTCACCCGGCCCTATATTGTCCTGCGCCAGGGCTTGCTGATCAATCGACTGGAGCTGGCCAAGCTGCCCCAAAAAGGAAGTGCCTTGCAAACCCTGAATTATGTCCAGGCCAGGATAGGAGTCAGGTCCGGCACCTCATATGTAGACTATGCCCAGAACTTCTTCCCTGATGCTCAGATCCAGCAGTTTCCGGACTGGGAGCCTTATATCGTAGATGCCGTGTTTCAGGGTGAGCTGGTAGCAGGATACCACGACGAAATCGAAATCAAGAAATACATTATGAAGCGTCCCGAGGCCTCGATTAAGGCCAGCACGGCAATTATCCAGGATTTGACCGACCCAATCGCCATGGCTGTTCCCTGGGATAGCCCGGTTTTGCTGGATTGGCTGAACACCTATATCCAACAGCAGGCCGGGGACTGGGATGCGGACAAGCTTCTGCAGAAATACAAGGACAGTCTGTAGCGTGGATAGCCCCAGCTGCAAAAAAGATTAAACAGCAGGCAGCCATGACAAATAAAACATCCTCCGCACCCCGAACAGGCAAGCTGCAATGGCTGCTCAGCCCCTGGACCATCCTGGTTTGTCTGGCAGTAGGAGTGCTTCTGGGAATCTACCTACCCCAGGCAGCCACCAGGCTTGCCCCAATTGGAGACCTGTATCTGAGGCTGCTGCAGATGTGCGTTTTGCCCATCATGGTCACAGCCATTATTTCCAGCGTGACCAAGCTTTTGGCCTCCAAAATGAGCGGCAGTGTACTCCTGCGGATTATTCTGGTCTTTTGCGCAGGATTGGTTCTGGCCTCATTCATAGGGGTTGCAGCTGGGGCATTGGGCCAGCCCGGAGCTAACCTGGATCAGGAGGCCAAGGAAGTCATGGGCCAGCTCATCTCTTCGCGCACAGAAGAGGGATCGATGTCTGCGCCGGACATGCAATTATACCTGGATCAGAAGCAGCGTGCCACACCTGCAGGTTCGACAAGTTTCCTCAAAGATATTATCCCAGAAAATATCTTCCATGCCCTGCAACAGGGACACACCCTGCAAATCCTATTCTTCTCCCTGGTTCTGGGTGTAGCACTGGGCTTTGTCTCAGAACACCTGCGCGATAGGTTGCTTAGCGACATTGAAGCAGTTTTCCAGGCCTTTATCACCATCATCGGCTGGCTCATGTACCTTTTGCCTCTGGGCCTGCTGTTTCTGATAGCCAGCCAGATTGCAGACATAGGCCTGGAGGTTATGGGCGCTATGACCAAATATATTCTGTGGACTTATATCGGTTGTTTCCTGCTGGTACTTATAAACAGTCTGGCAATCTCCCTGGCTACTAAGAGAGGGTTTATCCAAACTTTGCGTCTCTTGAGGCAGCCCCTGCTAATCAGCTTCTTTACCCGCAACGGCTTTGCCGCCATGCCCTCCGCAATAGAGGCTATGCACGAAAATTTCAGGATAGACAAAAACACTACCAACTTTGTCATTCCCCTGGGCATCACCCTATGTCGTTTCGGGACAGTTATGGCTTTTTCCCTTTCAGTAATCTTTATGGCCCAACTGTTTGGCGTGCAGTTGGACCTGGGTAGCATTCTGTTTATCGCCCTTGCTTCTGTCCTGGCAGGCGTGGCCTCGGCCGGGGCCCCTGGGGTGGTGGCCCTGACCATGATCAGCATTGTGCTCAAGCCCCTGGGTCTGCCCATGGAGGTGGCTCTGGTGCTGCTTTTGGCTGTGGATCCCATCACTGACCCGCCTTTGACCCTGATCAATGTCCAGACCAATTGCGCTGCCTGCTCCCTTATCCAGAATAGCTAAAAGTTAAAATAACCTTGTTAAATTTTTTTGAAACAAACCCTCTTACTCCTCGTATAAAAGGATAAGGAGCTAGCATGCAGACCAGGGCATGTGAGACTAGCCAACTGGACTTTACCAGTTTTTATCAGCAAACGGCCCCCAGGATATACAGCTATTTGCTGCGCCTGTGCCGCAAACAGGATTTGGCAGAAG
Organism: uncultured Desulfohalobiaceae bacterium; assembly: GCA_964494985.1. Classification (GTDB taxonomy): domain Bacteria; phylum Desulfobacterota; class Desulfovibrionia; order Desulfovibrionales; family Desulfothermaceae; genus CAZBUB01. The sequence continues at coordinate 15,797 of CAZBUB010000012.1, read as the reverse complement.
AACTGTTGCAGGAGACCTTTTTGGCCATATACAAAAAATTGCACACTTTTGATTCCCAGCAGGCCTCAGCAAAGACATGGGCCTTTGCTATCGCCACCAATAAGTTTCGGGATCAGCAGCGAAAGCACTGGGAGCAGGAAATCAATTCCGAGGGCATGGAGTTGCAGGCCTGCCTCAAGCCCAACCCTGAGACATTGGCCAGCTTGAACCAGGATGCCCAAAGACTTCGGATGGCAATCCTTGCCTTGCCCCCCAAGCTCAGAGCCACCTTGCTTCTGGTTCGTTTTGAAGGCTTGAAATACCGGGAAGCTGCAGAGGTGCTTGGAGTCAGCCTGGGCACTGTGCGCATGCAGCTGCATCGCAGCCTCGCTATACTCAAGAAGAAGCTGGCAGAGGCTGAAGATGAATAAGGAGCGGGTCTTTGAATTGATGTCTGACTACCTGGCCCATGAAATCACCCGGGCAGAGCAAAAAGAATTGCAGGAGCTGCTGGATTCTGATCCAGAGCTGGCCCAGGAGGCCCAAAAACTGCAAGACCTGTGGGAGCTCATGGATGAGGCCGTTACCGCGGATGAAAGCCAGGCCAAAGCCCTGCAGCAGGTTTGGCAAAATATTACCTCTCAAAGCCAGGAGGATGAGCTTTCTGAGGAAGATCTGGAGAAGGCTGCTGGGGGGATCTATACACAAAAAGATGATCAGGATCCGTATAAAGATCAGAATATTTGAATCTTGCTATATTTGCAGTACATACATTAGCTAATATAGAACATTACACATGTAAGCTACTTATGAATAAAACTATTTATATATTGATTTTTTTAATTGTTGTATTTCTTATACAAGGTATTTATTATCTTTTGTGGTCCAAGACCGGGATTACCCATAAAATACTAGGTATTTCCCTTATTGCTATAAGCTTGCTGCTTATTTTCAAAACTAATCTCCAGCTTGGGGTTATAGAGAATTATGATGAGCAATATCAACAATTATACATTGACGGCCAACAAGCTGGCAACAAAGACCTGCATGAAGCAGTAGTAAGAGCTGTTCTGCCAGAGACAGATAAATATGTTGGTCTGATAGTAGCTACTGTGGCAGGGGATAGAAGAGACCTTACAGGCTTTGGCTCTAAATCATTAGATACAGACTCAATGCCAAATCAAAAGACTGTATTTGAAATAGGTTCAGTAAGTAAAGTATTCACTGCAACTCTGCTTGCTCAGATTGCTCGAGAATCCAAGCTATCCTTAAAACACAGAATAACAGATTTTGGTTATCTACCCTGGAAGGTAAAACCAGACAAAAAAGAAATTACATTGGAGCAATTGGTCACACATACTTCCGGGTTGCCCAGGATGTCCTTGGATATTTACAAGCCTACCCATCTTTGGAGTGTGGTCTCAGGCGGTAACCCTTATGCCTGGTATACTGAGGACAAAATGTACAAGATTTTTAAGCAAGTCAGCTTAAAAAATCCAGCAGAAGAAATCCGCTACTCAAATATTGGTTATGGTCTTTTAGGCCTGCTTTTACAAAACTATGCAAAGACTAGTTATCAAAATCTGGTCCAAGAGAGGATTTCCCAGCCTTTAAACCTGCAGGATACAACAGTACAAATGGACGATAATCAAACTGCACGCCTTGCTTCAGGTTATCAAGGCTTTTTCAAGCTGGGCAAGCTCTATTTGGCCCAAAAAGCCAAGCCATGGGATTTTGCCACCGGAATGCAAGGAGCAGGAAGTTTGCATAGTACAGGCCAGGACATGCTGCGCTTTCTAACTGCGAATATGCAAGACAGCGAACAAAAACTAACTAAGGTTTTGAAAACAACCCATCAAACTTTAAAAAACATTGATGACGATAGGATTGGCATGGGCTGGTTTATTAAGGAGATTCCAGATGCAAAGCAGGAAGTAATTTTTCATGATGGAATCACTGGCGGTTACGCTGCTTTTATTGCCATGACCTCTGACTATCGCTTTGGTGTAGTAATCTTGGCTAACACCTCTCGCTCCGTCTCCAATATAGGTCATGCAGTATTGGAAGAATTGATGCAGGATTAACTAAAATGCTTCAAAAATATGGCAAGGGTGATATAAATGAGGAGGATACCATGAGTCTGGAAGAATTAAAAACCTTTAGTAAAAAAGTTGTTGAGGACGCGGAGCTGAAAAAGAAGGCCAAAGAAGTGGGCATGGAAAATGTGGACGGGCTGATTGCTCTGGCCAAGGAAAATGGATTCAACATAAGCAAGGAAGATTTTGAAGAGGCTGCCAAGGAGGCCCAGTCTTCCGGTGAACTGAACGAAGACGATCTGGAGCAGGTAGCAGGCGGAGCAGTTACCGTAGGCGCTGTCGCCGCAGGCGTGGCAGCAGGAGCAGCTGTAACACAGACCACTCAATCAGGCGGCTGGTAGTTTTTGAGTAATAGCATGAAGTAGCAAGATAATTACTGTTTAAGGTGTCACTTTTGCCATATTTTTATCAATGGAGATAAACCATGAACACTAAAAACACAAATAACTACGAACAGGTTTTAAACGCATTTACCAGTGATGAGCTGCACCAGATTTCTCAGGTCAAAAGATTTTTTGAGTTGTATGAAGGAGACATGGAATTTAGAGCATCTGTTAATGCCGGCACGATAGATCAAGCACAACAAAAACGCATGCAGCAAATCGGTATAAAATTCCATCCTGACGAGATGGCTTTGATCTGGAAGCAGCCTGAGGCGTTGGATGGATATGCTTGTCATATGCATGCCATAAACATTTCTGAAATTCCAGCTGATCACCTGGAAGCTATCAAGGAGTATCCTTTGCTGGAACTCTGGTTGCGTTTTGTGCAGCGCAAAAAAGAACAGTTCAAAAAAGTCTGCACCAATAATAAGCCAGCTTCTAAAAACAAAAAGATAGAGAGCTGGCGCAAAAGGAGAGTAGCTGCTGCAGAAAGCGAGCTGGGGGCCTACAATCACTACATTGACCATCCTTTACTGGGGATGGAATTATGTGATGGCTGCAGTGTACAGTGTTGGTTCTGTTCTTTTAGCGCTAAAAAGTTGCGCAGTGTTCTGGATTACACAAAAAACAGGGATTTTTTCAGGCAAATATCTCAGGCCTGTGTGGATATTTTCGGAAAAAAAGCTACTGGCCACTCTTTGCTCTACTATGCAACAGAACCATTTGATAACCCGCACTATATAGATTATATGCGTGACTTCTTTGATATAACCGGCTGTGTTGTGTGTACCTCCACTGCAGTCTGTACCAACAAGGAATGGATAGACAGCCTGCTGGATTTTTATGGCCCCAAAAAGTTACCCTGGCCCAGGTTCAGTGTATTGTCCACCAAAATGCTGCACAAAATCCATGACCAGCATTCCCCACAGGAATTAAGGGATTCTGCCCTGTTGATGCAGATGAAGGACAGTGAGCGGGAGAAGGTCTCCGGGGGGAAAATTTTTGATATAAAAAACGATATGCGCCAGCGCGACAGCAGCAACTATATGCAGGAGGTCATACCTCAGGGATCAATCGCCTGTGTTACAGGTTTTTACGTCAACCTGGTCCGCAAGGACATTAAGCTTGTAAGCCCATGTTATACTTCAGAAAAATGGCCATACGGCTACCGGGTTTTTGATGAGTCCCATTTTGAATCTGCAGCTGATTTTAAACAGGTCGTTTTAGAAATGATTGAACGGAACATGCCTGAGGCTCCGCCAATGCATATGCCTTTGCGGCTCCGGGATGACCTGAGTTTCAAACCACTTGACAACGGGTTTGACCTGGTATCTCCGAACCAGATTCATCATTTCCAGGGCAAAAGGGTATTTCAGGCCCTGCGGGATGTTTTGTCCGGACAACCTGTAAGTTTCCAGGAGGCCAGCGATTTGCTTGTGGACACCTATGGACAAGGTCTGTTTGAGGTCCATGCGGTATTGAAACATATGTTTGATGCTGGTTTTCTGGATGAAGTGGGACTGACTGCTGACTGTTCCCAGGAGGCATATGCATGACGTTGTCATCCTGGAGGGACCTGTGCTGTCTGATCTAAGCATTGCCTATAATTCCTGGCCCCAGGAGCTTGTAAGCGCTGAAGGCTGCCTTCGGCTGAAGAGTCTTGCCGGGCAGCTTCCAGAAGATTTTTCAGACTTTTGGGGGCTGGAAAGTCGCCTGCTTTCCCCTGAAGCCCTGGTGGATGTCCTGTTTGAGGTCAAAAATAAAAGTCTGGGACAAAGGCTGCTGGCCGGGCAATTACCTTCCTGTCTGGATGCGCTCTGTGCTGAGCACATTGCCTGGGACAGGCTCAGGGCGTTTGCCAAGCTCTGGTCCCAGGAGCAGGATCCCTTGTCCAAAGTACCCAATCTGTGGCTGGAGTTTGATACCCAGGAAGCTGTTTCCCATCTGGATGCTGCAAATCTCATTGCCCGACCTTCAATTTTTTTGGGCCTGCGGTCCAAACAAATGAAACGCCAGGAGCGCAAAGAACTTTTCCAGCAGGCTTCGCGAGTTTTTCAGCTGTCCCTGCCCATTTTTGAACAAGTGCATTCATTTATTGAAAGCATACCTTCTCCGGGGCAGCTGTTTCAGCTGGGCTTCATGCTGGGCAGGCCCACCCGGGATATCAGGGTTTGCGTAAATCACCTGGCCCCGGAGCAGGTTCCCGGCTGGTTGTCCGCAATCAACTGGCCCGGGGATATACAGGCCCTGCAACAGATACTGCAAAGGCTGGAGCCGGAATTAAAGGCCCTGGCCCTTGGTTTCAACTTGTGCCCCGATGGGGTAGAAAACAGGATCGGACTGGAATGCTATATGGACTGGAATGATTTGAAGCCTGAACAGTGGGCCTGCCTTCTGGACATTCTGGACGAATTCAGCCCCTGTCATCCAGCCAAAAGGGCCGGATTTCTAACTTATCCCGGTGAATACCAGCTTCCTGCCGGCTTGCGCAAGAACGCCCAGGGGGCTGTATGTTTATCTTTGTTTCACATGATACACCACATCAAGCTCAGCTTCGACCTGGACCGGGTAAGTCAGGTCAAGGCCTATCTGGCCGTGTACAAGCCTGACCTGTCTTTTGCAGATAACTGGTACCTGCAATGAAAAAGATTCTGTTCATCAATCCCTCGGTAATATGCGTCAATGAGTGCCAGCAAGGCTGGTATTCCTATGCCCACCCCACAAGCATACTCAAACTCATCTCCTGGCACAGGGAACAGGGACACCAGGTATCCTTTATTGACTGCATGGAATATGATGTCCAAAGCCCAAAAACATTAGTCCCGTACAAAAAGCTCCCCCTAGGCACCAATAAGCTTGGCCTGCGAACTCAAGCCCATGTCCTGGGCAAATCCATAGCTTGGCTGACCCAGGAGCTGCACAAGCAAAAACCTCCTGATGAGATATGGGTTTCCTGCCACATGACATTTAATAACGCTTTGGCCCACCAGGCCATTCAAGCCGCCCGGGATGCCTTTCCCAAGGCCCGGATACTTTTCGGGGGCAATTACCCCACTTTATTTCCAGAGCAGGCCGGACAAAGCGGGGCTGAGGTGCATTCAGGCTCTATAGCCGGGGCTGAAAGGTTTTTTCCGGACTATTCTCTGTTCAGCCAGGATTTCAACTACATAGTTTTCCAATTAAATCTGGGGTGTGAAAACAACTGCGCACATTGTGTCAACACCCAGTTGACCAGGGGGATCGTTCGGCTAGATATTGAGGCCCTGGTCCAGGACCTGAAACACAAAAAAGAGCTTTACGCAATTCTTGACTTTGTAAATATCGATCCCAACGTGGCTAGCTACGATCTCAAGCCCTTCCTGGAAGAATGTATCCGGCGCAATCTCCAGGCAAATCTTTATTTTTACGGTGGCATCCAACCGGACAAAGTGGACAAAGAGCTGGTTTCCCTGATGCAGCAAGCCAACGTAAAGGGTTTGACCCTGCCCAGAGAACTGGAGGCAGCGACAAACGCTGCCTTGCACAAAAGTTATGCTCCCAGCCATTTCCGGCAAGCTATTGAGCACTTTCAAGCGGCCGGTTTTGATACTTCTGATTTCCACTGCTCCTTTCCGGTGGGGTTCAAAGACGACTGCCTTCTGGAGATTGCATCTATCATCAGGGAAATGAACGAGCTGAATACAATTGCCGAAATTGCGCCTGTGGCTTTTATCCCAGGCACTTTGGAATACGAGCGGCATTTGGAGCAGTTGCAGGGCAAGACTCTGGAAGAACTGAACTGGGCCCTCTGGCCGGCTCTGGATTCTGCAGAACAGATCCTGGCCCACTGTAGGCTATACAATGCAGCCCACGGGGGTGTCTTCAAGAAACCTTGGAAACTGGCGTGTAAGAAATCTGCTGCGTAATACAGATTCCCATAAACCATGAAACGTATAAAGGAGAAAGTTGTGAGCGTAGAAGATGTGAAGGCCTTTGGGCAGAAAGTGATGCAGGATGAGGAACTTAAAAGCAAGGCCAAGCAGGTGGGCATGGAAAATGTAGATGGGATCATCGCCCTGGCCAGAGAAAACGGTTTCGATGTAACAAAACAGGACTTTGAAGCCGCTGCAAAAGAATTGCAATCCTCAGGTGAATTAAACGAAGAGGACCTGGAACAGGTAGCTGGCGGGGCTGTAACTGCTGGTGTAGCCCTCGCTGTAGGCAGTGCCGGGGCAGCTGTAGTTGGTGCAGCTGCCGGGGTAGTTGGAGCAGGGGCCAAGGTCACCCAAACAACTCAGGCTGGAGGATGGTAATCGGCTGGCAAAGCTCAACGAAAGCTGAAATTGAGCGATTCTCACTCGTCTTTGCGCGGGAAGCGAAGCTATTCTCAAGAAGGTAGAATGAGATTGCTGCAACCTTGCACTTACTTTCAGATTGATTTTCTGTGCCTGGGATGAAAGCTCGTCCACAAGTGATTGTCAGGCTCGCAATGACGAGCCATAGTGTATTTTATCTTGAGAATCGCTCAATTTAAATAAAAACTTCCAGTGCAGTAATCCACAAAGCATCACAGTAATTCTAAAAAGGTTGTATGAATGTATGATATAATCCTGGTGAATTTTAATTCAATTGCATTTTCTAAAAGAGATAATTGCAATCAGGGTCTGGCTTCCATAGAGGCTTATTTAAAATCCCAAAACATTGCATGTATGGTCATTGATTACTATGAGCTTGATCAGTACATCCACTCAGCTCCAGCCTTTGGATTCTCTGTCCATGACTGCAGTTACAGCGCTGCAGCTGAAGCGTCTAAAAACATGAGACACAAGACAGTAATCTGGGGTGGCTGGACACCTTCAGCCATACCGGAATGGATCCTGCAGCACAACCCAAATGTGGATTATATAATACTCGGGGAAGGAGAAAAGCGCCTGGAACATTTGCTTCTTTCCCTGCAACAGCCCATGCTTTTTTGTGCTCTGGACGGCATTGCCTACAGGGACGAAAAAAATAATATTCAGGTCCGTCCTCCTGAAAATTACCTGGATCTAAATGCGCTGCCCATGCCCACAGATTTGGCGGTTATGAATGATATGGTCTTTGTAGAACTTTCCAGGGGATGTTATGGCAATTGCGGATACTGCCAGGAAACACCCAGGATGAGATTTAAGAGTCCTGCGCGGATTGTAGAGGAAATAGAATTCTGGATTCATTGCGGGTACAGTAATTTCTATTTTGGCAACGCCAATACCCTGGTTCATGGAAAACTTTTGAGGCAACTTCTGAAGGAAATAGAGAGAAGGGGGTTGTTTTTGCGCGCTGCATTGGTAGGACGGCCGGATGACGTCCTGCGCAATGAACAAGTCCTGGAGAAATACTTCCAGAGCAGTAATGTCCAGCTGAGTTTTGTTGAAGTCGGAGTGGAAGCCAATTCCCAACATGTTTTGGACCTGATTGGAAGAAAGACTACCCCTGAAATCAACAGACGGGCTGTCCAGTTGTTATTGAATCTCAAAAATAAATACTCTTCTACAGTTTTAATACATACCAATATGATACTTTTTTCCCATTATGATATGACTTTAAATGAGCTGATAGAAAATATTAAATTCCTGGGAGAATTTTTGACCAGTAGGGATACATTGTCCACGCATCTATATGGAGTGGCTGGTACTACTGTCTGGCAGGATATGCAGGAGAGAGGATTTGCTTCACAAGCAGATTTTGGACTGGAGATTACAGAATACCCATTTACAGATCCATACGTGCACAAGCTGCATCAATTAATAGTGCACAAACCTTTCAAAGAACTCAGCAGTTCCTCTGAATTTTCACGCTACAGTGTTCAATATCTGCAACACAGATGCCACGACACCATGCTTGAATTTTATCGTTCCAATGATATTCATAAAGCAATCTTTAATTTTTTGGAACTCAATGATGTCCAGGCAACAATCTTTCCATGATTTAGTAGACATACCTTTGCAAAAAAATAACCGCAGTTCCACTTTAGCGGCCCAGCCCACAACTGAAAGCCTCTTAGCCTGGAATATCCTTGCCTATAGACAGGGAAAATGCCTGCCTGTACCCATGCCCCCGGCAGTAGGCATACATTCGCAGCAAAGAGTGGTATCCACATTCCTGCAGCAAATGATCTCCAGGTCAGAGCTGCACACAAGCAATACAGTCATGCATCTTTTGGCCCTGGCCGGAAATCTGCGCAGGCAATCCCTTTTTGCCCAATCCAGGTTGATGCTGCAGGATGCAGCCCGCTATTTAGAGGATAATACGCAGGCAGAATCGAGCCTGCTTTTTGGCAGGGCACGTATTTCTCAGGCTGCAGCAGAGCTGGACTTCCAGCTTGGTGACTTTTCAAAAGTCCAGGAGAACCTGAGCAAAAGCCTGGAGCAGGACCATGTCCTGGAGCAGGAATACCTGCTTGTTGCTTTGCACAGCTATAGATTGGAGCAGATACTTCTCTGGATCCGGGCCTGTGCAGCGATGGGCCAGACAGCACGGGCTGTTGAACTGGCACAGGAGGCTGTCCTCTACCTGCTGTCATTAAAAGGTGAAATCTCTCTTTCGCAGGGCTGGGATGAGAATCTGGCCTGGAAGATACCTGAAGAAACCAGGTCCTCCCTGCTGGCCCAGTTCGCAAGCCTGACAGGGGGCATTTTGAGCAATGAACTCCAGGAATCCGCTTCTGAGCTGTTCTTTCAGTTTTATGCCTGGAAGCTTTTCGATGGTCACGGTGCATTAGAGGAGATTCACAGTTGGGGGCTGATCAAAGAGGCCTATTTGACCCAGGACTGGAGGGAATTCTTGACGCTGTGTCAGCCTTTTTTGCAGTCCGGACGCAAGCAGACCCTGCTCTGGGACACAGCAGTGCTTGATCTGTGTCAATGCTGCAAGCTTCTCCGGCCCAGGCAAACACAGGGTTTTCTGGAAGAAGTGGCTTCAAATACAGCCCGGATGTGGGATATTCCCCCAGGTGGTTATTCCTTGCCCACGGGGATTTATTACAAGCGGATCTTTGTCATCAAAGACTTTTCTTTTCCAGCTTTTGTGCTGCCCCCGGAGCTTCGCCGACCTCTGCAGGATCTGGCAGCTTCTCCAGGGCAGAATACAAAGCCCTCTGCTATCAGCCCGCGCAGATTCCATGCTTACAATGTTGGCCTGCCGCGTTCCGGCTGTTCCTCGATCATGGCTCTTTTCGGCAATTACAGATCTGTTGCTGAATACAAAGAGCAGGAATCAGTGGAACTGATCACGGCATGGAAAGACGGCTGGATCAGTCAAGATACCTTGCGCAGATACATTCTGCACCGGCACCGGGTTGGCCAGCTGGAAATGGATACAGCCAGCTTCAACCACTTCTATCTACATATTCTCCTCCAGGAATTCCCCCAGGCCAGATTCATATTCACCATTCGGGACTGTTACTCCTGGGTGAACTCATTTTTGAAAATGATCTCCAGATGGAAAAAACATTTTCTGGACATAGGCCAGGATATGCCGGACTGGATGCTGAACTACGGCAGAATTCTTTTTGGGAAATATGATTGGACATGGTTTAATTCATACCAGAATCTACAAAAAAACCTGGACCCCCTGGTGGAGATGTTCATTAAGAGCTGGGCTGATTATAACCTGCGGGCTCTGGATATGCTGCCGCCTGACAGATCCATGATTCTCAGGACATCAGAGATTTCATCCAGCCAGGAAAGGCTCGCCCGGTTTGTGGGCATTCCTGCGGATTCTATAACCGATCAGCATCATATCAATATAGCTCCAGACAGTCTGGACCTGTTGCAGGATTTCGACAGAGACAGATTTGATGCCTTATGCTTTAAATATGGACAGCAGGTTCTGGAAAGGGTCTTCCCTGAGCAATGCATTAAGCCAGCCTGACCTTTGGCGTTAACAATTAAATATAAGGCCATGCCTATATGTCCAGTAACCTCGCTTTCAAACAGCATTTTCATGTCCAGCCCATACCCGAAGAAAAAATCGTCTATCTGTTGAGCGAAGCTAGAAAATCGGCTTTACAGGGTGATCTCTATCTCCAACTGGCAGATATTCTAGACGGCACCAGGTCAATTGAACAAATAATTAGCCTCCTCCAGAGGCACTACTCCAGGCATGATATCCAGCGGGCAGTTTTCCGGCTGCAGGAGAAAGGATTTTTGACTGAAAAAGATACAGAAGTTCCTGAATCTGTGGCTGCCTTCTGGGATGTTCAGGACCTAGACCTGCAAGGGGTTTTTCAGGTCCTGAACAGCTCTTCTTACTGCCTGCACAACCTCTCTTCTGCAGATCCCTCTTCACTCCTGGACATGCTGCAGGCCAGCGGTCTGCAACAAGATCAAACCAAGTATCACCTAGCCCTGGTTGTGGTGGATGATTACCTGCAAACAGAGCTGGCTTCCATAAACGCTGAATTCCTGCATTCCAATACACCTTGGCTCCTGGTCAAACCCCATGGCATAAACCTCTGGCTTGGTCCTTTATTCCTGCCCCACCAGACAGGATGCTGGGAATGCTTAAAGCCCAGAATCCAGGACGGTAGAGAAGTGGAAACTGTACTGCAGAAAAACCTGCAGATGGACAGTCCTTTTTTTCTAGCCCGGGCTTCCCTGCCTTCCACTTCTGCCACCGCATTTTCCCTTTTCGCCACCCAGGTCTTGCAAGCGATTGTGCACCAGGAGGCCTCCCCGCTGGCCGGCCGGATCATGACCCTGAACACGGTCAGTCTTTGCTCGGAATTCCATCCACTCTGCAAAAGACCGCAATGCCCTGTATGCGGCAATCACCAAGCATTAGCCGGTCCCCCTGAGCCAGTCGTTTTCCAGAACAACACCAAAAAATTCACCGAGGATGGCGGGCACAGAATCTGTTCACCTGCCCAGACTTTGGCCAAATACAAGCATCTGCTCAGCCCTGTGACCGGAGTAGTCAATGAACTGCACCCCCTTTTCACAGCAGGAGATGGCCTAGTACATATTTACGGTGGTTTTCACAGGATTGCCCATACTGCCATGCCCTATGCCCATCTGAAGCACTGCCTGAGAAACAAAAGTACAGGCAAAGGCAAGACCGAAGTCCAGGCCAGAGCCAGTGCGTTCTGTGAAGCAGTGGAACGCTATTGTGCCCACAGTGCAGATGAGGCTTACACTGTGCACTTGAGCAGGAACCAGTTACAGGATGCAGCTGTGGATATAGAAAACTGCATGCTTTTCAGCGTCAATCAATATGCAACGCGCGAACAGTGGAATGAAAAGTACGGCATGCACATGTTTGTTCCAGAGCGGCTGGACCATGATATGCAAATAGACTGGTGTCCGGTATGGAGTGTCCATGCAGAAAGATTGAAGTACTTGCCTGCCTCTTATTGTTACCTCAAAGTGGTCAAGCCCGGAGAACCCATGTATTTTGTGCCGGAATCCAATGGACTGGCAGCAGGCAATTCCAAAGAAGAAGCAGTGTTGCAGGGTTTTCTTGAGCTTGTGGAAAGAGACAGCGTTGCCATCTGGTGGTATAATAGCCTGCAGATGCCTGAAGTGGATCTTGAGTCATTTGGCATCCCCTATTTCCAGGCCCTGAAGGATTATTATGCTGGCCTGGGCAGAGAATTCTGGGTACTGGATGTCACCAATGATTTCGACATTCCCACATTCGTGGCTGTGTCCAGGCAAATCGGCTCAGGCCGGGAAATGATCATCTATGGCTGCGGCACTCACCTGGAGCCCGGGATTGGCATCAGCAGGGCCTTAACCGAAATGAATCAATTTCTGTATCTGCAGGAGCAGGGCAGGATCTCTAACCATGCCGTTCTGGAACGAGAGCATTACATGCGGGATTACTGGTTCAATCAAGCAAGCATTGAGCAGCTTCCCTTCCTGTGGCCCAATGCCAGATCAGCTGTTAAATCCTGTGCTGATTATAAACAACAGTTCAATAGCGACCTCCTGGATGACCTGCGGTTTTGTTTTGACAAGGCCGAGGAACTGGGCTTGGAAGTACTGGTTTATGATATGACCAGACCGGATATTGGCCTGAATGTAGTCAGGGTGGTTATGCCCGGAGCCAGGCATTGGAGGCCCAGATACGCCCCGGGCAGGCTTTTTGATGTTCCCGTAAAAATGGGCTGGCAGCAGGCTGCCCTGAAAGAGAACGAACTGAATCCATTGTTTATATGGATCTAGCAAAGTTAGCAAAGCTGAGCCGTGAAGTCGCTGTTTAGCTTTTAATTTTCATACAGCTGTTCACTGCTCCCATTCTTATAACTGATCTCCCTCTGACCCTGGTCAACGAGCAGAGTAACTGCGCGGCCTGCGCTTCGGCCAAGAGCAAAAAAACATATGGGTAAATGCATGCATAACTACTCCTGTCAAGGCCTGGATTCCTTGGTCCTTTCCGAGTTCGGGGTCCTCAAGGAAGGCATGGAACAGCTCCTGGAGTATGTAGCGAATCCAATGACCTTCTCGGTCCTGCCTGATCAGATAGAGCTGCCGTTGCTGGACGAGCCCTTTGCCTCAGCCTGGAAGGAATACGCTGCCCAGGCAGAAGAAGAGGGATGCTTGACTGCGCTCAAGAAAAGGCTCATCCAGCTCAACTTCCCCATAGAGCCTGCCATTAGCAGCAGCCAGGAATACCAGGCAGCGGTGAAGAAGGGCCAATTTCCTGAGAAACCCGGCCCAGGCCCTGCATTTGCGGCCCCAGAACAGCTGAAGGTTTTTGTGCATGACTCGCCAGCCGGATCTATCGGAGTGCTGCTGGCTGGTGAAAGACTGGACTTTGTGACCCTGGTCCAGGCCTTGCTGCACAAAAACGAACCAGTGCCTGTGGCTGACTCCCTGGGGGCATTCATGGTTTCCGGATACAATAACTGGGACCGCCTCAAGAGCTATAAACAAGCCTGGATGGCAAACCAGGGCAGCAGCGGAGATGACTTTTCCTGGATGTTGGAGTTCGAGCAGCTGAAAAAGAAAAAGGAACTTTACCAGGACAGGTTCATGATACTCAGCAGCGGTCCTTACAGTGGAGTCCAGGCTGAAAAGCTGGGCCTGGGCCAGGAGGAATGGCGGCAGAGCTCGCTTAGGCTAAGGCTGGAGCACGAATGCACCCATTACTTTATCCGCCGGGTCTTCTCCTGCATGCAGAAGAATCTCTGGGATGAGATGCTGGCTGACTACATGGGCATTCTGGCTGCCCAAGGGGCTTACAATGCAAAGTGGTTTTTGCTGTTTTTGGGTCTGGAGGACTATCCTGAATACAGGTCCGGAGGCAGGTTTGAGAAGTACCTGCCTGAGTCCTTGTCTGACAGCGCCTTCAGGGTGTTGCAGGAGATGACCTTAAGCGCATCCTGGCACCTGCAGGCCCTGGATGAGGAATTCGGGGTCCAGCTACGCAGCCCCCGTGGGCGCCCTGTTATGCTTCTGTCCCTATGCCTGACCGGATTTGCCGCACTGGCCTCGCCTGATTTTCGTGCAAGCTTCTTCCAGGCCCATGAATTGGTTTGTTCCAGATTAAAAGATGCCCTTTGAAGTCGCTAAAAAGGCCTGGAAATGAAAAAGATTATTTTCGCCGCACTGTGGGCTTTTTTGCTTCTGGCTAATGCAGGGCTCTCCTCCGGCTCGGAGCATGAGCAATATCCCCCGGACATCCAGCGCATCAAGGAACGGGGCAAGCTGGTGGTGGCCATGTTCAAGGAGGATATCCCGCCTTTTTTTATGCACGACGAGCAGGGCAGGTTCTACGGCCTGGATGTTGATATGGCCTGGGATATAGCAGACAAGCTCGGGGTGGAAGTGGAGTTCAACCGCGAGGCCAGCTCCTTTGGCCAGATCATAGAGATTGTGGCCAGCCACGAAGCTGATGTGGGCATCAGCTGGTTGAGCCGGACCCTGGAGAGGGCTGAAAAGGTGCGTTTTACTCAGCCCTACTTTCATCAGCGCCAGGGCCTGCTTATCAATCGGCTGGAGCTGGCCAAGCTGCCCGGGCACGAGGATCCCCTGCAGGCCCTGAATCATCCCAGGGCCTGGATCGGGGTCAGAGGCGGCACTTCTTATGTGGATTTTGCCCAGGAGGTTTTCCCCAGGGCTGAGGTGCACGGCTACCCGGACTGGACCCCGGATATCGTGGAGGCTGTCTCCAGCGGAGAGCTGACTGCAGGATACAGCGACGAAATCGAGATCAGGAAGTATATCCTGCAGCACCCCGAGGCCTCCATACGCTCGGGCACAGCCATCATCAAGGATTTGACTGATCCTATAGCCATGGCTGTGCCCTGGGACAGCCATGGGCTGCTGGACTGGCTGAACATCTACATCCAGGATCATGCCGGGGACTGGGACGCGGAGAAATTGCTTCAGGAGTATAAGGAGGTCCTGCAGTCTGGAGGGGACTGAGCCTCGTATTATCTATTAAGATGTTGTGAACATGCACCCGGTCTGCTCAAAGTGCTTTGCCCGCTCCTACTGCGCCGGGGCCTGCGGTTCGGTGTTCAGCCCGGCCGGTGATATGTGCCGCATACGCTGCCGGGAGCTGGAACTGGCGGCCAGCGTGGTGGGCCGATTGAATGAGGAAGACGTGCAGTTCTTGAATGAACAGGATATTGTCCCGCCCAAGCCCTGTCCTTTGGATTTTGGTTGAGTCAAATGAAAAATTTGATGCAGTGTAAAGAAAGGCTAATTAGACAACTTCAAAAAAAAAAGCCAAAAACTTTGAAACAAAATCTCTATTGTTTCGCATAACTAATAAGATGTAAAAGGCAGCAAAGTATTTCCCATACTTTGCCGGTAATGTAACACCCTAAGCTAAAAGGAGAAAAGGTTATGAGTATTGAGCAAGCCCAGGCATTTATTGAAAAGGTCAAGAATGATGAGGACTTGGCCAAGAGGTTGAACGAGGCTCAAGACAGTGAAAGCAGGCTGAACATTGCCAAGGAACTGGGCTATGATTTTACCCCCGAGGAGGCACGCCAGGCCAGCGAGCAGTTGTCGTCCGACGAGTTGGAGCACGTGGCTGGTGGTTTAGGATGGTTTAGTTGCCTAGATGGGGTTCATGTCGCGTAGGTAGCCACCATCCACTTATAGGCGGCAGCACAAAAATAGCAGGGTAAATAATATAACCTTTCAATTGGCGCAAATGCGTTTAGTTTAAGCCTCGGTAGCGCTGCAAGCGATAGTTCAAAGAACTGCCAGCTTGCTGCGCTGCCGTGGAGTTAATGTAATGGCTTCCAGCCCGGAGGGCTTCCTGCCCGTAGGGCAATTGTTTTAAAACATAAATGAGATATCGTTTAACACCGCCTTTCAAGGATATCAGCCCTGCCAGTTTGCCCAACGCAGAATGTACAATA
>CAZBUB010000011.1:0-59974 GCA_964494985.1 uncultured Desulfohalobiaceae bacterium | reverse complement strand
CATCCGATCAATTCAGGAAAATTCAGAATATCTACCTTGACTTCGATTGTCAAGACTTAATTGCATTTCACATTTTTATTGCAACTATTTACCACCTGTTGTGCTCGAAAGTTGGGAAATGATAAGGCCAGGACCCCGGTTCGGGATAAGATGTTTTTGTATGGTGAACAGTTACATTTTTCTTGCAAAGAACTGGGCTCATCCTCAAGCCCAAAAAAGAATTTGTAACCAAGCTGGCACTAGATTGTCAATAGGAAATTTCAAAAATCAGAGAAATTATCTTTCCAATCATATCAGGGCAATATTAGTGGACAGCATCCAGAAGCAAATTGTCCCTGTGCACAACAGCCTGACTGTACACTGTATGCCCCAGCGTGGCTTCCAGCTCAGAGGTCTTCATGCCCGCAATCTTGTGCAACTCCAGGGAATCAAAGTTGGTGAGCCCAACCCCCAGTTGTTTGTGGTCCGGTCCCATTAAACGCACCAGATCCCCGCTACTAAATTCCCCGCATACCCCTCTGATTCCTGCAGGCAGAAGGCTTTTCCCCCGCATTAAAAGGGCATCTGCTGCACCCTGATCCAGATACAGACTGCCAACTGGATCGAGGTTATAGGCTAGCCAAAACTTTTTTTGCGGAATGGTCTTTCTAGCCGGCATAATCCAAGTGCCTAGTTCTTCAGAGTCAAAAATCCTTTCCAAGACATGGGGGGTGCGTCCGGAGACGATCAAAGTGGGCACCCCTAATTGGGAGGCCCTACTTGCTGCAAGAAGTTTGCTGTACATGCCTCCGGAGCCGCTACTGGTCTTACCTTCGCAGGTGGACTCCAGGTCCAGTTCTCGGATATTAGGCAAATAGTCCATTTTTTTTGCACTGTTATTGAGCTCTGGATTAGCAGAAAACACCCCCTCAGCACTTGTCAAATTAATAAACAACTCTGCCTGTACCAGATTTAAGATCAAAGTCGCCAGAAAATCATTGTCTCCGAACTTCAGCTCCTGGACCACCACAGTATCATTTTCATTGACAATAGGAATGATGTTACTCTGCAAAAGGGTGGAAAAGGTATTCCTGGCGTTCAGGAACCTGTGCCTGCTGCGGAGATCGTCCCTGGTCAGCAGAATCTGGGCTGTGGTTTTGCCGTAGCGCTCAAAGGCCTCGTCATAGCTGTGCATGAGCCTGCTCTGCCCAATTGCTGCGGCTGCCTGCTTCTCCGGTAAGCTCAACTCTTGGTGCTGCAAGCCCAAGAATCTTTTACCTGCGGCCACAGCGCCAGAAGAGACTACAATAAACTCCTTGCCCTGATCATGCAGGGCGGCTATCTCGTCTGCAAGCCTGTTCAATACCCGCAAATCCAGGCCTTGTCCGGAAGTCAACACCGCGCTTCCTACCTTGAGCACAATCAGCCTGGAGCTGGAAAGTATTTTCCAACGCTTATGTCTGTACTCCTGGATATTGCTTTTCTCCTGCCAGCTGTCCATAGCGTTCCTCATTGCAGCGCTAGACCCCAAAGGGACTCCAGAACCTCTTCAACTCCAATGCCATACAGGGCGGACATGAAATAAATCTCTAGGCCCTGCTCCTTGGCCATCTTTCGAAGCTTGTTCACATCCTGTTCAGGCCAAAGATCTATTTTGTTTATGGCCTGAATTTGTCTTTTCAGCAAGAGAGTATCATTAAAGGCTTCCAGCTCCTTATTGAGCAATTCAAAACCAGCCCAGGGATCCTCCAGATTAATGTCCTCAATACTCAAAATATGCAACAAGACCCTGGCCCTGGCAACATGCCTTAAAAACCGAGCCCCCAACCCTTGACCCTGATGGGCATTTTGTATCAAACCAGGAATGTCAGCCAGGGTCATGCTCCTGCCCTGCATATCCTGAATCACTCCTAGATTAGGACTCAATGTGGTAAAAGGATAGGACGCGATCTTAGGCTTGGCTGCCGAGACCTTGGAGATAAAAGTGGACTTACCTGCATTCGGCAGGCCCAATAGGCCTACATCAGCCACAAGCTTTAACTGCAATGTGATGTGCTTTTCCTCTGCTGGCTCCCCTGACTGGGCAAATCTAGGAGTTCTCTGCGTTGAGGACTTGAAATGGGTATTCCCTTTGCCCCCTTTACCGCCCTGGACCAAATGAACGGTCTGACCAGGGCTCACTAGATCAGCTAATAACTTTTGACCTTGCTGCTCATCAAGCTCATAGACTTGGGTTCCCAAAGGAACCTGGATATACAGATCCTCGCCAGCCCGCCCAGTTTTATTCTTGCCTTGCCCTGGTCTGCCATCTTGGGCTTGGAACACCTTTTTCCAGCGAAAATCATACAAAGTCAGCAAGGTCTCAGAAGCCTGCAGATAAACATCTCCGCCTTTGCCTCCCTGGCCTCCGTCAGGTCCGCCTTTAGGCACATACTTCTCCCTGCGGAAGGATACGCAGCCGTCTCCACCCTTGCCGGAAACCACTCGTATTTGGGCCTCATCTACAAAATGCATGGGCTATATTGTCCGTGAGGGCTATAGAAAATCATGCTCCTATGCCTACTAGCAGCCCGGGGCCTTTTCACACAAGAATTGAGCTCGACATTAAAAAAGGGCAGAAGGCTTGCCCTCTGCCCTGGTAAACAATCCTTGCTGCAGGCCTTAGACCTGGACAGGAACTACATGTATCCTGGTCTTGGACTTCCGCTTCCTAGTGTATTTTTCGAACTGTACTTTACCTTCAGTCAAGGCGAACAAAGTATAATCCTTGCCCACCCCAACATTGTCTCCAGGATGAATTTTGGTGCCCAGCTGCCTGACCAGGATATTTCCGGCCCTGACCTGTTGACCGCCAAAACGCTTCACACCACGTCTTTGACCAATGCTGTCCCTGCCATTCCTAGAGCTGCCGCCTGCTTTCTTATGTGCCATTTATAGCCTCCTTACCCTGATGGGCTAAACTTCAATCTCTTTTACCTGCAATTGAGTGAACTCCTGACGATGTCCAGCCCTTTTGCGATAATCTTTACGTTTTTTATGCTTAAAGATCATGACCTTTTTGTCTTTGTCCTGCTTGAGGACTTTGCAAACTACCCGGCCCTGATCCAAATAAGGGGTGCCCACTTTAAGCTCATCCTGCCCATCCCGAGCCAACAATATCTTGTCCAGAACCACCTCGGAGCCTGCTTCAACCTCAATCTTTTCCACATTGAGCACTGCACCTGGACTTGCCTTGTACTGCTTGCCCCCTGTATCCACTATAGCATACATAACTAAAGTCCTCCCAAAAAAGATAAAAATATAGATTACTGACTTTAAGCCAGCAAGTCAAGCTCTCCTGCGCTTTAAAAAAACGGCTAGCCTTGAACTCCCCAAGACCCTGCATACTGCATATACAACAAAAAAACACACGCTAGGAGGCTCATCTGGCCCAAAACATCAAGGCTGCCCAACCCCCGTTTTCGGGTCTACGCTGCTTTAATATCTACATATGCTGCTGTCTAGTGGGTGACAGGCCTGGATTCTTCCTTGTACAAACGGTATACAAAAGGCATGGAGCTTTCTTGACCGCAAAAGATCTCCTGTAGGCCGACATCCTCCATAGCTTGCGGCAAGACCTGATCCATATGCTCAGCCTGCAAGATATTCAAACCCTTAAGTATTTCCTTGGGCACTTCCTTAAGATCCTTTTTATTTTCAGCCGGGATAATCACTGTATCTATCAGGCCCCTTTGCGCTGCGAGCAGTTTTTCTCGCAGGCCTCCTACTGGCAGCACTCTGCCTCGCAAAGTAATCTCGCCGGTCATAGCCATATTATTCTTAACCGGCACATTTAACAAAGCGGAAACCAGAGCTGTAGCAATAGTGATCCCTGCAGAGGGGCCATCCTTGGGGGTGGCTCCTTCAGGCACATGGATATGAATGTCCACCTCTTTATAAAACTCGGAACGCAATCCAAAAAGCTCGGATCTGGAGCGCACATAACTCAAGGCAGCCCGGGCTGACTCCTGCATGACGTCTCCAATCTTGCCGGTGATCTCTATCTTGCCACTGCCAGACATCAAAACCACTTCAATATTCAGGAGCTCTCCACCCATCTCTGTCCAGGCCAAACCGGTCGAAAGCCCGATCTGTGACTTCTCTTCCTTTTGCCCATAGCGATACCTGGGCACCCCCAACAGATTCGGAATGCTCTTCTTACTCACTTGCACCAGTTTGCTCTCCTGATCTTTTTCTACTAAGCGCTTGGCCACTTTACGGCAGATTGTAGCCAGCTCCCTTTCCAGGTTCCTAACCCCTGCTTCCCTGGTATATTTACGAATTGTCTCCTGAACAGCCTGATCTGAAATATGAAGATTTTCCTCTGTCAATCCATGTTTTTCCATCTGCTTAGGGATCAAGAACTGCTTGGCTATCTTCAGCTTTTCTATCTCCAAGTAGCCAGGCAGGGTGATCACCTCCATCCTGTCCTGTAAGGCCCATGGAATGGACTGCAGCACGTTGGCGGTGGTGATGAAAAAAACATTGGAAAGGTCGTAATCCAGATCCAGATAATGATCGTTGAATGCGTAGTTCTGTTCCGGATCTAGCACTTCTAATAGGGCTGCAGAAGGATCCCCCCGAAAATCTGTGCTCATCTTATCCACTTCATCCAGACACAGCACAGGGTTATTGTATTCCTGCCTTTTCAGAGTCTGCAGGACTTTGCCCGGCATGGCACCTACATAGGTACGGCGATGCCCCCGAATCTCTGCTTCGTCCCTTACGCCTCCCAAGGAAAGACGGAGAAAATTTCGATCCGTAGCCCGTGCAATAGATCTGGCCAAGGAGGTTTTGCCTACACCAGGAGGACCAACAAAGCATAAGATGGGGCCTCGCATCTTATCAACAAGCTTTTGCACAGCGAGGTACTCCAAGATCCTTTCCTTGGGACGCTCTAAGCCATAGTGGTCTTCATCCAGGATCTTCCTGGCTTGCTCTATGTCCAGACTGGTCTCTTTTATATTATTCCAGGGCAAATCCAGGATGCAGTCCACATAATTGCGCACTACTGTATATTCAGCAGAGGAAGGAGGCATCTGCTTGAGCTTCTTAATCTCCTTGCGCCCCTTCTCCTTGGCCTCCTCTGGCATATCTATGGCTTCCAGACGCTCTAAAAGCTCCTCAACTTCCGCCCCTGGATCATCCTCCACACCCATCTCTTTATGGATGGCCTTGAGCTGTTCATTCAGATAATAGTTCTTCTGGTTGCTCTCGATCTGCTCCTTGACCCTCTCATTGATTTTCTGCTCCACCTCTGAAAATTCCAGTTGGCCCATAAGCAGACTGTAAGTCTCCTCCAGCCTGGCAATAGGGTCTTCTATTTCCAAAACCTCTTGTTTCTTGGCAAATTCCAGCTTAAGATGGGGCACGAGCATGTCTGCCATCTGACCAGGATTCTGAGCTGCATTCAGGGCCTTGACAGTCTCCTGAGAAAGTTGCTTGTTGTTTTGGGCAAACTTTTCCACTCCTTCTCTGGTCATCCTCATCAGGGCCTCGGCCTCGGTCCCGGAAACCTCTTTCTCTGGCATAGAGCTGACCTGGACCAAAGGGAATTCGCTGCTGCTGGAGAATAAGGGATCTTCACCGCTCCAGGTTGCCCTTTGCAGGCCCTCAAACAACACCTTAACAGTACCATCCGGAAGACGCAGAAGCTGCAAGACCTTACAAACCACTCCCACCTGATACAGATCTTGGGTGGAAGGGGTCTCGAGTTCCGGGCTCTTCTGTGTGACTAGAAAGATCCTTTTCTTATAGTCCACCAGGGAGTGCTCTACTGCCTGAATAGAGCTCTGTCTGCCCACGTAAAGGGGAATAATCGCCTTGGGGAACATGACCACATCCCTTAGAGTCATCAAGGGCAGGGTCGTGTTCTGATGTGCCTGTTTGTCTGGCATAATTTTTCTCATCACCAACTTCTTGAGATATTGATATTGTCTTTATTGTTCTGACTTTTATGATTTATGCACTTTTGGCCTGCTGCTGATAAAAGAGCAAGGGCTCTGCATTATTCTCCACTACTGCTTTATTGATTACGCACTCTTGTACATCTTGCATCCCGGGCAGCTTATACATGATATCCATCATTATGCCTTCCATTACACTGCGAAGGCCCCTCGCCCCGGTTTTTCTCTGCATGGACTGTCTGGCAATAGCCTTCAAGGCATTCTGAGTGAAGCGAAGACGAACATTATCCAGCTCAAACAGCTTTTGATACTGCTTAACCAGGGCGTTCTTGGGCTCAGTCAAAATATGCACAAGATCATCCTCCTCCAGCTCATCCAAGGCTGAAACCACAGGAATGCGACCCACGAACTCTGGAATAAGCCCGAACTTGATCAAATCCTCAGGCTGGTTCTGGCGCAATACTTGGCCCAATTTCTGGGATTTTTTGCTTCCGATCTCAGCACCAAAACCCATGGCACTGCCTTGGGCACGCTGTTGGATAAGCTTATCCAGTCCGATAAAGGCCCCGCCCATAATAAACAGGATATTCGAAGTATCCATGCGTATGTACTCCTGCTGGGGATGCTTACGCCCCCCTTTGGGCGGAATATTGGCCATAGTGCCTTCAATAATCTTCAAAAGGGCCTGCTGAACTCCCTCTCCAGATACGTCCCTGGTGATGGATGCACTGTCAGATTTGCGGGATATCTTATCGATCTCGTCAACATAAATGATCCCTTTGGATGCGGACTCCAGATCATAATCCGCATTTTGCAGAAGCTGGACTAATATATTCTCCACATCCTCACCAACATATCCTGCTTCAGTCAATGTGGTTGCGTCAGCGAGGGCAAATGGCACATTCAAAACCCGGGCCAGGGTTTGGGCCATCAATGTCTTGCCAGAGCCAGTAGGACCAATAAGCAAGATATTGCTTTTGTCCAACTGCACATCCTTGGCAGAAGACTCCTGGTAATGCACTCGCTTGTAGTGGTTGTACACAGCCACAGATAAGAGACGTTTGGCCTGCTCCTGACCCATAATATAATCATCCAAGGAGGCTTTGATCTCAGAAGGAGGCATCAGACCACCTTTAGCACTCTGTTCGCTCAGCTTGTCCTGGGTCAGGATATCATTGCAGAGATTGACGCATTCATCACAGATATAAACATCTGGACCAGCGATAAGTCTTTGGACACTCTCTTGATCTTTACCACAAAAAGAGCAGCAAAGCTGGGTATTGGCTTCGTTTTCCTTACTCATAATTTTCCTCTATTGCCTGCCCTGGATGCGGGTCGGCAGGAACTTTTCATGATTTGCGCTCATCCTTTTTATTGAGATACATCATGCCGGGCCTTAGGCATTTAAAAACTGCTTTTCCTGCTCAGCCGATGTTATTTGGCCTCTTTGCGAGAGGTCAGGACCTGATCTATTACCCCGTATTCTCTAGCCTCTTCAGCCACCATAAAGTAGTCCCTATCGGTATCCTGCTCCACCTTTTCCAGCTTTTGGCCTGTATGTTCAGAGATGATCTGATTCAACTTCCCTTTTAAGCGAATAATCTCTCTGGCCTGAATGTCAATGTCCGTGGCCTGCCCCTGGAACCCCCCCATGGGCTGGTGCAATAGGATTCTGCTGTGGGGCAAGGCATAGCGCATTCCCGGGTTGCCTGCAGCCAATAAAACTGCTGCCATGCTTGCGGCCTGTCCCAGGCAAAGGGTAGCTACTGGCGCAGATATATACTGGATGGTGTCATAGACAGCTAAACCAGCGGTTACCGAGCCTCCAGGGCTGTTGATGTAAAAATTGATCTCCTTCTCCGGGTCCTCAGACTCTAAAAAGAGCAACTGGGCACAGAGTAAGTTTGAAATATAGTCATCAATAGGAGTGCCCAGCAGGATAATCCTGTCTCGCAACAGCCGGGAATAAATATCATAGGCCCGCTCTCCCCGACCGGTCGTCTCAATTACAATAGGTATATTTGCGCTGGCCATATCGTGTCTCCTTGCCCAATCTTATCATTGTGTGAGCTCTAGGGCATTTATTTATTATAATTCCATTTTATCTTTCTATAAAAATTATAGCAAGATTTATTCCTTATTCACCCTGTTCTTTTTGATCTGGCTGATCAGTTGCCTCCTCAGATACAGCATCGTCCTCCCCCGGACTTTGTTCTTCAGCCTCAGGTGAAGTCTCCAGTTCCTCAATCTGAGCATGCTCATAGATAGAATCCATGGCCTTATCCGCCAAAAGGCTGTCCCGCAGGGCAAACATCATGTTGTTCTGTTCATAGTAGTCCTTGAGCTGCTTAGGGTCCTGTCCAGATTCCATAGCTATTCTGTACAGCTGTTGCTCCACTTCCTGGTTGCTTACGGACAAATCCTCCCTGCGAGCCACCTCCAGCAGAACCAAGTGGGCTTTGACCAGATCCTCAGCCTCAGACCGCATCTTTTCTTTAATTTCCTGTTCAGTACCCTCAGCCTCCAGGCTTTTGCCCTGCTGTTCCAGCTTGGCTTTTTTATTCTCCAGCATCCTCTCTAGCTGGGATTCAACCAAGGATTCAGGCAGCTGCACCTGTACCTGGGATACTATTTGGTCCAGGAGCTTTTTCTGAGTGTTGGAACGTTCAATGCGCTCAAAGTAATTTTTAAACCGCTCTTGTACTGCATCCCGCAGTTGCTGAATATTTTCAAAGCCCAACTTTGCTGCAAACTCGTCGTCCAATTCTGGCAGCTCTCTTTGCTTAATCACATTCAGAGTAACCTCCACCTGAGCAGTTTGCCCTGCCAATTCTTGATTCAAAAAGTCCTGGGGGAAAGTTATCTCCCCTTGTCCAGTCTGACCCGGTTGCAGACCTTTGACAATTTCTTCGAATTCCTGCAGGGCCTGGCCCTCCCCAAGGGGGAGCTCTAAATTGTCACTTTTGGCCCCGGGTATAAGCTGGCCATCTTTATAGGCAGCAAAATTCATCACTGCCACTTCACCATCCTGGGGGGGCCTATCCTCTTGCAACAGCACCAGCGCGCTTTGCTCATGCTGCAGCCTGGAGAGCATATTTTCCACCATTTCCGGTGTCACTTCCACCTTCCTCTGGGTAGCCTGCAAACCATGATACTCAGGAAGCTCAATCTCCGGCCTTACCTCAAAGTTAAAAGAGTAATTAAAGTCCTGATCCCGCTCCATCTGACCCATTTCTTCCACTTCTATCCCAGATAGTGGTTCCACTCCCAATTCTCCAAAGACCTGGCTGAAATGGACATTCAGCAAATCCTGCCCAGCCTGCTGATAGACATCCTTCTTGAACTTGCTCTCCACCAAGCTGGAGGGGACCTTGCCCTTACGGAATCCTGAAATCTTCAAATCCTTGCGGAAAAAGGCTATTGTGGCCTCCAGGGCCGCATTAACCTCTTCAGCAGGCACTTGGACCTGGACCCTCTTCTTCACCTGGGACAAATCCTGCACCTGGTATTCCATCTTTATTTAGCCTCCTTACATCTATGCTTTGACCTCTTCAAGAAGAGCTTGCACTCTGTCTGGCCCAGCCTCAAAATAATAAAGCCTGGATAACTCCAGGCCGGTAAACCGTACTCTGGTGCGAGAGGGGAGATTCGAACTCCCACGGCTTCAGCCGCTGGATCCTAAGTCCAGTGCGTCTACCAGTTCCGCCACTCTCGCTTCTATATAACCTAGCTAAAGTAAACAGCGTCATTGTGCTTGTCAACTGCAAAGCCCCTAGCCTGAACCCTGGGAATAATGCTAGTTGCCATGCAATACGTTGCTGAGTCTATACCGCAAGTGGGTGTTTCGCAGATGGGATTTCTGATTTTTTATACCCATGGCTAAGGCTTTTTTCCCACCAATTAATACTGCTAGCTGCTTGGCTCGAGTCAACGCGGTATAGATCAAGTTGCGCTCCAAAAGCAAGTAGTGCTGGGTGACCAAAGGGATTATCACCCCAGGATATTCGCTGCCCTGGGCCTTGTGCACGCTCAGACAGTAAGCCAGAGCCAATTCATCCAGCTCAGCCCGTTCATAGCTCACCCGCTGCCCCTCAAAGCCAGCCACCAGCACTCCTGCCTGCTCATCCACTTCCAGCACCCAGCCCAGATCCCCATTGAAGATATTCTTCTCATAATTGTTGCGGACCTGCAAAATCCTATCCCCTTTGCTAAGCAGCACTCCTTTGCTGTACATCCCTGGAGCCGGGCCTGGATTCAGCCTTTGCTGCAACAATCTGTTCAGCTCCTCTGTGCCCACCAGCCCTTTGTGCATAGGGCTTAAAACCTGTATATCCTGCCTAGGATCTAGGCCGTAAACCCGAGGGATCCTCTCGCAGACCAGATGCAGAATCATCTCCTGCACCTTCTCTTGTTCTTCTTGATGCACCCAAAAGAAATCTGCCTCTGGAGCCTGCTTAGAGCTGGGCACTGGGAATTTGCCTTGGTTGATGCGGTGGGCGTTGACCACCAGCATGCTCTCTTTTGCCTGGCGAAAGATCTGGGTCAGCTCCAGACTGGGCACTTCCCTGCTTTGCAATAGATCCTGCAGTATATTGCCAGGCCCCACAGCAGGCAGCTGATTGGCATCTCCGATCATGATCAGACTCCCGCTAAGGGGCATGGCCCGCAGGACCTGCAAAAAAAGATGACAATCCAGCATGGAGGCCTCGTCCAGGATCAAGACATCCACCTTGAGCTTTTTATCCGCTCCCTTCTCAAAACCCTCTCCAGGGCTAAAGCCCAATAAACGGTGAATAGTTTGTGCTGGCCTGGAGGTGGCCTCAGCGAGTCTCTTGCTTGCCCTGCCTGTAGGGGCTGCCAGTTTAACCTGAAGGTGCAGCCTGCTCAAGGCTTGAACTATAAATCTGGTCAAGGTGGTTTTGCCAGTACCCGGGCCGCCGGTGATGATATAAAGCTTGTGCAGACAGGATTCTTTAACTGCCTGCTGCTGTTCCTGGGACAGGGTCATTCCTTTTTGACTCTGCAGCTCCCCTATTACCTCCAACAACTTCTTTTCCGGCACATTCCCGGATTGCTGCATGAGCTCCTGGACCCTGCGGGCGATCTCAACCTCCCAGCGATAAAAATGGCGCAAAAATACCGCAGCCTGGATATCTTGCTCAGGCAGATCCTGAACCAAGACCTTCTTCTTCTCCTGCAAAGCCTGCAAGGCTTGCTGCAAGGAATCTTGGCCTTCGAGATCCAGCATCCTGGCCACTTGTGTCAAAAGCTCCTGCCTGGGAAAAAACAAATGCCCTTGCTCGCTTTCCTGGAACAGGCAATAAACAAGAGCTGCCTCCAGTCTTTGGGGGCTATCCGGAGCAAAACCCAGCTTTTGGGCCATGGAATCCGCAGTCTTGAAGCCTATACCCCTTATTTCATAAGCCAGATCATACGGGTTTTGCTTCAGCTTGTGCACTGATCCTGTCCCATAATGCTGGAATATCCTGCTTGCAAAGGTAGCAGGCACTTCGTGTTCCTGCAAAAAAAGAATAACCTCCCGGATCTCCCGTTGTTTCTCCCAGGAGGCCTTAATACCCTCCAACTTTTTCGAGCCAACGCCCTCCACCTGCAGAAGCTTCTCAGGCTGTTGATCAAGGATGTCCAGCACGTCACTGCCGAAATGATCTACCAGCCTCTGGGCTAGAGCCGGACCAATACCCTTTATCAAACCAGAGCCCAAATAACGCCTGATACCGTTTTCGCCAGCTGGAAGCCTTTGTTCGCAGCTGTCTGCAGAAAACTGTCTGCCAAATTTGGGATGTTCCTGCCAGGCTCCGCTCAAGGAAACCCTCTCCCCAGGGTTTAATTGCCCGAGCAGGCCCACCACGGTTACCAGAGCTGGTTCTGTGGGGCTCTTGAGCCTGGCCACTACATACTGGGTTTGGGGGTTGTAGAACAAGATGTTCTGGATTTCACCCTCAAGGCTGGTGCCCATACTCAGGACCTGCGGTTAGATTTGAGGTTCCCAAGCCTAACAGGCTGAAACTTAAAACAATTCCCAAAACAGTAAACCCTTATACCCTCAAGTTTGTCCTTGATCTGGACTGCTAGCATAGACGTTGCCTGTGCTGCAGGGATTGCTTCAGAGTTTCCTGATCCACATAACGCAAATCAGAGCCCACTGGGATCCCTTGGGCCAGCCTCGTAATTTCCACCCCAGAAAATTCTTTGTGCACCAGGCTGCTGATGTAGCTCTCTGTGGCCTCGGCATCTCTGGTGCTGCCCAGGGCCAAAACCAATTCCTGGACTTGTCCGGTTGCCAGCTTTTGCCGTAATCGCTGTATATCCAATTGGCTGGCTTGTACTCCATCCAGAGGGGAAAGCAGTCCGCCCAAAATCAGGTATCTGCCCTGAAAAAATCCAGCCTGCTCAATTGCCAAAAGAGCGTCCCAATCAGCCACCAAACACAAAATGTCCTGTCTACGTTCAGGATCAGAGCAAAGCGCACAAGGATCCGTATCTGAGATAGCCCCGCACTCCCTGCACAAAGTTAAGGCGTCCCTGAGGCCCTCTATGCTGCTGCCCAAGATGCGCACCTTGTCCTCTGGCCACTGCAGCAGAGTCAAAGCCATGCGCAGGGCTGATTTGGGCCCCACTCCGGGCAGCTCAGCCAATTGCTGCACCAAATCCTGCAGGGCTTGAGGCAACTTTTGCACGTATGTTTCTCCTTTTGCCCCTTTACATCAGCCCCATGCCAGGAAGATTCAAGCCGCCTGTAACCTTGGACATCTCATTTTCCATCATCTCCCTGGCCTTTTTTAAGGCCTCGTTGCTTGCAGCCACAATCAGATCCTGCAGCATCTCCACCTCTTCTGAATCCACCACTGAAGGATCAATTTGTACTGCCGCAATCTCCAGGGAGCCCTTGGCAGTAACTGTGACCATGCCTCCTCCTGCACTGGCCTCTACTGTGGTATTAGCCATCTCCTGCTGCACCTGGGCCATCTTTTTCTGCAACTGCTGGGCCTGGCGCATCATATCCTGCATGCCCATCTGCTAACCTCCATTTTTCCGGCCCTAAAGGCCGATTAGACATTTTGTATGAAAAACAGCTCGCAACAAAGAATTGCAGGCAGACCAAAGCTTGCCTCTACCCCTATTCTCCATTTGATCCACCTTGTTCTTTAACTTGCAAGATTCTGCCCTGAAACTCCTGCAGCACTTTTTGGACCAAAGGCTCTTGACTGATCCTTTGCTCTAAATTCTGATTCATGTCCTTGGAGCAATTATGATTATTTTTCTGCAAAACCTCTAGCTCCAGACTATGCTGGAAATACTCCTGGGCAGCCTTTTGCAGCACTTGCTCTCCACCTTTGGCCTCAAGCCTTTCCCTCCAGAAGGAGGGACAATAGATCTGAAGCTTATGCTCATGTACCTGGCCCTGCACCAGATGCATGCCAGGCAGTTGCTCTTGATAGGAATTCTTCTTGAGGTACTGCAAAAAGCCTTTCCAATCCTGGGTTTGTCCTGAAAGACCCCTTAGACTGTCAGGCTCTTCATTCCCTTGCTGGGGCTCATTTCTGTACCCTTCCCTACCCTGCTGGTGTAGAGTTTTTTTTTGTTCCTGGCCCGGTCTATACCCCGCTGTCTGCTTCCCTGGCTCTGTGCTCTGGACAGGGCTGGAGCCCCCCTGCCCTAATGGGAGCAGATCCGGCAAATAAGTGATATTGAACAAAAGCAGCTCCAGGGCCAGCCCTGGATCTGCGCTGCTGACCACCTGCCTTTGACCTTCCAGGGTCATCTGCCAGGCTGCATGGATTTGGGCTAGGGGCAACCTAGAGGCCAACTCCTGCCAGATCTGCAGCTCTTCCCTGGGCAGACCCAGAAATTTGGCTCCCTTTTCTCCAGTCTGCTTTAGGATGAACAGATTCCTCCAGGCTGAAGAAAGCTCCTGCAGAAAAAAACCCAGATCCAGCCCTTGCTCCAAAAGATCCTGCACCACCTGAGACACAGCAAGGCAGTCCTGGTCAGCAAAAGCCTTGAACAGGTCTTGCAGACTCTTTTGTCTGGCCACGCCCAGAATGCCTCGGACCTGCTCTGCCTGCAGTTCTTTATCTCCCAGGGCCAAAACTTGATCCAGCATGGACAAGGCATCCCGAACACTGCCTGCAGCCTTCCTGGCCAAAAGCTCCAGGGCCTGTTGTTGCCAGCCCAGCCCCTCCTGCTGCAGTATGCCTTCCATGTGCCTGACCAGGTCCTGGGCTGGCACCAGCTTGAAATTGAAATGCTGGCAGCGGCTGACAATTGTGGCCGGGAACTTGTGCGGCTCAGTGGTGGCTAGGATAAACACCGCATGCCTCGGGGGCTCCTCCAAGGTCTTCAACAGGGCATTGAAAGCAGACCTGGAGAGCATATGGGCCTCGTCTATGATGATGATCTTGTACCTGCCTTCCAAGGGGGAATAGCCGACTTCTTCGTTCAGCTTGCGCACATGATCCACTCCGGTGTGCGAGGCCCCATCCACCTCCTGGACATCCAGGCTGATCCCTTGAGTGATCTGATTACAAAGCCTGCACTCATTGCAGGGCTCTGCTGCAGGTGCCTGACTGCAGTTTACGGCCTTGGCCAGGATCCTGGCCACAGTGGTCTTGCCCACGCCCCTGGTGCCGCTAAACATGTAAGCCGGAGCCAGCTTGTCTAGGCTCGCGGCCCTGGAGAGAATATTGCAAATCCCCTCCTGACCTAGGACCTGGGCGAATGTCTGGGGCCTGTAGCTGGAGGTCAAATTCTTTCCGGACATCTGCAACCAATCAAAGCTGAAAGCTTTGCAGCCAGCCAGCGTATTTCAAGTTTTCCCCGCGCACCACGCTGAAGAACTCCTGCTGCAGGAGTTGAGTCACAGGGCCTGCCTTGCCTGCACCAATCTTTCTGTGATCCAGCTCGCGGATAGGGGTCAGTTCCGCAGCAGTGCCGGTAAAAAAGGCTTCATCCGCGGTGTAGATCTCATCCCGGGTAAAATTCTGCTCCAGGACCTGATAGCCCATATCCCTGGCCAATGTGATCACAGCGTTCCTGGTAAGCCCGGACAATATAGAGCCCAAGGGAGGAGTCTTGAGCACGCCTTTTTTGACAATGAACAGATTCTCCCCCGAGGCCTCGGAAACATAGCCTTGGACATCCAAAAGCAGGGCCTCGTCGTAGCCATTAGCCAGGGCCTCGTTCTTGGCCAGCACCGAGTTGACGTAATTGCCGCAGACTTTAGCCTTGGTCATCATCACATTCACATGGTGCCTGTTGAAGCTGGAGGTCTTGACCCTTATGCCCTTCTGCAAGGCCTCATCCCCCAGGTAGGCCCCCCAGGTCCAGACCGCAATAATCAGATGCACTGGATTCCCACCTGGATATACCCCCATGCCTCCGGTGCCAATAAAGGCCAGGGGCCGGATATAGGCCACTTTGAGCTTATTGCTCTTCAGGGTGTTGATAATAGCTTCCTGGACCTCCTGGGGAGAGAAAGGGATCTCCATCTGGATAATCCGCGCAGAATCAAAAAGCCTTTCCACGTGTTCTTCCAGGCGAAAGATGGCAGCAGTGCCATCAGAGCACTCATAGCTCCTCAGGCCTTCAAAAACCCCGGCACCATAATGCAGGGTGTGGGTCAGCACATGCACCTGGGCCTGATCCCAGGGCACTAACTGGCCATCGAACCAGATCAAATTCGTCTTTTCCAGCATCTTGGCACTCCTTTATGTCGTTACTCCGCTCCTACCCTTCAATAACAATTCCAGGAAAAAACACGGCCTATCCCAGGCCTTCCCCATCCTAATACCTGAGCTCAATTCAACCCTGGCTAGTTCTAAACACAAGCTGAATCGGGGACATAAAGAACCCGAAAATCTTGCGGATCTGTTTTTCCAGATACCTGGCATAAGCAGGCTGGATCAAGGTATGGTCATTGACAAAAAAGACGAAAGTAGGTGGGGCGCTTTCTACCTGGGTCAAGTAATAGAATTTTGGCCTTCTCTGCTTGACTACTGGAGGCTGATGTCTTCCCACAGCCTGCTGCAAAAGTCTGTTAAGCTCCCCTGTTCCCACCCTGCGATTGCACTCCTGCCAAAGCTTATCAGCCAGGGGCAACAGTCCCCCGAGTCCGGCCATGGTCACGCTTGAGGTATAGATTTTGGGCACATGGGGGCAAAAGCGAAGCTCCTGCTCAAAATAGGCCTTCAATTTGTTCCGGTCCTTTCTGGGCACCAGATCCACCTTGTTCACCGCTATAAGCAAAGGTACCTTATCCTGCTCCAGAAAGGACAAAAGCTTCTTGTCCTGTTGGCTCAGGCCCTGCAGGGCGTCCAGGACCAGGATGGTCACCTGGGCCCTTTTGCTGCTCTTAAGTGCCCTTAGCACGCTGAATCTCTCCAGGGGATCCCTGATCTTGGTCCTCCTGCGCACCCCGGCTGTATCCAGGAAAATATAGCCTTTGCCCTCCTTTTTCAGCATGACATCCACGCTGTCCCTGGTGGTCCCTGGGTCCGAGCTGACTATCAGCCTCTTCTCCCCCACAAGGGAGTTGATCAGGGAAGACTTCCCCACATTGGGCCTGCCCAGTAGGGCCAAATGCAGCATCTGTCCGGGCTCGGAAATCTCCCCACCGTGCTTGAGGCCCAACTCCAAAATCCAGTCCTGGATGTTCTGCAACAGCAGGGGCATGTTGTAGCCATGCGCAGCTGAAACCGGGATCATCTCCAGGCCCAGGCTGTGGAAATCCTGCAAGCAGGCCTGCTCCTGTTCCGGGCCGTCCACCTTGTTTACCACCAGTCGCAGGGGCTTATTGGTCTTACGAATATACTGGGCCAGATCTTCGTCAACAGCAGTCAGGCCCTGTTTGCAATCCACCAGCAGCAAAATCAGCTGGGCTTGTTCCAAGGCCTCCCTGGCTTGGGCATAAATCTCCTGCTGCAGATTCTGGTTGGAATCTGGCTCCAGCCCCCCGGTATCCACCAAGGCAAAGGAGACGTGTTCCGTGTGCACTTCTCCATAGACCCGGTCCCTGGTGACTCCTGGCCGATCATGGGTCAAGGCCTTCTTCTCTCGCAGCAGCCTATTAAACAAGGTAGACTTGCCCACATTGGTCCGGCCCAATATCGCTACCAACGGCAGCATAAGCCCCCTAAAAAATTCATACCCTGCATCCCTTTGTGCGGTAAGTGATAGGCCAGCACATGATCTTGCCCATAAACGACAAAACGAGCTTAGCTAGGAGTGGATTCCCACAGCACGCTCTATTTCTATGGAAAACTGTTATCTGTTAACGGTTATCAGGACCAGAAATCAGGTCTGATAACTGTTAACTGCAACTCAAGGTTTTCCCATACTTGATTATGGCTGAATGAACGAATAGAGACTATTTGGACAAAGCCCGAGCTATGGACTGCTCAAAAGGAGGCTCTAAGAGACCTTTTTCAGTAATAATAGCCTGGATCAACCCTGCCGGAGTCACGTCAAAAGCGAAATTGTAGGCCGGGATTCCAGCCGGGGCAACAGACTCTCCTCCTAGCCTGGTTACTTCCTGTTCCTGCCTTTGCTCTATGGGAATCTCTGCCCCGCTTTGGGTCTTAGCATCCAGGGTGGATACTGGCGCAGCCACATAAAACGGTACTTGATATGTCCTGGCTAACACCGCCAGACCTAAAGTGCCTATCTTGTTTGCGGTGTCCCCATTGGCAGCAATCCGGTCAGCCCCTACTATTACAGCATCCACCTCACCCCGGGCCATGAGGAGAGCAGCAGCATTGTCACAAGCCAACGTGACCTGGATCTCATCTTGCTGCAGCTCGTAGGCGGTAAGCCTAGCTCCCTGCAATAGGGGTCTGGTCTCGTTGGCTATCACCTGGACCTCTTTGCCTTGGCTTTTGGCTGCTCTAAATACTCCTAATGCTGTGCCATAGCCACCTGTAGCTAGGGCCCCGGCGTTACAATGGGTCATCACCCTGGCCCCAGGAGACAAAAGCTTTGCCCCGATTTTGCCGAGTATCTGGTTTGCGGCTATATCTGCAGCATGGATCTCCTTAGCCATTTTACTCCATATCCAGTACAAATCCTTTGGCTCGAGCTCGGTGTCAGCCAGCCAAGCCCCTTGCATCCTGCGCACTACATAGTCCAGATTGACAGCAGTAGGCCTGGCCTTGGCCAGGAACTCCAGCCTCTGAGCCAACTCCTGCTTCCATTCCAGATCTTGACTGTCCAGCCCCTGCAGGGCCAGACAGCAGCCGTATGCCGCACAGACTCCCAGGGCCGGAGCCCCTCGGACCACCATCTTCTGCATGGCCTGTACCAGATCCGGGACACTGCGGCAGACGAACCACTTTTCTTCTGCCGGGAGATGCCTTTGATCCAGGAGATACAAAGCCCTGTCACTTTCAGAATAACGTATGTGCCTTTTCATTTCTCTGTTCTTATCCACTATCCCAGCTCCTTTTGCAGGAGCTCGTTTACCAGCTGCGGATTGGCCTGACCTTGGGTCTTTTCCATCACCCGACCCATAAAGAAGCCTAAAAGCTTTTTCTTGCCCTGCTTGTACTTCTGGGCCTCCTTGGGATGGTCCTGGACCACCTCCTGTACAATCTGCTGCAGGCTGCCCTCATCTGAAATCTGCAGCAGATCCTTTTCCTGCACGTACTGTTCCGGGTCCTGCCCGGATCTCAACAGCTCTGGAAATATCTGCTTGCCTATCTTGATGCTGATCTTATCCTGCCTTATCAATCCCAGAAGCTTGGCCAAGGATTTTGCAGAAAGGGCGCATTGCTCCACCTGGATATCCTGCTCTTTTAGCTCACGCAACATCTCGGTCTGGATCCAGTTGGCCACGGTCTTGGCGCTGGAGAGCTCTGCAGTCGCCCTTTCAAAGTAGTCAGCCAGGGCAGGATCTGCAATCAGAGTCTGTGCGTCCTGCAGGGGAAGCTTATAACCCTGGATAAACCTTTCCAGCTTGGCCCTGGGTAACTCCGGCAATTGTGAGGCCCAGAGCTCTATCTCCTTATCCTCTATTTGCACCGGCACCAGATCCGGATCAGGGAAGTAGCGGTAGTCATGGGCTTCCTCCTTGCCCCGCATGGTCCTGGTTATCCCTTGGGCTTCGTCAAACAGCCTGGTCTCCTGGATCACCTCTTCCCCATCCTGCAGGAGATCGATCTGCCTTTCAATCTCGTAGTCCAGGGCCCGTTGCACAAACCTAAAAGAATTCAAATTCTTAAGTTCAGTCCTGGTGCCCATATGCTGCCTGCCCGCAGGCCTGACTGACACATTCGCATCGCAGCGAAAGTTACCTTCCTCCAGGTTCGCATCGCAAATACCCAAGTAGATCAAAATGCTGCGCAGCATCTTCAAATAGGCCACAGCCTCGTCTGCAGAGCCCAGATCCGGACCGCTGACGATCTCTATCAAGGGGATCCCGGTGCGATTCAAGTCCACATAACTAAGACCCTCGCTTGGGGCATGAATGGATTTGCCTGCATCATCCTCCATATGGATACGTACAATGCTTACTTCCTTGTCTCCATCCTCCAGGCTCAGTCTCAGCCTGCCATCCCTAGCCAGAGGGGACTCGTACTGGGAGATTTGATATCCTTTTGGCAGGTCAGGATAGAAGTAGTTTTTACGCGCAAAAACCGATTCCTTATTGATGTGGCATTCCACTGCCAAGGCCATCTTGGCAGCATACTCCACAGCCCTTTTGTTGACTACCGGCAGGGCACCTGGCATGCCAGTACATACCGGACAGACATTGGTATTTGGCTCCTGGCCAAAACTCGTGGAACAGGCGCAGAAAAGCTTGGATCTGGTCTTAAGCTGGGCATGCACCTCCAGTCCAATCACTGCCTCGTATTCTGTCATCGAGATACTCTCCTCTGACGGTCTCCAGCTCAAAATTGGACACTTTTGCAGTTTAAAAACGGTTCTCCGGATCTCTTGCAGCGAAACAGTCCATACTAGCAGGGCTCACGTTTTTGCCCTTTGGGGGCCAAGAATACCTGCAGCAACAGGCAAAACAAAAGCCTATTCAACAGCACCGGGCCCTATTTGTTTGAGCCCTCTTCCTTGCTCAGCAGTAAGTATACCTCTCCCTGGGACTTGAGCCTGGAGGCCAGGTGCATGGCCGGTTCGCCTGCTCCGCAGTACAAATCCAGGTGATGGCCCTGGATGGCTCCGCCCACATCCTGGGCCAGGCCCAGGCCGGTAAGCCTCTCCCCCTGATCTGCTGTTTCCGGGAGGTCCACTGCATAGGCCAAAACAGAGCCCAGGGCAAGGACTTTCCTGTCCGTTGCTAGACTGACCAAAGGGGTCAGCTCCTGATCCATGGCCCCATAAGGTCCGCCATCCGTGAACCTGAAAAAAACATAGTTGGGGTTGCTGTACAGAATCTCGGGCAACAGGTCCTGATTCTCCTCCAGATACTCCTGGATGGAATCCATACCCATACCCCGACCTAGCAAATGTCCCTGCCTGGCCAGGACCCGGCCCAGGGAGACGTACTCCCGGTCATTCTTTGCAGCGTATCCAATATTGCGCACCCTGCCATCTGGCAGCCTGAGCCTGCCTGAGCCCTGAATTTGCAGGAAAAAGACATCCACAGGATCCTTAGCCCAGGCCAAAACCCGGGCTTTATCCTGCATTGATCCATCCTCCTGGATACCCTTGCGGTCCGGGTAGGGCTCGATCTGCCCATCCTTGAGCTTATAGACCAGAGTCTGTCCCTCCCACCTGGGATGGAACTTGCCCAGATCCACTGTCTGCAGATCCTCAGGTGGTGCGTACAAGGGAACCTTGTACTCTTCGCTTTTCTCCAGGCTGGCCTGGAGCTCATACTGGAAATAGCCGGTGAACAAAGCTCTAGGCTTTAGCTGATACCAGGTGAAATGTTTTGCGAGCAGCTCAGGCTCCTGATCCAACCTGGGCAGCAGCTTTAGCAAATCTTTCAGGCTTTGCTCCAGCTCACCCCAGGTCACATTCAGGCCTTTAGCCTGCAGGGCCTGCCCTTGAGCCGGCTTGGCCCGGACATACTCCAGGCTTCCCTCCAAGGCAGGAGTCAGATCTTGCCATGACTCCAGCCCTTGGGCCCTGGGTTCCAAGCTATCCACCACCTGCAGGACCTCTTGCCTGCTTAGCTGGATATAGCCCTCAGGCTCTGGTTCCGGCTCGGGCTCTGGAGGCCCTGGCGCACAGGCCACAAGCAGCAGCGCCTGCAACATGGCCAAGACAAGCCTGCAGATTTGTCGCTGGGGAAAGTATTCCTGCCTCAACACAGCGTGATCCTGCCCTATCTGCCTCCAATCTTGCGAGCCACAGAGTTGCCAGGGCTTTCCCTGACAATCGCTGCATCAAAGAATTTGCCAATCCCATACTCCCTGCGCCTGAAAAATTTAGCAGGATCCGGACCAATAATCTGCAGTTCAGGATATACCTTTTGCATTTCCAAGGCAATACGCATCTCCTTGGTGCAGCCAGTGGAAAAGGTGGCATCCTTGCCGATCCAAACCGTGGGTACCTCCTCCTTTAAGAGCTCAAAACTCTTTTCAATATCCTGCACGCTTTGAAAGCGCCAGATGTCTATTAAACCGCTGCGCTGCACCTTCTCCCACATATACATGAGATCGTCCGCATCCAAACCTGGCTCGAAATATTCTGCTGGATTAATGACCAAGGTTTTGGGCAGCCGATTGCGCAGATAATGAACATAGGCATGCAGGACCCTGATGGCGGTACTGGTTTGCCCAGGGATACTGCCTATAATCGCACTATAGAACAGAACCTTCTTGCCCTGGGCCTTAACCTGGCGCATTTTTTGGATGATCTCCTCAGCCTTGGCTAGGAGTTGAACTTCTGTATACTGCACAGCCTGGTTGCTTTTAGCTTTAAACTCCAGCTGCAGGTGACCGTTTTCCCGATAAAATGACAATATGTCCCTGCTGAACTCATGCGAGTTAAGGATAAGCTGCTTATAGTTGTCCAGCCCTTTGGCCAGGATTAGATCTGATTCCTTCCAGGCCCTTGCAAAGGTTACGCTGACCCGATACAGATTGAGTCTCTCCCTGGTGCCGTCTGAGATCATCAAGAAACTGTTTTCCTTAAGCTGCTGCAAGAGTTCGTTCTTGGAGATCTGGCTCTGGGCTATCTGCCTGGCCCTCTCCACCCCCTGGGCCAAAACTTGATCCTTTTCAAAATCCCAGAAGGTAGGGGCCTGGAAATAAAAGCCCTCCTTCAGGGCCAGGACCACCTTATGCCCCTGCTTTAGCAAGGCGTCCACAATCAAAAAATCCAGCATGATCCCACCGCTTTGATCCGGCAAAAACAAAATTTTCAGGCCCTGATCCTTTGTGCTTCTTGCAGGCAGCACCGCATTCAAAACCTCTTTTGCCTCTGGGCAACTTTGCAGCACTACTTCTGAATCCAGCTTCAAGGAAGTGCTTGGCTTCTCCCAGATTTCTTTCAAGGTGGCAAGACACATCAGCCTGCGCAGTTCCTCCAGATCCAGGTTCCTGCGCAGTGCATGCATGGAGGTGCAGCTCTGAGCATCCTCTGGGCAAACATCCAAAAGGTCTTGCAGTCTTTTGGAATCTATGAACTGCTGAGCCCTTTGATTGAACAGAGCCTTTTCTTCCTGCAAGGGATCTATGAGGCTGGTCTGGGTCAGGAAAATATCCAGGAAACGCTTCATAAGCCTGGAAGGTATTATAAAGGGCGAGGCCAGGACCATGCGATATTTATGTCGGCAAAGGGCGATTATCCTGCGCCAAAGATAGCGATCCTGGACATTTTGGTGCACAAACCCAGCCAGTCTTCTCCATTGCCTGTTATATGCAGCCTGCAGCTCCGGGGTAACCCTGGAGGAAAAAAGTTGGCGCAACTCCTCGTCTGGGCAAGGCACAAAAACCTGCTCCTCTTTAAGCGCTACCATGAATCTGAGCTGTTCAGGTGAAGCGTTTATCTGAGGATTTAATTGATGCTCCAGGTTGTTTTCGGTCATGAAATGCAAAATCCAGGCATCCATATAGGGATCTTGCCTGTACTGCAGCTCCAGGGGGGATTCAAAAGCGGACAGATTCCTCAAAATCAAGCTCCTGCTTCTGGCTTTTAAAGATAACCCTTGAATTTTAGCTTTTCCACGTAACTGCCGCCTATGAGCTGGGCAAAATAGAGCCGCTCCTTGGACTGGCTGATCAAAACCCTGTCCCCTGCTGCCAAGGAAAGCCCTGATTGCCCATCCTGGGTCAGAAACATGTCCGGGGAATGCCCCAGGACTTCCACTTCCAAAGACTCTTTGCTGGGCAGGACAACTGGTCTGAATCCGCTTAAAAAAGGGCATATGGGACAAATCTGCAGCACTTCCAGCTCTGGGCTGAGGAGAGCCCCTCCAGCAGCCACGGCATAAGCTGTAGATCCTGTGGGAGTGCTGACTATCAAACCATCAGCCCGAAAAACAGACATCTGCTTCGATCCATAGCTTAACTTAAGACTGGCCAGCCTGGCCACGCCCCCCCTGCTCACTACCAGGTCGTTAACCACCCGCCCCTGCTTCAAGAGGGCGTCTTGACGCAGGACCTGATATTCCAGGAGAATTCTGGGAGACAGAAAAAAATTCCCTTGCAGGATATCCTGCAATGCGCTCGCCCACCAACTCGTGCTCAGCTCAGTCAAGAAGCCTACTTGGCCCAGGTTCAAGCCCAGAATGGGAATCCGCTTGACTCCAATTTTCCTGGCCACGCTGAGCATAGTCCCATCTCCGCCCAATACCAGAATCAAATCTGGATGCTCCCTTTCTGAACCTGCTTGATTCCGGAAACGCTCATGGTCCAAAATATGGCTTTGTACTTCCCTGGCCTGCAACCAGCGAAATATTTCCTTGCCCAGGGCAAAAGCCTGCTCATTCCCAGATTTGGTCAAAATCAGCACATAGTTCATTGAAAAGCCCATAAGTATCTGCCCCTTATTGGCCCTTTACATATTTTGAACAAAATCATAAACTCAATTTTAATTTAAAGTCTAAAGTTTTTTCAGCTGCCTTCCGATCTTGAAATCGTAAGGAGTAGTTCGTGTATACCAAAAATCCCAAGTTGCAAAGCGTCCTGCGCAGCTATGATAAGCAGATAAACAAGACC
Organism: uncultured Desulfohalobiaceae bacterium; assembly: GCA_964494985.1. GTDB lineage: Bacteria > Desulfobacterota > Desulfovibrionia > Desulfovibrionales > Desulfothermaceae > CAZBUB01. Next base: position 35,913 of record CAZBUB010000011.1, on the reverse strand, counting down.
AGGCATCTGTCCCGGAATGAATACGCCGCGCAAGGCCAAACAGAAGACCTGAAACAAAGTTCAAGCAAAAGAGAAAGGTTAGTGCAGAATATCTCCCAGGAAATTGTGAACAATCTTTTGACCTCTAAAAGTCAAAATCCAGTGGTCCAGGAAATCAAAAAAGAGCTGGAGCAAGAGTTTGATACTATTTTATGTTTTGAATTTCTACCTAAAGAAAATCGGGTCTATATCCGAAAAGATAATCAACAGGAAATTGACCCTCAGGAGCAGGAACAGATATTGCATAGGCTATGGGAAATAACCAGGAACAAAGTAGACCAGACTATGCTCTAAACATAAAAGCCTCAACTGCTTAAGGAGCAGGCCCATGCAAATAAACAATCTTCTGGCCAAACTAAATGCCTTAAACCAGGAAAACATCCAAGGCAAACAGCAAAACAGACCTCCTGCCTCCCAGGAAACTGGCCAGGACCAGGACAAGGTGCAGCTCTCCGCCCAGGGGCAGGCCTTGAGCCAGGTCCAAAAAGGAACTGAAGAAGGTCCTGATGTACGCCAGCAAAAAGTGGAGGAGCTAAAACAGCTCGTACAAAACGGAGAATACAAGCCAGATAGTGAAAAAACCGCCCAGGCCTTGCTGGATCAGGAGCTGGACATCTGGCTCTAGCAAATTTTCCCCAGGCCAAAATCCAATCCCCCTTTTGCCGGACAGCTGGCCCAATAAAAAGCCTCCAGGCTTTGAGAAAAGCCTGGAGGCTTTTTATTGGCCTAGGGCTTCACCCTAAATGTAATCTACCAGGCTCATGCGCATAATCATGGAAGAGGACTTAAGCACTGCCTGGTAGATCGTCCTTTGCTGGGTCAGCTGGCTCATGAGCTCTGCAAAATCCACATCTTCAATATTTCCTTTGCGCTCTTTCTCACTCATTTCCAGATCAGAGAGCACCTTCTCTGTGCTCTCCAGACGATTCAGCCTGGCCCCGGTGCTGGCCTGCATGTTGGAAACCTGCTCAATAGCCCCGTCAACATGCTGCAACCCTGCTTGGATACCTTCCCTGTCGTTTTGCTCCAGGGCAGTAATCAGCTTGCCCAAGCCCAAAAACAGATTCTTTTGAGGCTCGGACTCGAAAGCCGGCTCCAGGCCTTCAGGATTTTTATAATGTCCGCCAAAGACCTCCGGGCCCAGGAGATTTTGCTGCAGCCTGACCCCCTGGGAGATTTCTGTATCTATCCCGGCCTGCCTGGGCTGGATACTGAATTGATCACCGGCCTGAATGTCCTTCTCTGTGGTATGTGTCAGCTTGAGTTTCCCTCCAGGGACCACTAATTCAGCATATTCATCCTGTGCTGTGGGATTTTCAGCAGTGTTCCCCTCCTCCCAGCTCCGGCCCTGGTCAGTACTGTAGGAATATTTTATCTCAGCATCATTTTCCAAATCCACATCCTCATCCACCCGCACCAGGACCTTGTCCGTAAAGTCTCCCACTGCTACTGTCTGTAAATTTTCAGTGTTCAGTTGCTGTACATGGGTGCCACCTAACGTAAATTCCAGATCTTCAAGATCTGTTGAGGAGCCAGAAAGTTCCTCCAGCCGCACTTCACCACCTGGCAAATGCAGGGTTGCTTCTCCAGCACTTACATTTGTATAAAGCTTATCACTCCATTTTTCTCCCTGGTCAAGACTATATTCATATTCTACGTCTCCTCCATCCACATCAGTTACCCTGACCTGTACTTCAGAATCAAAGCTGCCTTGCTGGGGCTCAACCAATGTGTCGAATTTATTCAGGATTTCTACTCCGGGTTTGTTTTGATCATCCCCCTGATATATGGCCGTGGGATAAAGCTCCAATTCAGTATCCCCATCTACTTTGAACCCCTCATGCATCCGCAAGGTCACTTCTCCTAGATCCAAATCAGTGTCCCCTGAGCTCATAGTCTTATCTGTATAGCTGTCACCCCCATCAGTAGAGTATCTGTAATCAATGTCATCTTGGCCAATTGTACCAGAATCCGAAAACTCCACCCGAATCGAGTTGTTACTTTCCCCTTCAATATCCTGCACATAAGGGGTGACCAGGTCCATCTCGTGGCCCAGGCTCGTTTCCTGTGTCTTGTTGCTGCTCACTGCCAAGCCCCGGGTATAAGCTTGATCCTGTACTTTGTGACCAGCAAATATGCTCTGGCCCTCGTACATGGTGTTAGCCTGGGCCAAAACCTGGTCAAATATCTGGTGCAATTCCTTAGAGATGCTTTCCCGATTCTCTTTGCTGTATGTTTCATTGGCAGCCTGGACAGCCAACTCCTTGCTCCTGGTCAGCATATCCTGGGTCTGCTGCAAAGTTTTATCTGTAAGGCCCAGTTTATTGTTCGCACCCGAAATATTATCCTGGAACTTCTGCAAAGCGCTGATCGAATCGCGATAGTTCAAGATCCTGGACATGCCTACTGGATTGTCCGCAGGCCTGTTCACCTTCTTCTGGGTAGAGGCTTGCTGGGAGAGATTTTGCAATTTGGTGGTAGATTGATTCAGCTGACGTATATAACTATCAAAAAGCATATTATGTGCTACACGCATACTTCAGGCTCCTTACAAAGACTTTACAGGGACAAAACTGCTCATTTTACGGCTTGAATATTCTACTGTTTCATCTGCAGCAGGGTATCCATCATCTGCTCTGCTGTAGTGATCAGCTTGGCTGCAGCTGTATAGGCCTGTTGATGCTTGATGAGATTAGCCATCTCCTCGTCCAAGTTAACCCCGGAATGTTCTTTTTGTCTGGCATCCAAATCCCCAGTCAGAGTCTTGAAGTATTCATGATTGTACTCAGCCTGGGCAGTATCCGAGCCCACATCTGCACTTAAGGAATTGAAATATTCCTGCAGGGTCTGATTCGTATGACCTTCCCTGAGGGTATGGAAGCTGACTTTCTGGGACTGCAGCTCAGCAATATCCAGCGCGGTCTGGTTATCCCCGGGGTTGACCTCCCCGGCGCCGTTGACCCGAGCTGTGCTGATAAAATCCTGGTTGTTCTTGACCCGACCGTTTAAGGCCAGATCCTGGGCGTTTGTCCCCTGGAAAAAGGTATTAATGCCCAGGCCAGCCAAAAGCCCGCTGGAATCAGAGCCAAAAGCCAGCTCATAGCCATCCTCCGCCGAAACCTGCAGCTGGCCATTATGAATAGAGGCTGAAATATGATCCAGGCCGTTTAGGTCATCTGCTACATCTTGCATAGAATCTGTATCCGGATCAACATCTATCACTTGCGGTCCTTTTTCCAGATTTCCTGTACTGCGGTTATAGACATAAAGCTCCATGCTGCCGGGATTCAGTCTATTTCCCAATTCCAGGCCAGCAGCTGCAGAGCTCAAAGGTTCTCCAGTGTCTTGTGCCTTCTCTACACCCAAGACCTCTGTAAAATTCTGCAGGCCTGCCCCCTGGCTGTGCAGGCGGTTCACCTCCCAGCCCAGAACCTGGCTGAATTCATCCAGCTTCTCCTGATAACCTCCAATGTAGTTGTCTCTAAAGCCAAATTCCCCGCTCAGGCTGCCCCCGGACAGACGTCTGGGATCATCTTCCCCATTTGCCAGGGGTCTGGGGGTGATATTTTCTTTGGAGGAGGTGGTCTCATACCAATAAACCCCGCTCTTGGGCATAACCTGGAATCGATCCCCTTTTGCCAGCTCCTGGGTAGCATCCTCAAACCAGACCTGCAGATCCCTGGCCTGGGGCAGCTGCTGTCGATCCTCAAATTCCCGGGCCTCAATAGTCAGAAGATCCCCACTTTCATCCTTGAGCCAGGTCCTGCCGCCATCCAGGGAAACCTTCAGTTTTGCAGGATCGCTTCCACCCACATCTCCTTCCTGGTGGACCTCCAGGGTGTACTCCTGGCTGGAGCTTCCGCTGAAGTCGATTTGACCGTCAAAATCAGAATCTGAACTCAAGCTTTTGAAGGCCTGGGCAGATTCAAAGGCCAAATCATAATGCTCCCTGCCATCCACCAATGTTTGGCCTGCCCTGGTGGTAACTACCGTATCCCATTCCCCTCGCTGTTGCACCTCAATATCCATGATCTTGGACAGGTCTCGCAGCAGGTTGTTCCTTTTATCCAGGAGCTCATTGGGATTGTTCTTGCCAGGGATGCCCTTTTCCTTTATTTGCTGGTTTGTCTCCGCGATCTGGGCCAAAAGATCATTGGCCTCCTGCACATCTTGCTCAATAAAATCGTCCATCTGGGATTGCAGGCGTCCCAGATCGGTATCAGTGATTTGAATCGTGTTCAGCAGGTTCTGGGCCTTGCCCAGCAAAGCGCTCCTGGCACTTCCACTCTCAGGATTTTTCCCAAGTTCCTGCCAATGCTCCCAAAATTCTGCCAAAGCCTGATTCAGACCAGAACTTTCAGAATTGTTGAACAAAGTTTCCACACTCTTCAGGTTTTCTTCCAGAGAAGCCCAACGTTCCTGATCTGTTTGCTTGGTGAGGTATTGCTTCTCCACAAAGTCATCAAAATGACGAATAATCTCCTTGGCCCTCACTCCGGTGCCCATCTGCCCTGGGACTTTGTCTATAGCCGGTCCTTCTTCCAGGCGCAGGCTGCGCCTGCTGTATCCAGGAGTATCCACATTGGCCACATTATTGCCTGTGGTTTCCAAGGCCTTTTGTGAGCTGAAAAGGGCCCACCGGCCAATATCCAGAATAGAACCTATCCCTGACATTAGAGCCTCCCTTTAATCACATAGGGCTCCTGCACAAACGGAACACTCCAGGACCCCTTCTGGCTGTAAATCTTTAAGCTATCCTGTATAAGCTCACCTTGCAAAAAATCCAAAAGATCCTTGCTCTGATCCAGCAGAGCCAAGCTCAAATCAGCATTCATCCTGGCCTGCTCTCTACATTTTCTTTCCCAAGAACTTAATTCCTGCAGATTGCTTTGCATCTCACCATCATCTTGGTATTTAGAAAAAAAATCGCTGCATTCCTTTAAGCTATTCACATCAGGGCTACCATCCTGCAGAAGTTTTCTCGTATGTTTTTTTTCATATGCTAATTGTCTGATCAACTCTTGGATGCTTAACTCCATATTCACTAAGTTTTCCTGGCTCCTGCTTTTAAGGTGTGCAAACTCTTGCTCCAAAAGCCAAGCTAACAACTGCAGGCCTTTCTTTTGTCTGCTTATGCTTTGTTTGATCTTGTACATTTCCCCATTTCCCCAAAATTACGCCTGCTTTAAAGACTCAAAATTTTCTATGTACTCATTCGGACAATTTTCAAAAAACTTAATTCAGCAAAGGCAGCTTTGATGCAATTATTTTGCTTGGCTTGCTTACTTGGCACCAAAATCGTCTGCTATCAGCGTTCATGCCACCTCAAAACCCAAATCTGTATCCATGGCTAGTTCCAGAATCAGGCCTTTCTGCCCACCTGCAGCCCAGCCAGAATCCTATGCCTTATCTGCTGCGGATCCCAGGCAATATCCCCCTGCCTTAGCTCAAAGTGCAGATGAGGCCCTGTGCTGCGCCCACTGTCCCCTACTTTGGCAATCTCTTGTCCGGCTTGGACCCTTTCCCCTGCCTGAACCAGATTTTCACTGTTGTGGGCATAAACACTCTGCCAGCCCTGTTCATGTTTGATCACCACCTGCTTGCCGTAGCCTTGATTCTCCCCGGCAAAAACTACCTCACCTGGCCAGCAGGACTTCACCGGACTGCCTGTTGGTGCTGCATAATCCACACCGCTGTGCCAGGCCTTCTCCTGGGTAAAGGGATCATCCCGCCAGCCAAACTCAGAGCTGATCTCTCCCTGCACTGGAGGAACCAACTCGGGCATCCTGCTTGCTTCAGCCTGATATGCTACATCTGCCCTTTCAGCTGGCTGAGTTTTTTCTGGACTGCTTTTGTCATCAAGTTTGTAGACTGGGGCATTACGGCGCACAATCTCCTGGGCCAGGGCATCTGCCCTCTGCAAAGGATCCTGTCCTGCATCCTTCCAGCCAGACTCCCCCTGACTGTCTTGCTCTGCTTTTGCCTCCTTGGGCAATAAAGGAGCCTTTTGCTCGGGCCAGGGGGAAGGTGCTGAGCTCAAGGCCGCGCTCTGTGCTCCTTTGTCCAAACCTTGATCCAGGTTCTGCATTATCATTCTGCTCAAACCGATTCCCCCGGCCTGGGCCATCTTCCTGGAGAACTCCTGATCAAACATGGAGAGATACTTTTCCTGTTGACCGGACCGCAGCATCCCGTCCTCAGGCAGGGTCTTGCGCATCTGCTGCCAGAGCTTTTGGATGAACAAAGCCTCAAAGTCCTGACTGGCCTGCTTCAACTCCTGCCTGTTGCCCCCTGATTCTTGCAGGCTCTTCAGTCTTTGCTGCGCGTTTTGCAACTCAGCCTGTCCAGAGGATTGCCTGCCTTCCTGCAATCCGGCTTCTTGACCATAATCGGTATGAAACATTTAATTCACCTCCAGTTCAGCATGCAGTGCCCCTGCGGATTTCAACGTTCGCAGGATGGAGATCAAATCTCTTGGTGTAGCCCCTATGGCGTTCAGGCCGTCTACAAGCTCCTGCAGCCTTGCACCGGACAGCATTGTCAATCTCTGATCCTCTTCCTCGACTTCAATATCTGTCCTAGGCACCACCACTGTTTCCCCCGGGCTAAATGGTGCGGGTTGAGAAACCTCTGGCCTTTCCTCAATTGTGACCTGCAGGTTGCCCTGGGCCACAGCCGCAGGAGAAAGTCGCACGTTATGGCCCATGACCACAGTCCCGGTCTTTTCATCCACCACTACCTTGGCCCTGGAATCCGGACTTACGGTCAGATTCTCCAAAGAGGCCATTAAAGGAACCAAATTGCCCTGGAACTTGTCCGGTATCTGCAGGTTTATGCTGGAGATGTCCTCTGCCCTGGAATAATCCCCACCCAAAACCTGGTTGATCTTTTCCACCACCCTCTGGGTTGTGGAAAAATCCTGAACATCCAAATTGATGCTCATATCCTGCTGCGTATTGAATTCAAAGGGCACCTGCCTTTCCACCACAGCCCCTTCAGGGATTCTGGCCACTGTGGTGGAGTTCTGGGTTGTCTCCCCGGCCTGGCCCTCGGCCTGGAATCCGCCCAGGGTAAGCTGGCCCTGGGCCAGGGCGTACACATCCCCGTCAATGCCTTTCATAGGTGTCATGAGCAAAGTGCCCCCCTGCAAGCTTTCCGCATCCCCAATGGAAGAAACAGCCACATCCAGGGTGGAGCCCGGTTGGGCAGAGGCAGGCATACGGGAAGTCACCGTGACTGCAGCCACATTTTGGGGCCGCAGCTCACTTTTATCCACTCTGACCCCCATGTTCTCCAGCATGTTGGCGACGGACTGCACAGTAAACTGGGCACCTCTTTGATCACCGGTCCCAGAGAGTCCCACCACCAGTCCATAGCCCACCAGCTGATTGCTGCGTACCCCACTAAAGGATGCAATGTCTTTTAAACGTACAGATTCAGCCCCAACCTGACTGCCCAACAGCAATAGCAGCCCCAGGCACAGGGCTGCTAGACCCAGCCTGTGTGTAGAACCTTTTTTATTCAGCAGCATGGCTGCTCCTTTGTCTTCGCATTCGCATGACATGATTGGTGAGGGCAGCAGTTCCATTGTCCAGCCCATTCTGCCATGTTTGGTTGTACCCGTGCTGGTCAAGAAAGTTAGTCAATAAAAGTCCATATCGATAATATGCTCGGTATCGCTCCAGCCCTAGAACGGCCAGACATTGTCCAGGATCCTGGTCATCCAGCCCGGCCTTTGCTTGTCTGCCAGCACCCCACGACCGAAGAATTCGATCTTGGCATCAGCCAATTGATCAGAGTCAATAGAATTGTTGGAAGCAATGTCCCTGGAGCGAATCAAACCGCTCACACCTACAATCTGATTCTCTCCGTTGACCCGGACCTCCCGAACCCCCTGGACCTGCATCAAGCCATTGGGTAACACGTCCACAACCCGAGCAGCCACCGTGGCTGTAACCTCTGTGCTCCTGGTGGTGGAGCCGTCGCTGTCAAACTCTCTGCGAGATCCTGCCCGAATAGCTGATTCTCCTACTGTTCCTGAGGCCCCCAAGAAATTATCCCTGCCTAAAAAGTCCTGAATCCCCATATCTACCTCTGATTCGCTGTCTGCAGTCGTGGTGGCCTCGCTGCTGGCCTCAGAGGTTTCCAGGATGTTCACCAACACGATATCTCCGGTTCGCCTGGCTCGGTTATCGGCAAAGAGATAATCTGAATGCCCGGACTGGAAAAGCGAACCTGGGCTGCTTTCTTCTGTTATCTCCTCCTCTTCTGGCGGCTCCAGGTCCGGCATGGCGGAGCTGGCCTCATATTTGGGCGCACACCCCACACCCAACAATCCCAAACCCAAAATGATTGCCCATAATGTATGCCAATATCTCATTTGCCTTTACCTCCCAGGCTCCTGCCTGCTACTGCACGACCACGGTCTTGCTGTTTTGCACTTTGGCGTGCACCCTTTTTTCGCTTTGCAGGTTCTCCACGAGTACGGTCTCCCCGGCCCCGGCATCCTGCAAAGCCCTGGCCGGAACCCGCAGGTTGACCATATCTCCAGCAAAGACCAGAACTATCTTTTCCCCCTTGCTGACCAAGGGCACAGGCTCTAGGTAGCGCTTATAGATCACCCGTCCCTTGCCAATAGAACGTACCAGCCTCCAGGGTCCCCCTTTGCCGTCCCAAACCTGATAAGAATGCTGGGCCAGATTCTTTCTCTTGAATGTGATATCCTCAGGGGTGAACTCCTCTCTGCGGTTCAGAGGCCTGTTAGCGCAGGGCACCTCCTGCCATAGATCCACAAACACTGTGGCGTTCTTTTGCTCCTTAAGCTTGCCTTGGCTGCTTTTGACCTGAATGCGCAAGGAGTTGTGCCCAGGCTGCAGATCCCTGCTAGGTTCAAACTGGAGCTCCCCGCCCAGGGGCAAGAATATGTAATCCGGAAGCCTTTGCTTGCGATACTCCTTGTCTCCTTTCCAGCTTTTTGTCTGTGTATCCAGATAAGAGTGCATTCTGCGCCTGATCTGGGCCTTGTCCAAGACCTGCACTCCCTTTTTCAGAACCAGCCTCTCTCTGACCAGACACCTTTGAGCCAGAGGTCCCAAATGCTTTTTCAGCAACACCTTCAGCCTGTTCGGCCCCAAAGAAACAGTCCTGCCCTTTTCAGGGGCCTGCCAAAGCAAAAGACCCTGCAGCTGCAACCACTTTTGCTTGGAAATCCCTTCCCCCGGCCTGACTATCTCTCCCAGCTTTACCCTCTCCCCCTGCACAGCTGCTGCCTTTTTCAGGTGCAGCACAAAATCTTCTTCTGCCCATGCTGACTGGTCCCACCCAACGAATAGGCAGAAAATACCCAGGAGGTTTAGGACCAATTTCGGCCTCCAAGACTGATATATCATGGAGCCCTGGCGTTTTTTCATAACCGGAAAATATTACCTGCTTATCTGATTGGCTGTCTGCAGCATCTCATCAGAGGAGGTTATAGCCTTGGAATTGCTTTCATAAGCCCTTTGCGCGGTGATCATCTTGACCATCTCCTCCACAAGCTCCACATTGGACTTCTCCAAAAAACCCTGGGCCAGCTGTCCGGCGTTATTCTCCCCGGGAATCTCCTCCTGGGGCGGGCCTGAGGCCTCAGTCTCGAGATAGAGGTTGCCTCCTTGACTGTTGAGCCCTGCTGGATTCACAAAGGTGTAAACCGGGATATCCGCCCCTGCCAGCTCCTGGCCTGCAGAGTCCAGGGCTGAGATGCGGCCGTCGCTGGTGACCTCGATATTCTCGGTCTCCGGAGGCACGTTGAAAGGCGGCTGAAGTGGGTAGCCCTTAGGGGTGACTACCTGCCCATCCTGGTCCAGCTTGAAGTTTCCTGCCCTGGTGTAGGCCAGCTCTCCATTTACCTCCACCTGGAAGAACCCATCCCCTTCAATGGCCAAATCCAGAGGATTGCCTGTATTCTGGAAATCACCCTGCTGAAAAAACTTGTGTGCGGTGGTGGGCTTGGTGCCCATACCCACCTGCAAACCAGTAGGTAGCCTGTTTCCGGCCTGATTCTGCCTGCCTGCGATATTCAGGGTTTGGTACATCAAATCTTCGAACTCTGCCCTGCTTTTTTTGAAGGACGTAGTATTCACGTTGGACAGATTATTGGCTGTGGTGTCAATATTCAGTTGCTGGGCTGCCATGCCCGAGGCAGCTGTCCATAGGGAGCGCATCATAACCTTTTTCCTCCTTTTTCATCAGCAGATAATTGTTACCTTGGATTGCCCACTCTGCTTATCAGATTCAGATCCTGTTCATTGGTATTTCGCATTGCCTGCTGGCAGGCCTCAAAAGTGCGCATGGTCTCGATCATGCGCACCATTTCTTCCACGACTTCTACATTTGATTCCTCTAAGGCGCCTTGCAGGACCTTGGTTTCCTCAGGAGCAGGCACTTCTTGGGCCTGACTGTCCTCTTTGAGCTGCAAGAGGTTCCCTCCCCTTTTTTCCAGCTGATTCAGGTCGCTTATGCTGACCACATCTATCTGGCCCACCTCTTCTTGATTCACAAAGACCCTCCCTGAGCCGTCCACTTCCACTGCACCCTGTTCAGGCACTTGGATGGGTCCCCCTTGCCCCAGCAAAGGATAACCCTGGCTGTTGACCAGCTGGTTTTGATCGTTAATCTTAAATTGTCCGTTGCGGGTATAAAAATCCCCATCCGGAGTCTGGATCTGGAAAAAGCCCTCACCATCCAGGGCCAGATCCAGCTGGTTCCCAGTCTGTTTGACCGGACCCTGCTCAAATGCAATCTCTGAAACCCCAATCCTGGGCTGGGTCATCTGCTTGCCCTGGGGCCAGATAACTCCCCCGCTTAAGCCAAAGTTAGGATCCAGAAAATCGTGGGCGTAATGGGTCAACACATCCTCGAAGGCTAATTTTTCCTGCTTGTAGCCCACGGTGTTCAGGTTGGCCATGTTGTTGCTGATCTGATTTAAGCGATATTCCTGGGTCAAGGCCCCGAACAAGGCGTTATACACGCTGTCCTGCATAGGAAATTCCCTCCTTTTGGATCATATTATGCAAAATCAAGACCAAAGGCAGGGGTACTCCCAGGCAGCAAAGCAGGACAATGGACAATGCAAAGTGAGCAATTCACCATAAAAGCTGTCTGCTTGGGGAAAAATCCAGGCTTGATCTTGACAATGGCCAGGCCATGGGCTAATATTACGAATTCCAGAGCGGGTGTAGCTCAGCTGGTAGAGTACAAGCTTCCCAAGCTTGGTGTCGCGGGTTCGATCCCCGTCACCCGCTCCACTCCTCAAAAATGAGTCTGTTGTGCATAGGGGTGGGCCCTGAGGTCCACCTTTTTTTTGCAAATCAGGCCAGGTGGATGGTTATGTCCCAGGAAAGTTTATACAAGCAGCTGCAGGACCTGATCAGGCCCTTGGTCCAAGGTCTGGGGTTGGAGCTATGGGGCCTGGAGTTGCCTGCCGCCCCGAGGGGGGGAGTATTTCGAATCTACATAGACTCCCCCCAAGGCGTAAACGTGGAGCAATGCGCTGAACTGAGCAGACACTTGAACTATCTTTTAGATGTCCAGGATCCATTCCCAGGCTCTTACACCCTGGAAGTCTCCTCCCCTGGGCTGGATAGGGCTTTTTTCAGCCTGCAGCAGATGAAGCCCTATCTGGGCAGGGAAGTGCTGCTCAAGCTCAAGGAGCCTTTGCAGGGCAGGATAAAATGGCAGGGCGGGCTGCTGGATATCCAGGGGGAAGAAGTGCTGTTGGAGTGTAGCCCTGGAGAACAGGTGCGCATTCCCTGGCAGGACGTAAAAAAAGCTAGACTGGTCTATAAGCCAGAATAAAGCAACACGCAGATATCTTTGAGTTTGCCTGGGCCGCCAGAGGCAATCAAGCGGAGGTTATTATGAGTTTGGAGCTCAAAAAATCCATTGACCATATCAGCAAAGAAAGGCGCATAGACCGGGATGTCCTGGTGGACACCCTGGAAGAGGCGGTGCGCTCTGCTGTATACAAAAAATTCAGCAATAAGCTGGACATTGAGGTCAACTTCAATGAGGAGACTGGAGATATTGAGGTCTACCAGTTCAAAGTGGTCCTGGAGGAGGTAGAGGATCCTAATACTGAGATCAGCCTGAAGGAAGCCCGCAAGATAGATCCTAATGTGGAGCTGGAGGATGAGTTGGGCTTCAAGCTGGTTGTGGAGAATCTTGGCCGTATTGCGGCCCAGTCAGCCAAACAGGTTATCATCCAGAGGATGCGGGATGCAGAGCAGGAAATCATCTATGAAGAGTTCATAGACCGTAAAGGAGAGATCATAAGTGGCACGATCCAGCGCAGAGACCGCGCAGGTTGGATTGTAAACCTGGGCCGCACCGAGGCTGTTTTGCCCAAGGAGGAGCAGATACCCAGGGAGCACTATCGCCGTGGCGACAGGATCCAGGGCTATATCATTGATGTGCTCAAAGAGAGCAAAGGGCCCCAGATCGTGCTCTCCCGCTCCCATCCAGATTTCATGGCCGCCTTGTTCAAGGTGGAAGTGCCTGAGATCAGTGATGGAACCATTAAAATCATGGGCGTCGCCAGGGATCCTGGTTTCAGGGCCAAGATCGCCCTGCTCTCCAGGGACAGGGATGTAGATCCTGTGGGAGCCTGTGTGGGTGTCAGGGGCTCCAGGATCAACAAAATCGTGCAGGAGTTCAAGGGCGAAAAGATCGATCTGGTCCTTTGGAGCCCGGATATCACCACTTATGCGGTCAATGCCTTATCACCGGCCAGGATATCCAGCATTACTGTGGATGAGGATGATAGCTCCCTGGAGGTGGTGGTCCCTGACAACCAGCATCAGCTGGCTATCGGCCGCAGAGGCCAGAATGTCAAGCTGGCCAGCAAGCTGTTAGGCTGGAATATTGATGTTATTACCGAAAGCAGGTACGGAGAGCTGCACAACCAAGCCCAGGACCTGGAACAAGCCAGCAATGTAACAGGCGTGCCCCAGGACAAATTCCTGGAAGCCGGATATAATAGCTTAAAACAAATGCAACATGCATCTGATAATGATTTGGCGGCTGTGCAGGGTCTTACCCAGGAAAAGATTGCTGACCTGCGAGCAGCCATCAACTTCCTGACCGAGAAAAGCGCTGGACAGGACTCCGAGGGTTAAGGCCTCCACCTAGGCCCTGCTTTTTATGGACAAGAAAAGGCACGTCCCCTACAGGACATGCATAATCTGCAGGCGAAAACTGCCCAAATTTTCTATGCAGCGTTTTGTTTGCAGACAAATGGAGCAAGGACATAGTCTGCTCCAGGACACAAGCCAGACCAAGCCTGGAAGGGGCTTTTATGTTTGCTCTGAGGAGTGCCAGGCCAAGGTTTCCAGGTCGCGGGCTTGGCAGAAGAAGTGCAGGGGGAAATAGATTATGAGCACCGCAATGAGGGTAAGAGAGCTATCAGCCGAGCTGGGCGTTTCCAATAAGGAGCTCATCCATATTCTCAGACAGGAAAACATTCAGGTTAAAAGCCATATGAGTGGACTAAGCCAGGACCAGGTAGAGCTGGTGCGCGGCAAGATGAGCTCGGAACAGAAACAGGAGCAGGCCAGGGATACGCTGACCTCTTCCGGTGTGATCGTGCGCAGGCGAAAAAAAGCCCGGGAAGATAAAATGCCTGCCCAGGAACAGCCTGAAGTCAGCCCTGAGCAGAAAATCCAGGCTGATCAGCAGCAGGAAGAAACTCCGAGCCCACAGGAGCAGGCCCAGCCAGTACAGGCAGAGCCTCAGCTCGAGGCTCAAGCCCCTGCCCAGGAGGCTGAGCCTCCAGAGGCTGCGTCACAAGAAAAAAGTGACCAAGGCCCTGCAGAAACCCAGCAAGCCTCGGAAGCAAGGACACCTGGAGAAAAAACCGCACAGCAGAAAATGGAAAAAACCCAGCGCAGGAAAAAGGGTAAGAAAAAGGAGCCCTCACCCTCGGTGACCATAATCTCCAAGCCAGAGCAAAAGCCTAAGCCTGCACCTGAGCCTGAGGCCCCACCTGCAGCTCCGGAACCCGCAGCTCAGCAGCCTGAAACCAAGCCTGCCCCCAAAAAGAAAGGCAAAAAAGATAAAAGGGTGGTGGATGTCTCAGGGCTATATGAGGAAAAGGAACACAGCCAGGCAGCTCAGGACTGGAAGAAAGGCAAGCGCGCAGAGGTCAAGGACAAAACCGGAGGCAAGCCCCAGCGCAGGAAAAAGCCAGCACCTGGCGCAAAGGAGCAAAAGCCGGCCCAACCTCAGCCCCAGCCTGTAAAGGCCAGTAAGAAAAAGATCAAAATGGAAGAGGCCATTCGGGTCTCTGAATTGGCCCAGGAGATGGGAGTCAAAGCCCAGGACATCATTAAATCCCTGCTCAGCTTAGGGGTCATGGCCAACATAAATCAATCCCTGGACCTGGACACCGCCACCTTGGTGGCAGCTGAGTTCGGCTACGAAGTGGAGAATGTTGGCTTCTCGGAAGAAGAGTTCATCCTGCCCCAGAAGGAGGACAAGCAGGAAGACTTATATCCCAGGCCACCGGTGGTGACCATCATGGGCCATGTGGATCATGGGAAAACCTCACTTTTGGACGCTATCCGAGAATCCCATGTGACTTCCAGGGAGGCTGGAGGAATTACCCAGCATATTGGCGCATACCATGTTCAAAGGAGCACTGGATCCATCGTTTTCCTGGATACCCCTGGTCACGAGGCCTTTACTGAGATGCGCTCCAGGGGAGCCCAGGTCACAGACATTGTTATTTTGATAGTGGCTGCTGATGACGGTGTTATGGACCAGACCAAGGAGGCTATTAACCACGCTAAGGCAGCAGGGGTTCCCATTGTGGTGGCCATCAACAAAATTGATAAAGATAACGCAGACCTGGAAAGGGTAAAGCGGGAGCTGGCTGACCATGGTCTGATTTCCGAGGAATGGGGCGGAGAGTCCATCTTCTGTAACATCTCTGCCAAAAACCATATCGGCCTGGACCAGCTTTTGGAAATGGTTCTTCTGCAGGCAGAAATGCTGGAGCTGAAGGCCAATCCCAACAAACGGGCCAGGGGCCACATTGTGGAATCCAAGCTGGACAAGGGCCGAGGGCCGGTGGGCACGGTGCTCATCCAGGAAGGCACACTGCACACTGCAGACGCTTTTGTCTGCGGTCTGTACCACGGCAAAGTCCGAGCCCTGTTTAGCGATACCGGAGCCAAGATAGACTCCGCCGGTCCTGCCATGCCAGTAGAGGTGCAGGGCTTTGAGGGAGTGCCTAACCCCGGAGACGAATACGTGGTGGTGGAAAGCGAAAAGCTGGCCAAGCGCATCGCAGAGGAGCGCCAAAGCAAGCACCGGGAGAAAGAGCTGGCCAAGGAGACCAAGGTCACCCTGGAAAGCTTCTTTGCTGCCAAGGCCCAGGAAGAACTCAAAACGCTCCACCTTATACTCAAAGCAGATGTGCAAGGCTCCCTGGAAGCGGTCTCAGACTCCGTACAGAAGCTCTCCACAGATGAGGTCAAAGTCAACATTGTGCACGGAGGCATCGGGGCCATCACTGAATCCGACATCAAGCTGGCCACCGCCTCCTCTGCGGTGATAATAGGCTTCAATGTCCGGCCCACTTCCAAGGTCAAGGATATCGCTGAGCAGGAGGGCGTTGAAATAAGGTTTTACAACGTCATCTACCAGTTGGTCAGCGATGTCAAAGAGGCCATGGCTGGCATGCTGGAGCCGGTGACCAGGGAGATCTACCTGGGTCAAGCAGAGGTCAGGGAGACCTTTAATGTCCCCAAAACAGGAACAATAGCTGGGTGCTTTGTCCTGGACGGCAAGCTGAAGCGCAATGCTGGAGTCCGCCTACTCAGAGACGGTGTGGTTATCTATACCGGAAAGCTGAGCTCCTTGAAGCGATTCAAGGACGATGTCAAAGAAGTGGGCAAAGACTATGAGTGCGGTGCAGGTCTGCAGAACTTCAATGACATCAAGATCGGGGATGTTATTGAGGCATTTGAAGAGGTCCAGGAAAAAGCAAGCCTGCAATAGCGGCCCAAGGTCTTTTCTAAGGTTTAAGCGGAAAACGGGTATCAGTTATCAGCTCTCAGGACGCAGAATCTGCCCAGATATCTGATACCCGATATTCAATAACTGATACCCAATACCCGATAACTGATAACCGATAACCGACAACACATTGTTTTTGCTTGGTTGTGCCCATTCAGGGCCTGGGAGTTTTTGCAGCCATGCTCATTGGTACCCTGCGCATTGAGTTCCGTCTGCACGCGGTATTTTCCAAAAAGGAAAAAAGGAGTATCGCCAACAAGCTCAAGGACAAAATGCGCTCCAAATTTAATGTTTCCGTGGCTGAGACCGAAGATCTGGAAAATCTTCAAAGCCTGGTGCTGGCAGTGATCACTGTCTCCAACGAGACCAGGCATGTGCAAAGCACCTTAAGCAAGGTCTTGAGCCAAGTCGAGGCCATAACTACGGAAGAGATCCTGCATGTCTCCACGGAAATTTTCGGGGCTGATCCTGTAGGCCCAGGGAGGTGATAGGCATGCGTAAAGCTACTTCACGCAGATCCCGCAGACTGGAAGAGTTCATCATGGCCGAGCTGGGAAGGATCCTCATCGAAGAAGTTCAGGACCCCAGGCTGGATCTGGTGACTATAAGCGGAATCAGGCTCAACAAGGACCTCAGCGTGGCCGAGGTCCTGTACACCCATGCTTCGGATCCGGAGAAAAGACAGGAAGTGGAAAGGGGTCTGGAAAAGGCCCAGGGCTACCTGCGAAGCAGACTGGGCAAGACGCTGCACCTAAGGCATGTGCCCAGTTTGCGCTTTCAATGGGATGAGTTTTTGGAGGAAACCATATATGCAGGTTCCAAAAGAGATAGCTAGGATCCTGGCAGAAGAGGACACCTTTTTGCTGGCCTGCCATGAAAACCCAGACGGGGACGCTATAGGCTCCATATCTGCTCTGGCCCATATCCTGCAGCGCCTGGGCAAAGATTTTCGGCTCTATTGCCCAGATGGTCTGCCTGAGAGGTTCGCCTGGCTGCACCTGCCTGCAGGGATCCTTCAGGAGCCGCCCCTCAGCCTGGATAAGTGGCTTATAGCCCTGGACTGCGGCAGCAAGGACAGACTGGGACCTGCTCTGCAAAAACATCTGCAGCAAATGCAGGTCATCAACATAGATCACCATCCAGACAATCCCGGATTCGGGGATTATAACTGGGTGGAGACCAAAAGATCCTCTGCGGGGGAAATGATAGCCTTGCTGGCCCTGGAGCTAGGCTTCAATCTGGACGGAGGACTGGGAGAATCCGTGTACCTGGCCTTGGTTACTGACACTGGTTCTTTTACCTACAGCAACACCAAAAGCAGCACCCTACAAATCGCATCCAGAATCTTGGATTGGGGCCTGGATCTGGACAGTTTCAACTCCAGCTTGTACAGACAATGGAGTCTGTCTAAAGTGCATGCCCATGGTTTGGCCATGCAGACTGCAGAACTTTCCCTCCAAGGCAGTGTAGGTCTGATCACTGCAGACAAGGATGGCCTGCAGCGCTCTGGGGCAAGATATGAGGACTGCGAAGGGCTGGTCAATTACATGCGCCAGGTACGAGGCGTCCTGGTGGCAGTTAGCTTGTTGGAACAAGGGGAGCATGTCAAGTTCAGCATGCGCTCTTGGGGCGAAGTGGATGTCAGCGCCATTGCCGCCAGTCTGGGAGGAGGCGGACACCGGAATGCAGCAGGAGGCAAGCTGGCAATGGATCTGTCCAAGGCCAGGGGGCGAATCCTGCAGGCCCTGGAACAGGCCCTGGCAGCACGGCAGGAGCTGAAAACCGCCACAGCAAACTGGAATTAGTCATAATCTGCAACTGGGAAGCAAAGACCCAAACTGCATGACCGCAGCAAAGAGAGATCCTTTTAAGCAGCAACACGGCCTTTTGGTGCTGGATAAGCCCCAGGGCCCCACATCAGCAGCCTGTCTGGAGAAAATCAAGCGCAGGCTCAAACAGAAAAAAATCGGGCATGCCGGCACGTTGGATCCAATGGCCCAAGGGGTGTTGCTGGTTTTGCTGGGCCAGGGCACCAAACTGGCCCCTTATTTGACAGAGGGCAAAAAGGTCTACCAGGGTTGGCTGCGTCTGGGGCTGGAAACTGACACCCTGGATATTGATGGTCAAATTCTGGCCCATTATGACTGGCAACATGTGCAGCCAGAAGATGTCAGGCAGGAGCTCCAGGCCTGGACAGAGCTGCATAGCCAGAAGATACCTGTTTATTCCGCTGCCAAGCATCAGGGACAACCCTTTTACAAGCTGCAAAGGCAAGGCAGGGAAGTCCCTGCAAAATACAAAAGCATCACTATTGACCAAGCACAGGTCTTGGACCTAAGCTTGCCAAACGTACATTTTCGGGTTACCTGCTCCACAGGCACCTTTATCCGCTCCCTGGCCCACAGCCTGGGGATGCGGTTAGGATGCGGCGCGGTGCTCACGGAGCTGCAAAGGGAGGCCAGCCAGCCTTTCAGTCTCGAGCAGGCCACCAGCCTGCAGGCCATCCTGCAGGAACCGGAATGCCTGCCAGAGCTGGTTCTGCCCATCGCCAGGGCCTTGCCCCACTGGCCCAGAATCACCCTGGAGCCGGAGCAGGCCAAGTTGGTGGGGCAAGGCCGCAGACTCAGCCTGCAGGAGACCCATGCAGCAAGCCCCTGGACCCCGGGAACCCGGGCCCTCCTGCAGACTCGGGGCCAAGAGCCAGTGGCCTTGGTCCAGCTCCAGGGGGAAAAGGGGCAGGCTTACTGGGAGATCCTGCGCGGTTTTGCCCCTCACCAAGCAGACAGAGCCATGTGGGACGCGCCGCAAGTATAATCTCACAAAACAAAAAAGCATTAAGGAGGAATCGCTGTGGCACTTACCGTAGAAAAGAAAAAGGAAATCATTGAGAATTTTAAACAGCATGAAAACGATACCGGGTCACCGGAGGTGCAGATAGCCCTGCTCACGCATCGCATCACCTATCTCACCGATCATTTCAAAGAGCATAAGCAGGATTTCCATTCCAGAAACGGCCTGCTCAAGCTGGTGGGGCAGCGCAGAAAGATGCTCAACTATCTTCGCAAAAAGGATGTGAATCGCTACCGGGACATAATTGGCAAACTCGGACTGCGTAAATAACCAAAATCTTTATAACCACTACAGGAAAAGCCTCTATGAGCAACACATTCAACAGCATCAAGGTCACCACCCATATTGAAAACCAGGAATACCTGCTGGAAACCGGAAAACTGGCCAACCAGGCCCATGGAGGGATCTGGGTGCAAAGCGGTGATACTGTGGTGCTGGTTACGGCTGTAACCCAGCCCTCACAAAGGGAGCTGGACTTCGTGCCTCTGGTAGTGGACTATCAGGAAATGTCCTACGCCAGCGGCCGCATCCCCGGCAGCTATTTCCGCCGGGAGATCGGCAGACCCAGTGAAAGGGAAACTCTGGTTTCTAGAATGATCGACCGTCCGGTACGTCCCCTGTTCCCGCAAAACTTCAAACAAGAGGTGCAGATCATAGCCACTGTGCTCTCTGCAGAACCGGACAAAGATCCTGATGTTTTGGCCATAACCGGAGCCTCGGCAGCGCTGCACGTTTCCAAGATCCCTTTTTTGGGCCCGATTGCAGGGGGCAGGGTAGCCTATGTGGACGGTCATTTCATATTCAACCCCAATCAGGCCCAACTGGCCCATAGCCAGATAAATCTCGTCCTGGCGGCAGCCAAGGATGCTGTGGTTATGGTGGAGGGCGAGGCAGAATTTGCTTCCGAGGATCTTATTGCCCGGGCCATCTCCTGGGGACAGCAACAGATTCAGCCCCTGTTGCAGATTCAGGAGGATCTCAGACAAAAAGCAGGTCAGCCTAAGATTCAGGTCCTGGAGATAGAACCTGATCTCCAGCTGCAGGAGCAGGTCCGCAAGCAGGCCCTGGAGCCACTGCAGCAGGCCCTAGGCATCAAAGATAAGAACAGCCGCAAGGAAGCCCTGGAGCAGGCTAGACAACAAGTCCAAGAGGCCTTGCAGCAGCAGGGGCTGGAAGATGAGGCGCAGCTCAAGTCTGTGCCCGGCATGCTCAAAGACTTGGAGGCAGAGATTGTCAGGTCCTGGATCAGCAACAAACAGCAGCGCATTGACGGCAGAGGCCTGGACCAGGTCCGGGAACTGGCAATCGAGGTCGGGAGTCTCCCCCGGGTGCACGGCTCCTCTATCTTTGGCAGAGGTGAAACCAAGGCCTTGGGAGTAACCACCCTGGGCGGGACCCAGGACGAGCAGCACATTGAGACTTTGACTGGTGAACAGAGCAAAAGGTTCATGCTGCATTACAACTTTCCGCCCTATTGTGTAGGGGAAGTCAAGATGATGCGCGGCCCTGCCCGCAGGGAGATCGGCCACGGGGCCTTGGCTGAAAGGTCACTGCAGCCCATCTTGCCCTCGGCAGAGGAGTTTCCCTTCACAATCCGTATTGTTTCTGAAATTATGGAAAGCAATGGTTCCTCCTCCATGGCTACAGTCTGCGCCGGCAGCCTGTCCTTGATGGATGCCGGGGTCCCTGTGCAGGCTCCAGTAGCTGGAGTGGCCATGGGCCTAATCCAGGAGCAGGAAGAGTATTACATACTCACTGACATCCTAGGGGACGAGGACCACCTGGGAGACATGGATTTCAAGGTGGCTGGCACCAGGGAAGGCATCACCGGGATCCAGATGGATATCAAGATCGCCGGCATCCCAGAGGATGTCTTTCAAAAGGCTTTGTATCAGGCCAGGGAAGCCAGGTTGCATATTCTGGATCAGATGTGCCAGGTCTTGGAAAAACCCAGACAAAGCCTTTCAGAGCACGCCCCCCAGCTAAAGGTGGTTGAGGTAGACACGGACCGCATCAAGGATGTCATCGGGCCTGGAGGGAAAAACATCCGGGCCATTACCAAGACCACCGGGGCCTCCATAGACATTGAGGACAGCGGGAAGATCACCATCTTTGCTCCGGACAGCAAATCCCTGCAGGAAACCATTGATATGGTTCTGTTCTACGATCAAAAGCCGGAACTGGGCCATACTTATGAAGGAAAGGTCAAAAGCGTCAAAGACTTTGGCGCCTTTGTGGAGATCCTGCCCGGAGTGGAAGGCATGGTGCATATCTCCCAGCTGGATACCGAGCGCGTGGAAAACATCCACGAGTATCTCAAGCTGGGGGACAGTCTCAAGGTCAAGGTCATCGAGATCGAGAAAGGCAGCGGCAAGATCAGGCTCAGCCGCAAGGCAGCGCTCATGGAAGAACGTGGAGAGGAGTTCAAGGATGACCCGGGCCCCAGAGGCGGAGGCAAATCCGGGCCTGGAGGGAAAGGCCCCAGACCTGCCAGGGGCAAAGGATTTGAGAATAAACCAAACAGGGGCGGCCCTAAGCGTGGAGGCCAATAAAAGTCTTTTTGTGGATGTCTTGAAATCCTCGCTCTCAAGAAGCTCCTCCACAGAACCTGAATGTTTGCAGCCAAGCATGGAAAAGTGGTGAAAAGCCAGTTATCAGTTATCGGTTATCAGATAGCAGTTATCAGATCTCAGAAGTCTGAGCCGGTCAGATAACAGATAACTGGCAACTGATAACCGGCACCCCTTTTCCATTCAAAGGAATCGCTTATGGCCAAGAGCCAGGAAAACCTGAGTCAGTCTTATGACGCTGATCCAGCCAAGGTTCCCAGAATTAAGGTCCTGGTGAATAAGATCCAGGACCTGCCCACTCTGCCTGGGGTGGCAGTGCAGGCCCTGGAAGCTGCAATGCAGGACGAGGTCAACATCTCCAAATTGGCTGGAATTATTGAGTCAGATCCGGCTCTTAGCATGAAACTGCTGAAGCTGGTTAACTCCCCTAAACACAATTTAGCCCAAAAGATCAGCACAGTACATCAGGCAGCCTCCTATCTTGGCCTCACCACTTTGCGCTGCTGTCTATTGGGTGTCATCACCCAGGACTACTTGCCCCAGAATAAACCAGATCTGCTGGAGCACCAAAAAAGCCTTTGGTCCCATAGCCTGGCTTGCGCAGTAGCGGCCCAACTCATCGCCCAAAAAACCTATCCTGAGCTGCAGCAAGAGGCCTTTTTGGCCGGTATTCTGCACGATATCGGCAAGGCCGTCATCCTGCTTGCCCTGCCCCAGGAATATATTCAAATACAAAACAGTTCTCAATGCACATACCAAAAGGAACTGGAGGTGCTGGGCTGCACCCACAGCCAAGTAGGCAAGTGGCTGGCCAGCAAATGGTCTTTGCCTGAGAGGCTCGTCCAAACCATTCATTATCACCACCATCCTCCAATAAGCTTGCAGCAGGTCAAGCTCCACCAAGAGCTGCTCTGGATCATCATGCTGGCTAACCAACTGGCCCACGATTTTTTCCTGGACAAGGAATCTTTTTTCTGGAACCAGGGAAATCATCATCTTATGAATCTTTTGGGCCTCAGGCAGATGGACCTGGAACAGATCAATTACCAGATCTCCAGCAGCTACAGCCAGCGGGCTCATCTTTTTGAACTGGAAAGCGATTTAGAACAGATCTTAATGCCAGTGCTGCAAAGAGCTCGACAGGAACTCTCCTCCATCTCCCTGCAGTTAGATCAGGAGCGAAGCAACCTGGCCAGTGCGAACCGCCTGCTGACATTGAGCAAGGAGATGGCCCTGGAAGTGGGCCGTGCAGATTCAGCCCAGGACATCTTTCGCAGAGCAGCCAGAACTTTCCTGGAATGGGACAGGTTCCAAGCTGGCGTCATCTATACAGTAGATATGGAAAACAAGGTCTTAGAAGGCCAGGTCTGGCTCAAATCCAAACAAAGCAGACGCTTTTGCTGCTTTTTAAATACCCAGGGAGAGCCAATTTGGGACCAACAAAACCAAAACTTGCCTTCTAGCCTCAAGGAAATTATTGCCAGCTACTACAAGAGGATACCCCATCTAGGCCCTTTTCAAGATGTGCCTGAGCCTGTTTCTATACAATACCAGGCCCCTTTTTATATCCTGCCCCTGACTTCATATAAGAACAATATCCAGGGCGAGCTTGTTCTAGCTCCCAAGCAGAGCTTGGAACGGCTGGGCAGGGATGACTGTATCGCACTGCAGCAGATAACCGGGCTTTTACTCTCCGCGTTAGAGAAGGCCAGAGTTCAAGAGAACCTGGAAGTACGCAAAGAAGAACTTTCCCTGGCCCTATGGAAAAACCAACAGATGAACCAGGAGCTCATGCAGACCGAAAGGCTGGCTGCAGTGGGTCAGCTCGCCGCAGGCGCTGCCCATGAGATTAACAATCCCCTGGCTATTATCAACGCTCGCGCCCAGCTCATGCAGCTCCAAGAAGACAACCCAAATAAACAATACCAGTTCAAACAGATCACCGAACAGATTGAGCGTATAAGCAGCATCCTGACCAACCTTATGGATTTTGCCAGGCCATCTCCGCCTCAGCTGCAGGAGGTATATCTCCCAGATTTACTGGATAAAGTTTCCCAACTGGTGGAACCTGCCTTATATCGGTGCGAAATAAGGCTGGAACAGGAATTCTCAAAGGATTTGCCCAGCATAAAGGCGGATCCCAATCAATTGGAGCAGGTATTTTTGAACCTGCTGATCAATGCCCAGCAGGCCATGGAAGACCAAGGAGGTCGAATCCAGCTGCATGTGGAACATGATACGCACAGCCAATGCATCTTGACCCAGATATCTGATCAAGGCCCGGGCATCTCTGCAAAAGATCTAAAACGCATCTTTGACCCCTTCTTCAGCACCAAAGAACCTGGCAAAGGGACTGGTCTAGGCCTCTCCACGTCCTTAGCCATAGTGGAAAGCCATTATGGCAAGCTGGATATCCAAAGCACCCCAGGGGAAGGCACGACAGTGACTGTGCAGCTCCCAGTCAATCTAGAAAGCCTGCGTCCAGACACAAAACTGGCTGCCTCCAAGGAACAGGTGCAGGAAAACAGCCTGAACAAGCCCAGAATCCTGATTGTGGACGACGAGGAACATATCAGAGATATCCTCAAAGAAGCCCTGCAATCCGAGAATATGGAGCCTGTCTGTGCCTCGCAAGGAGAAGAGGCCTTGCGCCTTCTCCAGGAAGAGAGCTTTGAGCTTTTGCTTTTGGATATGCGCATGCCTGTGCTGGATGGGCTCAGCCTGATTAAGTCCGTGCGGGAGAAAGGGCTGGATCTGCCAATCCTGGTCATAACAGGACTGGCTTCCAGCGAGGAGATCCAGGAAGCCTTGGGCAATGGCATTTCCAAATGCATTAAAAAGCCATTCCATATTAAATCTTTACTTAAGGATATATATGATATCTTATCCAAAACATAAAAGGTGGGCTCGTGAGCAGAATCATTTCCATTGCCAGTGGCAAAGGGGGCGTGGGCAAAACCTCTTTGACCGTGAATCTGGCTTACTGCCTTGCCCTGCAGGATGAACGTACCTGCCTGGTTGATGCTGACCTAGGCCTGGCGAATGTGGATATCCTGCTTGGTTTGGAGCCTAAGCACACCTTGGAGCAGGCTGTACTTAGCGACCAGATCTCATTACGGGATTGTTTGATCCCTGTACATGATAATCTGGATATTCTGCCCGGAGCTTCAGGTGTGCCCAGCCTGGCAGGACTTGAGTCCCAGCAAAGGAGAGCTTTGCTCCAGGGCCTGCAGGAGCTGCAAGAATACGATTACTTGCTCATAGACAATTCCCCTGGAATCATTCCCAGCGTGGTTTCCTTTTGTTTGGCCTCAAGGGAGCTGGTCATTGTCCTTACCCCAGAATCTACCTCTATTGCAGATGCGTATGGCTTGCTCAAAAGCCTCAAGCAAAATGGCTTGCAATACCCCCCCTTCCTGGTCATCAACAAGATCCGCAGTAAAAGACAGGCTCAAAAGATTTGGCACAGATTCCGGGAAGTATGCAAAACCAAGCTTGGGTTATCCTTGATGTTCCTGGGTCTTGTGCCCATGCAAGAAGCCTTTGAGCAAGCCCAGCACCAGCAGCAACCTTTAGTGCAAACTATGCCTGATTGCGCAGCTGCTCGCAGTTTCTGGACCATGGCTCGCAGGCTAAGAAGCAGACCCAGACAAGAACTTTTCAAGCTGCACATCCAAGAATTCTGGAACCAGGCCTTACTGCAGTATACTGAACGCAGCCACTGGATAGCCACCCAGCAAGGCCAGGAAAGCGATAAGGAACAATTAAACCCAGAAGAGCGCCTAGAGCGCATCCAACATGATTTCAGACAGCTGCTGCAGAGCAATTCTAATACCTGGGACCTGGAGACACTAAGATCAATATTAAAAGAGCTGCATGCAGAGCTGGATCAAGCCTGGTCAAGGCTGGAAGAGAAAGCTGACGCCAAGACAGATTATGCCCAGCACCTCATAGGGATCAAAGTCCCAGACCAAATCAGGCAAATACTCTTTGATTTTATGGCCTTGATACCCCAATTTGAAGTCAGATCCATTGATGACAGCCCGGAAGAATTACAAAATATTGCTGCCCTGATCTGCAGTGAACAGGGGCTGCTTGACTTACTGGATTCGCCCAATCTCCCCTATGTCCAACAAGTGCCCACGTTGCTCCTCTCCAGCTGGGGAACTGGTCCTGCCCCGCAAAAACTGCCTGACTGGCTGGAAATAAAAAAGGTCCTGGCCCCTCCTTATGATTTGCAAGAACTGCAATTTGCTTTGCACAATATAGTTCAGGAAACTCAACAGAGGGACTCTAAGACTGAAAATGACCAACAGGCCACATAGGGATAGCTGTCGTTGCGGGTAGCAGTGCAAAGAGAGCGGCCCAGTATCTGGATCAGCGCAGCAGAGACTTCGGCAGACATGCACGGAGCCAAGCTGATCCAGGCCCTCCAGGAACAGGCCCCGGACATCCGATGTATAGGCATGGGCGGTCCCCAGATGCGATCCCAAAACTTCCAGGCAATGTTCAGGGCTGAGGAGCTGGCGATTGTAGGCCTGACAGAGGCAGTGTCCAAGCTGCCCAAGGTGATCATACTCTACAAAAAAATCAAGCAGGCCCTGCTCCTGGAACAGCCCACGGCCATGGTCCTGATCGACGCTCCGGACTTTCATTTCCACCTGGCCAGGATCGCATCCAGGCTGGGCATTCCAGTATATTACTACATAAGCCCCCAAGTCTGGGCCTGGCGCAAAGGCAGGGTCAAGTTCCTGCAAAAGCATGTGCGCAAGATTTTATGCATCCTGCCCTTTGAAAAGGAGTTCTTTGCCGCCCACGGCATTGATGTGCAGTTCGTAGGCCATCCAATTTTGCAACAGATGGAAGGGACCGGTCTGGAAAGCATTGTTGCTGAGCAGCAAACCATAGGTCTTATGCCAGGCAGCAGAAAAAAAGAGGTCAGCAATCTGTTGCCTGCATTCGCCTCTGCAGCCCGAATACTCAAGAAAAAAAGGCCAGGGCTCCAATTCAAGCTGATCCAGGCCCCTGGAGTCTCCGAAAGACTGATCCAGGAGCTCTGGCCCAGGGATCTGCCTTGGGAAATAATCAGCTTTGCAGAGCGCTACCCCCAGATCAAGTCCTGCCAGCTGGTCCTGGCAGCCTCGGGTACTGCAAGCCTGGAATGCGCCCTGTTACAGGTACCTGCCTTGGTGGCCTACAGGCTGTCCTGGATAAGCTATCTAGTGGGCAAGCTGGTGATACAGGTTCCACACATCAGCATCCCCAACCTGGTCCTGGGTTCTGAGGTCTATCCTGAGTTTATCCAATCTGCTGCCAATGGTCCCAACTTGGCTCAGCAGGCACTCTATTGGCTGGAAAATCCCCAGGAAGTAGACAGAGTCAAGGCAAGATTATCTGAGCTACAATCCCTGCTGGGCAGCGCCCAGGCCTCCCAGAGCAGCGCAGCAATCATCCTGGAGGAGATGCAAAAGTCTCTGCTGCAGACAAAACAATCAACAGCAATTTAAAACGGTAACTGCAGATAGATACAAAGGGCAAAAATGAACAAACTGACCCTAGGAATCATTGGGGTGGGCTATCTTGGTCAGATCCATACCAAGCTAGCCTCCAAGATAGATGAAATCGAGCTGGTGGGCATCTTTGATCAAGACCAAGCTACATGCAGGAAGGTGGCTGAACAATTCGGCACAGCAGCCTTTTCTTCCTCCAAGGAGCTCATGCGGCAGGCCCAGGCCATAAGCATTGTAGTGCCCACAGAAGCCCATCACCAAGTAGCCCTCCAGGCCCTGGAGCTGGGGTGCCATGTTTTCATTGAAAAGCCTATGGCCCATCGGGTCGAGGAAGCACGGGAAATCAATCAGGTGGCCAGAGAAAAGAACAAAAAGGTCCAGGTGGGGCATATTGAGCGTTTCAATCCAGCTTTCCTGTGCCTGCGTGACCAAAATATCCAGCCCTTGTTCGTGGAGTGCCACAGGCTGAGCCGCTACAATCCCAGGGGCACGGATGTCAGTGTCATCCTGGACCTCATGATCCATGACCTGGACATTATCCTGCATCTGATGCAGGACAAGCCCAAATCTGTGCTGGCCTGCGGCGTTTCTGTTGTCTCTGAGGGCGAAGACATTGCCAATGTCAGGCTGGGCTTTGAGGACGGGGGGGTGGCCAATCTGACCTCCAGCCGCATCTCCACTAAGGATATGCGCAAGATGCGCATCTTCCAGAAGAACTGCTATATCGGGATAGATTTCCTGGAACAAAAAAGCCAGATCATCTCCCTAGATACTGGAGAAAAACAGGACTGCGGGGCTGACGCTTTGGTTCTGGGTCAGATCGGCAGTGGTGAGCAATCCAGGCAGGTAATCCTGCAAAACCCGCCCCGCCCAGAAGTAAACTCCTTGCAAAAGGAGCTGCAGGAGTTCGCCCTGGCAGTGCAAAATGACACCCAGCCTTTAGTCACTGGGGAGGAGGGACTCCAGGCGCTGGAACTGGCCCACACCATCCTGGACAAGATCAAGCACCCGGAGCTGTAAGTCTGATTTTGAAGCCATCCCGAATCTCTCGCAGCAGCTAGTGCATGCTT
The DNA here is from genome assembly GCA_964494985.1 of uncultured Desulfohalobiaceae bacterium. Classification (GTDB taxonomy): domain Bacteria; phylum Desulfobacterota; class Desulfovibrionia; order Desulfovibrionales; family Desulfothermaceae; genus CAZBUB01. Next base: position 7,818 of record CAZBUB010000011.1, on the reverse strand, counting down.
TCAGGATCCTTGTCAAAATATCTGAAGAACTCTGACTCCGGGCTCAGCACCAGATTGGTATTTTCCCCGAAACTTTCCTCATAGGCCTCCAGGCTGCGCAGGAAAGCATAGAATTCCTCATCTTGGCTATAGGCTTGGGCGTAGATTTTGGTGGACTGGGCATCGCCCTCGCCGCGCAGCACTTCTGCCTCGCGCTCAGCATCAGCCAAAAGGATATCCCTGTCCCGCTCTGCCTCTGCCTTGATCTTGGTCATCTCTTCTTCGCCCTCAGAGCGGTACTGCCTGGCCAGCCTCTCCCTGGCAGAGCGCATCCTGGAGAATATGGCCTGCCTGTTCTCCTGGGGCAAATCCGTACGCTTAATGCGCACATCCACCAGGTGTATGCCGTAATCCTCCAGCTCCTGCCTTACTGTGTCAGTGACCTTTTCCATAATCGCATTCCGCTCTGTAGACACGATCTCCACCAATTCGTAGCGGCCCAGCTCCACCCTGAGCTCTGCATAGACTATGTCGTCCAGCCTGGAGGCCCCTCCTTCATATGTCTTGGCGGTGCGGTAAAACTTCAAGGGATCATCTATGCGCCAGCGGGCATAGTTGTCCACCAGCATGTTCTTCTTGTCCTTGGTGATGATCTCTGCAGGCTCTGCGTCATAGCCCAGGATGCGGTGATCGAACTTGACCACGCTTTGCACAAAGGGCAGCTTGAAGTGCAATCCAGGGCCCACAGTCTCTCCCAGTGGCTTGCCCAGTTGCAGCAGGATTCCCCTTTCCTTTTCGTCCACGGTATAATAGCTCTGGCTGATCCCCAGCAGCAACAGGGCCAGGACCACTATCACTGCTATCGGAGATTTTTGCACTGCCATATAGTCAATCCACTCCTTTGCTTTGTTCTGCTTGAAGCCTGGGCCAAATCAAACCTGCCTTGGCCAGTTGCAGCTGCACGTGCTTCTTATTCCTCGTTCTCTGCAGCTGATCTGCCAGGCCTGCGCAACTCCTCCAATGGGAGGTAGGGCACCACCTGCTGGGCCGCATCCCTGGAGAACAGCACTTTGGCCCCTGAATCCTGCAGCACCTTCTGCATGGTTTCCAGGTAGAGGCGCTTCCTGGTCACGTCCTGGGCCTGGGAGTATTCCTGCCAGAGATCGCTGAACCTCTGGGCTTCACCCTTGGCCTGCCTGATCTTGGATTCCTTGTAGGCCTCTGCCTCGTTGGTTATGCTGGCGGCCCTGCCCCGGGCCTGGGGCAGAATCTGATTGCGGTGGGCCATGCCCTGGTTGATCTGTCTGGTGCGGTCCTCGCGCGCGCTGGCCACGTCCCTGAAGGCCTCTATCACATCCTGGGGGGGCTGCACGTCCTGAAGCTTGACCGCATTGATCTGGATTCCGCTTCTATAGTCGTTCATCATCTGCTGCAGCAGGGCCTGGGTCTCGTTTTGGATCTCCATCTTGGCAGTGGTCAAGATGGGATTGATTTTATTCTTGCCCACCACATCGCGCATGGCAGCCTCTGCCGCATCCTTGACCGTTTTTTCCGGGGAGCTGATATTGAACAGGTAGTTCTTGGCCTCCTTGATCCTGTACTGCACGATAAAGCGCACGTCTACAATATTCTCATCACCAGTGAGCATCAAAGCTTCCTTGGGCACGTGCCTGTATTCAATCTGACCTATTTCTCCTGGATCAGTCGCAGATCTGAAGCCTATCTCCTGCCGCTTGATCTGGGTCACGCTCGGCGTGCTGACCTTTTCTATGGGATAGGGCAGATGGAAATTCGGCCCAGGCTGGGTGATGCGGGAAAATGCACCGAAGCGCTGCACCACCCCGACTTCATCTGGGTTTACTATATAAAATCCAGAAGCCAGCCAGATCAAAACCACCAGCCCCAGAATCAAGCCCAGACCGGAGAATCTGAAACCTTTAAAGCCCTGCAGCTTTCTTTTCAAGGCCTCAAAATCCGGCCCTGAAGGCCGCTTGCCGCCACCTCCGCCTTGGCCTCGCCCTTGCCGCTTTTCCTGTAATTTTTCCCAATCCCAGTTCATGCGCCAAGCAATACCCTAGTACTGGACCAGGGTCAAGGAAAGTTTGCAGTCTGGGTGGAACATACAGCAAGCTTGCAGCTGGAGGCAAAAAGCAGTACTAATTGCCCCGGCGGGAACACGTGCTGCATGGCCGCAGAGACTTCAGAAAACTTTTCGGAGAAAAGACTATGCCCAGGTTGAATCCAGATGTATTTCGAGCCTACGACATCAGGGGAATTGTGGACCAGGACTTTGACTCCCACTGGGTATTTACCCTGGGCCAGGCCTGCGGGACCTATTTTTTGCAGCAGGGCCATACCAGCGCAGTTGTAGGCCGGGACTGCAGACACAGCTCCCCTGGCTACCAGCAAAGCCTGGTCCAGGGCCTGGCTGCTTGCGGCCTGGATGTGCTCTTCTTGCCCATGGTTCCCACCCCTGTCTTCTACTTTGCGATCAAGAAGCTGCACAAAAAGGCCGGGGTCATGATCACCGCCAGCCACAATCCGCCTGAATTCAACGGCTTCAAGATCTGGTGCGGGGAAAACACCATCCACAGTCAGGAGATCCAGGAAATCAGACAGATCATGGAAAAGTGCCGGTTCGCCCAGGGCCAGGGCACTGCCTGCGAATGGGATCCTTGTCCAGACTATCTGCAGGAGCTTTCCAGCCAGGGCCAGCTGGAATCTCGCTTGCGGGTCGTCGTGGACGGAGGCAACGGGAGCGCTGGAGAGCTTTGTGCTGAGCTCCTGCGGCGTCTAGGAGCTGAAGTAGTGGAGCTCTTTTGTGATCCCAACCCTGATTTTCCCAATCACCATCCAGATCCCACCCAGGAAGAGAACCTGCAGCAGTTGCGCTCAGAGGTCAAAAGGCACGGCGCGCATCTGGGCCTGGGCCTGGACGGAGACGGGGACCGGCTGGGGGTCCTGGATGAAAAAGGAGAGGTCATATATGGAGACAGGCTGCTGGCCATCTATGCCAGGGACCTCCTGAGCCGCAGGCCTGGCGCCCTGATCCTGGGCGAGGTCAAGTGCAGCCATCTCCTGTACCAGGATATCCTGGCCCACGCAGGCCAGGCAGAGATGTACAAAACAGGACATTCCCTGATAAAATCCAGGATGCAAGAGACCGGCGCTCTGCTGGCAGGGGAGATGAGCGGGCATATGTTCTTTGCCGAAGACTACTATGGCTTTGACGATGCCTTGTATGCCGCATGCAGGCTTTTGCAGATCATGGACCGCAGCCCGAATTCGCCTTTGAGCTCCTATTTGCAGGATTGGCCAGAGGTGGTGAATACTCCAGAGCTCAGAATGGACTGCCCTGAAGAATTCAAGTTCAAAGCTGTTGACAGGCTGCTCGACCACTTCCGGGCCCAAAGGGGCCAATTCGAACTGCTGGATGTGGACGGGGTGAGACTCAATTTCTCCGACGGCTGGGGATTGGTCAGGGCTTCAAACACCCAGCCGGTTTTGGTGCTGCGCTTTGAGGCAGAAACAGGACAGCGCCTGCAGGAAATCAGGGAATTCATGCAAAAGCCCCTTCGCGAAATCATAAGCAATCTGAAAGGACATGGTTAACAAGCAGCGTATCTCCCAGGGCATGCGCATGGCCAAGCCTGCCGCCCTGGCTCTGATCCTGGCCATGGTGGTGCTCCTTTTCTGGTTCAATTTCGAGTACAGCCTGCAAAAGCTTGAGCCTCAAGGCAATATCCAGGATAAGACAGGCAGGCTGAGCCAGGAGCACAAAAGCCACTTGCAGGACTTCGCCCAGGCCCTGCAAGAGCATTTCGGCCTGGATTTTCAACTCAAGGTGGGCCAAGGGGTCCTGGACCAGCAGGCCCAGGCAGAGCCTCGGACCATCTTCCTGGCCTTGGACCCGGACAAAAAGGCTTGGAGCCTGTCTTTGCCGCCCTTGCTCAGGCAGGCCCTGCCCCAGGACTTCGTGCACGATCTGCGCAAGGAGCATTTTCAGGCTTACTTTGCACAAGGGGACTGGCCCCGGGGCCTGATGGACTTCACACACAGGCTTTGGCAGCAGCTGCAGGAGATGCACAAGCAGGAGGAATATGCAGAATAAACAAGATTTGCCCCGGGTAGTCATCTATACCGACGGCTCCTGCCTGGGCAATCCAGGCCCCGGGGGCTGGGCCGCGGTGCTCTCCTGGGGAGAGGCCCAAAAAGAGATCAGCGGAGGACTGGCAGGGACCACCAACAACCGCATGGAGCTTTTGGCTGCAATCCAGGCCCTGAAAAGCCTCAAAAAGCGCTGCCAAGTGGATCTTTACACCGACTCCAGGTACCTGCATGATGCCCTGCGCAAGGGCTGGCTCAAGCGCTGGCAGAAGAACGGCTGGCAGACCGCTGCTAAAAACCCGGTCAAGAACCAGGATCTCTGGCAGGAGCTGCAAAAGCTCCTGGACAGGCATCAGGTGAGCCTGCATTGGGTCCAGGCCCACCAAGGCCAGGAGGAAAACGAGCTCTGCGACCGCCTGGCCAAGGAGCAGGCCGCACGAACAGATCTGCCCGTGGACAGCACAAGGTAGCTATGCAGAAAAAAATTCAAAGACTGCAAAAGGACATAGGCCACGTATTCCAGGAACAGGACCTTTTGCTGCAGGCCCTGACCCACAGCTCCTACGCCAACGAGACAGACGCCAGGGCGGAGAACAATGAGCGCCTGGAGTTCCTGGGCGACGCTGTTTTGGAGCTGTGCATCTCAGAGGAGCTCTACCAGAGGTATCCCCAGGCCAGGGAGGGGGATCTGACCAGGATTCGCTCCAAATTGGTCAGCGAGCCCACTTTGGCGGAGCTGGCCCGGAGCTTGAAGCTGCAAGAGCAGATCTTCCTGGGCCGGGGCGAGGAGAGCCAAGGCGGCAGACAGCGGGACGCGGTGCTCTGCGACGCGTTGGAATCGGTCTTCGGCGCAGTATTCCTGGACTCTGGGTATGCCAAGGCCCAGCAAGTCATCCTGGACCTGTTCCGGGACCTCTGGCCCTCCAGCCCGGATCTGCCGGACAAAAAGGACTACAAGAGCAGCCTGCAGGAGCTGACCCAGAAACTGTTCAAGGCCAGGCCTGTGTATACCCTGCAGGACAGCTTTGGCCCGGAGCACGCCAAGACCTATGTGGTGGAGCTGGATCTGCCTGACGGCAGGACCTTTACCTCCAGGGACTCCAGCCTGAAAAAGGCGGAGCAGGCCGCAGCCCGCCAGGCCCTGCAAAAGCTGCAGGAGCGGGGCTGAGATGATGTTTATCAGTCCTATCGACTTCGATTAGGAGGTAAAGCTTTTTCGTTGTCAGGCTCCTGTCTGAGAACAAAGACCAAAAAACAACTCCAAAAGGAATTCCTGCACAGCAGAGTTTCACCCAACGTAACTATTGCCGTGAAAATGTTGGGCTCCGCGGGCCGTGCTATGCCTATTGCCGGATTTGGTCCGGAATTCGTAATTTTCATCCCTGGGGGTGAAAAAAACTTTAATGAAGGATTCACCAGGTCCGGAATCATGGCCTTCACGGTCAGAAATCCTGCTGTGCAGCAGTCGCCAAAAACTCCACTTCACCAGGCAGGCCCAGTTAACTCGTGCTGTGCAGGCAACTTCTTGAGTTTCTGCAGAAAAAATTTTTCTATAGGGTTGTGCAGAGCTTTTGCCTGAAATAGAATGAGATATGAACAAGAACAAGGTCAATTTTAGCAGGCATGCAAAACGGCGGATGCAGCTTTACAAGCTGACGGAAGAAAATATCATCTGCATTCTCCAAGATCAGGATCCAGAGTTTCATTTTTTGGAAGGAAAACATGAGATCGTTAGTAAAGCAAAACCTAGTCGATACGGATATCCGATAAAGGTAATTTTCTCCTGTGAACAAGGCAGGATTTCTGTCATTACTGCATATCCGCTCAAAAGGGGGCTTAAATAATGAAAATCTATTATGACCAGGAGATCGATGCTGCTTACCTGCGGCTGTCCGAGGAAACCCCCACAGGGGCAATTGAGGTTTCTGAAGGAGTCAATCTTGATCTTACTGAAGAAGGGAAGATAGTCGGCATTGAAATACTGAATGCCTCCAAAAATTTTCCTCTCCAATCACTTTTTACGTGTGAGTATGAACCCAAAATGATGACCGGGGCTGCCTGAAGCAGGTGGCCTGTGCAGCATGGATTGACTTGTCTGTCAACAGATGCAAAATACGTCCTTCGCCCTCTCCTGCCGGACTTCACAACCAGGGCAGATAAGATCCTGAAAATCGAGGAGCCTGCCACAGATATCGATCACGACCCCGATTAGGACAACGAAATGCAGCTTTGCTGTCTCTATCGCAATCGTTGTCCTAATCGTGGTCGATACTGATGACATCTACCTCTACCGCTTCAGATTGACCACCTCCTGCAGCATCTCGTCCGTGGTGGTGATGGTCCTGGAGTTGGCCTGGAAGCCTTTCTGGGTGGTGATCATGCTCACGAACTCCTCTGAGATGTCCACGTTGGACTGCTCCAGGGAGTTGGAGGAGATCTCCCCCAAGCCGTTGGTACCAGGCTGCCCAGTCAAAGCCGGACCTGAGCTGCGGGTTTCGGAGTACAGGTTGCCCCCTTCCTTGCGGAGGCCTTGTTCATTATTAAAATTGGCCAAAGTTAGAACATTAAGGGGTGAAACTTGTCCATTGGAATAGCGTCCGGTGAGCACCCCGTCCCTGTCAACCTCTACATTTTGCAAATAACCTGCAGTATATCCATCCTGGGATTGGTTGATTGTGGTCGAAGCCCTGCTATAGCTGGTAGTGGCATTAGCTTGGCGCTCCCAGTCATCAACTACCAGCGGGTCAGCAGTAGGATCATCAAAACTTGATGCACGCAAGCCTAGATTGATCTCAACATCTTGCCAACCATCATCGTCCAGATCTGTTTGATCTTCAACAGTATCTAAAAAATCCACCTTGGCTAAGGGAGAACCATTCTGTGAGTATTGCATATCTGTCTCATCACTAAACCTCATCTCCTCCATCTCTCCAGCTGAATTGAATATCATGGCTCCGTTCATCAACACACCATGCTCTTCACTCGCATCATCCCCATAAGGTGAATTCTGTACTTCTTCTGGATCTGCAGTTACCATAAACTGCCAGGCTGTTCTACCTCCCTCATACTCATCACCATCGATAACGTCAGTAAAATCAAAATCAGCAGGAGGATTTTCAGGATCCACCTTATCAAAATAAGTGGTCATGTTATGGGAAGTGCCATTTTCATCATAAATTTTCATGGTGTCTTGATATTCATATTGCGTTTCTCCTATAGGTGGCTGGTCATCTTCTGTAGCATCCCAGGCAGCCATAAGATCTTCTGTATTGGAGATGCTTCTGGTATCAAGGTTTAAGCCCATAGTAGCATTACTGGTAGCTTCAGGAGATGATTGAAAGTTTTCCAGTCTAATATCTTGAGGCACTCCTTGAATCTCCACTCCAGTTTCATCTGCAGCTGTTATACCACCATCTTCAGCCCCTTCTACCTCTTCTTCCAGAGTCTCCCAACCCTGGACCACATTGCCATGGGGATCCACTAAGTAGCCGTCTTCGTCGAAGCGAAAGTTCCCGGCCCTGGTGTACTGATTCTCGTCAGAGCCCTTGGCGCTGACCGTAAAGAAGCCGTCCCCGCCTATAGCTACGTCAGTGGACTCGTTGGTGGTCTCCAGGGAGCCTTGTTGGAAATCCTTCATTACAGCCCCCACTGCCACTCCCCTGCCCACCTGGCCCACACCTGCAGAGGTGCTGATGTCCTGGGGCATGAAGTCCTCGAAATGCATAACGGATT
>CAZBUB010000010.1:0-60886 GCA_964494985.1 uncultured Desulfohalobiaceae bacterium | reverse complement strand
GCCGGGCTGGTGCATGATTCTCTTTGATGCCTTGGGGCAAGTCAAGCAGCTCAAAATAAAGGGCTGCGTCTGATTAGTCTCTGTATGTCCTGGAGCACAGGACATTCTGCCCTTGGTTTATAATCCAGCATTGCCTTCAGGTCCAGAATAATTTATGCAAATGGATATGGCCTACAGCCCCTGACCTGGAGTTCGTTTGACTGGACGAGGAGCTATGCACGGCAAACAAGGGCTTCATTAAAACCAGGAGGATCTGGAATACAATAATGCCTAAGACACAAAATCAAGACAAGCTTCAGCCTACCACCCAGGAAAAGTTGGAGAGCATTGCTGCCTGGTTGCAGGATAAACAGGCAAGCAAAATTTTGGCCATGGACCTCTCCAGGCTGAATTCTGTGACAGAGGCAGTGCTTATTGCTTCGGCGGCAAATCAAAGGCATGCTCAGGCCCTGGCTGACTGGATTTTGCAAAAACTGGGGGAAATGGGTTGGGAGTTTATGGGTATGGAGGGCTATCAGCACGGGACCTGGATATTGATGGATCTAAACGACCTGGTGCTGCATATTTTTCAGCAGGAGTTCAGAGATTTCTATAACCTGGAAGGTCTGTGGCATGAGGCGGAGGTCCTTTGGCGCGATCCGCAGGAGCAAGGGGCCCTGGGATGAGAAATATTGAGCCTGTTTTGCTTTTGATTCTGGATGGCTGGGGCCATGCCCCCAAGGGCCCTGGCAATGCAGTGGACGCTGCCAGGACTCCCAATCTGGACTGGGTGCAGAAAAATTACCCGTTAAGTTTACTTAAGTGCTCGGGCCAGGCAGTGGGGTTGCCCAAGGGTCAGATGGGCAACTCAGAGGTAGGGCATTTGAATATTGGGGCTGGCAGGGTGGTCTACCAGGACATACTGCGCATAGATAAGGCTATAGAAGACGGTCAATTGGGCTCCAATCCAGTATTGCAGGGACTGATGCACAAGGTCAGATCCAGGGGTAGTCGCCTGCATCTTCTGGGCTTGCTTTCAGACGGCGGAGTGCATAGCCATCTAAGGCATCTTCTGGCCCTGTTGCATACAGCTAAGGATTTCGGTCTGGAGGATGTATGTGTGCACGCATTCCTGGATGGACGGGATACTTCCCCATGGGCAGGAGCAAGTTTTGTGCATAAGCTCCAAGAAGAGATGCATGGGCTAGGCTTGGGTAGGATTTGCACCTTAAGCGGCAGATATTACGCTATGGATCGGGACAAGCATTGGTCCAGAACTAGGACTGCATATCAGGCGCTGGTCCACGGCTTGGGAGAGCCTTTCCAGGATCCCCTGCAGGCGGTTGAACACTGGTATGAGCAGAATATAAGCGATGAATTCATTCCCCCTACCCAGATTGTGGATAGAAAGGGCCAGCCCTTGGGCCTTTTGCAGGACGAAGATGGGCTGTTTTTTTTCAATTTCCGTGCGGACCGGGCCAGACAGCTGGCCAGGGCCTTAAGCAAGGAGGGATTTTCTGAGTTTGAAAGGAGTGGAGTGCCGAAATTCTCTGCTTTGGCCAGCATGACAGAGTATGAACCGGATCTGGATCTGGAGGTGGCCTTTCCTCCTGTCAGTTTGCAGAAGATAATGGGTCAGATCTGCTCAGAGCTGGGCCTGAGCCAGCTTAGGCTCGCTGAGACAGAGAAATACGCCCATGTGACTTATTTCTTCAACGGGGGACGGGAAAGGCCTTACGAGCTGGAGGAGAGGGTCCTGGTGCCCTCCCCCAGGGAAGTGGCCACTTATGATCAAAAGCCAGAAATGAGCGTGTTCCAGGTTACAGAAGAGCTTGTTGCTGCCTGGCAAGGCGGAAAGTATTCTTTTGTGGTCTGCAATTTTGCGAACCTGGACATGGTTGGCCATACTGGAAATTTCAAGGCAACTGTCCAGGCCTGTGAGGCTGTGGACAGCTGTGTGGGCAGGGTCTTGCAGTTGGTCCCCTCCGGGCCTGGCAGCCTGGTGTTGACCGCAGATCATGGGAATGCAGAAAATATGCTCAATCAGGAGCATAAACCCCACACTGCACATTCTCAAAATCCGGTGCCCTTTTTTTTGCTGCGCGGGCAAGGTCCGCATTTAAAGCTGCGCAGCCAGGGCATACTGGCGGATATCGCGCCCACTATTTTGGATCTCTGGGCAATCCCTAAGCCTGAGGAAATGACCGGCAGCAGCATGTTGCTGACAGGGGGCGCGAATGAGTGAGAAAAGGCCTTTGCAGCCGGTCAAGCCAGTAGGTATGGAGCTGGTGTTTTACTATCCCTGTCCGTATTGCAGCCGCAGGGTCCCCCTGCCAGCCCCGCAGCAACCATCCATGGCCAAATGCGATTCCTGCCGTAAGCAGTTTCCTGTGGTGCCAGCTGACCCCAAAGGCCTGCAGTTTATAAAACTTATCTTAGACCAAGGGCGGGCAGGGATAGACCCGGACTTTATTTGACCAACATAACCGGGCATGGGGCCAAAATTCCCACTTTGTGGCTGATGGTGCCCCAGCCTTGGGCTGGGTTGTCATAATCTATCTGGTGGGAGCTGAGAATAACCAGATCCACCTGGTTTTCTTTAGAGAAGTTCAAAATTTCCTGTACTCGGTTGCCCATGAGTATCTTCTGTTGGAGTGGAGCCTTTTGGGGATACTCCTGCAAAAGGGCCTGCATTCTTTTCTGGGCCTTTTTTTGCAATGAGGAGTAGAACCTTTCGAATTCTGGACCAGAGTCATCAGAAATAGTTTCAATAACATGCAATAGGGTAATCCTGCCTAGTCCAGCTTGGTCCTTTTCCAGATCATAGAGACGCAAGGCTATCCTGAGGGCGTTATGGCTGCGCTGAGTACAATCTGTAGGGATCAGTATGTGCCTGAACATGGAGAACCTCCTGGCTGGGGCTTTTCCCAAGGCCTGGTTGTGGTTTTGTGCGTGTCTTTGATTTGTGCAAACTACTTTTGCTCTGGATTGAACGCAGGCTGGCTCAGTTCCTGGTCTATGAGATCTGGATCTTTAGCGTGTAAACGGATCAGATTGCGCAGGTGCTGGAAAGTTTCCGGCGGCATTCTGAGAAAGTCGATTGCAATACCTTGCGTGTCAGAGCGAACGATCCAGCCTTGTATGCTCAAGGTGGGGCCTTGATCCAGGAGCAGCTCTACGTGGCATTCTTGTTCGGGCTGCAGCCCAGGCTCAGGACTGCAACACAGGCCTTTTAGGCTTATATCCCTTGTCTGTAGGGTATACTTCCTCTCTCTGGCCAGGATCCGGACCTGGAATGCAGCCCGAATTCTGCTTCGGCTTCTGTTTTGCATGAGCCCCTTTTCGCTTTTCTTCTGTTTAGAAATAGACCTTTTTCCCTTTTTTCCTTTGCATTCTGCCCAGGAGAAAGCCCAGCAATCCGGCCAAAGTAAAGGTTCCTCCGCCAGCCAGAAACCAATAGAGATTGTTCTTGGAGCGCAATTCTTGATTTTCTTGCCTGAGACTGCTGACTTGTCTGCGATTCAGCTCCAGTGCAGTTTTGCTGCGCTGAAGTTCCTTTTTTATCTCCTCAATATTGCCGGCATCTTCCCGCAGGCTTTGATGTCTTTGCTGCAAGTCCTCTAGCTCTCTTTCCAGCTCCTGCAAAACTGACTGCAGCTCCATCTTTTCATTTTCCAGCAAGGAGCTCATGTTCTGGCTGCTGCTGGCTTGGTCCTGCAGCTCCTGCAGTTTGTTCTGGAGCTGGTTTATCTCCTGGTCCCTGGGGATCCTTTGCATGGTGTAGCGTCTAAGCACCCAGCCCTCTTTTCCATCAGGGGTGCGTACCAGGATCCAGTCAGGGAGCTCATCCAGGACCAAAAGCTTGGTGCCAGTGTTCAGCATGCTGATGATTTTGTGCTCCTGGCTGGGACCAGTGCGCATGGTAATTTGGAACTGGTCCGAGACATAGAGGGTCTGGGCTTGGGCACTTGCTGTCAACAACAGGAAAAAAAGCAAGAGATAACAGAGGTTGTGGATGTGCATAGAACAGACCTTTTGATTTTAGTTTCAGCATTGTTTTATCTTTTTCAAAGATTTGTCAATAGTCCTGGATGAAATAGAGCCTAGAGTAGGGTTTACTTCAGGCCATGGGCAGGGCTATGTTCAAAATATGCAGCCAGAAATCTATATCATGCCCCTGGAGAATAGCCAGGCCTGCGTAAGGCGGGCAGAAGCCCTGGCCGGGGAGTTGGGACTGCCCTTAGCCCAAGGGGCCCTGGCTGAAAAAAGGGGGTATTTGCTGGTCAGAAAAGATTGTCTGGGCCTGGGCCTAGGCAAAGAGAATATTCAGTCCAGGCAGGTCTTTTGGCCCAGCCTGAACGATCTGGATGTCAGCTCCAAAGCGGGCAGAAGCAGCAGGCAGCCCTTGCTCAAGGCGATTTTTGGCCGCAGAGGCAGATCAATCCCTCCTTTGGTCCTGGATGCTACTGCAGGCTTGGGCAGGGATGCTTGGATACTAGCAGCACATGGAGCCAGGGTCCGGGCCCTGGAGCACAGCGGCCCTGTTTTTGCCCTGCTACGGGACAGTCTGGCTAGGGCTGGAATCCAAAGTCCGGCAACAGCCAGGAGGATTGTGCCTTTGTATTGCGAGGCCCTGGATTTTTTGCAGTCCCAGGGCAGAGATAAAAGGCCTGATGTCGTCTATCTAGATCCTTTGTTCAGCCAGCAAAAGAGAAAGACTGCTCCCTGGAAAGGGATGCAGATTTTGCAGGACTTGTTGGCAGGTGAAGAATTGCAGCAGGAGAAGCTTTTGCAGGCTGCCCTGGAGCTGGCCTCTAAAAGGGTGGTCTTCAAGCGTCCTGCCAGGAGCAAGCCGATAGAGGTGCAAGGGTCTCGGCCCAGTTTGCAAATCAAGTCAAAGGCCTTGCGCTTTGACATCTATTTGACGTAAAAATGGGCAGTTAGGCTAAGGTTGAGGGAGATGTTTTCAGAAGAGGAATTTTTGCAGGAGCTGGACAGGTTTTTTCCCGCGATTGGTCAGGATAAACTTCGCCTGGGCAGAGGGGATGATTGCGCTGTTTGGTCCGGGGAGCAGGATATGTGCATCACCTCGGATTTATTCCTGCAGGATGTGCACTTTCGCAGGGAATACTTTTCTGCGGCGGATATCGGCTACAAGGCCTTGGCGGTGAACATCTCTGATATCGCGGCTATGGGTGCAAGGCCTGAGGGTTTTAATCTTAATTTGATGCTGCCTGAGCAATTGGGGTTGGGTTTTTGGCGAAAGCTCTTCAAGGGCATGGCTGATTTGGCCATGGAGCAAAATATTGTGCTTTGTGGCGGAGACTTAAGTCGAGCCAGTGCTTTGGGTCTGGATATCACTATTTGGGGCAGTGCCATGGGACCCAGATTTTTGCAGCGCAGGATGTGTCAGCCTGGTGATTTCTTATTTTGCGTGGGCAGCCCTGGCCTGGCCAGGGTGGGGCTGCAGGTGCTGGAATCTGGTCAAAACAGGCAAGAATACCCTGCAGCCTGCCAGGCCCATCTGCGCCCTGGGATAATGCTGCCCCAGGCAGCGCTTTTGGCCCAGGAAGAAACGCTCAGGGGGCTCATGGATGTTTCTGACGGATTGGTCAAGGATCTGCCGAGATTTCTAGGAGCCAAGCTGGGAGCGGAGATTTTCTTGAATGAGCAAAAGTTGCATCAGGAGGTGCTTAGCTTTGCCCGGGAAAAAGGCTGCAGCCCATTGGAGCTTGCCCTGCTGGGGGGAGAGGATTATGCCCTGCTGGGCGCTGTCCCGCCCCAGGAGCTGCCTGGCTTGCAAGCAAGGCTGCCAGAGACTCAAGTCCTGGGCAGGGTGGAGGAAAGGCCTGGCCTTAGGCTGCAGGGCAGGGAGCTGAACCTGGAAGGCTTTGATCACTTCAGGCAATAGGTGTTATTGTATGCAGGAAGAGCTAAGGATTATGGCCAGAGTGGGCCAAGGTGTCAGGGGGCAGGAAGGGACAGAGGTCAGGTTTGAGCCAGGATTTGAGCTGGTTCTGCAAAATCTTAAGCCAGGCAGGGAGTATCTGATTTTGACCTGGCAGGGCCAGGAAGCCCGAGAGCGAAGGCTCTGTGGGGCAAACCCCATTGGTTTGTATCGGTCCAGGCTTTTGCAGCTGCAGGGGCAAAGAGCGCTGTTCGCTCCGCTGCAGCTGCCGGAGCAGACCCAAGTTCTGGAGGTCAGATCATTTCCAGAAAGCAAGGAATCTTGGGGGCAAGGTGTGCCAGAGGAGTCTGCCCTGCAGCTGAGGAGAACCGCACGCAGGGCCTGGAAGAAGGGACTTTTGAGCGGATTCAACGGCAATTTGAGTCTGAGGCAACAGGAAAGGATAATCATTACCTGCAGCGGTGCAGCCAAGGCATTCATTCAACCTGGAGATCTGGTCTGTATGGAGCTGTCCACGGGTCAGGCCCTGGGTCCTGGCCAGGCCTCAAGTGAAGCGGAGCTGCATCTAAGGCTCTATCAGGAACAGCCCAGGGCGAAAGCAGTAGTTCATACCCATCCCCCGGCCTTGCTCGCCTTGGATCTGCAGGATAAGAGACTTTTGGATATTGAGCTTTATGAGGCTGAAGTTTATCAGGATCTGCTGTGCCGGGTGCCCAGGATCAAGCCCGGATCAAGCCGTCTGGCAGAGCTGGTAGGCTCTGCTGCCAAGGATTTTCAGGCAGTTTTTATGGCGGGTCACGGGTTGGTTTGTTGGGCAGGCAGCCTGCAGAAAGCAGTGGCCCTGAGCGAGGAGCTGGAATCCCTGGGCAAGATTCAGCTGGACAGTGCGGGCTGCCTGTAAATAGTGACAAGTTTTGTGTCTACTTGTCGCCCACTGGATAAGATAGTGTTCCTATGATGATCAGGAGTCAATTTTTTGCATAAGCCAAGGAGCAAGAGAAATGAAGGTCTTCATCGTTTTTTATTCCATGTATGGGCATGTATATCAGCTGGCCCAGGCAATAGCTGAAGGGGTCAAAGAGGTTCCAGGCGCAGTGCCAGAGCTGCGTCAGGTGCCAGAGACCCTGTCTGACGAAGTTTTGCAAAAGATGGGCGCTGTCCAGAGCAAGCAGGCCTTGGCCCAGGTTCCGATTTGCGAAGTAGAGGAGCTGCCAGAAGCGCAAGCCCTTATCTTTGGCACCCCAACCAGATTTGGCAACATGTGCGGTCAAATGCGACAATTTTTGGATGCCACAGGCGGCCTGTGGGCCAACGGGGCTTTGGTGGGCAAAGTGGGCAGTGTCTTTACTTGCAGTGCCACCCAACATGGGGGACAAGAGTCCACAATCCTCAGTTTTCATATCACGCTTTTGCACCATGGCCTGCTGCTGGCAGGACTCCCCTATGCCTTCCAGGGGCAGATGGGGGTGCAGGAGGTTACAGGCTGTAGCCCCTACGGGGCTTCCACCATCGCTGATTCTGACGGCAGCAGGCAGCCCAGCGCAAATGAGCTGGCTGGGGCAAGATTCCAGGGAGCACATGTGGCCAGAATAGCAACCAAGCTGGCTGATTAAGCGCCTTTTCCCTGCTTCCTTGTCCATCCTGGCCCTGGGATTTTTCAACTTGCAAGCAAGGTAGGTTTTTATGGATCTGCACAGAATCTTGCGCGGTATTGCCGGAGCAAACGTACTGCTCAGCCTTGTCCTGGCCGGTGGGAGCCTCCTGCTGGTGGCTGCTGCTCACTGCTTTAGTAGGCGTAAATCTTTTGCAATCTGCTTTTACAGACATCTGCCCCATGATGTGGCTGCTAAAGGTGTTGGGCTTTAAGGCATGGCAGCATTGCATCAAAACACCAATTGATAAGGCGTTTTTTTATGTCCCAATACAATTGGCAGGACAGGCTTATGCCAGCTGGTGAGATTCTGGCCAAGCTGCATCCTGGGATGTCCATTTTCCTGAGCACAGGCCCTGCGGAGCCCAGGAGCCTGCTCAAGGCCTTGCTCAAAACCGAGGCTGGAAATCTGCAGGATCTAGAGTTGGTCCAACTGGTCAGTTTCGGAGAGGCTATCTCCCTGCAGGAGGAGAGACTGCAGAAGTTCAGACTGAAGACTTTTTTTTCAGGCTGGGTGGCTAGCGAGGCAATCAAACAGGGCAGAGTGGATTTGATCCCCAGCAGGTTTTCCAGGGTACCCCAGTTGATCAGGTCAGGCAGGCTCAATATTGACGGGGCTTTTATCCAGATCAGCGAGCCAGATCAAGACGGATACTGCAGTCTGGGCCTAGCAGTGGATGTGGCCAGGCCTGTTCTGGAACAGGCCTGGCTCAAGGTGGGTGAGGTGAATCCTAATCTGCCCAGGACTTATGGGGACACTTTTATACATGTCTCTGAATTTCAGTTCCTGGTAAGCTCCCAGGAAGAGCCTTTGACTTTTCCCCGTTGGGAGGAAGACCAAGTCTATGACAGACTA
Source organism: uncultured Desulfohalobiaceae bacterium (assembly GCA_964494985.1). GTDB lineage: Bacteria > Desulfobacterota > Desulfovibrionia > Desulfovibrionales > Desulfothermaceae > CAZBUB01. The sequence goes on along the minus strand of CAZBUB010000010.1, from coordinate 52,492 downwards.
GCAAAGAACTTGTCAGCGATTATCCAGGATGGCAGCTGCTTGGCCTTTTCCATTGGCCCCTTGTATGAGGCCCTGGGCAGGCATCTGCAGCAAAAGAGGCATCTGGGCGTACACAGTCCTTTTTTTACAGATGCGCTTATGGAGCTGGTACAAAGTGGTGCCGTGAGTAACAGGAAAAAGAGGGTATTCTCCGGTAAGTCAGTAACCTCCTATGCCTTGGGCAGCAGAAAGCTTCTAAGCTGGCTGGACCGCAATCCCTTTGTGGAGTTCCAGCCTATGGAAAAGGTCTTTGATCCTATCTATATAGGCAAAAATCCAGGCTTTGTGGCTGTACTGCCTGCGCGTAAGGTGGATCTTACCGGCCGTATCGCACTGCATGCAGGCAAGGGCAATGTCACCGCCGGCCCAGGAGAGGCCACAGATTTTGTCAATGGGGCAGAGCTTTCAGCCCAGGGTCTTAGTATCTTTGCCCTGCCCAGCAGGAACCTGGAGGGTCAGGCCAATATCCAGATCAGTGTGGAGCACTACCCGAATCTTTTTAGTCTGCGAGAAGCAGTGGATATGGTGGTCACTGAATATGGGGAGGCCTATTTACAGGGGAGATCCATCAGGGAGCGAGCCCTGTCCCTGATAGATATTGCCCACCCAGAGGACAGGCTGCAGTTGGTGGAACAGGCCAAGGCTGAGAACCTGATCTACCAAGACCAGATTTACCTGGAAAATACCGGAAAGCTCTATCCTGCCCATATCAGTACCCAGGAAGTATTCGGCCAGAATACAGTGGTCAGGTTCAGGCCTATTAAGCCCTCAGACGAGGAGGAGATGCGCAGGCTCTTCTATCGCTTCTCGGACAAGGCGGTCTACTCCAGATATTTTACTCCGGTCAAGGCTATGCCCCACGATCGGATGCAGGGCTATGTGAATGTGGATTTTGCCCAGGTCTTGTCCATAGTGGGACTGGTGGGCCCTCCAGGCAGGGGGAAAATCATTGCAGAGGCCAGGTATGTACGCCATAAGGATCAACCCTGGGCGGATGTGGCCTTTCTGGTGGATGAGCAGTATCAGGGGCTGGGCATTGCCAGCTATATGCTGCGCCTGCTGATCAAGATCGGCAAGCAGAGATGCCTGCAGGGCTTTACTGCTGATGTCTTGTACTCCAATCGGGCCATGCTCCAGGTCTTTAAAAAGGCGGGCGATTCCAGTCTGAAGATCAAACGGGAAACTGGGGTGTACATCCTGAGTCTGCCTTTTGAGGAGCAGGATCAGTGCAGCTTGGAGGACCAGGAGGATCCATAGGCAGGGCCCTATGCAGCAAATGGCGGCTCTGAATCTAAACCCTCCAATCCGGGGGCAGGGGCAGTCAGCTAAAGAGGCTAAGTATAAGGAGGTGCTTATGGCTAAGGGCTACCAAGCTCCAGAGGAGATGGAGCAGCAAGAGTTGGTACAGTATGTCCTGGACATGCTGCATAGAATCGTGGTGCATCACGTGTTCTGGTACAAGGAAGTGGAGCATCAGCTGGGTACCGCCCAGGCTATGAAGATTCTGGAAAAGGCCTATCCTTTCAGCCTGGAGAGGCAGATGAAGCGGCTTTCCAGGGAGCTGGGCTTTGGGATGCAGGATAATTTGCCCCAGCCCCTGCTGGAGATGTCCAGGGACAAACTGCTTTCCCTCTTGGATGCGGTGGCCAAGAATTGGCTTACCAACGACGGGATTTGGTTTTTGTCTGTGGAGGAAAGCTACGGCATGAACGATGCCAAGCGTTGCAACGATACCTGCTGGGCCTACTATTCCCCTTTTGAGGCCTGGTCCATTAAGCGGCTGCTGCAGCTTCCTGAATACCCGGGGATTTCTGGCCTGAAGCAGGCCCTCAACTTCAGGATGTATGCCAGGATAAATGTGCAGTCCATTATTGAGGAGGGAGAAGGTTGTATTCAGTTCCAGATGAACGATTGCCAGGTGCAGTCTGCCAGGAAGCGCAAGGGCCTGCCTGATTATCCCTGCAAGTCTGTGGGGTTGGTGGAGTACGGATACTTTGCTACAGCTATAGACTCCAGGATCCAGACAGAGTGCATAGGCTGTCCGCCTGATGAGCACCCTGAAGATTGGTTCTGCGCTTGGCGGTTCAGGATCCCAGAATAGAACGGCCTGCAGCAGATATCTTTTGCCTCCCCCCTGGGGCCTGCTGCCCTGCTGCTTTTTCTTGGCCCCGGGGGGGGAGAGCCCAGGAGAGGAGCTTGCTGCTTTATCCAGGGCAGTCCTATGGCTGCAGCCTGGAGGACACCAGCTCTGAGATTTCCTGCACCCGGAGCTTGTGGTCAAGATTCTCTGCCTTTAGGGCGTCCTCTAGCATGATGGTGCATACCGGGCAGGTAGTCACCAGGACCTGGGCCCCGGTCTGGGCAGCCTCCCTGACCCTGGTCTTGGCAGAGGTTTCAGGCCCGCTGCTCACCAGGTCAGTGAAAAAGTTCCCTCCCCCGCCTCCGCAGCAAAGGGCGTCCTCCCGGCAGCGTTTCATCTCCAGCAGTTCTACGCCCGGCAGAGCGCTCAGGATTCTCCTGGGGGTCTGATATTCCTGGTTGTGGCGGCCCAGATAGCAAGAGTCGTGCAAGGTGACCCTGATGGCCTCGGCCTCCCTTGCTGGTTGTGAACACTCTTCAGCAGGCAACAGCCCTGCCAGCAGGTGCGTGTAGTGCAGGACCTGGAAATGTCCGCCGCAGCCCGGATACTCATTTTTCAGGGCATTGTAGGCATGGGGGCAGAGGGTGATGACCCTTTGCACCCCTAGACTTTGCAAGGTCTGAATGTTCTTTTCAGCCAGATACTGGAAAAGATCGGTCTCTCCCAGGGCCTGGGGCTCGTTGCCGTCGGACAGCTCCCTGGGACCTAAGATGCCAAAGGAAACCCCCAGGCGCTGCAGAGTTTCAGCCGCAGCAGAGGCGACTTGGATGCCCCGGGGATCAAAGGAGCCCACATCCCCCACATAGAATAGATACTCCTGATCGCTGTACTCAGGCACATCCAGGGCAGCCGCCCATTGGCCACGTTTCTTCTGCGGGATCTTGTAGGGGTTGCCGTGCTGCAGGAGTCTGGTCAAATAGTCCCTTACCCTGGGAGGCACTGTGCCTTGCTGCACCATCTCCTCCTTGGCGGAGATAAAGGCCTTTAGGATGTCCTCCTTGAACTTGGGGAAGGCGCAGTGCTGGACACAATTATTGCAGGTGGCACAAGAATAGAAGATCTCCTGCAATCTGGGGGAGTTCTGGATCTTCCCTTCCAACCAGGCCCGGATCAGCCACATCCTTCCACCAGGTGCAAAAGATTCAAAGCCATACTTCAGATAGGATGGACAGTTTATATCCGAATAATTGCCGGGCAGCTTGCAAAAGCCGCACCTGAAACAGCGATGTAGAATCTCCTGGTACTGCATTGTTTAAGCCTCCCAGTTCCCAGGGCCCATGATGCCCTGGGGATCAAGTACTGTTTTGATACGCTTCATGAGCTCAAAGGAGTTAGGATCCATATTGCTGATAATGCGCTTTTGAGCGGGCTCCTCTGCTTTCCAGGGAATGCCTCCCATCTCCAGAACCTCCTGGTTGGTCTTCTGCAACGCCTGATGGGCCTTTTTTACATCTGCAGGATCCGCCCTGTTAAAGGCATAGGCATAAAAAAACATCATGCAGTGCCCAGGGCCCACAATCCTGGAGCCCAGAGAGAAGGCAACCTGATACTCCTCTGCGATTTTCAGGCCCAGGCGATAGGCCCCGGGGAAGAGTTCCACAGGCATGATCCCGCCCACATATTCAAAGCCTCCCCCTTTCTTGACATCAGCGAACCTGGCCAGGCCCTTGTCCGGGACCTCCATAAACCGCTCCCGCATAAATGAAGGCAGCATCATGAAGCCGGCCTTTTTTTGATCCCGGTATTTCTGCACCGAGGCCTGCAGCAGATTCCTTTTCCAGGTCAGCTCCTTTCTGCTCTGGGCCCCGAAATGGATATTCAAGTGCTGGAAGCCCCGGGCCCAATCCGGGACCGGGGTCATCCAGGCCATGAGGTCCTCAGCCAGATGGGTGTGGGTGATCCGGTACAAAATATCAGGCATGAGATCCACATCCTGATTCACAAGGATGCTGACATCATTGTAGGGGTAATTGGGATAAAGCTTGACAGCCAGTTTTGTGGCCACTCCTGTGGTACCGGACCAGCCGATGAACAGACCGGACAGGTCCGGCAACGGGGCCCGGGAAAACCAATAGGGGGAAACAGAGCAGGCCCCTGTTTTGACGATTTCCCCGGTGGGCAGGACTGCTTCCAAGCCATTTAGCATCTCGGAGTGGAATCCGAATTGGGAAAGATGTCCTGAGCCATGGATGAGCACATTGCCCGCAATGGTGGCCATGGGAGGAGCGTCAGGCATGGAATGCTTGTGCTCTGGATAGTGCCTTTGCAGATAGGCCTGGAGCATACCCTGGGTTACTCCAGCCTCCACCACAGCATACCTGCTGCTGGGATTGACCTCCAGGATGCGATTCATTTTCTTCATGTCCAGGACTATCCCGCCGCGCAATGGTCTGGTCAATCCGGAGAGGACCAGACCAGCTCCCATGCAATACACAGGGATGCCTTCTTTGTTGGCCAGCAGCAGGAGCTGTTGCACCTGCAGGGTGTCCTGAGGCAAGACCACATAGTCCGGCGGGCAAGGGTCCATGGTCCCAGGGTCCATGGAATACATATACAGCTCTTCCGCATGGCTGGAGATATGATCCTGGCCTACGATCTGAGCCAATTCCCTATAGATCTTTTGCATGCTTCAGGCCTCCTTTTCCTGCAGTGCAAGGCGGCAGAGGTCGCTCATCAGCACTGGCTTTATACCCCGCTCCAGCAAAAGCTCATCCAAGGTGTAATAACAAAAGGGGCAGTTGAGTACACAATATTCCGCCCCAGCCTGCTTCATATCCTGCAGGTTTTTCTCCTGTAACCTGTCAGCCAGGTCATCCCTTTGCTGGGCCCGAACAATTCCGCCGCAGCAAAGGGCATTTTCCCGGTCATATTCCCGCTCCACCCTTTCTACACCGATCTTGGCGAAAATCTGGTCTACAAAGGGCTGTATTTCCGGGACAAGCCTATTGGAGCAGGGCCTTTGATAGGCTACTTTCAAGCCCAAGGGCCGGATATATTGCTGCAAACTGTCCAGTCTTCTGGAGAGGTACTCGAAGAGGTGCAGGCAGCTGAAAGGCACCTCCATGCCATAGGCAGGGGCTAGGTGGGTAAAGGCTGCATAGCATTCGTCATGGTAGCAGACCAGCTCGTCAATATTGTTGTCCCTTAGGTATAGCTCCCAGATGGTTTCTATGACCCTGGGCAGCCTCTCCCGGATAACAGAGCCCTTGGCGAAATGCAGCCACATGATATTGCAGAAGATGTCCGCCCCGGAGATTATTGATGCATCCTGATAGAGCTTGCCCTGGATGCTGGACTCAAGCATGGGGAAAAAGCACATATCTATCACCGGAGGTGTCAGGCTTTTTTTCTGCAGGGCATGTCTGGGCTGCATCATGCGTATCTGCTGTGTGGTTATGGGCTCCGGGGCTGGCAGGATGCCCATTTCCTCCTGCAGCTCCACGATTTGATAAAAGGGGTGATTGCCGAAAGGACAATACTCCTCGCAGGCGTAGCAGGTCAGGCAATCATGTAATAGCCTACAATCCTGCCTGTCCAGAAGTCTTTGCTTCTCAACCCTGGCCTGCTCCAGGTTGTATTCCAGGTGCTGGCATCTGGTCAGGCAGTCCAGGTTCTCGCAATGCAGGCACAAGCCTGGGTCGTAACGCAGTTCATACATTGGGCTCACCTCCTGAAAAGCAGGCCTCTCAAGCTTTGTACTGGGACTTTTGTGCAAGGGATTTACATAAAAGGCTACTGACTGAGCCCTACTCCTGTAGAGAGCTTTTTTCAAGCCTGGTCAGGGCCGTAGGCCTATTCCTTCCTGGGTGTAGAAGGCTCCTGGGCACAAAATGAGCCTGCGCTCATGCACCTGCGCAGGATAAAGGCCGCCAGGAGTATGCCCAGCAAAAAAAGGCTTAAGATTTGTTTTACTTTGGGACGCCGCATGATCAGGGCTTGACTTGATAGCTTTTTCCTGTCTTTGTCAAGCCGCGCAGAGCGGGAAAGCAGCCTTCTGGCGCGGGCTAGCCCAGGTAGGGATTGAAATAGCCCACTCCCAGCTGGGGATGGTTTTTTTTCAATCTGCGCAGGAAGTTCTTCAGGCCCATGCTGGGGCTGGTCTGTTTGGGCAAAAGCTCAAGGTAGAGCTCGGGGTCCAGATTCAGGTTGCGCAGCTGGATAAAGTCTATGCGCCTTTCATGCACAAAGTTCTCAAGGGCGGCGAATTCCTCTTCGCTGTCGTTGATGCCCGGGGAGAAAAGGTAGTTCAGGGAAACGAACAAGCCGTGCTCCTTGGCCAGCCTGATACTCTCCAGCACATCCTGGAAGCTGTAGCCCTGGGGCCGGAAATAGGGATCGTAAAGCTCCTGGCGCACACTGTTTAGACTGACCCGGATGGAGTCCAGGCCGGCACTGGCCAGCTCCGGGATGGCCCAAGGCAGGGAGGCGTTGGTGTTTACATTTATGGTCCCAGCCCTGTTTTGGCCGCGGTAGGCGGAAATGGCCTCCTTGATAATCTCTGCCTCGGTCAGGGGCTCTCCTTCGCAGCCCTGGCCAAAGGAGAAGATAGGCCTGGACTCGTTCTGGGCGTGCTCCAGCATGACTTCCAGGATTTCCTGGGGGGTGGGCTGAAAGCCAATGCGCTGTTGAGTGGCAGGAAAGCCGGAGTCTTTCGGCTGTTTGGAGATGCAGCCTACGCAGTTGGCATTACACTGCCTGGCTGTGGGTAAAGGGGCTTCGAATCTGCCCAGGGCCAGGTTGCGGGCCGCAGGGCAGCAGTATTCCTTGGCGCAGCCAGCCAGGTGCTGCAGCAGGCGATTGTCCGGATATTTCTGCAAAAGGACATCGGCCCCGTGCTCGATCCTGGAGGGCTCGATATCCTGGAAATTCTGGCGCTGGTCCTGATCCACTTCCCTGGCGCAGACCCAGAATTTGCCCCTGGCGTAGCCCAGGGCCCCATAGGCGAACATGGGCAGTGGGTCCTGGCCCGGGTCAGTGATATAGGCGCAGATTCCGCTTAGGGTATGGCCTGGGGAGACGAACCCAGCCACTGCCTGGCCCTGTTCATACTTCAGGCTGCCCCGGTGCTGATCAAATCCCAGGCAATGCCTGCCTGGCAGCAGGAAGATGTCGCTACCTTGGGGCAAAGGGATCAGGTCAGCAGGTCCAGGCAGGATGAACTCGTGTCCTTTGCGGCAGACCATCAGCAGATCAGGGTGGTCGAAGATCCGCCCCTGGTTATCCGCAAAGACCATCCTGGGCTTGACAGTCATGGCTTGCTCAGTCCTGGGATTTTTGTGCGCATAAGCTCTGGTCAAAAAAAGGGCAGGACCGCTTAAGCAGCGGTACTGCCCTGGGCGTGGCTAGGCGGGGGGAATTTGGACTAGCGCTTGGAGTACTGGAACTTGGCCCTGGCCCCGGGCTGACCGTACTTCTTACGTTCTTTGACCCTGGCGTCTCTGGTGAGCAGGCCAGCAGACTTCAGGGTCTTGCGCAGCTCTGGCTCGTATTCCTGCAGGGCGCGGCTGATTCCGTGGCGCACTGCCTGGGCCTGACCGGATACCCCTCCTCCCTGGACATTGACCTTGACATCCAGCTTGTCCTGGAGATTGACCAGCTTCAGCGGCTGGTGGATCACCATGCGCAAGGTATCCCTGGGAAAGTACTCCTCCAGGGGGCGATTGTTGATGGTTATCATGCCCTGGCCGGGGTAGATCCTGGTCCTGGCAATGGCATTTTTCCTTTTCCCTGTGGCGTAATAGACATTCTGCTCCATGGGGTTCTCTCCACAATAAGGTCTTTATTTAGAGCTCCAGGCTTGAAGGCTTTTGGGCCTGATGGGGATGCTCTGTACCGGAGTAAATTTTGAGCTTCTTAAGCTGGGCGCGCCCCAGCCTGTTTTTGGGCAGCATGTTTTTCACTGCCTTATAGATGGCCCGTTCCGGCTTGGTCTGGAGCATCTTTTTCAGATTCATCTCCTTGAGACCGCCTGGATAGCCAGTGTGACGATAGTATTTTTTGTCCTCCAGCTTGTTGCCCGTGACCCGAATCTTGTCCGCATTAATGACTACAATGAAGTCTCCGTTGTCCACATGCGGGGTAAAATCTACTTTATCCTTGCCCCTTAGCTTGGTGGCTAACTTGCTGGACAGGCGGCCCAGTACCTGATTTCTGGCGTCCACCACATACCAGTTTCGGCACTGCTCGGAAGGCTTTAGATGTCTGGTTTTGTAGGTGTTCATAGCCTGCTCCTCAGAAAAAATTGCAAAAAAATCTATTTGCCTTGTTTTGGCAGACTTGTCAAGGGAAGAAATGTCCTGGAGCTGCACTTTCTTTTAGACCTAGGAATTGGTAGCCTATCCAGGCTGTATCGGTTTTTTAAAGGGCCATAGCTTCAGGATGAGGAGTTTTGGGCAGCGAGCCCCCAAAGGCTATGGATGAACAACAGCCAGCCAGGGCCAAAACAAACCAGGAGGGCAGCATGTCTTTTATCCGCAAGAGCCTTTTGCAGCTGATATTCTCAGGTTCCTTCATGAAGCGCTGGAACGACAAGCTAAGGCCTGTGGAGTTCTTTGAGGTGGATAAGCAGGCCCACAAGATGATCACGGCCTGGATCCTCATGCAGCTTAACAGCCAGGGGCTCTCCAAGGCAGAAAAACTGCAGCTGGCCAAGGAGGTCCTGGAAGGGGGGATATTTGAATACTTGTACCGTCTTATTATAACTGACATCAAGCCCCCCATATTCTACCGCATTAAGTCCAATCCAGCCCATTACCAGCAGCTTACGGAATGGGTCTTGGAGCAATTGCAGCCCAGGGTGCAGCCTATGGGGCCTGAGTTCTGGAACAGACTGCAGAATTATTTCACCCAGGAGGATGCCAATAGACCCAGCAGGCAGATTTTGGACGCGGCCCATCTCTATGCCAGCAGATGGGAGTTTAATCTGATCAAGGGCATCAATCCCTGGGACGGTGAGCTCAAGGAAATAGAGAACAATTTTCAGGGTCAATTGCAGGCTCTGGCATATCTGCGCGGAGTGGATGTCCTTTGGCAAGAGCTGCAGGATCCACTGGGGCTTTTCCTGCAGCAGTGCGGTCAGTTGCGTTTCCAGAAGAGATGGTCCCAGACTCCGCGCATTCCAGAAACGTCCGTGTTGGGGCACATGTTCATCGTGGCCTGCTATGCTTATTTCTTTAGTCTGGCTCAAGGCTCCTGCAGCCAGATGGCCCAGAACAACTTCTTTGCTGGCTTGTTCCATGATCTGCCTGAGCTGCTGACCAGGGATATTATCTCTCCGGTGAAGCGCTCAGTACAGAAGATAGGGGATCTGATCAAAGAATATGAAAGGCAGGAGATTGAGCGCAAGGTCTTTAGCCTTTTGCAAAAAGAGCAAGATTACATCCCTCTGGCCCAAAGATTGAAGTTCTTGCTGGGCGTGGACATGGAATCCGAGTTTGTGGCTGCCATCCATCTCAGAGATTGCCCCACGCAGGTAACCAGGGAGCAGCTTTTGCACAAGTATAACCTGGATGAGTTTGACCCCAAGGACGGATATCTGTTGCAGGTTTGCGACAGCCTGGCAGCATTTATCGAGGCCTACACTGCTATGCGCAACGGGATTACCACTGATCAGCTGCAGCAGGCGGTTTGGCGGATTCGCAGCGATTATCAACAGGTTTCCCTAGGGGGCCAGCTGCATATAGGCAGTGTTTTGGCTGATTTTGACTGAGCATGTATTGCTTCCTGGCCAGTAACTGTTCACCAGGTCCAGGGGTTCGGCCCACAGAGCGCAAAAACTCGCTCCCAAGAATGCGTAAAGCAAAAGTCTGATTTTGGACCTCTTGATTCCAGATGACTATGGTGAACTTTGAAGTTGAAATAGCTTGCACAGTTTTGCTTAACGCATTCTAAGTCGCTCAGACATTTTGAGCCCTGTGGGCCGAACCCCTGGACCTTGGCTTCTTCTTTGGTAAAAGCTTATCAGGGCATAGGAGATGGTGAATAAATACCCTGGTCATAGATAAGCTCCTGCACGCTCAGGCAAGGCTCTTGGCCAGGTTCACACAGAACCAGACTGCTGCCAACTTCTCCCACCTGTGAAGGAATTTTTCCCTCCAAATCGAGAAAAAAACCTTATTTGCTCCTTGACTTTCTGATCTGGCTTGCAATACTGTGGGAAAAAGTGGTAACTCGTGGGGCTAAGCAATGTTTAGAGGCCATTCCTATCGCAGCCTGGATACCAAAGGCAGGGTTATGCTGCCGCCGGAATTCAGACAGGAAGTTTTGCAGCAGGATTCCGGAGGCGGATTGATGCTGACCAATTTCGACAGCTGTGTTTTGGGCTATCCCTTACAGGAATGGCAGGAGATAGAAAAGAGCTTCAACTCCATAAATATATTCGATAAGCGTATCAGGGACCTGCAGCGCTTTTTTATTTCCGGGGCCGTGGAAGTCAGCCTGGACAGGCAGGGCAGAATCCTGGTGCCGCCCCATCTCCGCAACTATGCCAGCCTGGACAAGGATGTGGTTCTGGCTGGAGTGGGAAGAAAGTTTGAGATCTGGGACCAGGGGCTCTTTGAGGCCAAGCGCAGGGAAATGGAGGAAGGCTTTGATCAGGTTATGGAGGATCTCACTTCCCAGGGCTTTGAGCTGCGCATCTAGCTATTAGGCTTGCAAGGAAATAGGCAGGCTAAGAGATGCAGGAAATAACACACATCCCGGTGTTGCTGCAGGAGACCCTCTCCTGGCTCCAACCACAAGCAGGGGGCAGGTACCTGGATGGCACTCTGGGCGCAGGAGGGCACACCCTGGCTATCATGGAGCAGACCAAAGGCACAGGAGAGGTCCTGGGTCTGGATCAAGACTGGCAGGCTCTGGAGCTGGCCCAGGAAAGGCTGGAGCAAGCAGGTTGGGCTCAACAGGTACACCTGGCCAGGGTCAGGTTTAGCAATTTTCAGCAGGCACTCAAGGAGCTGGACTGGAAGGAGCTGGATGGAGCCCTTTTGGACCTGGGGCTTTCCTCTTTGCAGCTGGACAACTGGGAAAGGGGGTTTAGCTTCCAGCATTCAGGCCCCTTGGATATGCGCATGGATCAAAGCAAGGGGCTTACAGCCGAAAGGCTTCTGCGCAAGTCCAATTACCAGGAGTTAAAGAGGATTATCCTGGACTACGGCCAGGAGCCCATGGCTGGCAGGATAGCTAAAAGGATTGTCCAGGCCAGGGAAAAGAAAGGGATACAGGATACCCTGGAGCTGGCCAGGCTCATTCAGCAGGCCTATCCAGGAGCCAGACGCAGACAATCCAGGCATCATCCAGCTACAAAAACTTTTCAGGCCTTGCGCATTGCGGTGAACCAGGAATTGCAGGAACTGGAGACCTTTTTGCGCAAAATTCCTGATTATCTTCGTCCCAGGGCCAGAATATGCATAATCTCCTTCCATTCCCTAGAGGACAGGTTGGTAAAAAAGGCTTTTCATCAAAAGCAGGGTCAGTTCAGGCAGTTGACCTCCGGGCCTGTGCAGGCTGATGGGCAGGAACAAGAACGAAATCCCAGAAGCAGGAGCGCCAGATTGCGCGCTGCAGAGAGGGTATGAGTCAATGATATCCCATTTCAAATTCCCAGGAGGGCAATCAGGGTGAGCTGGAGTATGGGCTGGAAGGCCGCCTGTGCGATCTGTGCCTTGGGTACCTTTATCCTGGGCCTGGCCTTGGTCTGGCTGAACATTGAGTTGGTAGGCCTTTCCTATGAGATCCGGGATCTGCAAAACAAATTGCAAAGCGAAAGGGTCTTGCAGGACAAGCTGGAAGTGGAGCGGATGAACTTGAGCTCTTCCTACCGTTTGCGGGAAAAGGCCAGAGAAATGGGGCTCAGGCCTCCGCAATCAGGAGAAGTGGTCAAGGTGCAGTAAGTTCAGATTGGGGCAGGAAAATCAGAGGATAGATGGCCAAAGCTAAGACAAGAAAAAGCAGAGATTGGTCCAGGATCAGGATACGCCTGCTATGGATCTTGTTCACCTTGATCTGGCTGGGTCTCTGGGCCAAGGCTTTCCAGGTGCAGATCCTGGAGGGCAGGGATCTGGCCAACAAGGCGAACCGACAATACTGGAGCAAGGGCTCAGCCTATGGACAGCGGGGGGAAATCATGGATCGCCAAGGCAGGCTCCTGGCCAAGAGTTTGACTGTGCAGTCTGTGTTTGCCAGGCCCGGGGAAGTCCAGGATCCAGTCCAAAGCGCCAGGACCCTGGCCAGAATCCTGGATCTGCAACAGTCTACCGTCCTGGAGGAGCTTAGGCAAGATAAAGGTTTTGTCTGGATCTCCAGGCAGATAAAGGACCAGCAGGCCTTTCGCATCCAGGCTGAGGCCCTGCCAGGGATTTATCTCACAGAGGAGCGGCGCAGATTCTATCCCCAGGGCGGGCTGGCAGGCCAATTGCTGGGCATGGTTGGCCTGGACAATCAAGGACTGGAGGGTCTGGAGCTGAGCTTTGACAGTTATCTGTCCGGGGAGAAAAAGGAATACATTCTGCAAAGGGATGCAGCAGGGAACCTGCTTTACGCCCCTGGCCAGTTTACTGAGCAGATCTCAGGCAGACAGCTGCGTCTGACATTGGACTCCAGGCTGCAGTATGCTGCAGAGCGGGCCCTGGCAGGAGCTGTACAAAAGCATAAGGCCAGCTCTGGAATGTCCCTGGTCGTCAGGGTGAAAAGCGGGGAGATTTTGGCCTGGGCCAACTACCCCTTTTTTAATCCCAACAATTACCGCGGCTCTCAGCCCCGGTTTAGGATGAACCGTATAGCCCTGGAGGATTTTGAGCCAGGCTCCACCCTGAAACCTTTTTTGGTGGCGGCTGCCCTGCAGGAGCAGGTCTGCACTCCGAATTCCATATTCTTCTGCGAGCAGGGCAAGTGGAGGATCAATGGCTTTGAGTTCAAGGACGTGCATGAGTATGGCTGGCTGCCGGTGAGCAAAATCATCCGCTACTCCAGTAATATTGGCGCAGGCAAGCTGGGTCTGGAGCTGGGAACACAGAAGTATTATCATTATTTGCAAAAGCTGGGTTTGGGCCAAACTACAGGGTTGCCATTGCCCAGCGAAAGAGAAGGCATCCTGCGGCCGCCTTTTGCCTGGTCCCAGGTAGATTTGATTTCTGCCAGCTTTGGACAGGGAATATCGGCCACTGCCCTGCAATTGGCCCAGGCCTATGCTTGCTTGGCCAATAAGGGGGTCAAGGTGCCTCTGCAGTTGGTGCAGGAACCTGCGAATCAGGGCCAGCAGGAAAAGAAGCGCGTCTTTTCCAACAGCAGTGCGGAGAAGGTTTTGGATATGCTCCAGGATGTGGTCCAGGCAGATGGCACAGGGGTCAAGGCCAGGATAGAAGGTGTGAATATGGCTGGCAAAACAGGGACTTCCCAGAAAGCTGTCGAAAAAGGGGGCTATGGGGATGAGCATGTGGCTGCCTTCGTGGGCCTTCTGCCGGCAAAGGATCCCCAGTATCTGATCCTGACAGTAGTGGACGAGCCTCAAGACCAGCATTACGGAGGCCTGGTAGCTGCTCCTGCAGTGCGGGAGGTGGCCCTGGAAATTTTGAGCCATTCAGACAGCCTGCAGCTCAAGACCGAGGAGGGTGGGAGCTGGTTGCCGGAGCCAGGCAGCTTTCCAGCAGAAGGCAATAGATACCGCCTGAAGACAAAAGGCGTGCAGAACAAGCAAGGAGATTTTAAGCAGGGCCAGGTTCCGGATCTTAAGGGAATGCCCCTGCGCCGGGCTTTGGAAATCCTGGCCGGACAGGGGATCATGCCCAGGATTCAGGGCCGGGGAGTGCAGATCCACGATCAGAGACCTGATCCGGGTCAGGCTTGTGAGGAGGCTGAAGAAGAATGGGTGCTTTGGCTGGAGAAGGATAAGCAATGAATGTGACCTCTCATAAAAGCAGCCTGTTAGGTATAAGCGATCAGCATCTTGGTCTCTGGAGCAAGCTCCTGGAGCACGCGTCCCAGGGATGCGGTATCAAGGCTGATTCCAGGCAGGTGCAGACCGGGGATATATTTGTGGCCCTGCCAGGGAATAGGGCCCATGGGGACGACTTTATCCTGGATGCTCTGCAGCGGGGGGCAAAGTATGTGCTGGGTGCAAATTCCCAGGCTGTGCCAGAGCATTCCAGATCAAAGTTTTTGGCCTGCAAAGCCCCTGCCTTGGCCTTGGGCGAGCTGGCTGCTGCCAGATACCAGACCAGGCAAAGGAAGTTCCAGCTTGTGGGTGTGACCGGCACGAATGGCAAAACCACCATCTGCTATCTTTTGGAGCACCTGTTCAGCAGGGCAGGCTACAAGGTGGGGGTTATAGGCACAGTAAGCTACAGATGGCCAGGCTGGGAAATGCAGGCCAATTTAACTACTCCTGACTGTTTGCAACTCCATGAGCTTTTGGCCCGGATGCAAAATGATCAGGTGGATCTGGTCTGCATGGAAGTTTCTTCCCACGCCCTTACGCAGCAGCGCCTGGCAGGTTTGGAGTTTGATTTAGCCCTATTTAGCAACTTAAGCCAGGACCACCTGGACTATCATGGGGACATGCGGGATTATTTCAAGGCCAAGGCCAGCTTGTTTACCAATCCCAGCTTGGGGCTCCCCAAGGCAATTCTGAATATGGATGACGCTTACGCACAGGAGCTTGCAGGGCTTTGTTCGGATGTTCTGGGATATGGACTGCAGGACAGCAGCCTGGAGAATTACCTGCAGGGGAAATTACTTTGTTTAGGCAGACAAGGACTCAGGCTGGAGATGCACTACCAGCACAAAACATGGGAGCTTTCCAGCTGTCTGCCTGGCAGGCACAACGCCTCGAATTTGCTCGCTGCCCAGGCTGCTGCTCTGGCCCTGGGCTTGGAGTCAGAAAAGTTATCCGTGCTGCAGGAGTTTCAGGATATTCCGGGCAGGCTGCAAAGGGTGCCCAACAGCCAGGGACTGCAAATATTTATTGACTATGCCCACACCCCGGACGCTTTGGCCAATGTCTTGGCAGCCCTGCGGCAAATGGGCTTCTCCAGGCTGCTGGTGGTCTTTGGCTGTGGCGGGGATCGGGATCGGGAGAAGAGGCCTTTAATGGGAAGGGCTGTGGCTGAATATGCAGATCTGGCCTTTTTGACTTCGGACAATCCTCGGAACGAGGACCCGCATCAGATCATGGAGCAGGTCCTGCCTGGGCTTCAAGGCTGTCCCCAAGTACTCCAGGAACCAGACCGACGCAGGGCCATAGACCTGGCCCTAGGGCAGCTGGGTACTCCAGATGCCCTATTGGTGGCAGGTAAGGGGCATGAAGATTATCAGCAGATAGGCTCCCAGAAGTTCAGATTCAGCGATCTGGAAACGGTGCAGGCGCTTTTGGAACAAAAAGGCCAGACTGTGGACAGCTCTGCTGTACAAAAAAATAACGCGGGCTTAAGCACATGAAGTTGACTTTGGCTGAAGTAGGCCGGGCCATGCAGGCTGTGGGCGAATACGAAGATCACTCTGAGCAGCAAGTGCAGCGCATTCAGACCGACAGCAGGCTGGTGGAGCCAGGGGATTTATTTGTCTGCCTGCAAGGGGAGAATTTAGATGGACACAACTTTGCCCGGGATGCGGTCCACAAAGGCGCCTTGGGCGTGGTTTCGGAAAAGCCGCTTTGGGATCTGCATATAGAAGTCCCGGTGCTTTTGGTGCAAAGCAGCCTGCAGGCCCTAGGGCAGTTGGCTGCATACTGGCGAAGCAAGTTCCAGGGCCGAGTACTGGCTGTTACCGGCAGCGCAGGCAAGACAACAGTCAAGGAGCTTTTGGCCTCCATCCTGGGCCAAAGGAGCCAGGTGGGAAAGAACTTCAAGAACTGGAACAATGAATTGGGTCTGCCTTTGTCTATCCTGGGTTTTAGCTGCAGGGAGCAGTACTGGGTCCTGGAGGCCGGGATTAGCAAAAAAGGGGATATGGATATTCTGGGCCAGATCCTGAATCCGGATCTAGCCCTGGTGGTTAATGTGGGGCCGGCGCATCTGCAGGGTCTGCAAGACCTGGGCGGCGTGGCCAGGGAGAAGGCCAGACTGCTGCATTATCTCCGGCCAGGGGGGCTGGGAGTGGTCAGCAGAGATTACCCAGAGCTTAAGCAGCGATTACCTGTGCGGGAGGACATGCGTCTGGTCTCTTTCTCAACCATCCCTAGTCAGGCCAAGTTTCATGGCCAATATCTGGGCCTTCAGACTTCAGGCAAGTCGAGATTCCAGCTGGATCTGGAGGGACATGTCCTGGACCTGGAGCTGGATCTGCATGGGAAGTTCATGCTGGAAAACCTTCTGGCTGCCTGCAGTACTGCCTGGAGCCTGGGATTGGATCCTGAGGCAATAAGTCTGGGTTTGCAACAGACGGTGCTGCCAGAGCATCGGGGTGCGCTCAGGGAGTTGAGGGACTTTATAGTTGTTGACGATTGTTATAATGCAAATCCCCTCTCCATGCGCTGCGCCCTGGAGCATGTCAGCTCCCTGGCAGGTCAAGGAAACCTGTATTTGATTTTGGGAGACATGAAGGAGCTGGGAGATAGGGCAGAAGAGGAACATGAAAACCTGGGCAGGTTTGTAGCAGAGCTGGACCCAAGCGGAGTATTCTATATAGGGGAGTATACAGATCAGTTTCGGGCAGGCTACCTCAGCAAGGGTAGGGCAGAAATACTGCAGCTTATGCAAAATGTGCATGACCTTTTGCCCTGTTGGCGTAAGCTGGATCCCAGACAAGGTATTTTACTGATCAAGGCTTCCAGAGGCTGCAGGCTGGAGCGTTGTCTGCAGCTTTTAAGGCCGGAGCTGGAAAAATGATATATCATCTGCTCTATCCCTTGGCGGAAAGCATCGCGGTTTTCAACGTATTCCAATACATCACTTTCCGCTCTATCTATGCTTTGCTCACAGCCTTGCTTATCAGCATACTGCTGGGGCCCAGGTTTATTACTTGGCTGCAGCGGGTTAAATGCGGCCAGCAAATTCAGGAAGACGTGAAGGCCCATGAGGCCAAAAAGGGCACTCCTACCATGGGTGGGCTGCTGATAGCCTTGAGCTTGCTTATAAGCGTGCTCCTCTGGGGGGATCTGAGCAACCCCTACTTGTGGCTGAGCATTCTGGTCTTTTGCGGCTTTGCCTTGGTGGGAGGAGTAGACGATTATTTCAAGGTTAGTCGGGGCCAGAACCAGGGCCTTAGCATACGCGGCAAGTTCTTGGCCCAGATTCTGGTGGCCAGCGCTGCGGTGGCCTTTTTGATCTGGCTGCCTGGCTACTCCAGCAAGCTCTATTTTCCGTTTATCAAATGGCTGCAGCCAGATCTGGGCTGGGCCTATCTGCCCTTTTCCCTTTTGGTCATTGTAGGCAGTTCCAATGCGGTAAATCTTACCGACGGACTGGACGGCCTGGCCATTGGCCCTACAGTTGTGGTCAGCGGCTGCCTGGCCCTGTTCATTTACGTGGCCGGGCATGTGCACTTAGCTGAGTATCTGCAGGTGGCTTATGTACCAGGAGTGGGAGAAGTGACCGTGTTTTGCGGAGGCCTAGTAGGTGCAGGCCTGGGATTTCTGTGGTTCAACGCCTATCCAGCCCAAGTCTTTATGGGGGACGTGGGAAGTCTTAGTCTGGGCGGGAGTTTGGGATTTATTGCTATTCTCTGCAAGCAGGAGATGGTCCTGCTTATAGTGGGCGGGCTCTTTGTGCTGGAGACCTTGTCCGTGATCCTGCAGGTGGGCTATTTCAAGCTCAGTGGAGGTAAACGCATCTTTCGCATGGCCCCTTTGCACCACCATTTTGAGCTAAGCGGAACCCCGGAATCCAAGATTATTGTCAGATTCTGGATCCTGTCCATTCTTTTGGCCATGGTGGCCTTAAGCACCTTGAAACTACGCTGAAGTATCATAAGCCCGGGGTGGAGATGGAGCTTCAAGATAAACAGGTGGTGGTGCTGGGCGCAGGCAGCTCAGGCAAGTCTGCAGCCAGGCTGTGTCGGCACAAAGGTGCCAGGGTGCGCCTTGTGGAGCAGAGTCTGTCCTGTGTTGCTCCCTGGGAGCAAAGCACATTGCAGCAGTTGGGCATCAGTTTGGAGTTAGGGAAACACTATCCAGACCAGCTGGCAGGCGCAGATCTGATTGTGCTGAGCCCAGGGATTCCCTGGAAGACTGTAAGGAAACAATTTTCTGACTGCCGCGCAGAAGTCTGCTCCGAGCTGGAGCTTGCTTATAGATACGTGCAGGAGCCAGTCATTGCGGTCACCGGCACGAGCGGCAAAACCACCACTGTGCAGGTCATTGCCCACATTTTGAGGCAAGTAGGCCAGGAAGTTTTTCTGGGCGGGAATGTAGGAGTTCCCCTTAGTGAGTATGTGCTTGGGCAGGTCCAGGCTCAGGTGCTGGTTTTGGAGGTCAGCAGCTTCCAGCTCATGCACACTTGGAGCCTGCGGCCCCAAGTGGGGGTGCTGCTCAATTTTGCAGCCAATCATCTCGATTATCACCAGAGCCTGGAGGAATATCTTGGAGCCAAACTCCGCCTGTTCCAAAACCAAGGTCAAAGGGATTTAGCAATTTTACCTTTGGAGATGAAGGAAAAGCTGCAATTCAGAGCAGAGATAGGGGGCAGGCAGGTGTATTTTCAGGCCGCTGACGATTTAAAATGCCCTAGTTTGCCTGGGCCGCATAACTTCAGGAATCTGCAGGCAGCCTACCTGGCCTGCGGTCATTTCGGGGTACAGAAATGGCAGATGCAAAAGGCGTTGCAGGATTTTGAGCCTGATGCCCATCGGCTGCAGATATTAGGGGAGAAGGCCGGGGTCTTGTTTGTGGATGACTCCAAGGCCACCACTTTGCATGCCCTGCAGGCTGCCTTGCAGAGCTTCTCCAGGCCTGTGCTGCTTTTGGCCGGGGGGAGGTTCAAAGGGGGAGATCCTGCCCAACTTTGCGATCTGTTCCAAGACAGGGTTAAGGCGGCTGCCTTGTTTGGAGAGGACAGGGAGCTTTTCAGACAGGCTTGGCAGGACTGCACCCGGATCTTTACAGAGCCGGATCTTGAGCAGGCAGGGCGCAGGCTTCTCGAGCTGGCCAGGCCTGGAGATGTCGTCTTGCTCTCCCCTGCCACGTCCAGCTTTGACCAGTTCAATGATTATAAGGCAAGGGGACAGGCCTTTCAAAGGCTGGTACAGGAATTTGTCTGCAAGAATTAGCATATGCAAAAGCAGGCTAAGGAACAAGCAAAACAAGCAGAACTGGACTGGGTACTTTTGGTGCCGGTGCTGGTGCTTATGGCTCTGGGACTGATTATGGTCCTCTCCGCCAGTGGGATCATGGCGGAGCGCATGTACGAAAGCAAATACTATTTTTTTCAAAAGCAGCTCCTGTTCAGCCTTCTGGGGCTTGGCCTCATGCTTTTCGGCCTGCGGCTTAGGATCAGCATGTTGTACAAAACAGTCTACCTCTGGCTTGTGGGGGCCGCAGTTCTGTTGGCCCTGACCCAGACCCAGCTGGGAGTTTGCGCTGGAGGGTCCAACAGATGGCTGGATATGGGATTTTTCAGCTTGCAGCCCCTGGAGCTGGCCAAGGTGGGCCTGGTTTTGTATCTGGCCTACTTCTTCAGCCACAAGCAGGAGATGATCAAAACCTTTAGCGTGGGTTTTTTGCCCCCTTTGCTGGTTACAGGATTTTTGGCCGGGGTGCTGCTCATGCAGCCGGATTTTGGCGGAGCGGCTTTTATCCTGGCACTGTTTTTTCTGCTCAGCATGGCTGGGGGGACCAGATTGATCTACCTTTTCAGCTCGGCCCTGTTAAGTGCCACAGCAGCGGGGATAATGATTGTGCAGTCCCCTTACAGGCTCAATCGCTGGCTGGCTTTTCTGCATCCTTTTCAGAATCCTGACGATGTGGGTTACCAGCTGGTGCAGTCCTTGTATGCCCTGGGCTCCGGAGGCCTTTTGGGCCAAGGGCTGGGCGCAGGCAGGCAAAAGCTTTTTTTCCTGCCCGAGGGGCATACAGATTTCATCTTGGCAGTGGTGGGAGAAGAGCTGGGTTTTTTGGGTCTATCCCTGGTGTTTGTCTGTTTGGGGCTTATTTTGTACCGCTGTTTCAAAATTGCCTTGGAACAAGAGGATTTGCAGGATAGATTCACTGCCCTAGGCTTGGGGCTGGTTTTGTTGCTGGGTGCGCTGCTCAATGCCGCAGTTGTTCTGGGTGCTGTGCCCCCTAAAGGGCTGCCCCTGCCTTTTGTCAGCTACGGGGGCTCCAATCTTTTGGCAATGTGCTTCAGCGTGGGGCTTATTCTCAATATTGCCCGAAGGAGAGTGGCCTGAGGTGCAACGGATCATTCTGACCACAGGAGGCACCGGGGGACATATCTTTCCTGCCCTGGCAGTGGCTGAAGAGCTGCGCTCCAGGTACCCGGATTGCCGGATCCTGTTTGTGGGCGGGGAGCAGGGCCCGGAAGGCAGGCTGGCTGCCAGAGCAGGCCTGGAGTTTGCTGCTTTGCCTGTCAAAGGGGTCTTGGGCAGGGGCTGGAAGTCCTTGCCAGCCATGCTGGGCATGTGCAGGGGATTGATGAAATGCGCCAGGATCATGAAATCTTTTGTTCCTCAGGCAGTGCTGGGCTTCGGAGGTTATGCCGGGTTTTTGCCTGTGCTTTTGGCTCGCTGGAAAAAGATACCTTGCGCAGTGCATGAACAAAACAAACAGCTCGGGGTGACCAACAAGATTCTGGGCAGAAGAGTGGACAGGGTCTTTTTGACTTATCCGGACCAAGAGGGCTTATTTGATCCAGACAAGGTCAGGATAACAGGCAATCCGGTGCGCAGGAGCCTTTTAGGGCTAAGGGATATGCAGAAACATTATTTGCATAACACAAGCGGCCACCTGTTGATTCTGGGTGGCAGCCAAGGGGCGCAGGCTATAAACGATCAGGTGTTGAAGGCCCTGCCTTATTTCAAGTCCGTGGGGCTTAAGCTGATGCATATCACTGGCCCGGCTGACCTGGAAAGGGTACGCCAGGCCTACGCGGAACAGGGCTGCGATCCGGAGCAGGCCCTGGCCTTTCAGGAGGACATGGCCCAGGCCTATGCCTGGGCGGATCTGGTGGTCTGCAGGGCAGGGGCCTCTACTCTGGCGGAGCTCACAGTCGTGGGCAGGCCCAGCATCCTGATTCCCTTTCCCTATGCCACCCACGGCCACCAGCTGGACAATGCCAGGTATCTGGAAAAACAGGGCGCGGCAATCGTTCTGGAGCAGAGCTATTTGGAGGATATTTCCCTGGGCAGCGTGGTCAGCGATCTGATGCTTTTGCCCCAGAAGTTGCAGCAGATGGGGCAGGCTGCCAAATCCCTGGGCAGGCCAGGAGCAGGAGCCATGATAGTGGATGAAATACAAAACATGCTGCCTGGACAGCAAGGGACCGGAGTATGAAGAGCTTGAAGAATGTTCATATGGTGGGCATAGGAGGAGCAGGCATGAGCGGTATAGCCGAGGTCCTGCTTAATCTGGGTTACCGGGTCAGCGGATCAGACCTGGCAGAAAACGAGGCAGTAAAGCGTCTCAAAGGCCTGGGGGCAACTATATATAAAGGTCATGCAGCAAAGAATCTGCACCAGGCAGAGGTGTTGGTCAAATCCAGCGCAGTGAACGGAACGAATCCGGAGATCCTGGCTGCCTCCCAGTTAGGCATTCCTGTGATTCCCAGGGCGGAAATGCTGGCAGAGCTTATGCGGCTCAAGACCGGGATTGCAGTGGCTGGAACCCATGGCAAGACCACCAGTACCTCCATGCTGGGCACTGTTTTCAAACAGGCCGGGCTTGATCCTACTGTCATCATCGGCGGCAGGCTGAACACTTACGGGGCCAATGCCCTGATGGGCCAAGGGGAGTACCTGGTGGCAGAGGCTGATGAGTCTGACGGGTCCTTCCTTTGCCTGTTTCCTATTATGTCCATGGTTACCAATGTGGATGCGGACCATCTGGACTTCTATCCGGATTTGGAGTCCATAGAAGAGGCCTTTGTGCGCTTTATGAACCAGGTCCCATTTTACGGGATGAATGTGGTTTGTGGAGATGATCCTGGATTGGCCAGGCTTTTGCCTCGGGTTAAGAGACCGGTTTTAACCTATGGTCTGCAGCAGGGAAACGATATAGAGGCCAAGATTTTGGAACTAGGGGCTCGGAGCAGGTTCCAGGTCCAATATAAGGGCCAGCCCTGGGGGGAGGTCAGTTTGGCCCAGCCAGGAGAACACAATGTGTTAAACTCCCTGGGGGTTATTGGCCTTGCCCTGCAGGCTGGAATCTCTAAAGAACGGATTTTACGTGCCCTGGCTGAGTTCGCTGGCGTGGGCAGGCGGCTGGAAAGAAAAGGGGAGAGAAACGGGGTCTTGGTCCTAGATGATTACGGCCATCATCCAGCAGAGATCAGGGTTACCCTGCAGACCTTGAAAGGGGTGTATCCAGACAGAAGGCTGGTGGTGATTTTCCAACCGCACAGGTTTTCCAGGACACAGGCTTTGTTCGGGGATTTCTGTCGCAGTTTCGATTTGGCAGAAAGACTTTTGTTGACTGAGATCTATCCAGCCTCGGAAGCGCCCATCCCTGGAGTGAACGGAGTCAACCTGGCACAAGGGGTACGTCAGGTGAGTAGCACCCAGGTCAGCTTTTGCCCTGATTACCATAGCTGTTTGCAAGAGTTGGAGGCTGTGCTGGAGCCAGGTGATGTGCTGCTCACTCTGGGCGCAGGCAATATCTGGCAGGTGGGTGAGAGGTTCCTGCAGGGACGGTGTTCGTCAGGATGAGGATTATTCCAGAGCCGGAATTGGCCCCTAGGACCACTTTGGGCCTAGGAGGTCAGGCCCTGGCAGAGGTCAATTTGGAAAGGCCCGAGGATACTGAAGGCCTCAGCAAACTCCTGGAGCTAGAAGGGGGCAGGCCTTTGGCTTTGGGTCGGGGAAGTAACCTGCTCTTTTTAGATGGTCGCTTGGAATTGGTGCTGGTGAGATCCAGGCTGGAGTCCTTGGAAATAGTCAGGGAAAAAAGGGAAGAGCTTCTGCTCAGGGCAAGTAGTGGGCTTAGACTGCCAGCGCTGCAGAAGTTGCTTCTGAAAAATGGATTCTCCGGGCTGGAGGGGCTGGTGGGAGTGCCCGCCAGTCTAGGAGGGGCCGTGGCCATGAATGCCGGGGCCTTTGGCCAGGATTTGGGACAGATTCTGCACAGGGTACAGATCTGGAGCCAGGAAAAGGGCTTGCTCTGGCTGGATGGAAAGGATCTGGAACTAGGGTATCGAAGGTTTCAGCCCCTTGTAGGGAAAGGATTCTGGATTTTGCTGCAGGCTGAGATTTGGCTGCAGAAAAGAAACAGAAAGCAGGTCCGGGCCTTGATGCAGGCCAACTATGCCCGGAAAAAGGCTAATCAGCCTTTGTTGGCCAAAACCTGCGGCTGTGTATTCCGAAACCCAGCAAATGGGCCTGCTGCAGGCTATCTGCTGCAGCGTTGCGGATTGAAAGGATACACTTTGGGAGGTCTGGGTTTTTCCAAGCAGCATGCCAACTTTTTGGTCAATCTCGGCGGGGGCAACAGTCAACAGGCCCTGGAGTTGATTCAGTTGGCTAAGGAGAGGGTGAAAAGCACATTCCAGCTGGATCTGGAACTGGAGCTTTGCATTCCAGGCAGGGGTAGCAAAAGTGTGGCATCAGCTGGACAGCATAAGTAGCTCATGGAGCTGGTAGCCTGTTACAAAGCTCAAGCTGAGCTATAGGATCAGGGCGCAGGGGCACATTGCCAGGCAAGAACAAGTTCCGCACTAAGGCGATCGCAAAAAAAAATAAAGTGTTCAGCACCTTTTTGGGCAGGATTCTGCGCCTGGGTTTGATAATGCTGTTTTTTTTGGGGCTGAGCCTGCTTTTGGTCTTGGGCTATGGGTGGATCACCAGCACGCAGCATTTTGCCCTGCGCCAGATCCAAGTCCAAGGTGGCAGGCAGCTGGACCAGGAGAAAATCCAGGATATTGCTGGGGTCTCCCAGGGACAGAATTTGTTGGGAATCAGCCTGGCCAGGGTGGAGTCCAGGCTGCGGCAGGAGCCCTGGGTGCAGCGGGTCAGGGTGCAGCGCACCCTGCCGGACCAGCTTTTGATCCAGGTCCAGGAAAAGGAGGCTCGATTTTGGGTCCTGCAGCAAGGGGAGCTTTACTACGCAGACAGTCAGGGAAAACCCATTACCAGGGTGCGTGCCGAGGAGTTTGTCTCCCTGCCACTTTTGCTCTGGGAGGAACAAGAAGAGAGAAAAAAAAAGCACTTGGCCCTGATCCAGGATTGGCTGCAGGAGAAAAGACTTCCTTTTAGCCTGGCAGAAGTGGCCTGGATCAGATTCTCCTCTGCTGAGGTGGTAGAGTTGGGGCTGCAGGAGCGGGAATTTCTGCTTCGCGTGGGCACTGAATATCTGCAGCAAAACCTGGCCAGCCTGGGCCTGGTTTGGAGGAGGCTGCAGGAAAGGCAAAAGCTGGAGGAGGCCCGCCGCTTCGTGATCTTTGAAGGTTTATGCTGGGTTAAGTTTCGGTCAGATCCTTTGCAGGATTAGTCTGTGAAAAGGCAGCAGGCCAAGGAATATTTATTTATCTTGATATGTCAGGAGACAGTGTATGAGCGCCAAATCCAATCTAGTGGTTGGGCTGGATATCGGTACCACCAAGATCTGTGCAGTGGTGGGGGAGAACACCCTTGAGGGAGTGGATGTGGTGGGCATAGGTATGAGTCCTTCCACTGGCCTGCGAAAAGGGGTGGTGGTGAATATTGAGCAAACAGTGCAATCCATCAAAAAGGCCCTGGAAGAGGCTGAGCTCATGGCGGGCTGTGAGATCCGCAATGTGTATGCGGGCATCGCTGGCAGTCATATCATGGGCTTCAATAGTCACGGGGTGATCGCAGTCAAGGGCGGGGAGGTGACCCAAAAGGATGTGGAACGGGTCATCGACGCAGCCAAGGCGGTGGCCATTCCCCTGGACCGGGAGCTGATTCACATCCTGCCCCAGGAGTACATAGTGGACGATCAAAGGGGCATAGAGGATCCAGTGGGCATGGCCGGAGTTAGGCTGGAAGTCCGGGTACACATAGTCACTGGGGCTGTCTCCAGTGCCCAGAATATTATCCGCTCCTGTCATCGGGCGGGACTGGATGTCTCGGATATCGTTTTGGAGTCTTTGGCCTCAGCCCAGGCGGTGCTGACTGCAGAAGAACAGGAGATAGGCGTGGGCCTGGTGGATATCGGCGGAGGCACCACTGATCTTTCGGTTTTTGCCAACGACTCTATCAAACATATCTCTGTACTGGCCTTGGGCGGAACCAACCTGACCAACGATATCGCCTTTGGGCTGCGCACTCCTGTGAGCAGCGCAGAGAAGATCAAGCTCAAGTACAGCTGTGCCTTGGCGGATATGGTCCAAAACAATGAGACGATAGAGGTGGCCAGTGTCGGGGGCAGGGAGCCCCGCAGTATATCCAGGAGGGTTTTGGGTGAGATATGTGAGCCGCGGGTGGAGGAGATTTTGAGTTTAGTGGATCAGGAGCTGGTCAGATCTGGATACAAAAACACCATTGGGGCAGGGGTGGTGCTTACCGGGGGTACTTCCCTGGTGCAGGGCATCTCCAGCCTGGGGGAGCAAGTCTTCAATCTTCCGGTCCGGGTGGGCTATCCCCAAGGAGTAGGGGGCCTGAAGGACGTGGTCATGAGCCCTAAGTACTCTACTGCAGTGGGGTTGTTACTCTATGGGGCCAAAAAGCAAAAGGCTGAGCACAAGTTCAGGATCAGGGAGAAAAACATATTTCATCGCATTTTGACCAAAATGCGGCGCTGGTTTGCGGACATCAGCTAAAAAAGAACAGGGCAAACAGACTGGAAAAAACAGGTCCAAGGAGGTCTGGCAATGGATTACATGGAGATAGAACCTGAAGGCAACGCCAGGATTAAGGTCGTGGGCATAGGCGGCGGAGGTGGCAATGCGATTAACAACATGATCAGCTCTTCTTTGAAAGGTGTTTCTTTTATCGTGGCCAATACTGATGTGCAGGCCCTAAAGCATTCCGAGGCGGAGTACAAGCTGCAGCTGGGGGAAAAGCTGACCAAAGGTCTGGGCGCTGGGGCCAACCCCAACATTGGCAGGGACGCTGCCCAGGAGAGCCAGGGGAGCATAAAAGAGATGCTGGGCGAATGCGACATGGTCTTTGTTACTGCAGGAATGGGTGGCGGCACAGGCACAGGAGCCGCTCCGGTTATCGCCAACGTGGCCAAGGAGATGGGTGCCTTGACCGTGGCTGTGGTCACCAAACCCTTTTACTTTGAGGGCAAAAAACGCCTGCAGCAGGCTGAAAAAGGGATAGAGAGCCTGAAGGAGGTGGTGGACAGCATTATCACCATCCCCAATGACCGGCTTCTTTCCCTGGCTTCCAAGAAAGCCTCATTTTTGGAGATGCTCAAGAAAGCGGACGAGGTCCTGTACTATGCGGTCAAAGGCATTTCAGACTTGATTATGGTGCCTGGTCTCATAAATCTGGATTTTGCAGATGTGAAGGCGGTTATGTCCGAGATGGGCTTGGCCCTGATGGGCACAGGTATAGCCCAGGGCGAAGGCCGGGCCAGGGAAGCGGCTATGAAGGCCATTACCAGCCCTCTGTTGGAGGATGTTTCCATTGATGGGGCCCAGGGGGTATTGATGAACATCACCTCCGGGCCAGATCTGACCATTGATGAGGTCAGCGAGGCAGCCAGCACCATATCTGAATCAGCCCAGGAGGATGCTCAGATCTACTTTGGCACGGTCTTTGATCCCAATGCCGGGGACGAGCTGCGGATTACGGTGATTGCTACCGGAATAGAGAAGACCGGGCAGGAAAAGCAGGAACAGGCTCCAGGGAAGGAAGCCAAGGTTACCAGCCTGCAGCAGGAAAAGGGCAGGATTCGTCAGGTGCAGAATCAATGGTCCAGGAATGCAGCCCCTGCCCAGGGCCAGGAGGACAGGAACATCCCTGCCTATCTGCGCAAGGGTCAGGTCGGCTCAGACCAGGAAGGAGAGCGACAGGATAAGGTGCAGGGCAAATCCAGGCCCGGCCCTGGAGAGGAGGAGTTCGTGTTTGACGAGGAGGAGTTTGAAATACCCTCCTTTATCCGCAAGCAGGCAGATTAAAGGGCCGGAATCAGGCTCCGGCCCCGGGCTGGAAAATCAGCCTTGTTGGTTTGCCTCAACGTACCACTTGCCGGCATCCTGTAGCAGGGTGAAGGTGCGCTGGACCATGTTATGCGGATCTGCCAGGTAGCCAGCCATTAGCAGGGCTGCCTCAAAGAGCTGTTCAGTGCTGGTACGCAGGAATTCGTCCTGGGGGTCCCGGGCGTAGACCTTGAGCAGGTTCTTGGTCAGGGAATGCCTGGGGTTGATTTCCATGACCTGCTTGGGGATGGAAGTGTCCTGCTGTATGGTGCGCATGATCTTCTGCATCTGGGAGCTGATGCCTTGCTCAGGATTGACGAGGCAGGCCGGACTGTTGCGCAAGCGCTTGGAAGCCCGGACCTCAGTAACCCGATCGCCCAGGATCTCCTGCATCTTTTTCAGCAGACCCTGCAAGTCTTGTTCTTCTTGTCCGGAGAGTTCTTCCTGGGCTTCTTCCTGCTCTTGCAAGGGGAAGTCCTCTAGATCCGCGGGGTCCACGTGCTCCGCAGCCTTGAGCATGGAGTCCTGGTAGCTGCCCATGGTCTGCAAAACGAACTCATCCACAGGCTCAAACAGATAGAGTACCTCCAAGCCCCGGCTGGTGAACATCTCCAGATGGGGATTTTGTTCGATGTTCTCTTTGCTGGGCCCGGAAATGAAGTAGATCTCCTTTTGACCTTCACGCATGCGCTCTGTGTATTCCTTGAGCGAGGTCAGCTCTGAAGCGCTTTGCAGATAGGAGGAGTTAAAGCGCAACAACTCCTTGAAGGTTTCCTGATTTTCGAAATCGGTATACCCCAGCTTAAAGAGCTTGCCGTGTTCCTTCCAGAATTCCAGGTACTTTTCCGGCTCTTCCTGGGCCAGCTTTTTGAGCCTGTTTAAGACCTGCTTGGTTAAGGTCTGATTTATTTTCCGGATTACCGCGTTTTCCTGGATAGACTGCCGGGATAGATTCAAAGGCAGATCCTCGGTGTCCACGACCCCTTCCAGAAAGCCCAGGTATTGGGGGATGACCTCTTGGTTCTTGCGTTGGATCAGTACCCTGTGCACGTACAGATCCAAGCCGTATTCACTGGCATAGCTCTCCAGCATCATCCTGCTTTTGGCAGGGATGAAGAGCAGCCCGGCGAACTGTACCGGGGCGTCTACGCTGATGTGCTGGGTGAGCAGGGGATTTTCACTGTCGTAGCTTAGAAACTTGTAGAACTCGTTGTACTGCTCTTGGCTGATGTTGAACTTAGACTCCTTCCACAGGGCAGGCACTGTATTAACCTTCTCTTGATTCACGTAAATGGGAAAGGAGATAAAGTTAGAATGGGTCTTGATCACCGACTTGATCCTTTCTGGATCCAAAAACTCCTGGCAGTCTTGGTTGATGCCAATTTCCACCTTGGTGCCCCTGGACATGGTCTCCTGGAGCTCTGTAATCTCGTAGCCGTGCCTGCCATCTGAGTTCCAAAGCACTGCGGGCTCATCCCCACGGGCTGACTTGGATTTGACCTGGACCTGGTCCGCAACCATGAACACGGAGTAAAAACCTACCCCGAACTGGCCGATGATGTTATCCGGATTCTGGTTTTGGTCTGCTACCTGCTTTAAAAATTCTTCTGTTCCTGATTTGGCTATGGTGCCCAGGTTGTCCACTATCTCCTGCCTGCCCATGCCGATGCCGGTATCGCTGACTATAAGCTTGCCCTGATCCTTGTCCACTTGGATGTCTATGCGCAGTTCCTGATCTTGATCTTCCACTTCAGCGCCCCTGCTTTGCTCGAACCTAACCTTGTCCAGGGCATCAGAGGCGTTGGAAATGAGCTCCCGCAGAAAGATCTCTTTCTGGGTGTAGATAGAGTGGATGATGATGTTTAAGAGTTTTTGGGTCTCGGCCTGAAAGTCGTGGCTATGTGCTTGGGTCATATTTTACCTCCTTGGCGGGAATAAGCTGGTTTAAAGGAAACAACTACAAAAAATAGTTCTTCAGCAGGGGATGTCAAGGCAGCAGAAGTCTGGGCAAGGGGGCAGGGTATAATTTTTTACAACAGCCTGGAGGCAATCCAGGTTCCGGCCACAAACGTGCCCAGGGAGCTGCCCAGATTGGCCAGGACTACTACCAGGAGGATCCTGCACAAGGGGTTTAGCCAAAAGCCCTTCAAGGAGGTCATGGCCTGGGGGAGACCTTCTAAGTCGCCTACCAAAGGCTTCTTGATCCAGGCCTGGACCAGTCCTGCAACCCAGCCAGCGGCCATGGTGGGGTTCAGGCTGGTTAGTGGGGCAGCCACAAATGCAGAGGCTATAGTCAAGGGATGGCCGAAGGCCAAAGAAGCACCCAGGGCGGAAAAAAATCCGTTGACCAGGATCCAGATATAAATGGACTGGATAGACTGCTCTGTACCCTGGATTAAAAAGCCCAGGAGCAGCAGGATCACAATCAAAAGGGGCACTCCCCATTTGACCATTTGGGGCCAGATGGGCTTGGGGGGTATCCTGGAAAGCTCCTGCAGGTCTACCTCCTGACCCATGGAGTCTGTTATGCCCTGGGCATGGCCTGCCCCGACGATGGCCAGGACTTTGGAGCCAGGGCTGTCAGCTATTTTATGGGCCAGATACTGGTCCCGCTCCTGGATCAAGGTCTTTTGCACCTGGGGGAAGGACTGGGCGAACTCGTCCATGATGATTTGCAGCTGGTCTTTGTCCTTGAGGTTTTCAATTTCCTGGGCGTTGATTTTGTCCTGGAAAAAGAGCCCGGCCAAGAGCTGCAGCATAAACTTGAGCTTGGCCCAGAGATTTAAGGAGGCCCAAACCCGTTTCAAGGTGACATTCACATCCCGGTCTGCCAAGACCAGCTCTGCATCCAACTCTTGAGCTTGGCGCACGCCCTCCAGCATTTCCGCCCCAGGCTTTACCCCCAGTTTTTGGCTTATCCTGCGATAAAAGGAGCTAAGGGCTAGCTGGGCCAGCAGGAAGAGGGCCTTGTTTTCCTGGATGACCTTATAAAGATCCATCTTTTGCCAGGCCTCCTGTTGGACCAGGGTCTGGTATCTGGAAGGGCAAAGCTCCACACAGATGGCATCAGGCTGCAGCTCTTGGGCAGCCTGTTTTACGTCTTCCACGCTTTGGCTGGAAATGTGGGCAGTGCCCAGAATATAGACATCCTTGTCACCCAGTTTGATGTGCTGCAGTTTATGCAAAATATGAGCTTCTTCTTGTTTCATGGATTAGAACCTTGAAAGCTGTATTGTTGGGGGCCCTGCAAAAGGGTGATCACAGAGACCTCCCCGGAACAGTTGAAGCGCACCGGCACTCCAGAGACCCCGACACCCGGAGAGGTGTAGCCTAAAAGGCCCTGGTATGTCCAGAACCCGGAGCAAAATTTGCGCGGAGCAGGGCAGTGAGTAAATACCAAACCTAGGGGCGGGATCTGGATTTGTCCGGCGTGGGTGTGGCCTGCTAGATACAGGCTGGCTCCGTGTCTTGCCGCCTCCTGGTAGAGCACAGGGGAATGAGCCAGAAACAGGCAGAAGTCTTTTGAAGGGATGTCCTGGAAGGCCTGCTCCAGATCATGGCATTGATAATAATGGGGATCGTCCACTCCAGAGATCCAGATATGCTGGGTATCCCTGTGAATTTTGCATGCCTCATTGATAAGTACCCTGGCCCCTGCATCCTGCAGGGTCTCCACCATCTCCAGGCAGTCGTGATTGCCAAGCACAGCCAGTATGCCGTCAGGAGCGCTTATTTTTAAAAGGAGCCTACGCAGATGTCCCAGGGCTTCCTGGTAGGTGCCATGGGTACGCATGCGGTAGTCACCGCCTAAGAGACAAAGGTCAGGCTTTTGCTTCTCCAAAACCCCCAGCAGGCGCTCAGTAAGCCCTGGAAGTCCGTCCAGATGCATATCGCAAAGGAACAATATTTTGTAGCCGTGAAAGGCCCGGGGTAAATCCGGCAGGCTGATGGTGAGCTCCTGGACCCGGAAGCAGAGCGCATTGGCCTTCCCTCGGGGATAGAGGCCAGTAGCCCGGAAAAAACCCTGCAAAAGCAGATGGTAGTAGATCGCCTCTTCAAAGTGCAGGAGAGTACCCCAAAAGCTGGAGGTCTCCCTGCAGGAAGCCAGTTCTTTTAGCCTGACCTTGGGATTCAAGGGTCTAGGGTACCAGGCAAAGGGCTTTTGCAAAAGGACCTGTTTGTAGAATCTGGTCCATTGCCAGCCAGCCAGACAGAAGATCAAAAGCAGGAAGAGGCAATGCAATAGGCCCAGCTGCAGATATATGGACAAAGGAATCAAGGGCAGTGCTGCCTCAGGCAGATGATCCAGGACTGGCAGATCCGTGCCCCTGTCTAAGGCCAGCCTGCGTTTGGCAAAACTGGTCAAAAGATCGCCAAGCATACTCAGGGCTGCACAAGTCAGGCCCAGCCACCAGGGCCAAAACAGGATCAGGGCCAAAATTGGTCCTGCCAGCAAGGCGAAGATTAAGCCAGCAATTGTTTTGCCCGGACCGAAAATGGGCTGATTATCCTGCAGTTTTCGGCCTCGGTCCAAGGAGGCAGGTTCTTTTTGCCTGTGCCAATAACCTAGCAGGGCAGGAGTCAGGTTGATCCCACCCAAAAGGATTAAAATTTGCAGAGATACAAGCAGCTCTTGCAGCATGAAGTGCTCAAAAAAAATTGGGAAACAGGGGCTATGCCCTTGTCTGGAGAGGATTTTCCGGCAGATGAATGCTGACCAGAGTGCCCTGTTCCTGGGAGCTTTGTAAAAAGATCTCCCCGCCATGGATCCTGGCGATAAGCCAGGCAGAGTAAGTGCCTAGGCCTGTGCCCCCTTTTTTGCCCTTGGACACCAGCTTCTGGAAGAATCTGGTGCGGATTTCCTCTGGCACCGCGCCTTGATTGTGGATTTGGATTATTTTCTTGCCCGGGACAGCTTCCAGGTCAATGCAGATCCAGGCCTTCTCAGGCGAGGCTTCTGCAGCGTTTTGCAGCAGATTGCCCAGCATGGTGTAGAAAAGGCCCTCTTCCGCCAGTACAAAGAACTGGGTCTTGGGTCCGGCATTCTGACCCTGGACCTGAATGCTAAAGCCTAGGGACTTGTGAACCAATATGCTCTGAAGATCCTGCTGTGTTCTGCGCAGCAGAAGCATGAGGTCGATCTGCTGGGGCTGCAGTTGATAACTGCCCATCTCCATGTGGTAGAGGTGCAGGGACCGGTTGATCATGTTCAGCATGCGGTGGCCGCTTTCCTCAATATAGCCAAGCAATTCCTTTTGCTGCGGGGTCAAGTTGTCATCCTCCAGAAGCAGCTGGGGGATACCCAAAATGGCATTCAGCGGGGTCTTCAGGTCGTGCCTGGTCATCTGCTGCACTTCTTCCTGCAGCTGCTCAGCCTGTTTGCGGGAGGTGATGTCCCTGAGGGAGACCAGGTATACCTCCTCCTGGTCCCAATCTATTTTGCTGCTGCGCACCTCTGCCACATGGATGGATCCGTCCTTTTGCGTGATTTCCAGCTCCAGTGGGGTATCCTGGCGCAGGTGGGTGCTGAACTTCTCTTGTGTCAGCTGTGTTTTGGACATGCCCAGCATCTCTTCAGCTGCAGGGTTGGCAAAACGGATCTTGAACTCCTTGTCTACTACCAAAATGGCGTCCTGGTTGGAGTGGATCAGCTGCAGGAAGCGCTTTTGTTCCCTCTCCAGCTGATAGTTCTTGCGGTTTAGCTCCCTCTGGGTGTTCATCAGGATGTTGTTGACTTGGGAGAGCTGGTCCAGGATGCCCAGGTCCCGGTGTCTGCTGGCCTGGCTGTCCTGGGTTTCCTTTTGCGCTGAGCGAAGCAGTCTGGACTGCTCGTTGACTATCCTTAAAAGCTCCTCATAGAGCATGAAGGTGGACTGGGCGCTCTCAGAGATGATCACCAGCTGCCCCTCCTGCCTGGCCAGGCCGAAAAAGACCATGGTTTGCGGACCACTTTGCATATTGATGTTCAGCTCCCAGAACAGGGCAGCGCCACTCTCTTCAATCTCCTGCTGAAAGAGCTTGAGTTTTTTCCAGGAGTAATTGTCCACCAGCTCCTGCAGACTGTTTTGCCCTGTATTGGACAATGGCAGGAGATCATTGAAGATAACTTCCTGGATCTCACCGCTGGGGCTACACAGGAGCCCAGCGCCTCCTGTCTTGCTCTGCTCTTGCATATGGCTATTCCCCGCAGTTGACCAGCTTCTGGGCCAGTTGCAATGCTTGGGCCGCATCCCTGCCACAGCCGTGCGCTCCCAGGTCCCTGGCCAAATCTGGATTCTGCACAAAGGGATAGCCTCCGATCAGGATTTTCAGCCTTTGCAAGCTGGTCTGATTGGACACCAGTTTGATGAGCTCCTGGGCGCGGGGCAGATGGCTTTGCATAGTTACGGATATGGCCAGGATGTGAGCATTTTTTTGCTCCAGGGCCTGGAGCACATCTTGACTGGGGCAGTTGGCGCCTAAAAAGTAGGTCTCCCAACCCTGCATCTCGAAGAAATCCGAGACCATGCGCATGCCCACCTCATGCAGCTCGTTGCCCACGCAGCAGGCCACCATGCTGCAGCCATTTTTCTCGGTGCTCAGGATGTAGGGAAACAGCTGGGACATGACCAGCTGGGTGGCTGCAGTACAAAAGTGTTCCACAGCCACAGAGACCTGATTGGTCTCCCAGAGTCTGCCCACCTCGTAGAGCACTGGCTGAAAGACCTGCAGGTAGATATCCTGCACTGAGGCCCTGCCCTCCTGGACGGCGTTTAATATCAGCTCAGAGGGCCTTTGGCGCTCCCCTTGCAATAGATGGTGCAGATATTGCCTGGCGAGATCAGCCAAAAATCGATCCTGGATTCCACGCAAGTGGCTGGAGTCTTCCTGTTGTGGACACAAATCCTCTGGGCTGTGCATGTTTGCTTTCCTGTTCAAGGACTTACCTCTTTTGAATGTATTTCCATTGCTGGAGCCTGTTTAAGGCATATTCCCCTTGTTCGCCCTGGCCTCCCTGTCGCAGGAAGCGCAGGTAAAAATCAGCTGCCTGCTTTCTGTGCTGCATGTCCTCCATAGCCAGGCCTCGGTAGAATAAAGTCTGGGGATTACCAGGCAGCATCTGTTCGTAAGACTCGAGCTCCTGATAGGCTTTTTGAGGTTTATGCAAAGCCAGAGCAGCCAGGGAGTTTTCTAAGACAGCCTGGGGCTCATTGGCATGGACATCCCTGGCCCTTTGTGCTGCTTCCCGGGCCTGTTTATGCTTGTCCTGGGCCCGCAGGCATTTTGAGAGCATGACCAGGCCGGCGTAATCCTGCTCATCCTGTTTAAGGCCACTGCGGATATGCTCCTCTGCCTGGCCAAATTTGCCCTCACGCATACGCTTTTCCGCCTTTTGCAGCTCTTGGATAAGCCTTTTTTGTCTGCGCAAGGAAGCGGTCTGGTCCATGTATTTTTCTTTGTGCAGGGAAAAGTCGTTTGCCTGGTCGTATTCCTGCCTGGCCCTTTGTCTGGCTGTCTGGTAGCGTTCATCTGACATGGGATGGGTGGAGAACATGATCTGCAACAGGCTTGGCTCTTGCTTGGACTTCTGGCGCAGCATGTCCATGAGCAGCACCATGCCTTCAGGGTCATACCTGCTTTGCACCATGTATTCCATGCCCAGGGCATCTGCCTGGCGCTCATTGTCTCTGCTGTACTTGGCCAGCAAGGCCCCAGCTCCAATGCCGCCCAGACCTGCTATCAAGGGGGCGTATTCCTTTTTATCTGCTAAGATAGCGCCGGTGCCAGACAGTACAGCAGAGGCCAACATGCCTTTGGACATTTGGGAGGCGGTGTGCCTGGCATTGACATGTCCTAGCTCATGACCAAGCAAAGCTGCCAACTCTGCCTCGGAGCGCATCTCCAGCAGGATTCCCCGGGTTACAGCAATTGTGCCTCCGGGGAAAGCGTAGGCGTTGACATAGACTGCATTCACGCCTTGAAATGAATAGGGCATATCTGGTCTGTGTGTCTGGTCAGCCACTTTTTGGCCTGTGTCTTGGACGTAGCTTTTCAGGGCCCGGTCCTGCAAAGTCCCATAGTCAGCAGAAATCTGATGCGGGGAGTGCTCCTTGTCTATGCTAATCTCCTGCTCCTTGGACATGAGCATCAATTGTGGCTGACCAGTGACAGGATTGGCAGCGCAGCCTGAGAGGGTGCCAGCAGCAGCCAATGCGCTTAAAAGCAGAAACTCCCTTCTGCTGAGTCCAGCAGGATGGGCAGGATTGCAGCGAGTCATGGTCTTTCCTCTGGTTAAAATGTTTGGCCATGCCTGGTTCAGGCCAGACCAAACTTCATACACTGGCAACGGTAGGCTTGTCCAGATCCCTAGAGCTCCTGCACATCAGGCTGTAATCCCATGCCCTGGAGCTCGTCCAGCTTCTGCAGCTGGACCCAGCAGTCTACTCCGCTGGCCTGGGTCAAGGCCTGATGATCTATCCTGACCAAGGCTGCGGCATCCACAGCAAGGGGGGAGAAGCCAGCAAAGACTCCCAAATTGGGGCCGATCATCTTGCCTTCTACGGGCGCGCAATCGCAAACAGTGGATAGCTCAGTGGCAAAATTGACATAAGAGACCTTGCCTGACGGAAAGGTCTCCTCTACAGCCTGGGCTGCCACAGCCATGCCCTGGCTGAGGCCGGGTACGTTTTGCAGTTGTAAGGCCTCTTCCGGGCAGGCGCTGCTGCAGATAGGACAGCGCATGCAGTTGGGGGAATCTATAACCGCTTTGTCTCCTTCCAGCCTGGGCAGGCCCAGCCAGCAGGCCTCCACGCACTCCCCGCAACCCTTGCAGAGCTCCTCTTGCATAACCAGATCCACTAAACGGTGCTGATCCAGCTTGGACTTCTTGCTCACGCAGCCCATGGCCAGGTTTTTGACCGCTCCGCCAAAGCCGGTCAAGGGATGCCCTTTGACATGGGAGACTACTATCATGGCGTCAGCCTGGTGCACCGCACCTGCCACTTCCACCTCAGAAAGCAGGGAAGTGTCCCTGCTAGGCACAGAGACCTTGTTCTCGCTCTTCAGGCCATCAGCCACAATAAATGGAGCGAATCCAAAACCGTTGGCAACTGCGGTTTGCATGTGCTCCAGGGCATTGGTGCGCAGCAAAGGGTAAAGGGTGCTGGTATCTGTAAGAAATGGCCGGCCACCCTTTTCCTGGACCATGTCCAGGATCTGCTTTACAAAAAAGGGTCGTACATAATTGGGATTGCCCAGCTCTCCCACATGGAGCTTTATTGCGACAGCGTCTCCTTTTTGGACCACATCCAGGATGCCTGATTCAGTATACAACCTTTCTGTTTTCTCCAGCATGTTACCCCCTGCTTTCCAGGGGGTAAGAAATACCTGGTCCTTGCGCATGTGATCCTCCTGTGTTTAAGAAGTGGTTTGTGGCTTGCCTCGAACAACAACGAAAGCATAAATCTCTGGGACTCTTATTTCAAGCCAAAGGAATAAAAAATTGGCTTTATGTCTGCTTGCCAGAACTTACTCCAGGATTTAGAATTTTCAAAGCCAAAATAAGAAATATTAAAGGAGGGTGACTTTTCACTAGGCCCCAGGCTTTGGTTTGTTCCTCGGGAAAGCTTGTCCGAGCATAGCAGATGGTGAATAAATACAAAGGAGGTCCATATGCAGATATTGGTACTTTACTATTCCAAAACCGGGAACACTGAGAAACTGGCCCAGGCAGTAGCCGAGGGCGTGCAGCAGGTCCAAGGGGCCCAGGCTCTCCTCAAATCCACATCCCAGGTTACCAAGGAAGATTTTTTATCCAGCCAAGGGGTTATTGCTGGTTCTCCAGTTTACTTCGGGGTTATGGCAGCAGACTTAAAGCGAGTTATTGACGAGTTTATAAGCACTCGCAACAAGATGGAGGGCAAGGTAGGTGCAGCTTTTGCCACTTCCGGAGATCCCACTGGGGGCAAGGAGACCACCCTGTTTTCCATTATCCAGGCTTTGATGATCTATGGGATGATCATTGTGGGCGACCCTATGAGCGCTACCGGACATTACGGTGTGGCCTGCAGCGGAGAGCCGGATGAGAAGGCCCTGGAAAACGGCCGCAAGCTTGGAGCCAGGGTGGCGGAAGTGGCCGGCAGGTTGGGCCTGGAATAATGCAGGCAGGGATGCCGGAGAAGAACCAGGCCTACACCTGCCATGACTACAGGCAGGAGATGACTTTAATTGCCCTGAGGACCAGGCTGCAGGAAGAACAGGATCCTGGGCAAAGGCAAGCCTTGGAGGAGGAGATCCAGGCGCTGCAGCAAAAGTTGGGCCTAGAATAAAAAATAGGGCAAAAGGAGGCCTTTTATGCAAATCTATGACCACACAGAGCAAAATCCTCCGGAGATAGATCGGGGGTATGTGATTTCTATAGTGATCAATTCCTTCAAAGGGTTTAAGTATGTCCAGGTCCATCTGTTCAGGCCCACCTGGGAGGCCCAGGAGGAGGAGATATACGACTGGGAAAGGCTCCTGGGCAATCCTATTCGTCCTGATCAGCCAGTGGATCCCACTGGGAGCAGGCAGGTGATCATGGAGACTTTTACCAGACCGGAGAAACAAAAGCTTTTACAGTACCTGGGCAGGCATTATCAGAACAAATTGGAGTCCATTACTGTCAGGGCCTTGCAGTTTCCTGTCCCTATGGGGCTTTATCCGTTGTCTGCAGCGCAAGAACAGGGCAAGATAGGTAAGATAAAGTTTGATCAACTCCCTAACTTTGATCTGGATTTCTATGTGCACGGTCTTTATGATTTAAGTAAGCATATTGATGAGACAGCCCACCCAGAGCTTTAAGCCTTGCAGTCAGGGTGCGGCATTGGCCAGCTGGCTTGATGCTGACCTTGCGCAGATTCCCTCGCCTGCTCTTCCAATGCACACAATCGAGAAGCCAAGAGAAAGGTAAATCTCTGGATCTTGGCTTCTTCTTCGGTAAAGCTTATCCGGGCACTGGAGAAGGTGAATAAGTACAATCCCTGAAGGGAATGAGATATGGATTGGATGGCGGAGCCGACCGGATTCGAACCGGCGGCCTCCGGCGTGACAGGCCGGCGTTATAACCAGCTTAACTACGGCTCCGCATATTGTGGTGGGCGGAACAGGGCTCGAACCTGTGACCCCCGGCTTGTAAGGCCGGTGCTCTTCCAACTGAGCTATCCGCCCTAAAGAAGTAACTATAGCCAAGCAAGGGCTGGATGTCAACTAGCTGCTGGGAGTTGTTTTTGGATATCTTCTTGCAGGCTGCGTAAAAGTCTTTGCGGGTCCTGGGACTCCCGGAGGGGCCTACCCAGAACGACATGATCAGCGCCCAGGGCAAAGGCCTCTTTGATGCTGACAATCCTTTTCTGATCATCTCCCTGTTGTGCTTGGGGCCGCACGCCAGGGACCACTGTCAAAAAATCTGGCCCCAGGCTCTGTCTTAGCAAAGCAAGCTCTTCACCGGAGCAGACCACCCCGGAGCAGCCTGATTTCAAGGCCTGGGCTGCTCGATGCAGAACCAGCTCCTTAGGGCTGCAGGGGAAGCCCATATCTGCCAGATCTTCCTGGTCCAGACTGGTTAGGACCGTGACCGCCAAGATCTTGCTCTGGCCGTTGGCCTGCTGTGCTGCCTGCAGAATTGCTTGGTTGCCGTGCACAGTGACCAGGGAAACCGGATGGCTCCCCACTTGGTGCATGGCCTGCTGCACAGTGCGGGGCACGTCATAGAACTTAAGATCCAGCATGACTTCACAGCCCTGTTCGGCTATCCAGTGGACGATTTCCCATCCGGCAGCCAAAAAGAGCTCCCAGCCCACCTTATAGAATCTGAGCCTGGGACCAAGCCGTTGGACCCACTCCCGGGCCAGATCTGCTTGCGGGAGATCCAAAGCGAAAATAATCCTTTTCTGCAGATCTATTTGCTGTTTTTGGGGCTTGTCTTGTTGAGAAGGCATGCGGGCTCTGCTCCTGGAAAAAGCATTATCTAGCCAGGGAGTAACAATAAAATTTTTTCACCCCCAGGGATGAAAATTACGTATACCGGACTAAATCCGGCAATAGGCATAATACGGCCTGCGAAGCACAACATTTTCACGGCAATAATTACGATTTATTCTACTTTGTAAACCATGTTTCTGCCCATATCCTTGGCCTTATACATGGCTGCGTCCACTTGCATAATCAGCTGATCCAGGCTGTCTTGGCCGTTCCAGGTGGTCACCCCCAGGCTGACAGTACAACCGACTTTTTTGTCCTGGGCCCTGATAGGCTGGCTGCTGATGCTTTCCTTGACCCGGGTGCAGATCATTTCTGCCTGCTCCAGGTTGGTGTTGGGGAAAACCAGCAAGAACTCCTCTCCCCCGAATCTGCCCACAAGATCATACTTGCGCAGGATTTCTTCAGTGCGCCGTATACATTCCTGGAGCACAATATCCCCGATTTGGTGCCCAAACTGGTCATTGATAGACTTAAAGTGATCAATGTCCAGCATGGCCAGGGAGAGTTGGCCGTGTTCCCGCCTGGTCCTGTTCAGCTCCTGTTTGAGGAGTTCTAAAATCGCCCTGCGGTTGTAACTGCAGGTCAGATGATCAATCCTGGCCAGTTGCTGTAGTTGAGCCTGGGTGTTCAAGAGCCTGGACTGCAGATTGATTATCCTGTGGCCCACTCTGAGCCTGGCCTGGAGCTCTTCTGCGTTGAAGGGCTTGGGGATGTAGTCGTCTGCCCCTGCTTTCAGGCCCTGTACCAAGTGCTCCTTGCCTGCTTTGGCAGAGAGGAGGATGAGATAGATATACCCGGCCTGGTCCAGGTCTACGCATTCCGGGTCCTGATCACAATCCGGCTTTGGAGCCAGTCTTTCCCTGACCAGACGGCAGATCTGCAAACCGTCTGGCTCAGGCATGACCCAGTCCAGGATAGCTATTTGGGGAGGCTCCTCTGCTTGCAGAGCCTCCCAGGCCCTGGAACCGTCCTCTACAGCAAGCACCTCGTAGCCCCATCTCTGGAGCATGTTCTGCAGCATGACCCTGGAAGCTGGATCGTCTTCTGCAACAAGAATTTTCATGGACTTTTCCTTATCCAGAGATGAAGGGGCAGCTTAGAGTCCTTTTCTTTCGAAAAACAAGAACAGGGCCAGGCTGAGTATTACAAGTACCCCTATTACTGGCCAGTGTCCTACTCCAAAGAGCTCTGGCAGTCTCAGGGCGCCAAAATTTCCCCAAGAAAAAGGCGGTCCTTTCAGGATCGGATAGGCCTCTGCATGCAAGGCAGCGCCTGCCAGCATGCCCAGGATACCCCATATGGCATCCAATCTGCCTTCGCCTACTGCCCCCATGGAGGTGCCTGGACAATATCCCAAGAGCCCCCAGCCCAAACCAAAAAGCAGGCCACCCCCAATGTTTTGACCCAGGATCAGGCTTTTGACCGAAAGCTGAACCAGGCCCAAGTCCAAGAGGAGATGGATGCCGATCATGCCCACCAGAACACTGGAAAGCATGAATTTGACAATGGTCATGTCCTGAAGCCTGAGGGCTCCAATCTGCTTGTCGTAGCGCAGGACCCTGGCCCTTTGCAGCAGAAAGCCAAAGAGGATTCCTGTAACAATACCGTAGATAAGACTCATGAGCTACCTCCTGTAGACACGTCGCGCCGTAAACAGCCCAGCCAGGAAAAAGCAAATCAAGGCCAGGTAGCCACTGACAGAAAGCTGAAGCGTCCCGCTCAGCCCGTGTCCGCTTGGTCAGCCCCCAGCCAGCCTGGCTCCAATCATGGCCAGCACACCTCCGGCAAAGGCCACCAAGGCCCTTCTGAGCGGAGTGGGACCGAATCTATCCCTCCACATATCCGGCACGAACTGGATCTTGAAGCTTCCGGATCCTCTGGCAGAGAGAAAGGAGCCAATCAGGATGCCCACAACGAACATCCATTGCCATTCGATCTTGGGCACTTTGCTTTGGAAGTACTCCAGCTTTTCCACGTGCTCCTGGGCAAAGAGCTGCTCGATCATGCCTGCGCTTCTGCTGAAGCTGGTGGATGCTCCAAAGTACTTGCCTGCCACCAGGACGGAGAGGATCATAAGCACGCCTGCCAAGGCGCCAGCCAGATAAGGGCTCCACTCCTTGTCTTGTTCCCTTTGTTCCATGTTTGCCTCCTCTAGTCTGGATAGTTCACATGAGTCAGTCTCTAACTAACGGCAAAAATTTTATTTTTTTGCACGTTGCACAAAAAAACGCTGAAGAATCTTTCCCTGCTCGCTTGCTGCATGATTTTACAGGTATATTAGGCGAGTTCTCCAGGCTGGTCAATCTATGCCTTTCTTGTCCACAGAAGTTATGAAGATGTGGATTCCAGCCCCAAGCAGGTTGTAGGGACAGTCCCAAACAGGGAGAATTACTCTTCAAGCCAGGTTTCAAGCTGTGGTTTGTGTTGTCCGGGCTGCCAAAGCACCTGCAGGGCTCCATGCTTGGCAGTGCTGTACAGGGG
The DNA here is from genome assembly GCA_964494985.1 of uncultured Desulfohalobiaceae bacterium. Taxonomy (GTDB): domain Bacteria; phylum Desulfobacterota; class Desulfovibrionia; order Desulfovibrionales; family Desulfothermaceae; genus CAZBUB01. The sequence continues at coordinate 10,651 of CAZBUB010000010.1, read as the reverse complement.
GATATCCAGTTCCTGCAAGGCATCTTTTACCTCCTGGTGGGGCAGGCCAAAGTGATGCAGGTAGCCGCAGCTGACCAAGGCCAGATCAGGGTCCACCCTGCGCAGGAATTCTTTATTCAAGCTGTTGCGGCTGCCATGATGGGGCAAGACCAGGACCTGGGCTTTAAGGTCCACGTCCTTTTTGTACAAAAGCTCCCGGAGCCCGGCTTGTTCAATGTCCCCAGGCAGCAATGCCAGGCCTTTGTCCTGCTGGGTCAGGCGCAGTACCAGGGAATTGTTGTTTGGATCTTTACCTTCCCAGTCTTGAGGTGGATGCAGGACGTTTAACCTTAGTCCAGAACCCAGCCCGAGGCTCTGGCCCTGCTTGAGGCTTTGCCTGGGAATTTTATTATCCTGCAGGGTACTCTGCAGGATGCTTTTGTCTTTGCCCTGGGGCCAATGGCCATTGTCCAGGAAGTTACGCACCTTGAAATGTCGCAGGGGATAAAAGAGCCCCCGCAGGTGATCGTAGTGGCTGTGGCTCAGCAGGATACGGTCTATACTGGGGGCCTGGTTCAGGGTCAGTGCAGGAGCCAAGGCGTATCTGCCCAGGTCGAACTCCGAGTTCCAGGAACCACCCCCGTCCAAAAGCAGCCTTTGGCCTTTTGGGCCCTGGATATGGATGGCCTGGCCCTGACCCACATCCAGAAGCTGGAGCTTGAGATGACCCTTGGCTATTTGCCATTCTTGGAAAACCGCGGGTAAGAGCAATAGCAGTAAAGCAGTGCAGGCGGTCTTCCAGGGGATTTTCCCTTTATGAGGCCAGCAGAGCAAAACCAGGAGCAGCAAAAGCCAGTAGCCCAACAGCGCAGGCCACAGGGGGCGCATTAAAATCAAAGGCTGAAGGAAGCCCTGCTCCTGGAATGCCTGCAGTATAGAGAGCATAAAGTTTAAAATCTGGATCGCAGCTGTAAAAAGGACTGGACTTAAAAATTCCAGGACTGGCAGCTGGCTGCAAGCCAGGGCAAACAGACCCAGAGGCAGCACGACCCAGCCCAAAACAGGGAGCCAGAAGAGATTTAAGTATAAATGTGGGCTCATCTCTCCAAAATATGCAGCCAGGGCAGGCAGAAGGGCTGCATTGGCCACCAGGGTGATAGCCAGGATGGAAAGGAGCGGCATCAGGACTTTTCCTGCTGGTGCTTTGTCTTTCCAGTCCTGCAGAGACCTGGAAACCAGGGGCCAGGCCAAGATAATGCCGCATACAGCCAGCACTGAGAGTTGCAGGCTGAGGTCAAAGACAGCAGCAGGGTCCAGGGCTACAATGACCAGGACAGCAAAGAACAAGCCATCCAGGAGCTTTTTGTTTTTGCCCAAAAGTAGCAGCAGACCCCAGAAAAAGAACATTAATGCAGCCCGCAGCAAGGAGAGCTTGGCCTGGCCCAGCCAGATGTAGATCAAAATAAGGGGCGCGGCCAAAAATACCGCAAGCTTGGGTCGAGGCAGGTAGAGGTAAATCCCTGGCCGAATCCTGCCCCAAGCCCAGGCCAACCCCCAGCCCATGCTGGCCAGAAAGCCCAGATGCAGCCCGGACAGGGCCAGGCTGTGGGCCAGGGAGCTTCTGCGGATCAGATCCATGGTTTCCTGCTCCAGGAGGGTCCTGTCTCCCATGAGTAAAGCCAGGAGTATGCCTTGACCAGGCCCGTTAGCTGGACTTTGCTCCAGGATTTTGCTGCGCAGATTTTGACGCAGCTGCCAAAGCAGCCCTGGTTCTTGCTCCAGGACCAGGTCCTCTTCCTGACCGCTCGTGTAGGTCCGGTATTTGATCTGCTTGCCCCGCCAGTAGAATCTGCTATCCTGACCCCCAGGGTTGGCAAAGCCCTTGATCGGTTTTAAGCGAAACTTGCCAGTGATCTTCTGACCGGGTGCAGGCCAGGTTGGGGGAGGGTCATACCAATTCCAAAGCAGCCTGGAAGGCAGTTCGCCATGCCTTCCTTCCTGGGTGGTGTAGCGTACCTGGTCCAGGATGATCTGTAGCTTGGCATTTTGCTTTGGCTCAAGCTTCCAGACCCTGGCCTCAATGTCTACTTTTTGCCGTTGTTGCATCCACTCAGGTACAGGGACCTCAGGGCTGGGATAGATCCAGAGCTGTACAAGCCAGCCCAGGCAGAATAAGGCCCCGGCCTGGAGCAGGCCAGGGCCAGGGCCCTGGAGCAGATGCTTTTGCAGGACAAAAAACACGCTGGCACAGCAGAGTGCTGCCAGGGGATATCCCCAGGCCAACAGGCCCAGCAGGAAAAATAAAAACAATATCTGCCAGGGCAAAAGCCCGGGTCTAGCATCTTTTCCAGGGAGCCTTTGCATGTCTGGACCAGGTGATTGGTAATGTTTTCATGCCACATCGGGCCCATTCAGGGCATGAGAGTTCCCAGCTTGCGGTGAAAAGGTGCAACTGACTAGGCCTGGAGCAATAGAGGCTCTTCATGCATGCTTCCAGCTCTTGGAATCTGCCGTGCTCCTGGAGGCTAGGGCTAGCAGGATGATACCCAAAATGATTAAGGGCACAGAGAGCACTTGGCCCATGCTTAGAAAATCAAAGAGCACAAAGCCCAGGTGCGGATCCGGGGCACGAAAGAACTCGCCAATAAAACGCAGGCAGCCATAGCCCAAGGCAAAAACTCCAGAGACAGCCATCCTGGGTCTGGGTTTGGCTGAGAAGATCCAGAGCATCACAAAGAGCAAAAAACCTTCCAAGGCTGCCTGATAGAGCTGGGAGGGGTGTCTGGGTATCGGACCGGCTGCAGGATCAGGAAAGACCATGGCCCAGGGCAGATCACTGGGTCTGCCCCAGAGCTCTGAGTTCAGGAAATTGCCTATTCTGCCTGCAGCCAGGCCCAAAGGAGCCAGGGGGGCCATAAAGTCTGCCACCTGAAAAAAAGCCCTGCCGGTTTTGCGGGCATACATATAAAAGCAGAGCAAAACTCCCAGCAGACCACCGTGGAAGGACATGCCCCCCTGCCAGATCTTGAACAAGAATAAAGGATCCTGCCCAAGCGTCCCTGGCTCGTAGAACAGCACATAGCCAATTCTGGCTCCCAGGATCAGGCCTAGGGCGCAAAGGGCGATGAGATCAGGCAACTCCTGGGGCCGCCAGCCAGATCCTGGCCTTTTGGCCCGGTATCTGGCCAGAAGCCAGGCCAGGGCAAAGCCCAGCAAATACATCAGCCCATACCAGCGAAGCTGCAATGGCCCGATTTCAATGGCCACGGGGTCTATGATTGGATATTCCAACATGAATTGCTGCTAAGTTCCCTTGGCAGGTATTAAAAAAGTTAAGAAGAAGAACAGGGCTGCGCTGAGCACAATTGTAGCTCCAGTGCTCAGATCCAGGAAATAGGCCAGCCAGATACCAATCTGAGTGAAGATAATGTTCAGCAAAACAGCCAGGAGCATCATTTGTTTTAGGGAGTTTGTATATCTTTCAGCGATATAAGGGGCGATGCTCAAAAGAGCGATGACCAGGATCAGGCCCACCACCTGGATGCTTAAGACCACACTGACGGCTACCAGGGTCAAGAGCAGAAAATAGAGTTTGTCCACTGGCACACCCATGGCTTGGGCGAACTCCTGGTCATAGGACAGGGCCAAGAATTCCTTATAGAACACAAAAACCAGTACAAGAACCAGCAAGACCAGCAAGATCATAACGGATACGAATTGATCCGGCACCATCAGGATATTGCCGAAAAGATAGCCCATGAGATCCACGCGGTAACCTGAGGTCAAGTCCATGAACACGATGCCTAAGGCCATGCCCACTGCCCAGATGACACCGATCATGGTGTCTGCTCGGTGTTTTTGTTTGCTGCTGGCCAGTCCCATAACCAAGGCACTGAGTAGGGCAAAGAGACCTGCCCCCAATCCTGGAGGGAATCCAGCAAAGAAGGCCAGCCCGATCCCGCCGTAGCTGGCATGGGCAATGCCTCCGGAGATGAACACTATGCGGTTGACCACCACCAGGGATCCCATGATCCCACAGGCCACGCTGACCAGAATTCCTGCCAGCAGGGCATTGCGCATAAATTCGTATTCAAGTATTTCAAGCATATCAGGGATGTTTTTTCAGTACCCGGTGCGGGACGCTACCATGGGTAACTAGGTCTACAGGACAACCATACACACTTTCCAAAACCTCTTGATCAATCTCTGCAGGGCTGTGGTGATATAGGCGGCGGTTTACACAGGCCACAGACTTGGCGTAGCTGGAGAGCACAGAAAGATCGTGGCTGATCACCACCAAGGTGATGCCTTTGGAGTTCAGGTCCTTGAGTATTTCGTAGAGCCTGGACTGGAAGGCATGATCTACGCTGGCCGTGGGCTCATCCAAGAACAGTATTTGGGGCTCGCAGGCCAGGGCCCTGGCAATCAGCACCCTTTGCTTCTGTCCTCCAGAGAGGTTGCTGATCAAGGTATTTTGATAGTCCAGCATCTCGACTTTTTCCAGGGCCTGCTGGGCCAGGTTGCGATCCTTTCGGCCATAGCCATGGACTCTGCCCAAGTGACCTAGACGGCCCATGAGAACAACTTCCAGGACATTTATGGGGAACTTGTCTGCACCACTGGCATGCTGGGGCACGTAACCCACCAGGTGAGAGGCTTGTCCTGGAGGTTTGCCTAGCACACGGATCTTGCCCTGCTTGCAGGGTAAAATACCAAGCAGGATTTTGACCAGGGTGGACTTGCCTCCTCCATTGGGCCCCAGCATGAACATGAAATCCCCTTGTGGGAGAGTGAGGTGGACATCTTCCAGGACCAGGTGGGAGCTGTAGGCAAAAGAAAGGCCTTGTATCTGCAGGGCCGGGGACTCCCCCTGGGGATGGTTGTTATCAGGGTTTTGGTGTATCATGTCCAGTGTGGCAGTAAAGATAGAGAAAAATTTTTGTTAAAAAAAAGTGTATTTATTCACCATCTACTATGTTCGGATAAGCATTACCAAGGAAGAAACCAAGGTCCGGGGGTTCGGTCCACAGGCTTCCGGCACCTACTTCTGTTACTTTTTCGTTTCAAAGATTCGATTAGGCCAGCAAAAGTAGGTGCCGGATCTGAGGGATTTAGAATGCGTTAAGCAAACTGTGCAAGCTATATCAACCTCAAAGTCCACCATGATCCTCTGGAAGTTCAACAGGTCCAATATCAAACTTTTGCTTCACGCATTCTTAGGAGCGAGTTTTTTGAGTCCTGTGGACCGATCCCCCTGGACCTGGTGAACAGTTACAAAATAAGTATAGATTGTTATTCTTAAGCTTTCAAGGGCTATTTCAGGCGCATATGCAGCTTGCAGGGCAGTATCCCTCAGATGGCAGCCAGAAAGAGCTGTACTCCTTCTTCCATCATTTTTACTGCCAAAAGGATCAGGAGAAGGCCCATGAGGCGTTCCGCAGCCCTGCTGCCCCTTGGGCCCAGTATATGCTGCAGGGATGCGGCAGCCAGCATGATGGTCAAGGTGGCCAGCCATGCCAAAAGCAGGGCAATGAGCAGGGTCTGGGTGGCTATATCCCGGTGGGAGTAGAGCATGATCGCAGCCAGCAGGGATGGCCCGGCCACAAAAGGGGTGGCTATGGGCACGATAAATGGGTCTTTTTCATATTCAGCCAAAGATCCGTGCTCTTCTGGAAATATTAACTTCAGGGAGATGATGAACAGGATCACTCCTCCGGCCAGCCTGAGAGTGGATTGCTGGATGTCCAGGATGTCCAGGAGGATGCGTCCCAGGAACTGAAAGGTCAGCATCAGGATGAGAGCGATCAATAATTCCCGGAAGATGATCCAGCGCTGGCGGGCAGGGGAGTAGTTTCTGAGAATGGCCAGGCAGGCGGTGGAGTTGGCAAAGGGATCCATGATCAAGAACAGGGGCAAGGCGATCTCGAATATGGGTTTGAAATCCTGCATGAATGCCTGCCAGATACCTCAATGATGACTTTTTACTCTGCATCCAGTCTGCCGCGAATCTCCTCCCAGGAGCTAAGACCCAGCTCCTGACAAAGATTTTGCAGCTCCTGAACCAGCCTGAAGCTCATGTCCGGGCGTATAAAGTTGGCAGAGCCCACTTGCACAGCTTGGGCCCCGACCAGCATGAATTCCAGGATATCTTCTGCGCTGCTGATGCCCCCGACTCCGATAACCGGGATACTCACCTTGCTGCAGACCTGATGTACCATGCGCAGAGCCACAGGCTTAATGGCCGGACCTGAGAGTCCTCCATACAGGGTTTTAAGCTTGGGCTTGCGGGTGCGTATGTCTACTGCCATGCCCTGCAGGGTGTTGATCAGGGAGATGCAGTCCGCACCGGCCTCTTGCACGGCCTGGGCGATTGCTGTGATTTCACCCACATTGGGTGTTAATTTAATTATGACCGGCTTGTCTCCAGCCTGGGATTTGACAGCTGCGCAAGCTTGGTATGCGGCATCAGGGTCCTGTCCGAACTGCAAGCCCCCAGACTTGACATTGGGACAGGAGATGTTGACCTCCAGGGCAGCTATGCCGGGTTGTTGGCAGAGATACTGGGCCAGCTCTGCAAACTCATCCCTACTTTGGGCATAGAGGTTGGCTATGATCGCTGTTTTTTGCCAAGGTAGAAGAGGCAGCTTTTCCTGCACGAAATCTTGGACCCCAATGTTCTGCAGGCCGATACTGTTCAAGAAGCCGCAGGAGGTTTCCAGCATGCGTGGCTGGGCATTGCCCTGTCTGGGCTGCAGGGAAAGACCTTTGACCACGATCCCGCCCAAGCTGCTCAAATCTCCGTAGTTCGCAAATTCCAGGCCATAGCCAAAGGTCCCAGAGGCAGTTATGATGGGATTCTTGAGCTCCAGGCCGCAAAGGAGAATACTCAGGTTCATACTTTTGCTGTCATTTTGGTTTGGAATGGTTAGCAGTTATCTGTTGTCAGTTAGCAGGGAGTAGTTATTGGCTGTCGGTTAGCAGGCTTGATTGTGAGTCCTGATAACTGTTTTTAATACAAACCGATCTGGCGCATAAAGGTTATTAGTAAAGCGCTTTAGATTCTGATGTCCTGGGCAGGGAATACCGGGCCCTGGATACAGGATTGGACGTGTTCCCCCTGGCTGTTTTCTACCACGCAACCCAGGCAGGCCCCTATGCCGCAGGCCATGTAGCGCTCCATACAGAGCTGGGTGTTGGCCCCGGCCTGCAGGGCAATGCCCTGCACCATGCGCAGGAAAGGCTCTGGTCCGCAGGCCAGAACCCGGCCGTCAGGGGCATAGCCCTTAATTTTGACCTCTACTGCCCTTTGCAGCCGCAGGAGATCCTTTTCTGATTTGTCCTGGACATCCCAGGCCAGTACCTGCTCGGCCAGCTCATTGAAAGGATAATTATCCAAGTTTTGCCTGTGCCCAAAGATAAGCTCCAGCTCCCTGGGCTGAGGGTGGTTCTTTATCAGACCTACAAAAGGGGCCAGGCCCATACCCCCGGCCAAAAGCAGGGCCGGGCTCTCAGGCTCCAGCTTAAAACCCCGGCCTAGTGGTCCCCAGACCAGGACCTCTTGACCTGGCCGCAGCCTGGAAAGGCTCCTGGTGGCCTTGCCCAGGACCTGCAGATAGATATGCAGACCATTCTGGTTTTGGTCTGCAATGGAAAAAGGTCTGGCCCCTAGGGGATCATGCTCCCAGGCCAGGGATCTGAGCATCAGGAATTGTCCTGGAGTCCAGTTCCAGTTCGGAGACTGCAGCCTGAGGTGCCAGAAGCGCTCATCCGCCATGGGAGTTATGTCCAGGACTTGGAGCTGGCTGCAGAAATGAAACTCCTGGGCCTTGTTGTTCATCTCTTTGCCCCTACGTTTTGTTCCTGGAGCAGTTGTCTAGCCAGCAGATGACCTTTTTCCCCGCCGCCTGCCATTCTGGACAACTCCTGCAGGATTTCTTCAGATTGCAGCCTGCTGCAGCTGGTGTATGTGACGTCGTCATTGCTCAGTTTTTGAACCTTGAAGTGACAGTGGGCCAAACAGGCCAGCTGGGGCCAATGGGAGACCAGGATAATCTGTTGCCTGCGGGCCAGTGACTGCAGTTTGCTGCCCACCTGGTCCAAAACCATTCCGCCTATGCCTGCATCTACTTCATCAAAGAGCAGGGTGGGGAGGCTCTGCCTGGCTGACAAGCTGACCAGGGCCAGTAAAAAGCGTGATAGCTCCCCGCCGGAGGCGATCTGTTCCAAAGGCTGGGAGGGATGTCCAGGGTTGGGCACCCACATCAGCCTGGGGATATCCTCCTGGATGCCTGGCCTGAGCTCCTGAGCCTGGAACTGGAAGGTTACTTGCAGGTCAGGATCAAAGCCCAGGTTTTGCAGCTCATTTTGCAGCTCATGGGCCAGCTGATCAGCAGCCTGGTGTCTGGCCTGGTTGAGTTTCTGCACAGTCTGGGCCAGCTCCGCTTCCAGTGCTTGCTTCTCCCTTTCCAGCTGCTGCAGTTCCAGGTGACAGCCATCCAGAAAGGACAGATTGTCTTCAATCTCTTTTTGCAATTCCAAAATGCCCTGGAGAGATCTGCCGAGCCTGCGCTGCAGCTGGCTTAGCTCCCAGAGCCTGGATTCGATTCGCTCCAGTTCCTGCTCGTTTTCAGCAGGCAAGGGCATAGCCTTAAGGTCCCTTTCCATTTCCTGCAGCAGATGCCTGGCCTCTTCCAAGCCTTGGGCGTATTCCTGAAACTTTCCCTGGGAGGAGCTCAGCTTCTCTGATTCCTTTTGTAGGGTCCAGAGGCTGTCCTCCAGGGACTGGCCCTGGCTGTACATGGCCTCCAGACACTGCTGCACGCTTTTATATCGGTCTGTCTGGTCTTTTAAGGCCTGCTTTTTGTCCTCCAGCTCCTCTTCTTCCCCGGGTTTGGGCTGGACTTTGGCAATCTCTGCCTGCTGGTATTGCAGAAAATCTCGCTTTTCCTCCAGTTCCTTGGCCTGCTGCTGCAAACTGCTCTTTTTGTGATCCAGGTCCCGCAGTCTTAGACTCAGGCGTTTTTTTTCCTGCAGCAGCCCATGTTCCAGCCAGGAGTCCAAGAGCTGCTTGTGATAGCTAGGTTCCAGGAGACGTTGCTGGCTGTGCTGACTGGTGTGCAGGATGAGCTCTGGCTTAAGCTCTTTAGCTTTGTTCTGGGAGCTTAAATGGTCATTGAGGAAGAATCTGCTCCTGTTGTTCTGGCTGCTCAGCTCCCTGCGCAGGATATACTCTTCGCCTTCCCTGTTGAATACTGCCTCTACCACTGCCTTGTCCTGGCCAGGGCTGATCAGGCTGGAGCTTATCTTCTCCCCCAGGACAAAATCCAGGGCCCTGAGGATAAAAGATTTGCCAGCTCCACTTTCTCCGCTGATCACGTTCAAGCCAGGGGAGAGCTCCAGCTCCAGGTCATGGATGAGCCCGAGATTTTTAATACGCAAGAATTCGAGCATATGGTTGTGAAACTGACTTTGGCAGGCCAGATGATCAGGCCCTGCCTTTGTTGTGATGCTACCATAACAGGAAAAGGAATCAGGTTCCAGTCCAAAATCTTGGGTGCATTGACATCCTCCCATCCCTAAAGGAAGGGGATTCCTGACTATGCAGCCAGGACCGGTACTTTGTCGCCATTTCCCGGCGGTTCCTGCTTCCGACCCCCTGCGGGGTTCGATCCACAGGCCAACCCCCTCTGTCCGAGGGTTTTGATATTTATTGCGGCGTTATGATCCGCATTGATCTCAAGGCCGCAGGCCTCACACACGAACCGGCTCTGCGATCTCCGGTTGATCTTTGACACATGGCCGCACCAGCAGCAGGTCTGTGATGTATGGTGCGGAGGAACCTTGACCAGCTCCCCGCCACGCCAGTTCAGCTTGTAGCCGAGCTGGCGCATGAACTCACTCCAGCCTTGATCCAAGACAGACTTGTTCAGCCCGGACTTGGCTCGGACGTTTTTGCCCGGCTTCTCCCTGGTCCCCTTTGCAGAACGGGACATGTTTTTCACTTGCAGGTCCTCAGCGTACACCACGGCATAGTCACGGGAAAGGGCAGTGGAATGCTTATGCAGATAGTCCAAGCGGGTATCCCGGATCTTGCGGTGGACCTTGTTCACCTTCGCCTTTTGCTTCTTCCAGTTCTTTGAAAACTCCTTCTTACGGGAGAGTTTGCGGTGCTCCCTGGCCAATTTCTTCTCCAAATTCCTGAAGGCGTTTAGCGGTTCGCCAAACGTACCGTCCGAGCAGGTGTAGAACCGGGAAATTCCCATGTCCAACCCTGTACTTGGCTCTCGCACAGGACAGGGATCGGAGATTTCCTGCTCCACCTGCACGGATATATCCCAATTTCTGCCGTCCCTGGTCACAGTCACGTTCTTAGGCATTCCCTCTATCTTCCGGCTTTTGTAGAACCGAAACCAGCCGAGCTTGGGGAGATAGACGTGCCTGTTTCCCAGCCTAAAGCCCTGGGGAAACCGAAAGGAGTCATGCACGAATTTTTTCTTGAACCTGGGGTATCCGGGATCTTCGCCTTCAGAGAAGTCCCCGGCCCGGATCTTCCTTAACCTGCGGAAAAACCCCTGGTATGCCCGGTCCAGGTCAATCAGGCTTTGTTGCAGGATTTGAGAGTGAGAATCCTTCAGAAAGGGAGATTCATTCTTCCATCCTGAAAGTAGGTTCA
>CAZBUB010000009.1:0-63867 GCA_964494985.1 uncultured Desulfohalobiaceae bacterium | reverse complement strand
TCCAGGATACGGGAATACATGCTCCAGGTCAATTACATTGCGGAGCATATCATTTAGGACATGAGCAAGAATTTTCTCAATTATGGCTTGATCCAGACAGGACTCAGGTAATATAATCTATAAACAGAATGATTTCCCTTGCTTTTTTTAGGCTGGGGCTGAAAGTCAGGGCTTAATTTTGGCTCATGGATCTCAGTCAGCGACGATTTAAATGATTTCAATGGGTTGAATATGTCAGACAAGGCAAAAGATTTGAGCAGCTGTCTGCAGGGCTTGCAGGGCAGATACAGGATATTCTTCCATGCCGCCCAAAAGTCCTTGCAGGAGGCTGGCTGGCAGGAGACAGAGGCTGAGTACCAGGCCAGGCAAAGGGCTTGGCTGCAAAGGCAGGGCTTAGAGTGTAAGACCAGGACTGGTGGAGATGAGTAGCCTGCAGCCAGTGCCAGGATGTGCCTGCAAAAATCCGGATTCGCTGATGCTAAGGCGAAAGAACTTCTTTCAGGTACGCCTGCCAAGGGCTGGGTGTGATTGTTCCTGGCAATGGGTTTTGCTCCTGGTCGGGCTTTTTTTTCTGCTGCAGGCCTGCGCACAAAAGCAGGAACAGCGTATTCCTGACCTGGCCAGGTTGCCCCAGGATCCAGGCTTCTACCTTCAGGAAGCTCAAGGTGGCCAGGAGCCTTTCCTGGATAGTCAGGAGCAGGAGAAGGCAGCGCAGGAGTTTTTGCAGAGCTGGAGCTCGCCCTGGCGCGGGGAAAAGGATCCGGATCTGCATGATTTTGCGCAATATGCGCTAAGCCTGCAGGAACAGGAGCTGTTTGGAGAGCACAAAAGGCCCAGGCAGGCTGGCTGGCTCGAAAGACTGCTTTATATGTCCAATTTTGCAAACAGTCCTGCACTGGATCAGCCAGGTATTGTGACTGAGAATTCCAGCCTGAGGTTATTGCCCACGCACAGGCCTGCATTTCGGGATTTCAGCCTGGCCGGCCAGGGCTATCCATTTGATGTGCTGCAGATCTCCGCGATCTGGGCCGGGACCCCGGTGCGCATCCTGCATGAGTCCCGGGACAGGGCGTGGTATCTGGTGCAAAGCGGCTTTGCCCTGGGCTGGATGCAGGTCCAGGACCTGGCTGTGCTGGATCAGGATAAGGTCCAGGAGTATACTCAAAACAGATTCCTGGCTGTGGTCAAGGATGGAGTTTCTGTGCTGGGTAGACGCGGGGGGCATCTGTTTACCGCCCATATAGGCAGCCTGTTTCCACTCCTGCAGGAGCAGGCCCATGGCTACCTGGCCCTGGTGCCTGTCAGGGACGAGCAGGGCAGGGTGGTGCTGCAGGAGGCCTTCCTGGCCAGATCTCAGGCTGAGGTTTTTCCGTTGCCTGCGGAGCCTAAGAGCATTGCGGACCTGGCCTCGCGGATCATGGGCCAGAGCTATGGCTGGGGAGGGCTTTATGAGAATCGGGATTGTTCAGCCTTGATGAGGGATTTGTTTGCGCCTTTGGGGATTTGGCTGCCCAGGAACTCCAGGGACCAGGCCCAGGTGGGCCGAGGAGTGGAGCTGGAAGACTTAGGACCTGAGGAGAAGAAAAAAAGGATCCTTAAGCAGGGAAGACCCATGCAGAGCATTTTGTACATGCCTGGACACGTGATGCTCTATCTGGGCAGCCACCAGGGCCAGCCAGTGGTCCTGCATAACATGTGGGGTCTGCGCACCAAGGACATCCTGGGCAGGGAAGGCAGGGAAGTAGTGGGCAGGACTGTGATCACCAGCCTGGAGCCTGGCAGGGAGCTCTTCTGGCTGGACAGGGAGAGGGGAGATCTTTTGCAGCGAATGAGGAGCATGAATATCCTGGGAGCAAGATAAGGGCGAGCGCTGTCCAGATTTTGGCGGAGAGGATCATAGATATCGACAACGGCAACGATTACGACCACGATAAACAAGAAAATAGCATGTTCCTTTCTGTCAAGGCTTGGCAATTGATTTTCAGTTCGTGGTGATGAGTGCCTTTATTGGGGTGGAGTCATGTTTGCTCTTATTTCATGGGATTTGGAATCTCAAACCAAGGAGGTGTGCATATGGCCTTGTATCTGGTGCAGCATGGTAAAAGCCTACCTAAAGATGAAGATCCGGAGCAAAGCCTTTCCAGCCAGGGCAGATCTGATGCAGAGCGTATGGCTGAGGTAGCCCAGAACTACTCGGTGCAGATTGGAGAGATCCTGCACAGCGAGAAGAAAAGGGCCAGGCAGACTGCAGAGATCATGGCCAAGTACCTGGATCCCAGGGAGGGGGTGCAGGAGGCTGCAGGCCTCAAGGCCATGGATGACATAAGGCCCTGGGCGGAGAAGGCAAAGGACCTGCAGGGAGTGATGCTGGTGGGACACCTGCCCTTTATGCAGAAACTATTGGCCTACCTGGTGGCAGGGGATGAGGAGAAGAAGATTTTGCAGTTCCAGAATGCGGGTCTAGTCTGTCTGGATCAGGAAGAGGACGGGATCTGGTTTATCAAGTGGACCCTGATGCCCAATATCCAGTAGGGGGTCAAATTCATAAGTATCGACTGCGACTGCGACCACGACTGCGACTACGGTTTAGCCTCCTGGCGCTGTCGTGGTCGTTGTCGTAATCGCTATCGATAGGAAGGATCTCTACCTTAAAGCAGGGGCAGGTACTTCTGGATTTCGTAGTCCGTGACCTGGATGCGGTAGTTGTGCCACTCCAGGCGCTTGTTTTGGATGAATTTTTCGAAGATGTGACTGCCCAGGGCCTCCTGCAGCATTCGGCTGCGGCTCATTTCGTCAAGGGCCTCGTACAGGCTGCCGGGCAGGGTGTCTATGCCGTGATGCAGCCTCTCCTCGTACTGCATGTCGTAGATGTCTGACTCCACAGGCTCTGGCAGGGTGTACTTCTTTTCCATGCCCTCCAGGCCCGCGGCCAGGGTCACGGCAAAGGCCAGGTAGGGATTGCATGCCGGATCAGGGGAGCGCAGCTCCACCCTGGTGGCCTGCTCCTTGCCAGGCTTGTACATGGGTACCCTGACCAAGGCGGAGCGATTGCGTCTGGCCCAGGCGATGTACACCGGGGCCTCGAAGCCAGGTACTAGCCTCTTATAGGAATTCACCCATTGATTGGTAACCGCGGTGTATTCCCTGGCGTGCTTGAGGATCCCGGCGATGAAGTGCTTGGCCTCCTGGCTCAGGCCCTGGGGGTCTTCGTGGTCGTAGAAGATGTTCTTGTTGCCCTGGAAAAGGGACTGGTGCACGTGCATGCCGCTGCCGTTCTCCCCGAACAAAGGCTTGGGCATGAAGGTGGCATAGACACCGTGTCTGCGGGCCACTTCCTTGACTATGACCCGGTAGGTGACAGAGATGTCCGCCATCTTCAGGGCTTCCTGGTAGCGCAGGTCGATCTCGTGCTGGCTGGGGGCCACCTCGTGGTGGCTGTATTCCACATTGATGCCCATGTTGTTCAGGGCCAGGATGATGTCCCTGCGGATGCTGTTGGCCAGATCCAGGGGCGGGGCATCGAAGTAGCCGCCTACATCCAGGGTCTTAGGCTCTTTGGAGTCCGCGAACAGGAAGAACTCCAGCTCAGGCCCCACGTAGTTGGTCAGGCCCTTGTGGGCTGCCCGATCCAGGATACGCTTTAGCACATAGCGGCTGTCACCTTCATAGGGCTCCCCTTCAGGGGTCTTGATGTCGCAGAACATCCTGGCCACAGGGTAACCGTTATCTTCCTCCTGCCAGGTAATAAGCTGGAAGGTGGTGGGATCAGGGAAGGCCACCATATCGCTTTCGTGGATGCGGGAAAAACCCTCTATGGAAGAACCGTCAAAGCCCATGCCCTCGCTGAAGGCCTCAGGCAATTCATCAGGCATGACCTGGAAGTTTTTCAAGGTGCCTACCACATCCAAAAACCAGAATTGGATAAACTTGATTCCGTGTTCTTTAACCGCCTTGATGACATCATCAGAGGTCTTGCAGTCGAATACCAGGGGCAGTTGCATACTGTGCAGTCTCCTTTATGTTATTATTGGGGGTAGCAGCTGTAGTGCTTCCCTCTGGCCAGTTTCTTTCTCGATCAAACTGGATGTATTTCTGTAACTGTTCACCAGGTCCAGGGGTTCGGCCCACAGGACTCAAAAAACTCGCTCCTAAGAATGCGTAAACGTAACAATTTAATAACTCAGCGCAGCCAGCGGCGGCGTTGATTTTTGATCTTTAGGGGCTACAAAAGGAGTTTTTGTACTCGCATCCTACCAACTGTTGCAAACCTGTCCTGCTTTTGGCTTGTACGTGATCACGGGTCCTGGGTCAACTCCGCCATCCAGCCAGGAACTGATTGCTGCTGCCCCCGTCGCGCAGGTGCTGGATCAGGGAAGAACCGAAAACCACGGCGTCCAGCAGGTCCTGGATGGGCTGGATCTGCTCAGGCCGGCTCAAGCCAAAGCCCAGGGCCAAGGGCTGGCTGAAGATTTCCTTAGCCATTTTGAGACTTTCCTGCAGCTCCGGCGGCAGCTCCTGCCTGGAACCAGTAGTGCCCATGACAGAGACAAAATACACAAAAGCCCTGCTTTCAGCTGCATAGAGCTGCATCCTGTCTGGGGGGGTATTCAGACCAACCAGCCGCACCAGCTCCAGGCCTGCATTCTGCAGCAGGGGCTGGATCTTTGCGCTTTCCTCCAGGGGCAGATCCGGGACGATCAGCCCGCTGACCCCGCACTCCGCAGCCTGTCTGGCCAGTCTCTCCCAGCCGAACTGCATAAAGGGGTTTACGTAGCCCATGAGCACGATCTCAGCCTGGATTTTGGCCCTTTGATCAGCCAATCCCTGCAGAACCCAATCCAGGCTGATGCCAGCCTGCAGGGCCTCCTGGCAGGCCTGCTCCACCACGGGGCCGTCAGCCACCGGGTCTGAAAAGGGGATGCCGATTTCTATAATGTCCGCGCCTGCCTGGTCCAGCTCCTGGAGCTCCTGCCAGAAGCTTTCCGGGGCAGGGAAGCCGGCCGGCAGATAAGGGATCAGGGCTTTTTGGCCCTTATTCGCTGTCTGCTTGATTTTGTCCTGCAATCTATCCTGTTGCATGGGCTTGTTACTCCTTTCTGTTTGGGCTGTATTCGCGCACAATCTCCAGGTCCTTGTCCCCTCGGCCGGAAAGGTTGACCACCACCTGCTGGCCTTCCTGCAGACTGCCCTGCAAAGAGAAGACATGAGCCAGGGCATGGGAACTCTCCAGGGCAGGGATGATGCCCTCTTTATGGCAGAGGCGCTCAAAGGCCTGCAGGGTCTGGTCGTCGTTTACGCTGACGTATTTGGCCCTACCGCTTTCCTGCAGATAGGAATGCTCCGGCCCTACACCTGGGTAGTCCAGGCCTGGGGCTACTGAATGGGAAGGCAAAATTTGTCCGGAGTTGCTTTGCAACAGGAAGCTCAAGGCTCCGTGCAGTACTCCGGGACTGCCCTTGGTCAGGGTGGCTGAGTGGTAGCTCTGGGGCTTATCCTCACCAGCTGCCTCTACTCCCACTAGGCGAACCTTGCTCTCCTGGATAAAGCCCTGGAAGATGCCTATGGCGTTAGAGCCTCCGCCCACGCAGGCCACTACCATATCCGGTAGTCCGCCCTGGGCCTGCTGGAATTGTTCTTTGGCCTCCTGGCCGATCACTGACTGCAGGTCCCGGACCAGCTTAGGAAAGGGATGGGGGCCGGTGACAGAGCCCAGGCAGTAGTGGGTGTCACTTTGGGTGGCGATCCAGTGCCTCAGGGCGGCATTGATGGCGTCTTTCAGGGTCTGGGTGGAGCTGTGCACAGGGATGACCTCCGCGCCCAGAAGCTGCATCCTGTGCACGTTGCTGGCCTGACGTTGGATATCAATATTGCCCATATACACCAGGCAGCGCATGTCCAAAAGGGCTGCTGCAGTGGCTGTGGCTACCCCGTGTTGGCCGGCTCCTGTCTCTGCCACCAGGCAGGTCTTGCCCATTTCCTTGGCCAACAGGGCCTGGCCTACGGTGTTGTTTATCTTATGCGCGCCGGTATGGGCCAGGTCTTCGCGCTTGAGCCAGAGGCCGAAGCCCAGGTCCCGGGACAGATTGCGACAAAAGGTAAGCGGTGTAGGCCGGCCCACAAAGTTCTGGAGCAGGCCCTGTAGTTTTTCCTGAAAGCTTGGGCTGGGCAGGATCTCTTGCACAGCCTGCTCCAGCTCCAGCAAGGGGGGCATGAGCAGCTCTGGCACGAACTGGCCGCCGAAGTCTCCGTAATAGCCTTTACGCATTTGTAGCTCCTTGTGTTTTTTTGTAGGTTCGCCAGATATCAATGCACTGCTTCAGTCTGACTGGGTCCTTGCAGCCCGGACTCATTTC
This sequence comes from uncultured Desulfohalobiaceae bacterium, assembly GCA_964494985.1. Classification (GTDB taxonomy): domain Bacteria; phylum Desulfobacterota; class Desulfovibrionia; order Desulfovibrionales; family Desulfothermaceae; genus CAZBUB01. The sequence continues at coordinate 57,514 of CAZBUB010000009.1, read as the reverse complement.
CAGTCCGGAGTTCAGGTCTACTCCCCAGGGCTGATGATCGTGCAGGGCCTGGGGCAGGGTCTTGGGGCCAAGGCCTCCGGCCAGGAGCCAGGGTCTGGGCAGGCTGGGCATCCTTTCCCAGGCCAGCTGCAGGCCTCTGCCGTGTCCGCCCCCGGACTTGCCGGGATCAAGCAGGAAATAGGCGCAGCAGGCAGAGTAATGTTCTGCCTGCTGCTCAAGGCCTTCTGGAGTGGAAAAGCGCTCCGGCCAAAGGGTCTTGATGATCCGCTCGGGGCCGATTCTCAGACAATCCTGCTGGGAATATTCCCCGTGCAGCTGGGCCAGGTCCAAATCTGCCTGGCGCATGATATCCAGGACTTCGCCTGCAGGTTGGCGGACAAAGACACCCACCCTCAGAGCCTGGCCCCTGGGCAGGACTCTGACCTGCTCCGGCTGGATGTGCCTGGGGCTGGGCTTATAGAAGATAAAGCCCAGGAAGTCCACTTGCAGCTGCAGGCAAGTTCGGACATCTTGGCTCCTGGTCAGGCCGCAGACTTTTACGGGCATAGGTTCGTCTCCTGGATAAGGTAGAGGTCATGAGTATTGACTCCGATTTCGACTACGGTTTTCAATCCTTTCCTTCGCTGTCGTAGTCGTGGTGGTCATCGCAATCGATATATCTGGCCTTATCAGACCAAGCTCTGCACGGCCCGGGCAGGATCAGGCCCGGACATGATCCAGGTCCCCACCAGGAAGGCATCGAAGCCGGCCTGGCTCCAGTGTCTGATCTGATCCCTGTTGTCAATCCCGCTGGCCAGGATCCAGGTCTCCCATGGCTGTTTCTTGGATATAAGATCTCTTGCCGGGGCAAAATCAATCTCCAGGCTGTCCAGGTCCCTGGTGTTGACCTGGATCAAGCCGGCACCCAGCTCCCTGGCCAGTTCCAGCTCCTGGGGCTGGAAGATCTCCAGCACCGGCTCCAGCCCAAGCTCCAGGGCCAGGGTATATAGCTCCCGCAGCTTGTCCGGCTGCTCCAGAAAGAGCCTCACGATGAGCAGCAGGGCCGAGGCCGGAGTCTTAGCTGTCTGTCTAACCTGCAGGGGATGCAGGATAAAATCTTTGCGCAACAGTGGCAGACCGCAGGTGCTGACCTGGTCCAGAAATTGCAGCTCTCCGTTGAAGAACTCCTGCATGGTCAGCACCGAGACAGCCGCGGCCCCGCCCCTGGCAAAGGCCTGGGCCGCGTCTTCCGGAGCAAGCTCCGGATTTATTTCCCCCCTGGAGGGGGAGGCCCGCTTGTACTCGGCAATAATCGCACCAGGGCCCCGGTCTTGCAGGGCCTGCTGCAGCCCTGGCCTGGGCCTGGGGCCTGGGTCAAACAAAAGGCCCTTTTTCTCCTGCTCTTGCAGGGTCTGGATCTCCTTTTCCTTGGCCTGCAAAAATTTATGCAGCATAGAGCTTCTCCCTGGCTATACCCTGGCGGACCTGGGTGGCAGCCTGCTGCATGCAGTCCTGGAGCTCCCTGTCCTCATGCAGCAGATACAAAGCCAGGCCCAGGTTCAGGGCCAGCATATCCAGAACAGGCTCAGGTCCCCTGCCCTGGAGCACGCTCTGCATCAGTTCCAAGGATTGCTCTTTGCTGGTGCAGGCCAGCTCCTGGGCAGAGCAGGCCTGGAACCCGTAGTGGTCGGGATGGATCTCAATCGGTTCGCAGGTTTCGGGGCTAGCTAGGACCACTTGATTCGTGCCGCAAGGAGTGAGCTCGTCAAATCCTCCTGCACCGTGCAGCACAGCAGCCCTCTTCAGGCCCGGCCTTCTGGACAGGGCTCTGGCCACCAGATCCAGGTATTTGGCGTTGCCCACACCCAGGAGCTGGTGCGAAGGCTGGGCAGGGTTGAGCAAGGGCCCCATGAGGTTGAACAGGGTGGCGATGCCCAGTTCCTTGCGCACAGGGGCCACATGGGCAAAGGCAGGGTGGAAATGCGGAGCAAAAAGAAAAACGAAGTTGGTCCTCTCCAGCCTGCCTCTGGCTTCCTGGCTGTCCTGAATAAAGGGCAGGCCCAGGTGCTCCAGGACATCAGCGCTGCCGCAGGAGCTGGATACAGCCCGGTTGCCGTGCTTGACTACCTTGTGCCCCATATGGGCCAGGAAAAGGGCTACTGCAGTGGAGCAGTTAAAGCTCATCTTGCCGTCCCCGCCTGTGCCGCAGGTATCTATGCAGGTCTGTTCAAAATCTACTTTGCGGGCCTGGTCCAGGGCTGCCTGCACTGCTGATTCCAGCTCCAAAGGTGTCTCGCCCTTGGCCTTGAGGCCCAGCAAAAAAGCCCCGGTCTGGGCCGGGCCCAGCTCCCCAGTAAAAAGTCTGTGAAAGGCGCTGTAGGCCTCCCTGGGCTCCAGGTCTCGGCCCAGAGCCAAGCGATCCAAAGTGCTGTGCATGCTCATATCTGCGCTCCTTGAGGTTTTTATGCGTCTTGGGTCTGCAGGGTTAGGCGCAGGAAGTTTCGCATCAGGCCTGGGCCCTGCTGGGTCAAAATGGACTCTGGATGGAACTGGATCCCAAACCAGTCCCGGTCCTGGTAGGCGAGACCCATGGGCTCCCCGGTCTGACTCCAGGCGGTGATGCTGAGCAGGCTGCGGCCATGGCCCTGGTAATCAGGATCCATGAGCAGAGAGTGGTACCTGGTAGCGGTAAAGGGCCGGGGCAGGCCCTGGAAGATGCCGCTCTCAGCATGCTCTATGCTGGAGGTCTTGCCGTGCATGATCCTAGGGGCCCGGATCACAGGCCAGCCTGCGTGGTGTGCCAGGATCTGGTGTCCCAGGCAGACCCCCAGAACCGGGACCTGCGAGGACAAAAGCCGCAGGAAGTTGGGACAGAGCCCGCTATGCTGCGGGGCCCCAGGGCCCGGGGAGATGATCACTCCTTCCAGGACTGGATTCAGGGCCAGATCCAGGAGTCTGGGATCGTCGTTTCTGAGCACATCCGGCTCCAGGCTTTCCTGCTGCAGGAGCTGCACCAGGTTGTAGGTAAAGGAATCGTAGTTATCTATGAGTAAAAGCATCGCTGGCCTCCCCCTGGCTTAGGATCTGTTTGATGACCCTGGCTTTGTTTTGGCATTCCTGCCACTCCTTTTTCGGATCAGAGTCGCTGACTATTCCGGCGCCTGCCTGCCAGCAGAGCTTGCCGTTTTTAAGCCACATGGAGCGGATAGTGATCCCGGTATCCAGGCTGACTTCTCCTGGGTCCAACCCCAGCCAGCCTACTGCACCGGCATAGGGTCCCCGGGGCTGATCCTCCATCTGGCTGATGATCTCCATGGCCCGGATTTTGGGCGCGCCTGAGACCGTTCCTGCAGGGAAGGCGGCCCTCAGCACATCCACGGCATCCAGATCAGGTTGCAGACTGGACCTGAGATAGGAGGTCAGGTGCATGACATGGGAGAAGCGCTCCACCTGCATGAACTTTTCCACCTGCACGCTGCCTGCCTGGGAGATGCGGCCCAGGTCGTTGCGGCCCAGATCCACCAGCATGACGTGCTCCGCCCTTTCCTTGGGATCCTGCAGGAGCTCCTCTGCCAGCCTGGCATCCTGGTCCTGGCTCATGCCCCTGGGCCTGGTGCCTGCGATGGGCCTTTCCTGCAAAAGGCCCTGGTCGCAGCGCACCAAAAGTTCCGGGGAGGAGCCGATCAGGGTCAGCTCAGGCAGATTCAGATAGAACATGTACGGGGAGGGATTGGTTTGGCGCAGCCTGCGGTACAGGGTAAAGGGCTGACCCTGGAAGTCCGCCACAAAGCGGGTGGAGAGCACTACCTGGATGGCCTCGCCAGAATTGATGAGCTCTCTGGTTTGGGCCACCCTGGAGCAGAAGGTTTCCTGATCCGGGGTATTCTCAACCTGGCCCAGGCTGAAGCCCTCCTCAAGCCTGGATCCCGGGGCTGCAGCAGGGGAGTCCTCAGGGCTCAGGCTGATGAACAGGCACCTGTGGTGCAGATGATCGAACAGGATCTGCCTGCCTGGCAAGACCAGACAGGTCTCCTCATTTTGCCTGGGCAGGACCTGGCCCAGCTTGGGCTCCAGCAGGGCGCTTAGCTCGTAGCCGAAATAGCCTTGTAGGGATCTGGTCAGGGCAGGGGGCGCATCCATGTCCTGGGGAGGCATGAGCTGCAGTCTGCGCAGGATTTGGCGCAGGGCTGGCAAGAAGTCCTGGCCCTGGTGCTCCTGCAGCTCAGCAAGCAAAGGGTTCTGGATTTCCAGGTGCATTCTGCCCTGCCTAGACTGCAGCAGCAGCTGGAAGTCCCAGGAGATCAGGCTGTATCTGCCCAGCCTGCCGTCAACTTCTGCGCTCTCCAGGAGAATGCCCGGCTGACCCCCCACCAGATCCAGGTACAGGGAGATCGGGGTCTGAGTGTCTGCGGGGTACAGCCTGGAGTGCTGGGTTAGGAATACCTCTTGCATGCTCACATCTTCCTTTCTGGGTTTTTGGTTTGAAGAAAAAAAGCCGCGTCCGGGGAGGACGCGGCCTGGAAGAACAGATTCTCTTAGCATAGACCTACATACCTCCCCCCTTATTTCGCTCCTGCCACCACCAGCTGGCCTTGTGCTGCAATAGATCCAGCTCTCCTGCGGCAGCCAGGTTCAAAAACTGCCGATACTGGCGCACAGCCTCATAGCTGTAGGGATTGGCCTCGAACAGGTTCTGGAACAGATCCGCGTCCTGGGTGAGCATTTTCCGGGCCGCATCCAGCCTGCGCCTGAAGGAGGGGGTCAGGAATCTTTCCAGACCGGGATCGTCTGTGAGGGCGGCCAGATAGGAGACCGTGCTCACAAAGTTCAGACCCTGGATATAGGCCAGGGCCCGGTCGTGCTCGTTTGCGCTGCAGAAAAAGGGCTCCAGGCCGATATCCTGCATCAGGTCTTGCATCTGGTGCAGGGCATTCTTGTTCCTGCCTTGGATCAGGGCGGTGCGCAGGCTGGTGTCAGGCTCAGGCTCAGGTCCGAACAGGGGATGAGTGCCTACTACCGGTCCTGGGTGATATCTGAGCATCAGCTTCAGGGGCCGGATCTTGACCGAGCAGATATCTGCCAGCAAGGTGCTGTTCCTCAAGTGGCTGCTGATCTCTGCCAGGACCTGGGGAAAGGCCTGGGCCGGGATAGCTAAGAGAATCAGGTCTGATTCAGGCAGGCAGCTGGCCAGGGAATTTTGGTCCAGGGGCTTGTCCAGGGTCTGAACCTCAAGCCCGGCCTGCTGCAGGCGCTGTTGGAAGAATCTGCCCATGGCGCCTTTTGCGCCTATTATGCTTACGCTTTGCAGATGCATATTCATCCTAGCCTCGGCCCAGCTCCTGTCTGATGCTCTCCCAGAGCTTCCAGAAATCAGGGAAGGACTTGCCCACGCACTCCGGCTGGTCCAAAGTCAGCTCAATACCTGCCAGCTGGTACAAAGACAAGGACATGGCCAGCCGATGATCCCCGTAGGTGTTAAACTTGATTTGCTCCTGCAGGGCCAGGTTCTGCAGCGGCGCGATAGCCAGGCCATCTGGTTGCAGCTCTACCCCGGCTCCGGTCTTGACAATCTCCTGAGCTAGGGCCTGCAGACGGTCGCTCTCCTTGAGTCTCAGATGGGCCACATTACTGATCCTGCTTGGGCCCTGAGCCAGGGAGGCCAGAACAGCTACTGTGGGCACCAGATCCGGGCAGGGCCCCATATCCAGGCTGGCTCCCTGCAGGCTGCCAGGCAGAACCTGCACTCCATGCTCCAGGATTTCAAGCCTGGCCCCCATCTGGGTCAAAATGTCCAAAAAGGCCCTGTCCCCCTGGCCAGAAGCAGGATCCAGACCCTGGACCAGGACCCCGCCGGGCAAAAACAGGCCTGCAGCCAAAAGATAGGAAGCGTTGCTCCAGTCCCCTTCCACCCGGTACTCCCTTGGGATATACTCCCCTGCAGGCACCCTGAACACAGTTTGGCCCGGGACTATATCCTGCAGCTCCTGCAGGGAGGTCTGTTGCAGGTGGCCGGCTCTATTCCGGGAAAAGATCTGCACCCTGCAGCCGAAATCCTGCATGACTTTCAGGGTTAGGGCAGCGTAGGGCCAGGAGACTGCTTTTTCCCCCTGGACGGCTATCTCCAGGCCCTGGTGGAGCATAGGGCCCATAAGCAGCAGCCCAGAGAGATACTGGCTGCTTTGCTCCAGGCTGATTGCGGTCCTGCCTCCATGCAGGTTTTGGCCGTTCAATACAAAGGGCGGGTAGCCAGGCTCTCCCAGCCACTCGAACTCACAGCCCAGCTCCTGCAGGCTATGGGCGAGCTCTGCAATGGGTCGCTCATGCATTCTGCCCCTGCCGTGGATCCTGATCCGGGCCCTTTTCAGGGCAGCGATCGGGGTCAGGAGCCTGCAGGTGGTTCCAGACTCGCCCACGTCCAGCTTAAGGAGCTCCTGGCCAGTCCCGGGGCGAGTTTCAGGCACAAAACCATTCACAGTTATTCCTGCAGAGGTATTTTCAAGCTTGGCACCCAGGGCCTGCAGGCAGGCCAGGGTATGCTGCAGATCCTGGCTGGAAAGCATGTTCTGCAGCGTGGATCTTCCAGGAGCCAGTGCAGCAGCAATGGCTGCCCTGTGGGAGACTGACTTGCTGGCTGGGGCCTGCAGGGTGAGGCTCATATCTGCTCCTCCTGGTTTACATCCAGATGAGGGCCATTGGGGTAGCTTCCCAGGACCCGCAAGGAATGACAGCTGGCCTCCAGACTCTTGAGAAGGCTCTGATACTCCTTGGCGCTTAAATCGCACTCCACGTCAGCAAAGAATACGTATTGCCATTTTTCACCCCGAAGCGGCCTGGACTCCAGCTTCTTCATGTTGACCTGTTCCCCAGCTAGAAGGTCCAGTACCCTGGCCAGGCTGCCAGGCCTGTCCGGCAGTGTGAATAAAAGGGAGGTTTTATCCCGGTTGCCTGCTGGGGGTTCTGTGCAGCCGATGACCAGGAATCTCGTCCAGTTCTCTGGCAGGTCCTCAATGTTTCGATGCAGGACATTCAGCCCCAGGCTCCTGGCCAGGGCGGGATGGGCTATGGCTGCCTGCTGCTGGTTGTCCTGGACCTTCCTGGCTGCTGCGGCAGTACTCTCCACAGGCACGATTCCAGCTTGGGGCAGGTGGGATTTCAACCATTGGGTGCATTGCTGCAGGGCCTGGGGATGGGAGTAGACAAGCTCGATCTTTTGGAGTTCCTCTGCCCTGGAGAGCAAGCAATGGCTGATCTTGCAAAAGATCTCGGCCTGGATGTAGACATCGTAATGCAAAAAGAGATCCAGGCTCTGGCCTACTGTGCCCTGCAGGGAGTTTTCCAGGGGAATAACTCCGAGCTCTGCATTTTGACCCCGTACTCCTTTGAAAACTTCTTCCAGGCTGGAGCAGGGCAGATACTCTGCACTGTGTCCCAGGTAATGCAAGCCGGCGAAATAGGAAAAAGTGCCCTCCGGACCCAGATAGAGCACCCTTTGGGGCAGCTGCAGGCTTCTGGAGGAGGAAAGGATCTCCCTGTAGATGGCCTCCAGGTGCTTCTGGGGCAGGGGACCGGGATTCTGGCTGACCAAGGTCTGCAGGACGTCCTTTTCTCTGAAGGGTTTGAATACACTCTCGGATTGCCTGGACTTACGTTCTCCCACCTCCAGGCTTAAGCAGGCCCTTTGATTCAAAAGCCGAAGCAACTCCTGGTCGATATTGTTTATCTTTTGCCTGAGCTCCTGCAGTTTGCTGTCCTGCATGATAGGCCCCGGGGCCTGCTTGTTGGCATTCATTTATTTTTCCTCAATGTTTTCCTGGATACGCATCCCGAAGTGCCTGCCTGCCACATCTGTGCGGCAAAGGACATCCTGCCCTTTTCTGAGATCCACCACGCTGATCGGGGAGCCCCCTGGGGCCACCAGGCGAATGGTTTCCGCATTCTGCAAAAATATCTGCCCGGAAGAGCTCTCGCTCTGGGCGGAGATGAGCAGCATGGGCCTGACTTCCACTTTGATCCTGCCTACTGTGGCCAGGCTGGTTTGGCCTGAGTGGTCTGCGATCAAAATTTGGTCCCCGGCGCGCAGCTCTTCAAGGTAAGAGGTTCGATCTTCAGGCTTTTGCACATAGGCATGTACCCCTCCGGCATTGATCCTGAAGGGCCTGGCTGAGACATATGGGTTCTGCTCGGTTTCTGCATGCACCAAAAAGGTAAACCCGCTGGAGTTGCCTGTGAGCAGGCCTTGTCCGGTGCTAAGCAGGGAACAGGTGTCCACGCAGACCCTATGCCCCAGGCCTGCCTGCTGGATGCCGGTAATCCTGGCTGGCTCCAGTTGTAGCTGACCTTGGCTCAGTTTTAACTCCTGCATTATTTGTTTGATCTGGGCCCAGGCCTGGGGCAAAAGGACCAGGAAATCCACACCCCTTTCCAGGATACCTGAGGCCAGCCTGGCTTGCTCCAGGTTTTCTACCTCTAGGCCCAGCTGGCCTTTTTGCACTGCCAGCAGGTTCTCCACTGGAATGACCTCCCAGCCTTGCTCAAGCAGGACCATCTTCTGGGATGCCAGATCCTGAGCAGCCAGTTCTTCCGCCTGCTTGTCCTGGAGCTGATGGCGGGCCAGGTCCTCGGAGGTCAAGACCTTGGTTCTCCCAAGCTGCTGGACCTTTTCCACATACTCTGGTTCCACCATAAGCCCGTCCACGCCTGACTCCAGGCTCAGGGTGGCCAGGGATTTTTCCCAGGGAATGACTTTTACAAATATCTGCAGGGCCATTTGTTATGCCTTGTTTTTGTGTAACTATTCACCACGTCCGGGGGTTCGGTCCACAGGACTCAAAAAACTCGCTCTTTAAGAATGCGTAAAGCAAAAGTTTGATATTGGACCTCTTGAACTTCCAGAGGATTATGGTGAACTTTGAGGTTGAAATAGCGTGCACAGTTTGCTTAACGCATTCTAAATCGCTCAGACATTTTGAGCCTGTGGACCGAACCCCCGGACCTTGGTTTCTTCCTCGGTAATGCTTATCCGAGCCTAGGAGATGGTGAATAAATACGTTTTTTCTTTGGTTTACTGCAACAGCTGCAGGGCTTCCTTGACCTGCATGTCCTCGTGCACCACCTGATGCAGAGCATGGACCAGTCTTTCGGGCTCCTGGTCCTGGAAAATGTTCCTGCCTACTGATAGCCCGGCCCCTCCGGCCTGAATGGAATCGTGTACCATTTGCAGCAGATCCTTGCGATCATCCAGTTTGGGTCCGCCAGCAATAACCACAGGTACGCAACAGGCCTGGACCACGTTTTGAAAGCTCTCCGGATCTCCGGTGTAGTTGACCTTAATCACGTCCGCGCCCAGCTCTTCACCCACCCTAGCGCAGTGGGCCACGAGCTTGGGGTCGAAGGAGTTCTGGATCTGAGGGCCCCGGGCATAGACCATAGCTAATACAGGCATACCCCAGGAGGTGGCTGCGCTGCTGATGTTCCCGAGATCCTGGAGCATGGCCGCCTCTGCCTCATCCCCCAAATTGACGTGCACCGAGACAGCGTCTGCGCCCAGCTTGATCGCATCCTCGACATTGCCCACCAGGGTTTTGTAGTTGGGATAAGGGGAAAGACTTGTGCTGGCAGAAAGGTGGATGATCAATCCTACGTCCCTGCCGTGTTCCCTGTGGCCGCAGCGCACTAGGCCTTTATGCATGAGCACAGCATTGGCCCCGCCCTCAGAGACCTGATTTACAGTCTCCCTGAGATCCACCAGACCGTAGATAGGGCCTACAGTAACCCCATGATCCAGGGGAACCAGTATGGTTCTGCCGGTATTGCGGTTGAAGATCCGCTCCAGACGGATGGACTTGCCCAGGTGCATAACGTGCCTCCTTGTTTCCAGCCCAGACCCTGGTGCGGCGGCCAGAAACGAAAAAGGGCCGCCGGCTTTTAGCCTGCGGCCCTGGGTGGATGCTGAGTTTTTTGGATATACAGGTTACATGCCACCACTCGGACCGCAGACCACTTCCCAATACCAAAAATAAAAATACGCAGCAGTGATCTGGGGACCGAGTTCGTTTTGCATGGAAATTCCTTTACTTCAGGCTGTGATCCTTGTCAAGGAAAAAATTGACCAAAAGCCATTTTTTTATGACCTGCTGTCAATCTCCGGTTAAACCTGCTTTAGGGAGGACTTTTCCTCCCTGCTGAGGATCTTGTTCAGATCCAACAGGATGAGCAGTCTGTCCTCCAGCTTGCCTACGCCCTTGATATAGTCGGATTCGATCCCGGCCACAATAGGTGGAGGAGGCTCCACTGTGTCCTCAGGGATGCGCAGCACCTCTGAGACCTCGTCCACGATCAGGCCCACAGTGACCTGCCCGATCATGACCACTATAATTCTAGTGGCCTTGCCGTGCTCCTGTCTCTCCAGGCCGAAGCGCTTGCGCAGATCAACAATGGGAATCACCCTGCCTCGCAGATTGATGACTCCCTCCACAAAGTCCGGGGCGTTAGGCACATGGGTGATCTCCTGCATGCGAATAATTTCCTGGACCTGCAGGATGTCCACTCCAAACTCTTCGTCTTTTAGCTTGAAGGATACCAGCTGCAACATGTCTTTGCTGCTAGAGTTCTCTTTTTCCTGCATGCTCACCTCATCATATGTTTATATTTTTTTGGTTAGGGCAGTCTGTTGTGTCTTGGCTTTATTTTGCAGAGAAAACGCCTCCAGGGAACTGGTAATTTGTCCATCCTTTGATGTGCCTATTTAGGCCAGGTGAGGCAAAATATCCTTGACTTATTGTTGATATTGGTTATCAATTAACATTGGTTTGATTTGCCAAGGACAAAATTTCTGATTAGAATACTAAATAATTTTGTCCTGCAAGACAAGCTTCTGCTGCAGGCTAGTCTTAAGGCCATAGGTGAGGTGTTTTCAATAAAATAATGAAAAGGAGTTTTATAATGTCTGAACAACGGGTTTGTCCACACTGCGGAGTGGAGATGGAGTATTGGTTGGCGCCATCAGAGACCTGCTGGGGTAGGATTTGGGTCTGCTTTAACAATGATTGCAGCTTTTATCTGAATTCCGCCCAGGATGTGGAGAACAAGGGTGAGGCTAATCGGGCCTTGGGTTGCCGTTATGCCGAAGATCCGGCCAACAATTACCATCAAGTAAATATGCTGGCTCTTTGTCCCTTCTAAGGCTCACCCTGATTTGCAATTCAGTTCCTTTTTGTGCTACAGGTTCCTAAGGAAGCGCTTTAGCCGGGAAAAAGAGCATGAGTGAAGAGTACCTGACCATTAAGGAGATAGCCAGAACGTTAGAGGTCCCGGAAAGCAATATTCGCTATTACCGGGACCGCTTCCAGGAGTTTTTGCCTGCTGTGGGCCAGGGCAGAAAGAAGCGCTATAAGGCCCAAGCCTTGGAGGTGTTTAGATACATAGTCCAAGCCTATCAAAACGATCTCAGCACTGAACAGGTTGCCCAGAAACTGCAACATAAATTTCCCCGTCACCTCCTGCCTGCCCAGGAACTGCAAGATGAAGCCCAGCCTAATCCGGATACGCAGCAGCCCATGTCCTTTCACAGCCTTTTGCAGAGCCAGGCCAGCACCCTGGAAAGTCTGAGTCAGGTCCTGCTGCAAAAGGACACCATAAATAATGAGGTCTATAAGCTGGCTCAGGAGCAGCAAAGGCTTAAAAAGGGCTTGGTCTTGCTTTGGAAAAGCAGCAAAAGACAGGGCCATGCAGACAACAGTGATAAATCCAGCCAAGCAGACTCACTGCATGAGCTAAGACTGGAGATTAAAGAGCTGGGGCAAAGGCAGGAAGAGCTGCGTTCTTGGGTGGAGGGGGAGTTGCAAGGGATAAAGGAGCAGCTAAAAAAGTCCCAGTTTTGGACTAAGAGGCTTTTGCTGCAGCAAAAGCAGGAAACAGACTCTTCTTCTGAACAAGACTAGGATGAGCCTGCTTTAATCCTTTTGAATCCTTATTCGTGCCCTTTCTTTTGGCATCGGGGGAAACTTTCCTGAAAGGGAGAGACATCTCTTATTGTAGTTTCCACAGAGTCTTCATGCTGATAGCAAGAAAAGTCGAATATTCATGCTATGTTGACCGTGAATTGTCCCAGCATGAAACAACTTTTGAAGGTGTCTGCCTTTAGCTCTGGCCTTAATTGAAGGTAAGTTACCTTGCTGTACAGTAGGGGTATAGAAATTTGCACTTGACAAAGAAAGCAGTGTTTCTTTATACATAATACAGGATGCACATTCTGCCCGCATTTCCCCCTGTCCAGGAAAAGCCGACTTTACTCCGGAATTAACCTCAAAAATCAGGTCGCAAGCTATGTCTGAGAATCACGAGAAACTTGTTGTTAAGGATTTGTTCAAGATCTTCGGTCCGAATCCCCAACGGGCCTATCCTCTTATTGAACAGGGCAAGAGCAAGGACGAGGTCTTTGATGAAACCGGACTTACAATTGGAGTGCAAAACGCAAATTTCAGCGTCTATCAGGGAGAGATCTTTGTAGTTATGGGGCTTTCCGGATCTGGCAAGTCTACCCTGGTACGTATGCTGAACAGGCTTATCGAGCCTACCTCTGGGCAGGTCTATATTGACGAAAGGGACGTGGCATCGCTTAGCAAAGAGGAGTTGATCAAGCTCAGAAGGCGAGATATGAGCATGGTCTTCCAGTCCTTTGCCCTTTTGCCCCATCTCACTGTTCTGCAGAACGCCAGCTTTGGTCTGGAAGTGGCAGGCTACCCTGAGCAGGAGCAAAGGAAAAGGGGCCTGGAAGCCTTGGAAATGGTGGGCCTGAAAGCCAATGCCCACAGCTACCCCAGTGAGCTGTCCGGGGGTATGCAGCAAAGGGTGGGTCTGGCCAGGGGCTTGGCAGTGGATCCTTCAATTATGCTTATGGATGAGGCCTTTTCTGCTCTAGACCCTTTGATCCGCACTGAGATGCAGGATGAGCTGCTCAAGATCCAGTCCGAGTCCCAGCGCACAGTGGTCTTTATCTCCCACGATCTGGACGAAGCCATGCGCATTGGGGACAGGATCGCCATGATGGAGGGGGGCCGTATCGTACAGGTGGGCAGCCCAGAAGAGATCCTTAAATACCCTGCAGACGAGTATGTACGGGCTTTTTTCAGGGGCGTAGATCCTACCAATGTTTTAAGCGCCGGAGACATAGTCCGGGACAATCAGGTGACTATAATTCAGCGTAAAGGAGGGGCTGGTCTGCGGGCAGCTCTGGAGAGGCTCATGGATCAGGACCGTCCTTACGGATATGTCCTGGATCAACAGCACAAGCTCCTGGGTGTGGTCTCCATTGATTCCCTGCGCCAGGCCATTGATTCCGGCAACGGTCAGGAGCTGCAAAACGCATTCGTGTCTGATTTGCAATTTGTAAACACCCAGACCCCCCTGCAGGAAGTCCTGCCAGCGATCACAGAGACTGACTATCCAGTGCCGGTGGTGGACGACAAGCACATCTATCAGGGTGCGATCTCCAAAAACCGCTTTTTGAAAACCCTTAAAAGGGAAGGTTAGCTTATGTTTGATGTTCCTATAGGAGAGTGGATAGAATACCTGGTAGAAGATTTTCTGTTGCGCTATTTTACAGAGATATTCGATTTTGTCTCTTACGTAGTGGGTGCGGTAACCGCTGCATTTGAGGGTGCTCTTCAAGCTATACCACCCGGATTGTTTATAGCCATAGTGGCGGTTTTGGCCTTCTGGCGGCTGACCTGGAGGTACACTTTGGTCTTCCTGATCGCCCTGCTCCTGCTTCTGGGTATGGGCATGTGGCAGGCTACTATCTCTACCTTGTCCCTGGTAGTTACGGCTACAGTGATCAGCCTGATATTTGCCATACCCTTGGGTATCTGGATGTCCAAGAGTGATAGGGTGGAGGGAATTGTTCGGCCCATCCTGGACTTTATGCAGACCATGCCTCCTTTTGTGTACCTGATCCCAGCAGCCATGCTTTTCGGACTGGGCAAGGTACCCGGGGCAGTAGCCACTATAACCTTTTGTACCCCTCCAGCGGTGCGCCTGACCAACCTGGGCATCAGGCAGGTACCCAAGGAACTCAAGGAAGCAGCTCTGGCTTTTGGCTGCACCCCGATGCAGCTGTTGCGCAAGGTGGAGATCCCTATTGCCATGCCCTCCATTATGGCTGGTGTGAACCAGAATATCATGATGGCCCTGTCCATGGTGGTTATAGCCTCCATGATCGGCGCAGGCGGGTTGGGCAACGTGGTCTTGAGCGGCATTCAGCGCATGGACATTGGCCTGGGCTTCGAGGGAGGACTGGGAGTGGTCATCCTGGCCATTATCCTGGATCGTATAACCCAGTCCTTCAGCCAGCGTCAGATGGGATTTCTTGAGCGTTTCAGGAGATTGTTCAAGGGTGAGTTGGCTTAAATGTATGGGTCTAGTCATCCTTTTTTCTTTAACTCCATAAACAAATAAGGAGGAGTTATGTTCCGAAAGATGGGTAAGCTAAGTTTAACATTGGGTGTTTTGGCGCTACTGGGCTTGTTCGTTGTTCCCCTGGCCCAGGCTGAGGAATACGACAAACCTATTAAGATCGGTTGGACATCCTGGTCTGATGCAGAAGCAGTGACCAAGCTGGCCCAGGAGATCCTGGAGGAAAAGATGGACTACGAGGTGGAGCTGGTCCAAGCTGACATTGGTGTGCAGTATCAGGGCCTGAAAGGCGGGGACATAGACATCATGCTCATGTCCTGGCTGCCTGTGACCCACCAGGACTACTGGGACAAATATGTGGAGGATCTGGACAATCTGGGTCCCATATATACCCGGGCCAGACTGGGCTGGGTGGTGCCTGATTATGTGCCAGAGGACGAGCTTTCCTCCATTGAGGACCTCAAGGATTCGGAAGTGGCCAAGAAGGTGGGCAAGGAGATTACCGGCATCGATCCTGGAGCAGGCTTGATGAAAGCCTCTGAGAAGGCCTTGAAAGAGTATGGTTTGGATGATTACAATCTAGTCTCCTCCAGCGGAGCCGGCATGACCTCAGCTATCTCCAGGGCAGAGCGCCGGGAGGAATGGATTGTGGCTACCGGCTGGAGCCCGCACTGGAAGTTCGCAGCCTGGGATCTGCGCTACTTGGAAGATCCCGAGGGCGTGCTGGGCGGCAAGGAAAAGATCCATGCCATGGCCAGGAGCGATTTCTATCAGGACGTGCCCTATGAGGTGTATGAGTTCTTTACCAGGTTTTATATCCCCTTGGATGAACTGCAGGAGATGATGTATCAGGCCAGGGAATCTTCCTATGATGAGGCTATAGATAAGTACATGGAAAACAATCCAGAGCGGATTAACTACTGGATAACCGGCGAACTGGATTAATCCCGGGACTGCAAGGATAAGACAGGCAGGTAAGCTGCCTGTTCAAAGACAAGAGCCCGGCCCTTAGAGGCCGGGCTCTTGTCTTTGAAGCTAGGAAGCTGTATGCAGGATCAAGGAGTAGCCCTTTTGAGATGCGTGGTAGCATTTAGCTGCAAGAACAGCTGCTAGGGTCGAACAGGAAGAAATTTAGGCATGAGAATCAGGAAAAGACTTTCCCTGCTTTTTATCTGCGGTGCACTTTTGCCTTTGCTGGTCTTAAGTGTGCTGCACTATGTTACTATGCACAGGATGGCCAGTGAGCTGGCTATGTCCACCCAGGAGATCTTGACCACCAGGGAAAAGGAATTCCTGCAAAAGTCTGTTAACGATTACACCAGGCTTTTGGAGATCAAGAAAAAGTCTTTAGAGACTGCTTTGAGGTTGCAGGTGAAAGAAGTGGAAAGGCTTCTACAAAGCTCCCTGGCAGTAGAAGAGTTGTCTGGACAAGATCAGGTACCTACGGCCTCAGCCTTGCCAGGGCCCATGCAGGAAAGCAGCATGTGGTCTTTTGCTGCGTTGACAGAGTTGCAGGAGAGCTACTTGTTTATCCAGCAGTGTCATCCAGAGTTGATTTACCAACAGAGCACCGGTCTGGAAAATGGTCTGCAGGTCTTGTCTTCTGCTAAAAATGGCCTGGGTGGGAGCTACAGCATACAGGAGCAGCCCTGGTATCAACGTGTCAAGCAGGAGGGCAGGCTGGTTTGGCAAGTTGTCCAGCATCCAGATGAAGACAGATTTACACAGGTTGCTGCTGCTCCTGTTTTTGGGCCTGATGGTACCTTTGCCGGGGTTACTGCACTTCATGTGAGCCTCGAGAATATTTTGCAAACCTGGCAGCCGCCGAGGATTTGGGAGGAGCAGGCCCAGCTTGCATTGCTTTTTTGGCAGCAAGACAAGAGCAAGCAAGGCAGGCTGCGCATCATGGCTTACAAGAGATTTCAGAGACACAGCAGCATGGTCAGGGGGCATCCGGAAAAGCAGGAAAGGTACCTGGATATGGAGCAAATGCACTCCCTGCAGCCTTTGCTGCAAAAACTTGCCCAGGGCTATCCTGGGGTTAGCAGGGTGCAGATGCAAGATCGGGAGATGTTGTTTGCTTATGGTGGCCATAAGCCTGGAGAGCCCTTTCCTATGCTTATGCTGCCTAAAGAGCGTATCTTTGCCCAGGCTTTGCTGGTAAAGGATCAAGTAGAGGAAAAAACCAATAAATGGCTTAAGCTGACCATAGGTTCCTTGCTCGGAGCATTAGTGCTCTCCACCCTATTGGCTCTATTCAGCGCCAGGACGGTTATCAGGCCGGTGATGAAACTCGCTGAAACAGCAAACGCTCTAGCCAGAGGAAATTTCAACTCCAGGGTCAAGATCTCCTCAGGGGATGAGCTGCAGGAATTGGGGAATACCTTCAACGACATGAGCTGGCGTTTGCAGGAAAATGAACGGATGCGCCATGCCCTGGCTGTAGCCAGGGAGACCCAGCAGTATCTGCTGCCAAAACAGGCCCCCAGGCTAAGAGACTATGACATCTGTGGCAGAAGCGTGTACTCTGACGAGACAGGCGGGGACTACTATGATTTCATTGAGCTGGAGAACGCGGGTCAGGAGAAACTAGGGATTGCTGTAGGGGATGTCAGTGGACATGGCTTGGGCGTAGCCCTGCTTATGGCCTCTGCCCGGGGGGTTATTCGTTCCCATGCTGCTAGATTCAGCTTTGATCTGGGCAATCTTTTTGAGATGCTCAATGAGCATTTGATCCGAGATACTGGAGATGGACGCTTTTTGACCCTGTTCTACGGCCTGCTGGATGCACAGAACAATACCTTGACCTGGAATTCGGCAGGGCACGAGCCTGGGCTCTGGTTGCAGCAGAAAATCGGCAGAATAGTAGAGCTGCCCAGTACTGGCATGCCCCTGGGTATTTCCAAGCAGGCGAAACATGTCCAGGCAGGGCCTATACAGCTGCAGGAAGGGGATATTATCCTTTTGGGCACAGACGGGATCAGAGAAACCAGGAATCAGCACCGGGAGATGTTCGGCAGGGAGCGGGTGGAAAGGATCCTGCGCAGCCATGCTCACAAGAGCACTAAGGAAATATTGGCTACTCTAGTTCAGAGCCTGGAACAGTTCCGGGGTCGAACCAGCCAGGAGGATGATGTGACCTTGGTAGCCATTAAGTATCAGCCTGAGGGGGAGTAAATGAGCTGGATGGATGCGGAGCTGGTCAAGCCAAGGGAAAACTTGTTTGTGGTTTGCTATTCCCCTGAGAGGCAGGGTCTGTTCAAGGCCTATTGGTCAGGATCAGGATGGTTTGACGCCCACGATCAAAAGGTAAGGGTACTGCGCTGGAAAGAGCAGGACAGCACTGGGCAGGGGGTTGGATAGCTCGGCCTGGTTTCGGGAAGAAAAATTATCCCAGCCGGCGCTTTAGATATAAATCCTGGGCACCCTGGAGCCCAGTCGGGAGACTATCTCGTAGTTGATGCTGCAGCTGAGGCTGCCCAGCTCTTCCGCCCGGATACCCTGGCCTTGTTGCTGGCCCAAGATGAGGACCTCATCCCCTGCCTCTACGCCTGGAATACGGCTTACATCCAGCATGGTCAGATCCATGCAGACTCGGCCTGCCACTTTGGCCCTCTGGCCTTTGACAAGCATCTGGCCCTGGTTGGACAGGATCCTGGGATAGCCGTCAGCATAGCCTATAGGTACAGTGGCTATGCGGGCTCTCTCCCTGGCTACAAAGGTGGATCCGTAGCTTACAGTGTCTCCTGGCTGGAGCTCTCGGACTTGAATGATTCTGGCCTTAAGGTGCATGGCTTGGCAAAGCTTAAGGCTGGCTATGTTTCGCTCCGGGTAGAGGCCATAGAGGATAAGTCCGGGACGGACCAGATCCAGATGGGATTGGCGCAGGTTGAGCACACCTGCGCTGTTGGCTGCATGGCAAATTCCTGGCTGCAGGCCCAGCAGGCGCATTTTTGTGAGCACCGCCTGCAGACAGGCCAGCTGGTTTTGGCTGTGGCTGGCATCAGGGTTGTCTGCCTGGGCCAGGTGGGTGTACACACCTTGCACATCCAGCCCGGGCATCTGGTAGATTTCCTGGATTGCCTGAAGCAGCTCTGGTCTGAGCTCCTTTTTGGTCCCTGCATCCTGGGCGGGCAGCCCTAACCTGCCCATGCCAGTGTCCAGCTTGAGATGGCACTTGAGACTTTGTCTTTTGGCCTGGGCTGCCTGGGAAAGCTCCCTGGCCTGTTCCAAATCAAAGATGCTTTGGGTCAGGTTCTGCTCCAGCAGATGCCGGATATCCTGGGCACTGGTCCAGCCCAGAATCAAAATTTTGGCCTTTATCCCTGCCTGTCTAAGCTTTAGAGCCTCTTGCAGCCTGGCCACAGCCAGCTGATCAGCACCATTTTCCAAGGCGGTTCTGGCTACCTCCACCGCCCCATGCCCATAGCCATCTGCCTTGACCACGGCCATGACCCCGGTACCTTCATGGATATGGCCAATTATTTGCCTGCAGTTGTGGGCTATGGCCAGAAGGTCTATCTCTGCCCACAGGGGATGCTTTATATGCAAAACCCTATTCTCCGAGCCTGATCTCTGCTCCAAGTTCCTGTTGCAGGCGCTGCATCTCCAGATCCAGCTCCTGGCTTCCCAGGTTTGGGGGCAGTTCGATCTCCAGGTCAATATTGTAGAGCATGTGTCCACTTGCAGAGGAGAAATCCCGGCTGGATACAAGACGGATGATGTTGATGCCCTGCCTGTAGAGATGAGTACTGACTCGGTACAAGACCCCGCATTGCTCCAGGCAAGATATGTAGACATGCTTGTTTTGTCTGACCTTGGGGATTTTGGGGGGCTTGGACTCCAAAGGCCTGAAAGAGGTCCACAGTCCCTTTTCCTGTTCCAGCCTGGCGAAGGCCTGCTTGAGGTAGGATTCCTGGTCCTGGCTTGGGCAAGAAAAGAGCAGTATCAGGGCAAATTCGTCCCAGAGCCTGGTCATGCTGGAATCTTCCAGGTTGCAGCCCAGCTCGAACAAAGCCTGGGTGACATCAGCAACTATGCCCGGACGATCCTGGCCGGTGACGGTCATTATGTACTTGCTGCGCATATACCTATCCTTATTGTTGTGTGCAGTCTGCTTGCCCAGCCTGAAGCAATATGACGGGCCGGACATTGCCTGTGCAAATTGCTTTTAGGCGGAATTTTAGATAATTTCAAGTTCAGTATGCTGTCTTGTTTCTATACACCAAGGAGGAGTCTTTGCAAAAGGCAAAAGTCTACTTGAACAGGTTATGGGATTGGCTGCTGCAGCTCTGGCAAGACTTTAGGGATGATCAGTGTCTGCTCAGGGCCTCGGCTTTGACCTATGCCACAGCCCTGTCCATTGTGCCTCTGCTGGCGGTGGCTTTTGCTATCTCCAAAGGCTTTGGCTTCCAGAATACCCCCTATATCAAGGATTTTTTGCTAAGGGTCAGCGCAGGCAGGCAGGAGGTGGTGGACCAGATCATCACCTACATCAACCAGACCAATGTCAGCACTCTGGGGGCAGTGGGCGTGGCCTTTCTACTGCTTACCGTATTTACTCTGCTAAGTGGAATTGAGCAGTCTTTGAATTCGATCTGGGGGGTGAGCCAGGAAAGGACCCTGGCTAGGAAGTTCTCTGACTATCTCTCGGTGATCCTGGTCTGTCCGCTGCTTATCATCTCTGCCTTTAGCTTTTCAGCCTCGCTGCAGAGCACCACCCTGGTTCAGATGATCCTTTCCTACAGTGTTTTTAGCTACATTTATCTGATTTTCTTGAAATATCTGCCCATCATTATGGTCATGCTGGCCTTTTTCTTTATCTATAAGCTGGTTCCCAATGCCAGGGTCAGCAATATGGGTTGTCTTTTGGGCTCGGCTGTGGCGGGGATACTTTGGCATTTGGCCCAAAAGGCCTTTATCTCCTATCAAATTGGGGTCAGCAAATATAATGCGATCTACGGCAGCTTCTCCCAGCTGCCCCTTTTCTTGATCTGGCTCTATATCAGCTGGGTAATCGTCCTGTTTGGGGCAGAGCTGGGCGCTGTCCTGGAGAAGAGAAGAAAGGGGCAGCTGGCAGGCAACAGGCTGGAGGAATTTGGCCTGGAGTTTAAGGAAAGGCTGGTATTGGGGCTTATGCTGCACCTGGTGAGGGCTTTCCAGGCTGGCAAAGGTCCCATGTCTGCAGGAGAGCTGGCCGAGGGGTTGGGGTTGTCCCTGCCTTTGATACAAAGGCCTTTGCAGGTCCTGGTTCAGCTGGGGTATGTTGTGCAGGTGGAGGGTGAACTGGAATCAGCCTATTCCCCTGCCAAAGGGCCTGCGTACAGCACCTGCCTGGATCTGTTGCAGGAATTCAGGGCCTACACAGAAAAAAGAAGGCTGACATCGAGCCTGCAGGAGCTGGAGCCGGTGCAGAAGTATCTCCAGGATATTTATGCCCTGGCCCGTCAACAAGGCCTGGACCGCAGCCTAGCCCAAATGGCGGAGAAGCTGTAATACTCCTACAAGGGCTGCAAAGGGTCAGCCTGGGCAGAAATATCAGCCAAGCCCCAGCCTGCGATAGATGTAGCTCAAGTCCAGGTTGCTGCGCACAGTGTCCGCCAGCTGATCCAGCTTTTCCTCCAGATCGTAGCTGGTTTGGGTGCTGCCTAAGGGATGCAGGCCCTTTTGTCTGCGCAGGCTGTCCAAAAGCCAGCGCCTGAATCCGTCAGCATCAAAGAGACCGTGCAGATAGGTGCCCCAGATCGGAAGCTTGGCGTGGCCGTAGCCTAGCTGTCTGCCATCGTGACTTTGCACTGAGTTTATAGCCTTAGAGCTGGTGGTTTTGGTCTGGCCATGGTGGATCTCGTAGCCCCGGACCTCTTCCCCTGATGCCAGGTGCAGCCCTTTGGCCTGGGTCAGGGTCTTGTCCTTGCCCATGTCCGTAATCACAGGCAGCAGCTCCAAGCCTGGGGAGCTCTCCTGGCTGGATTCCACATGCAGGGGATCGGTCACTTTTTCGCCCAGCATTTGGAAGCCTCCGCAAATGCCCAGTATTTGGGTGGAACCCTGCCTGGCTAGCTGGATTATCTCCTGGTCGAGCCCTGTTTTGCGCAGGTACTCGAGATCAGAGAGCACACTTTTGCTTCCGGGCAATATGAGCAGGTCCAAGTCTTTCTGGAGCTCCCGGGGCTCTTTTATGATGCGCAGGCTGACATCAGGCTCCTGCAGCAAGGCTTCTAGATCAGTAAAATTGGATATGTGGGGCAGATCTATACAGGCAATCTGGACACAGTCAGTGCGTCCCTGGGTTTGATTTTTGTCCCAGCCGGACTTGAAGCTTACAG
Organism: uncultured Desulfohalobiaceae bacterium; assembly: GCA_964494985.1. Taxonomy (GTDB): domain Bacteria; phylum Desulfobacterota; class Desulfovibrionia; order Desulfovibrionales; family Desulfothermaceae; genus CAZBUB01. The sequence continues at coordinate 35,798 of CAZBUB010000009.1, read as the reverse complement.
AGTCCTCCTCAGGCAGGCCCAGGCCCTGGATATAGGGCACCACCCCAAGTACAGGCCTGCTGGTACGCTGCAGGGTGAATTCCAAGGCAGGATCCAGGAGTTTTTTCTGGCCCCTGAACTTGTTGATTACAAACCCGCAGAGCAGGTCCTGCTCCCATTTTTGCAAGAGCTCCATGGTACCCACAAAGGAGGCGAATACCCCACCTCGATCAATATCTCCTACCAGGAGTACTTGGGCTGCGGCATGTTTGGCTATGGCCATGTTGGTCAGGTCGTGGCTCTTGAGATTGATCTCAGCCGGGCTGCCAGCTCCTTCCAGAACCATAACCCCGGCCCGGTCTGCGAGCTGATCATAGGCCTGCCTGGTGCTTTCTCTGATCTCCTGCTTGTAGCGGATATAGTCTTGGACATCCATGTTGCGCACCGCCCGGCCCATGAGGATAACTTGGGAGCCGGTCTCTGAGTTGGGCTTAAGGAGGACTGGATTCATGAGCACTTCTGGATCCATCCTGCAAGCCTGGGCCTGCAGGACCTGGGCCCTGCCCATCTCCCCGCCGTCTTTGGTTACGAAGGAATTCAAGGACATGTTCTGGGCCTTGAAGGGTGCGGGTCTGAATCCATCCTGGAGTAAGATCCGGCACAGGGCAGTGGCCAGGATGCTTTTCCCTGCGTTAGAAGAGGTGCCCTGGAGCATTAAGGCTGGGGTCTGACTGGGCCTGTTTTTTGCTCGCACGGCAGGAGCTGAGGGGCCAGAGGCCGATTCCTGCCCGATGAGTACCTGCTCCAAACATTGGATCAGTTGCAGGTTCTCCTGGGGGCTGCGTACAGCAATCCGGAAGTAATTTGCTCCTAAGGCCCGAAAGTTGGAGCAGTCCCGGATCAAAAGACCCTGAGGCAAGAGTCTTTGCTGCAGCTGAGCTGCTGTTATGTTGCCATCTTGCAAGTGGCAGAGTAGAAAGTTGGCCTCTGCTGGGAAAACCTGTAAAGCAGGGATCCTGGAGAGCCATTGCTGCAGCTGGCCCCTGTACTCCTTTGCTGCTGACCTGCTCCTTTCCTGGTACTCCCTGTCCTGCAAGGCCAGTGCTCCAATCTCTTGGGATAGGGAATTGACTGACCAGGGAGGCAGAAAATTTTGTATCTGATTTTGGAGCTCAGGTCGGCCTGCAGACAAACCCAAGCGCAAGCCGGGGATGGCGAAAAACTTGGTCAGGGAGAGCAATACCAGAGCGTTTGCAGGCAAATCAGAATAAAATCGTTTTTCTTCAGGCAAAAAATCTGCAAAGGCCTCGTCCAGGATGAACAGGCTTTGGGGATGTTTTTGTATCAGCTCCTTGATTTCTGCCAGGGGCAGGCTGATGCCGGTAGGATTATTGGGGTGGGCCAAAAATACCAGGGCGGGCTCTTGCAGCTTCTTTTCCAGTTCTTCTGGCTGCAGGGCAAAGCCCTGGACAGGGTCTTGTTCCAAAAATTCCACCTTTAGGCCGGCCAGGCGGCAAACCTTTTCATAGTCCACATAAGCCGGGACCGGGATCAAGGCTTTCTGCAGGGATAGGCCCATCCTTGGCAGGTGGTAGAGAATTTCTGTGCTGCCGTTGGCTGCCAGGAACCAGGACCGGGGAAGACCGTAGCGACTGGATGCAGCCTCAAGCAGGGCATGGGCCTCTGGATCAGGGTAATGCACCACTTTCCTGGTCAGCTCAGGCAGGCTTTCCTGGAGCCAGGCTGGCGGCCCCAAGGGGTTGATGCTGGCAGAGAAATCCAGCAGATTCTCTGTTGCTTGACCAGTGTTCCTGGCCAGTTTATGGATATTTCCACCATGTTCGAATTCTTGGGACATAAAAGCAGTCTCGGGTTAGGGTATGTGTGGAGTATACGCAGTAGGCCTCTTAAGCTGGCCTGTTGTAGACCAAAAGCCCAGCTCTTAGCAAGAACATCGGACAAGCAGGTATTTTAGTTAGTTGGAGGAGAGATGCTGAGGAAGATTTCCCGGGAAGGTTGGCTGATGCTTTTTTTCGTGTTGGGTGCTTTGGGGCTCAGCCTGGAGCTGGTGCTGCAGTACCTGCAGCAGGGCGGGCTATGTCCGAGCACAGACTGTGCTGTGGCAGGCCAGGCAGTGCGCTTTGGCGAACAAGGCTTGGTCCTGGCTGGCGCAGCCTTTTGTTGGATCCTGTTTTTGCTTTGCTTTCTAGCTCAGCGAAAGGGACAAAACAGCCTCCTCTGGCAGCTGATTTTTGTGATGCTTTTGGGCGCTTTGGCTTTTGACGGGGCTTTGCTCAGCTACCAGCTCCTGGAACTGGAGCTGACTTGCTGGCTATGCATTGCAGTGGCTTTGGGTCTGCTGGGAAGCTTGGGCCTTTTCTCCCTGGTACGCAGGACAATTTTGGTGTTTTGCCTGGGTCTTGCAGTCTGGGTCGGAGCTGGGGCGGCAAATGCCGTGCTGGTTTTCCCTGGGGAGCCCCCGGCCGTGGAAGAGACCTGGATGCTGAGTCAGGAGGCTCGTCAGGAGCAGGAGGAAGAGATCAAACTGTATTTGTTCTTTAGCCTGGATTGTCCGCACTGTATGGAAGTTATGGTCAATCTTGCAGAGCAGGCATCTGGCCGTGCAAGCTGGTATCTTTGCAGTTTGGATCAGGGCCAAGCAAGTCTGCAAAGGCTGGCTTTTGTCCGGAGTAAAGAGCAGGATGCCTTCAGGAGTATCCTGGAGGCCAAGCAGCTAGAGGATGGTGAAGCCTTAAAAGGACAGGAGGTTTCCAAGGAGCTGGAAGAGAGGGTGCAAAAGGCCAGGGATTTTTTCCAGGCCAGGGGATTGAGGGGGGTACCTGTGCTTCTGGCCAAGCAGGGCAACTCCAAAGAGGTGCTCAGCATGGGGGCTTCTGAAATAGCCAAGTACCTCTGGGAGCAGGGCCTGATTAGCCATTGGAGGCATTTGTAAGGTTTTTTTCCCTGTTGTGGGATCCGCAGGCCTGGTTGGGGATCAGGCCTGCTTGTTTGTCCTGCTCGAACTCCTGCCAGGAAACTTCCTTCCAGCTCAGACCTTGGCCATCCGGCTGCGGTTTGACCTGTATTTCCTGGATATTGCCTTCAGGGGCGCCTACCCGTATCCGTATCGGCTGCAGGTATTTTTTGGTTTTGTTGGAAAAGCGCAACATGAAGCTGGCTGCTGAGTGCACAGCCTCTGCTGACCACTGCCTGTGCAGCTGCCTGGCCACTGCTATGGGGCCTGGGACGTCCAGGAGCTTGAACAAGAGATCCCCTTTTTGGATCAGGTTCAAAAGCTCCTGATTGTCCTGCTGATTCCTGCCGATCACCAGCCAGTGATCTCCTGCCCAGTACTGGCGGCCTACTTTGCTCAGGGCGAAATCCTCAGGGCCGGGGTTGGGCACTTTCTTGAGCACAGGCCAGAACCTCTTGACAGTCTCTGGCTCTGTGAGCAGGCAGCCCCCTGCTGGGGTTGGTATTTCCTGCAGCTGCATCTCCTTGGCCAGGCTTAGCTGTTGTTTACGCCCTCTGCCTTGGAAGTCCATCAGACGAGATCTGTCCACTTTTCCAGAGAGCTCCATGAAAGTAGGGCGCAGATTGCTGGCAGATAAGGGCCTGAGCAGGATCTCTTTGGTTCCGGATTTTTTAGGGATCAAATTCAAGGCATCCTTGCGCTGGGACATGGGTCTCTGGCCCAGGACTTCCCCGCTGATGATGAATCCGGCCTGGAATTGTTCCAGCATGCCTTTGCTCATTTGCAGCATGAGGATCTTGCAGTCCACGCAAGGATTGAGCCCCTTGCCCAGGCCGTACTCCGGACCCTGCAGCAAAAGCTGGATAAACTCTTTGCTGATGTCCACAGGCAACAGATCTATATTGTGCAGTTTTTGCCAGTGCGAGATCAGATCCTGGTTGCCGAAAAAAGGGGAGAGAAAGTGCAGGCCCAGCACCCGCAGGCCCTGGGCCTGAATCAACTTGCAGGCCAGCAGGCTGTCCAGTCCTCCGGAGAATAGTGCCAAGCAGTCATATTGCCTGTACATAATAAAACTAAACTAATATACTTCGAAAACATGGGCAAGATGCTTCCTGGCAGCGGTGTTAGGGCTTGTTGCCCTGCGTGCGGCTATCTGTTATAAACCAAATAGTTCCAGACCCAAGAGGCGCACAGCTCAAGATTATACAGCTGAATTTTAACAAACAACGGAGATATCCATGGCTCGCAAAGCCCCTCAAGCAAATCAAGATTTGCGCAAAGAGGCCCTGCAGACCGCTTTGACCACCATAGAGCGTAAGTACGGCCAGGGTTCGGTAATGTTCCTCTCAGATCAGGCCCATCAGCAGGTGCCTGCAATATCCACAGGCTCTATCAGCCTGGATCTGGCCCTGGGCGTTGGTGGTATTCCCAGGGGCAGAGTGATAGAAGTCTTTGGCACCGAGTCTTCGGGCAAGACTACCTTGGCCCTGCAAATCCTGGCCGAGGCTCAGAAAGCCGGGGGCACTGTGGCTTTTGTGGACGCGGAGCACGCTCTGGATGTTTATTATGCCCAGCGTATCGGCCTGAACACGGAGGAGCTTTTGATCTCCCAGCCTGACTATGGGGAGCAGGCCCTGGAGATCTGTGATCTCTTGGTCAGATCCGGTGCTGTGGATGTTATAGTGGTGGATTCTGTTGCTGCCCTGATTCCCCAGGCAGAGCTGGAGGGCAGCATGGGTGAGACCCAAGTCGGGGGCCATGCCAGGCTTATGTCCCATGCCATGCGTAAGCTAACAGGCTCTATCCATCGCTCCAAAACCTCGGTGATTTTTATCAACCAGATTCGGATGAAAATCGGCATGACAGGTTTCGGAAGCCCGGAAACCACCACTGGGGGCAACGCCTTGAAGTTTTATGCCTCCATCAGGCTGGACATTCGCAGGATCCAGACCCTGAAGGACAAGGAGGAGTCCTACGGCAACCGGGTCAGGGTCAAGGTGGTCAAGAATAAAGTGGCTCCACCCTTCAGGGAAGCCCAGTTTGATATTCTCTACGGTACTGGGGTTTCCAAGGAAGGGGAGCTGATCGATCTGGGTGTGCAGCACGGCATTGTGGATAAAAGTGGCTCCTGGTTCGCTTTTGGCTCAGAGCGCCTAGGGCAGGGCAAGGAGAATGTCCGGGCCTTTTTGCAGGAAAATCCTGAGATCAGGCAGGCCATAGAGGAAAAGATCCTGGAACACTTGGGTCTGAAGGAGGTCCAGCAAGGGGCTGTCCAGGAAGACCAGGAGCAGGGGTCCTTGGAATAGAAGGCAGGGATTAAGACCAGGGACTAGCTACTGGATCCAGACAGGAAATCCAAAGCAATAGGAGTGTTTTTTGATTAGCGCTTCAGAGATACGCAGGTCTTTTTTGGAATTTTTCTCCAGACGCGAACATCAGGTATTGCCCAGTTCGCCCCTGATTCCCAAGGACGACCCTAGCCTGCTGTTTACCAATGCAGGTATGGTGCAGTTTAAGAAGGTTTTCCTGGGCCAGGAGAAAAGGGGTTATAAAAGGGCGGTTACAGCCCAGAAGTGCCTGCGGGTGGGCGGCAAGCACAATGATCTGGAGAATGTGGGCCGTACAGCCAGGCATCACACTTTTTTTGAGATGCTGGGCAATTTCTCCTTCGGGGATTACTTTAAAGAGGAGGCCATTCGCCTGGGCTGGGAATATCTGACCCAGGAAGTTGGACTGCCAGCCACCAAGCTTTATGCTTCTGTTTACCTGGACGATGATGAGGCCTATGCTATTTGGCGGGATGTGATAGGCCTGCCCCAGGAGAGGATCTACAGGCTGGGCGAAGAGGAGAACTTCTGGTCCATGGGAGATACTGGCCCTTGCGGCCCCTGTTCAGAGATACTCATTGATCAGGGCCAGCAGATGGCCTGTGGACCGGATTGTGAAATAGGGGTCTGTGAGTGTGATCGCTACCTGGAGCTTTGGAACCTGGTATTTATGCAGTATGACCGGGATGAAAACGGTCAAATGACACCTTTGCCCCATCCCAGTATAGACACTGGCATGGGCCTGGAACGGATCGCTGCAGTCTGCCAGGGGGTGTATTCCAATTTTGACACTGATCTCTTCTCCGGGCTCATCCAGAGCATGGCTTACAAGGCCCAGGTCCAGTATGGCAAAGACTCGGATATCGACGTGGCCCTGCGGGTTATAGCTGACCATAGCCGGGCAGTAGGTTTCATGATCGCTGACGGAATTCTGCCCTCCAACGAAGGCCGGGGTTATGTTCTGCGCAGGCTGATACGCCGGGCCTTCAGGTTCGGGAGATTCCTGGGCCTGGAGGAGCCATTCATGTATCAGATCTGTGGCCAGCTGGTGAGCGAGATGGGCCAGGCCTATCCAGAGTTGCTGCAGACAGGGGAATTCATGACCAAGGTGGTGCAGCAGGAAGAGGAAAACTTCAGCAGGACTCTGGACAAAGGTCTGGAAATCCTAGACCAGGAGCTGGCTAGGCTGAGGACAGAAGCTGAGAACCAGGTCCCGGGTCAATTGGTGTTCAAGCTCTACGATACCTTTGGCTTTCCGGTGGACATTGTCCGTGATGTGGCTGAGAAGCAGGGCTTTGCAGTAGACGAGCACGGATTTGAGCAACTCATGCAGAAGCAAAGGCAAAGGTCCAAGGCCACCTGGGCAGGTAGCGGAGAGGTGGACCTGGCCGGGGAGTTTGCGTCTTATCTGGAGGCAGGTTGGCAGACAGAGTTCTTGGGCTACGAGACCCTGCAGTGCTCCAGCCGGATCGTGGCCCTTTTGGATATGCAGGGCAACAGTCTGACCCAGGCCGAAGAAGGAGACCAGGTGTTTGTGCTCACTGCCAGGACCCCTTTTTATGGCGAATCCGGAGGCCAGGTCGGGGATCAGGGTCGGATGCTGGCAGACACCGGACTGGCAGAGGTGGTGCAGACACTGAAGCCAGCACAGTCCTTTATCGTACACCAGATTAGGGTGCTGCAAGGGGATTTCAAGCAGGACCAGGAGGTGAACCTCAAGGTGGATGAGGGGTTGCGCATGGCCTGCGCCAGGAATCATACGTGCACCCATCTGCTGCATGCTGCCCTGCGCAAGATCCTGGGCCAGCACGTACAGCAGTCCGGGTCCCTGGTCTCTCCGCAGCGACTGCGCTTTGACTTTACGCATATCAGTGCCTTGGAGCCAGAGCAGCTGCAACAAATTGAGGACGAAGTAAATCGGGCCATTTTCACTGACCTGGAAGTACAAACCAGGGAGATGGCCTTTGCCCAGGCCCAGGCTGAGGAGGCTGTGGGCCTGTTTCAGGAGAAGTATGCGGATCAGGTCCGGGTGGTGGAGGTGCCTGGAGTCTCCAAGGAACTTTGCGGGGGCACCCATCTGCAGAAGACCGGTCAGGCCGGGGTGTTCTGTATCCTGTCTGAGGCCGGAGTAGCCTCAGGGGTGCGCAGGATAGAGGCAGCTACTGCCTGGAATGCCCTGGAGCACTTCAGGACCCAGAAGGGCATTTTGCAGGAGGCCTGCCAGGCCTTGAAGACTCAGCCGGAAAGCCTGGCTAGGCGGGTCCAGGAACTGAAGCAGGAAGCCAGGAGGCTGCAGGAGGAGCTCAAGGATCTGCAGTCCAGGCAGAGCATGGTTGGAGAGGGGTCCATCCTGGACAAAAAAGAGGAGATAAACGGTATCTCTGCAGTGGCCGCCCAGGTCAGCCTGCCAGGAAACTCAGGCATGGATGGGCTGCGCAAGGTCATGGATGATCTGCGCACCAAAATGCCCCAGGGGGCGGCTCTGCTGGCCTCTGAGAACCAGGGCAAGGCCCTTTTGCTGCTGTATGTCAGCGAAGACCTGCATTCCAGGTTTACTGCCCCGGAGCTGATCCGGGAAGCGGCCAAGGAAGTTGGCGGCAGCGGTGGAGGCAGGCCTGATTTGGCCCAGGCAGGGGGGTCGAATCCCGCAGGCATAGAAGGCGCCCTGCAGAAATTCAGGCAGCTGCTGCAGGAGAAATAGGCTACCTGCAGGGATGAACTTGTTTACGGCCCGCCGATTTGGGGCGGGATAAAGATATAGAAAATGGCACAGTATATTGGAGTCAAGTTTAGGACTCAGGGACAGGTGTATTTCTTTTCCTGCGAGGAGCAGGAAGAGATCCAGCCCGGGGATCAGGTCTTGGTCCGGACCGAGGAGGGCCGTGGTCTGGCCTGGGTGGTAACGGTCAGGGACAGTGCCCCACAGGATTTGGAACTGGAGGGACTAAAAGAGATAGAGCGCAAGGCCAGTGCAGAGGACTTCCAGGTTCAGCAGGAAAACGAGGGCCTGGGCCAGGAAGCCTTGGAGTTCTGCAGGCAGAAGATCCGGGAGCTGGATCTGGAAATGAAGCTGGTGGATGTGGAGGTGCGCTTTGACCAAAGCAAGATAGTCTTCTATTTTACTGCCCCTTCCAGGATAGATTTCCGAGAGTTGGTCAAGCTCCTGGTAGGCAAATACAGGACCAGGATCGAGCTCAGGCAGATCGGGGTACGGCACGAGGCCCAGATCATGGGCGGTATAGGCAGCTGCGGCAGGGTCTGCTGCTGTCATCAATTCATGCGCAGGTTTGAGCCTGTGACTATCAAGATGGCCAAGGAGCAGCAGTTATTTCTCAATCCATCCAAGATATCCGGATCTTGCGGCAGGCTGCTTTGCTGCCTGAATTTCGAACGGGCCAATTATGATGATTTCAAACGCAAATGTCCCAAGATAGGCAAAAAATATGAGACCTCAGAGGGGGAGTACAAGGTGCTGCGGGCCAACCTATTCCGGGATTCCCTGGTAGTGTGCAACAATGATGGTCAAGAGCTGGAGATGACCTTGCCTGAATGGACAGAGCTTTTGGAAGGAAACAATTCAGAAGCGCAGGTAGAGAGCGCTCAGGCTTTGGTCCAGGTGCGGGCCCAGAAGAATCCCAACAATCCAGAACCCAAAGGGCAGCAGGCTCAGGATACCACGGCCAAAAACAAAGCAGCAGCCAAGGCCCAGGAACAAAAGCAGACTGAGGGCCAGGCCCGGGAAGGTAAGGCATCTCATTCGCTCAATCAGGGAAGCGGCAAAGGCAAAGGCAAAAAAAGAAGAAGCAGATCCAGGAAAAAGAAAAAGTGAGCATTAGCCAGGCGGAGGACAAAGTGCAAAGTTTTTTTATCTCCACCCCTATATATTACGTAAATGCCAGTCCCCACCTGGGACACGCCTATACCACCATTGTAGCGGACTGCGTCAACAGATTCCACAAGCTCCTGGACCAGGAGACCTTTTTTTTGACTGGCACAGATGAGCACGGAGATAAGATTGTCCAAGCAGCCCAGGAAAATGGACAGTATCCCCAGGAATACGCGGATCGAATCAGCGCCCAATTTAAGGAGCTCTGGCCCAGGTTGGGCATTGAGTTTGACCGCTTTGTGCGCACCTCTGAGGCGGCGCACAAGGAATGCGTGCAGAGATTTCTGCAGCTTGTTTACGACAAAGGGGACATCTATTTCGGGGAGTATGGGGGCTATTACTGCTTTGGATGCGAGTGCTTTTATACCGAAAGGGAGCTGCAGGATGGTTTTTGTCCGGATCACCAGAAGAAGCCGGAGTACATCAAGGAAAAGAATTATTTTTTCCGGATGTCCAAGTACCAGGATTGGCTACGGGAGTACATCCAGCAAGATCCAGACTTTATCAGGCCAGAGCAGTACAGAAATGAAGTCTTGGCTATGTTAAGGGAGCCCCTGGACGATCTTTGCATCTCCAGGCCCAAGAAAAGGCTGGATTGGGGAGTAGAGCTGCCGTTTGATTCTGATTATGTGACCTATGTCTGGTTTGATGCTTTGCTTAACTATATTTCGGCCCTGGACTGGCCCCAGGGAGAGAAGTTCAAACAATTCTGGCCAGCTGCCCACCATCTGGTAGCCAAGGATATCCTCAAGCCGCACGCAATATTTTGGCCCACCATGCTTAAGGCCGCAGGCCTTGAACCTTACAAAGCTTTGAGGGTGCACGGCTACTGGAAGGTGCAGGAAGCCAAGATGTCCAAAAGCTTGGGCAATGTGGTGGACCCGCTGCAGCTTCGAGACAAGTATGGTCTGGATGGGTTTCGCTACTTTTTGCTGCGGGATATGCACTTTGGCCATGACGGTAGCTTTTCGGAAGAAGGCTTGGTGCAGCGCTTTAATTCAGACCTGGCCAATGACCTGGGCAATCTTTTCAACAGGACCCTGGCCATGAACAAGAAGTATCACCAGGGAGTAGTGCCTGGACCAGGACAGGAGGTCCAGCAGGAGGATCAGGAGCTGGTCCGCCTTGGACTGCAGTGCCTGCAGGAGTATATCCGTTCTTTCCAGGACTTTGATTTTGCCCAGGGTCTGGAGCGACTCTGGGAACTGATCCGGGCCCTGAATAAGTATATTGACCGTCAGGCGCCTTGGGAGCTCTATAAGCAGGGGTATAAGGAGCGCCTGGCAAGTGTGATGGCTGTGGTTCTGGCAGGGTTGCGCAAGGTCTGTCTGGCCCTGTGGCCGGTGATGCCCGATGCCAGTCAGACCCTTGGGCTGCAGCTGGGTTTTGAGGTAAATCCACAGACAGTGGATCTGCGAGAAGAGGCTGGAAATTGGCAGCCCCTGCAGCCCGGGACACAGCTGGCAGCCAAGTCCAACCTTTTCCCCAGGCAGGAGCGAATCCTAGCGGAACAGGAGGCTGCTGCAGATGATAAAGCTCAGGGTGCTCAGGAAGCAATCAAGTCCGGAGCAGACCAGGCAGATCTTCTGGATATTGCAGATTTCAAGCGCCTGGAACTCAAGGTGGGCAGGATCGAGGCAGCCAGGCCCCATCCAGAAGCGGACAGGCTTTTGATCCTGGAGGTGGACCTGGGCCAGGGGCAGAACAGGCAGATAGTGGCCGGATTGGCTGAGCACTATGCTTGCAGCGAACTTGAAGGCAGCCAGGTCCTGGTGGCTGCCAACCTGAAGCCTGCCAAGCTTCGTGGGGTCTGGTCCCAGGGCATGGTCCTGGCTGCCCAGGACAAAAAAAGCCTAAGCCTGATTGCGCCCCTGCAGGAGATGCAGCTGGGAAGCAGGGTTAGCTGAAGGCAAAAAGGCGAATCTGAACATGGGGGCGGAAGGAGGTTTCAGGATCGATTACGACAACGATCACAACTGCGACCAAGGTTTACACTTCCTATGGTCGCTATCGTTGTCGTGGTCGTAATCCTAATCGATACATCTGATCTCATCCTCATGACGACCCCCCTAACTTATGGTGTTAGGTGTGGTTTAGGAGCAGCGCCTGGCAGCAAGGTCAATTAAGCCCTTACAATTCCTAACCTTTTATACAGGCCAGAGGCGCCAGCTTGGCGATTTTGCGGGCCAGACCTGCATCATGGGTGGACTGAACCACTTGGTTGACATCCTTATATGCTGCAGGGGCCTCTTCTGCAGCGCCTTTCTTGCTGGCAGCCCGGATCAGGATGCCCTGTTGGGCCAGATCATTGAGCACGTCCTGGGATTTGTATTTCTTCAGGGCCTGCCTTCTGCTCATGGATCTGCCAGCGCCGTGACAGGCAGATCCCCAGGCCTGATTGCCCTCCTTCCCCGCCATTATATAAGAGCTAGTACCCATGGTGCCTCCAATAAGCACAGGCTGACCCACCTGGCTGTACCTGGCCGGAAGGCCGGGGTTGCCTGGACCAAAGGCTCGAGTAGCCCCTTTGCGGTGCACATAGAGTCTGCGCAGCTGTCCCTGGACCTGGTGAGTCTCAATCTTGCAGGTGTTATGGCTGATGTCGTAGAGCAGCTCAGGTTCGGCATGGGGGAATATCTCCTGCAGGACCTCCTGCACTAGATGTCCAAGGATTTGCCTGTTGGCCAACGCACAATTTATGCCGCAAGCCATGGCCTGGAAAAAGTTTTTGCCTTCAGGGGAAAGGATAGGAGCACAGACCAGATCCCTTACCGGGAGCTGGATATTGTATTTCTGGGCGGCCCGACCCAAGACTTGGATATAGTCGCTGCCTATCTGGTGACCCAGGGCTCGGGAGCCGCAGTGCAAGGAGATGCAAATCTGATCCTTTTCCAGGCCAAAGGCCTCTGCGGTGAAGGAATCATAGATCTCCTGTACATACTGCACTTCCAGGTAGTGATTCCCGGAGCCCAGGCTGCCCATCTGCTTTTTTTGTCTTTTCTTGGCCTCCTGGCTGACATGGTCCGGGTCAGCTCCGGTGATCCGACCCTGGTCCTCAATAAACTCCAGTTCTTGAGGACTGCCAAAACCCTGCTGTACAGCCCAGGAGGCCCCCTGGAGCAGAAGCTGTTCCAGCTTGGATCCACTTAGCTGCATGAGGCCCTGGGAGCCTAATCCAGCAGGGACGCGGGCAGAGAGCCTGTCTGCTAGGCTTTGCAGATCCTGCTGGGCTTCCTGCCTGGAGAGCTTGGTGCGCAGGGTGCGCACTCCACAGGAGATGTCGTAACCAATTCCGCCCATGCAGATTACACCTTCCTGCTCCGGGTCAAAGGCTGCCACGCCTCCTATGGGAAAGCCGTAGCCCCAATGGGCATCAGGCATAGCAAAGGAGGCCTGGATTATCCCGGGCAGCCAGGCTACGTTGCTGGCCTGATCCAGGACCTGGGGCTCTAGCTGGGACAAAATCTGGGCTGAGGCGAAGACTCTGACTGGAACTCGCATCTTCTCCCTGGGCGGAATCTCCCAAAGGCAGCTGTCCAGCTGCTTGAGTCTTGAATCCAGGTTATGACCCATACCTTGTTTGGGGGTTACAAAGGTTCTACCTGGATGTGGTCTGCTTCGTTGTTGCGCAGGGTCAGGGTGATGTCGTTGACCTTAAGGGCTACAGGATCCCGAAGTGGGGCCCTGCCTACGACTTTAATCTCCACACCGGGTCGCAGTCCCATATCCCTGATCCTTCTGCCCAATTCCCCTGTGGCCTGCAGGGCAACGATTTTGGCCTTTTGCTCTTTGGCCAGGCTGCGCAGGGGCAAGGCTCTTTGCTGAACAGGACTAGCCTGCTCTGTAATGTTTTTGTTCATAAGGTGCTCAATTTTTATAGCTATAGCTTGTAGTTTCCTAGTTAGCCTGTTGATTCGCTTAAATAGGCCAGTACTTTAGAAGCAAGACCTTGGCCTAGAACCAATTCCGAGTCCCTGACTTTCATCTTGCAGGGGCCTTGTCCCGTGGAGGTGAGCAGTATCTCTGTGCCCGGGGTCAGCCCTAGTGCCAGGAGCCTGCCCCTAGCCGCACCTCCGGCGTGGAAGTCGACTATTTTGACCTTGCTGCCAGAAGGAAAATGGTTTAAAGGAGTGGCATTCATTTGGATTCCTTGGTAAAAATTGTTTAAACTGCCTAACTTTTTTATACTATAAGGAATGTCTTGTTTCCTGTCAATATTTCACCTATGCTGCCTGCGCCCTCCAGAAAGAGTAGGGAAGCGGAAGGAGGCAAAGAGCCAAGGTTTTTAACTCTAAGCTGAGATTGTGGATTATGCCCAAAAGAACAGACATTAAGCGCATTTTGCTCATTGGCTCCGGACCGATTATCATCGGCCAGGCCTGCGAATTCGATTATTCCGGCACCCAGGCCTTAAAGGCCCTCAGGGAGGAAGGCTATGAGGTGATCCTGGTCAATTCCAATCCAGCCACGATCATGACTGATCCTGATCTGGCTGCCAGGACCTATGTGGAGCCTATTACCCCGGAAACAGTGGCCAAGATTATTGCTCAGGAAAGGCCGGATGCCCTGCTGCCCACCCTGGGGGGACAGACCGGCCTGAACACTGCAGTGGCAGTCTCTGAGATGGGGATCCTGGAGCAATACTCTGTGCAGCTGATCGGTGCTTCCCTTTCGGTTATTCAAAAGGCTGAAAGCAGGAGCCTGTTCAGGCAGGCCATGGCCAACATCGATCTGGCGGTGCCCAAGAGCGGGATTGCCCGATCTATGCAGGAGGTCCGGGAGCTCAAGCAGCATATCTCCTTTCCAGTGATCGTTCGTCCGGCCTATACCCTGGGCGGCACTGGAGGCGGTGTGGCCTACAACATGGAAGATCTGGAGGAGGTGGCTTATCAGGGGCTGAGTGCCAGTATAACCAGCGAGGTTATGCTGGAGGAGTCCCTGCTGGGCTGGAAGGAGTTTGAGCTGGAGGTCATGCGGGACAAGGATGACAACTGCGTGATTATTTGCTCCATTGAGAATGTGGATCCCATGGGCGTGCACACTGGGGATTCTATAACAGTGGCCCCGGCCCAGACCTTGACTGATGTGGAATACCAAAGAATGCGGGACGCATCCCTGGCCATCATGCGGGAGATCGGGGTGGAGACTGGGGGGTCCAATGTGCAGTTCGCTGTGAATCCAGAAGACGGGCAAATGATGGTCATCGAGATGAATCCCAGGGTTTCCAGGTCTTCTGCCCTGGCCTCCAAGGCCACCGGGTTTCCCATAGCCAAGATCGCGGCCAAGCTGGCTGTGGGCTACAGCCTGGATGAGCTGCCCAACGACATTACCAAGGAGACAGTGGCTTCATTTGAGCCGGCAATAGACTATTGCGTGGTCAAAGTCCCCAGGTTTACATTTGAGAAGTTTCCCAAATCCCAGGATCTGCTGACCACCTCCATGAAGAGTGTGGGCGAAACCATGGCTATTGGCCGGACCTTTAAAGAGGCCCTGCAAAAGGGTATGCGCTCCCTGGAGACCGGGAGGATAGGTCTGGCCCAGGATTTTTTCCCTGAGGACCTGGACAAGGAGCTGGTCATGTCCAGGCTGCGCACGCCTAATTCCCAGCGCCTGTTCTATTTGCGCCAGGGAATACTGCAGGGAATCAGCCTGGAGGAGATTTATCAGGCCACTGGGATTGACCCCTGGTTTTTAAGGCAGATTAAAGAGCTGGTGGATTATGAGCCCAAGCTGGTTCAAACTGCCAGCCAGGATGCAAAGCTCATGGATAGAGAGGACACAGGACAGGTGCTCAGGCGGGCCAAGGCCCTGGGTTTCTCTGATCAGCAGTTGTCCGGGCTCTGGGGCCTCAAGGAGGAACAGATCAGAGATGTGCGCCAGGGCTGGGATATCAAAGCAGTGTACAAGCTGGTGGATACCTGTGCTGCGGAATTTGAGGCTTATACGCCTTATTATTACTCCAGCTTTGAGCAGGAGAACGAAACCAGGGTCAGCCAGGCCAGGAAGGTGGTCATCCTGGGCGGCGGGCCGAATCGGATAGGCCAGGGCATAGAGTTCGACTACTGCTGTGTGCATGCTTCTTTTGCCCTGCGGGAGATGGGTCTGGAGTCTATCATGGTTAACTCCAATCCGGAGACTGTGAGCACTGACTATGACACTTCGGATCGGCTTTATTTCGAGCCTTTAACCCTGGAGGACACCCTGAACATCATTGAAGAGGAAAGACCGGAAGGGGTGATTGTACAGTTCGGGGGCCAGACTCCGCTTAATCTGGCGGTGCCTTTGCTGCGCAATAAAGTGCCCATCCTGGGTACCAGCCCGGACAGCATAGACAGGGCCGAAGACCGGGAGAGGTTCCAGGATCTCTTGCACAAGCTGAATCTGCAGCAGCCGGAAAACGGCACCGCAACCTCGGAAGAAGGGGCGCTGCAAATTGCCAGAAAGATCGGCTATCCGCTGGTGGTCAGGCCGTCCTATGTTCTGGGCGGCAGGGCCATGGAGATCGTCTACGATGAAGAGGACCTGCTGAGCTATTTTCGGGAGGCAGTGATCATTTCCCCGGATCATCCCATCCTGCTGGACAAATTTATGGAGAACGCTGTGGAGGTGGATGTGGATGCGGTCTCTGATGGGGAAGATACCTATCTTGGCGGGATAATGGAGCATATCGAGGAGGCAGGGGTGCATTCCGGGGATTCGGCCTGTGTCTTGCCCCCGCATACCATCTCCCAGGAGCTGATTCAGGAGATCGAGCGCCAAACTAGGGCCCTGGCCATAGAGCTGCAGGTCAAGGGCCTGATGAATGTGCAGTATGCTCTCAAGGACCAGGAGGTCTATATCCTGGAGGTCAATCCCAGGGCCTCCAGGACCGTGCCCTTTGTGAGCAAGGCCACAGGGGTGCCTCTGGCCAAGATCGCCACCCAGGTCATGCTGGGTGAGAAGCTTAAGGATATCGCTCCCTGGTCCCAGAGGAAATCCGGATACATTTCGGTCAAAGAGGCAGTGCTGCCCTTTAATCGTTTTCCAGGGGTGGACATCCTGCTGGGGCCAGAGATGCGTTCCACCGGAGAAGTCATGGGTATTGACCGCAGTTTCGGGCTGGCCTTTGTTAAGTCCCAGCTGGCAGCTGGCCAGCATCTGCCCAGCCAGGGCAGGGTATTTATATCTGTCAACGACAGGGATAAGCCGCATATAGTTGAGCCTGCCCGGACCTTTGTCAGCCTTGGTCTAAGTCTGGTAGCTACCCAGGGCACGGCAGAGCTTTTGGCCCAAAATGGCATAGAGGCTCAACGGGTGAACAAGGTCTATGAAGGCCGGCCCAATGTGATAGACATGATCAAGAACAAGGAAATCGACCTGGTGATCAATACCTCCTCGGGCAAGATGACCATTCAGGATTCATCTTCCTTGCGCCAGGCAACGATTATTTACAACATCCCCTACACCACCACCCTGGCTGGGGCCAAGGCCTTAGCCCAGGCATTGCAAGAGATGCAGGGCACGGGTCTGGGAGTCTGCTGCCTGCAGGAATATCACAGCACTGACTGGGCGGGTCTATAAAGGGATGAGCTCTATGATCAAGGATCATTGCGGACTGATAGGAATTTACGGCCATCCTGAGGCTGCCAGAATGGCTTATTTTGGACTTTACGCTCTGCAACATCGGGGACAGGAAAGCGCAGGCATTGTGACCTGGGATGGGCAGAAGCTCAGGGAACAAAAGGGCATGGGCCTGGTGGCTGACGTGTTCAAGGAAAGGCACCTGGGACACGAGCTTAAGGGCAAAATCGCCATCGGGCATATCCGTTACTCTACCACCGGGGCCTCGCTGCTGCGCAACGCCCAACCCTTCTTGATTCATTTCAAGGACCATGACATGGCCATAGGGCATAACGGCAATCTGGTGAACACACTGCAGCTGCGAAAAGAGCTGGAAAACCAGGGTTCCCTGTTTCAGACCAGCATGGACAGTGAGATCTTTATGCACTTGGTGGCCAAGAGCAGCAATGGCTGCAAGGATATTGAGGAGGCTGTGCTGCAAGCCTGCAATCAGGTCCAAGGGGCCTACAGCCTTTTGTTGCAGATCAACAACAAGATGATTGGCATTAGGGATCCTTGGGGGTTCAGGCCAATGGTTCTGGGCCGGGTGGACAAAACCTATGTCCTGGCTTCTGAGAGCTGTGCCCTGGACCTTTTGGAGGCAGAATACCTGCGGGAGGTGGAGCCTGGAGAGTTAGTGATCATAGAAGACGGCCAAATCAGATCCAGACGAATTACTCATACAGTGCCCAGGAAATCCTGTATATTTGAGTTGATCTACTTCGCAAGGCCGGACTCGGTGATCTTTTCCGAGAATGTCTACCAGCGGCGCAAGGACATGGGCCAGGTCCTAGCCAGGGAAGCCCCGGTGGATGCGGATTTTTGTATGCCCTTCCCGGATTCTGGAGTCTATGCAGCAGTGGGCTTTGCCCAGGAGTCAGGGTTGCCCTTTGAAATGGCCATGATCCGCAACCACTATGTAGGCCGGACCTTTATCCAACCCTCCCAGGATATGCGCGATTTCGGGGTTCGGGTGAAACTGAACCCTGTCAAGGACATGATCAGGGGCAAAAGGATTGTTATCATCGAGGATTCCATTGTCCGGGGCACTACTATCAGGAACAGGATCAAGAAACTCAGGGAACTGGGAGCCAAGGAGCTGCATCTTAGGGTCAGCTGTCCTCCGATCCGCTATCCCTGCTACTATGGCATAGACTTTTCTTCCAAGGGTGAACTGATTGCGGCCAACAACTCGGTTGCAGATATTGCCAGGTTTATCGGCCTGGACTCCCTGCATTACTTGAGCGAGGAGGGTTTGTTGCAAGCGGTGCAGGCCAGTAAGGGCTATTGTCTGGCCTGCTTTCAAGGTGATTATCCTGTTTTGCCTGGCGAGGATTACTGCAAGATGTGCTTGGAATAATTTTTTTAAGATCATGAAACCAAAAATTGGATAGGATGCAAACTCGTAAGGATCAAGATTGGATAGAGCTGGCCAGGGAAGTGCTGCAGGTGGAGATGGAAGGCATCTTGCAGGTGCAAAGCAATCTGGGCCAGGAGTTTGTGCAGGCCTTGAATTTATTGGCCTCTTGTTCAGGCAGGGTGGTGGTCAGTGGAGTGGGCAAGTCCGGATTAGTGGGCCGTAAGATTGCTGCCACCTTGAGCAGTACAGGTACACCAGCCTATTTCCTGCATCCAGTGGAAGGTGCCCATGGAGATCTGGGCATGATCAGACAGGGGGACGTGGTCCTGGCTATCTCCAACAGCGGTGAGACAGATGAGCTGAACAATATCATACCAGCCCTGCTTTCCCTGGGGGCTAAAGTAGTGGGGCTTACAGGCAAGCTGGACTCCAGCATGGCTGGGCTTTGCCATGTGGTTTTGGATATTGGCGTGCCAAAGGAGGCTTGCACCCTGGGGTTGGCCCCTACTTCCAGCACTACAGCCACCCTTGCCCTGGGAGATGCTTTGGCAGTGGCCCTGATCGAGATGAAATCCTTTGGCAGGGAGGATTTCCAGCGCTTTCATCCTGCTGGTGATCTAGGCAGGCAATTGAGTTTGGACATCAATTACTTGATGCAAAAAAGGGATCTGCCTCTAGCCAGACTAGGGGACAGCCTGGGCCAAGCTTTGCATGTCCTGGATCAAGGGGGGCTGGGCACGGTAATCATACTAGACCAGGAGGACAGGGTGCAGGGCATACTCACTGACGGGGACGTGCGCAGGCTGTTTTGTCGGAGCAGTTTTTCCCTGCAGCAGGAAGTGGAGAAGTATATGATTAAGGAGCCCAAGCTGGCCAGTCTGGGCCAGAAAGCTGCCCAGGTTTTGGATTACATGGAGAAGTCAGCTATTATGGTATTGCCTGTGGTGGATGGAGAAAGGGTCCTGCAGGGAGTGCTCCACCTGCATGATCTACTGGGCAAGGGGAGCCTGAAGCTCAACGGATATTCAGATTATAGCGGCAAAAATTGAGATGAAGAGACTGATCAAATACCTTTTGCTTTTCACCCTGCTTGTGGTAGTGCTGGGCACGATATCCGCAGCAGGCATCTATTACTGGGCAGCCAGGGATCTGCCCAGGATGCAGAAGATTACTGATTACAGTCCAGCCTTGACCAGCACTGTATATGCCAGGGATGGGCAGGTGCTAGGTCATTTGAGCAGGGAGAACCGGTTTCTGGTCTCCCTGCACGAGATGGCCCCCAGCGTGCCCCTTGCCTTTCTGGCGGCTGAGGATAGCTCTTTTTATGAGCACGCTGGGGTGGACTTCTTTAGTATTGTGCGAGCCTTTGTGCGCAATATTCAAGCCGGGTCTATAGTTCAGGGGGGGAGCACCATAACTCAGCAGGTGATCAAATCTTTGCTTTTAACCCCGGAGCGCAGCTATGTCAGGAAGCTGAAAGAGGCCATTTTGGCCTACAGATTGGAGAACAACCTGCACAAGGACGAGATCCTGACCATATACATGAATGAGATCTATATGGGGCATGGGGCCTACGGAGTCGAGGCAGCGGCCAGGACTTACTTTGGCAAACATACCTCGAAGCTGAATCTGGCAGAGGCAGCTTTATTGGCAGGCCTGCCCAAGGCGCCTTCTGCATACAATCCCTATAAGCATCCCCAACGGGCCAAGTCTCGGCAAAGGTATGTTTTGGATCGGATGCTGGACAAGGGTTGGATCAGCTCTGAACAGCATCAAGAAGCCCTGGAACAGGAGCTCAATTATCAGCCTATGCTGGATCCTTCCTGGCGGACCGGGGCTTATTACCTGGAGGAGGTCCGGCGCTGGCTTCTTGAAAGATTTGGAGAGGAGGAAACCTATACCGGGGGGCTCAAGGTGCATACCGCAGTGGACCTAAAGCACCAGAGGGCTGCCAGCCAGGCCCTGCAGCAGGGCCTGGAGGCTTCCACGAAGCGCAGGGGCTGGCGGGGTCCGATTCAAGAGCTGGAGCAGGAAGAATACTCCTTGTTCCTGCAAGAGCAAGGTCAAGAGACTTTGCGCAGTTTACGGGCTGGGGATTGGATCCAGGTAGTGGTTCAGGATGTGGACAAGCAGGGGGCAAAGGTCCTTTTTGCCTCTGAAGAAGCCTGGATGGATGTCTCCAGCATGTCCTGGTGCAGGGAGCCTGATCCTGACAAGGCCCCTGAGGATGTTCCTGATGTTCAAGATGCCAGGCAGGTTTTGGAGGCCGGAGATGTGGTCTGGGCCTCTTTGCAGGAAGAGGGTGAAGAGGAGCTGGAGCTGGCCCTGGAGCAAAAGCCAAGGGTGCAGGGAGCCTTGTTTTCCATGGATCCTGAGACAGGAGAAGTCCGGGCCGTGGTTGGGGGCTACAGATTTCAAGAGACTCAATTCAATAGAGCCTTTCAGGCCAAAAGACAGACTGGCTCGGCTTTCAAGCCTATTGTCTACTCTGTTGCCCTGGACAAGGCCTTTACTCCGGCTTCAGTATTGATGGACGCCCCTGTGGTATATGCCTCTGGAGCCTCGGACAGCGCTTGGAAGCCGGAAAACTATGAGCGCATGAGCTTTGGCTCTACTTTGCTGCGCACAGCCCTGGTCAAGTCCAGGAACCTGGTGACCATCAGGGTGGCCAGGGAACTGGGTATTGAGAGTGTGATCCAAAGGGCAAGGCAGATGGGGCTTAGGGGTACAGAGTATCCCAGGGATCTTTCTGTCAGCCTGGGTACTGCCTCCTCCAGCTTGTTGGAGCTGTGCAGGGCCTACGGGGCCCTGGCCAGGGGAGGGAGTCTGGTTGAGCCTAGGCTGGTATTGCAGGTCAGGGATTCTTGGGGGGAGGAGCTTTATAAGTCTGAAAAACAGGTCCAGGAGGCCATCAGCCCTCAAACCGCTTACATCATTACCAACCTCCTGCAGCAGGTGGTCCAGGATGGCACCGGCTGGAGGGCCAAGGCCCTAGGCAGGCCGGTGGCGGGCAAAACAGGGACTACGGACGAGCAGAAAGATGCCTGGTTCATGGGCTATACCCCCTATTTGCTGACAGGGGTATATGTAGGGTTTGACGATCCCAAGCCCATGGGCAAGTATGAAACAGGCTCCAGGGCTGCGACCCCTGTCTGGCTGGATTACAGACAAGCTGTGGAGGACAGCTATTCTGTACAGGATTTTCAGCGCCCTCCGGGCATAGTCATGGCCAGGGTGGATGCCGAAAACGGACTGCTAGCCGGTCCCAGGACTGAAAAGAGCTTTCTCTTGCCCTTCAAAGCAGGCACCCAGCCGACCAGAATCTCTCCTGGCAAGAGAGACACCAGACAAAGGGCCCATCAGGAAGGAGAAGATAGGGACAAAGAAGGGGATGTGCTGAAGAGCCTGTTTTAGCGGAAGAAGGCATCAGGGTCGATTACTATAACGACCACGACTGCGATTACGGCTGGCATTCTCTGGCCTAAGGTGACAATTGGGTGCCAGGCTCAGGTTTCCAGGGAGGTGAAGTGTTGCTTGTCAGTTGGGCTGGGTCTTGCCTGGCAACCTGCTCCAAGCTTATCCGGGAAGCGCTGCAGGTCAGCCTGATTCTGTTCAAGATTATGATCCCTATTTTGATCCTGGTCAGGCTCCTGCAGGAGCTGGGCTGGATCGCCTATCTGGCTCTGCCCTTGGAGCCTTTGATGGGTTTGGTGGGTCTGCCCTCGGAAATGGGCCTGGTTTGGGCCACTGCTCTGGTGAACAACATCTACGGCGGGGCAGTGGTCTTTTTGTCCTTGGCTCCTGAGCACAGTTTAAGCGTGGCCCAAGTCACTGTGCTTTGCACATTGATTTTAGTGGCCCATGCTCTGCCGGTGGAGGTCAAAATCGCCCAGGAGGCAGGCACCAGGTTTATATTTCAGGCCTTGATGCGTATTTGCGGAGCCTTGATCCTGGGCTTTATCCTGCATGCCGTCTACTCCCTGACCGGCTGGCTGCAGCAGGAAAGCGCATTATTCTGGCAGGGGGGGATTAATCCCAGACCCGGATTAGGCCAATGGGCCTTGGAGCAATTGCGCAACCTGGGCTTTATATTTTGTATTATCCTGGCTTTGATAGCCTTGATGCGTATCCTAAACCGGCTGCGTATCACCGAGCTTTTGGTCTGGCTCCTTAAGCCCTTGCTCAGATTTTTGGGTATCGGCAAGGAAGCCGCTCCCTTGACCATAGTGGGCATGACCATGGGCCTTACCTATGGGGGAGGGTTGATTATCCATGAAGCCAAATCCGGCAGGGTGCAGCCCAAGGATGTCTTTGCCTCCCTGAGCCTGATGGGGCTGACCCACAGCCTGATCGAGGACACCCTGCTCATGCTCATGCTGGGCGGGCATCTTTCCGGAATCCTGTTTGCCAGGCTGATATTCTCCCTGCTGTTGATAGCCCTTTTGGTACGCTGCCTGCCCAGACTCTCCAAGACATTTGTGCACCGCTTCCTGTTTAAACTGCCAGAAGGTGCTAAAACAGCTCCAAACTCCAGTTGAATCTGGATTTCTTGTCTTTCCAGGGCATTTTTTGGGGCCTGTTACCCTTGAGCTGGGCCAGCAGGACATAGCCAGCCTGTTCCAGTTCCTGCCGAAATGGGCTTAGGTCCAGCTCCCAATTGGGATAATGGTAAAAATTGCTTCCGGATTTTTTGATCCAGGAGATTTCTCCTTTGGGGCTTTGCAGTCTGTGCCCCGGCTTGAGATCCGGATGCAGGGTGCGGGAGATGCAAAAGGGCCATAGTCCCTGCAACACCAGGCCCAGGGGCAGCGGGCTGTTTTGGGGCAGCTCCAACAGGGCTTGTCTGTCCAGCTCCGGGCTGGCAAAGGCTCCGGAAAAACCCATCTGTTCTACAGTTTCCAGGGCCAAGGGGTTGGTCAGGTTGCAAAAGGGACCTGCCCAGAGGCGCAGACTTTCCTGCTCCGGGAAAAGTGCCCTCTGCCAGGGGGAGTTGAGCACGAAGCTTTTGGCCCCGGCCTGGATGGTGCGCTGGATTAGCTGTCCCCAGTCCTCTTCTTCCTGGGGCCAGATAACCGGGGGGAGCCAGAGGGAAACCCTGGACATGATCCTGGGTTGCAGCCTGGAGAAAAGACCATGGTTCAGCCATAAGCCCATAAGTCCCTGGACTTTTCCTTGGGGCAGGCCGGACAGTACTTGCATGAGCCTGGGTTTGTCCTTGCCCAAATAAGCACAGGGCAGCTTGGCTTTGGCTGCAGGCACATCCGGCTTTTGGGATGTAAAAAGCCTCAACTGCTTGCCTAACTGCTGCAGACGCTGCTTGAGCTCCAGTTCCTGGCGGTCCACCAAAAAAACTGGAGTCCTGGCCGGGATGTCCCGCCAGCTTTGGGGAAGTGTCAGCTTACGACCCTGGGGCTGGAAGCTGGTCAGCCTGAACATATTGTGTCCTGGCTTATCCTGGACTCCAATGCGCAGCAGATCTCCTGGCAAAAGGTCCTTTCTGGGACGCAGACTGCTGGAGCTGATCTTGCTTTTCCTGCTGGTTTGGCCCACAAAGAGCCCTGAGCAGTTTTCTTGCTCCTGACCAAAAGGGGGGTGCGGGCTTTGGGGCAGGAAATAATAGTGACTGCCCTTGCGACCCAGGCACTCTTGTAAAAGCTCCAGGGCTGCCTTTTTGGCGTGGGAATCCTGGGGGTGATCCCTGAGGAGTCTGTAGGCCTTCACTGTATGATAGACATAATGGGCTCCCTTTTTGCGGCCTTCAATTTTCCAGGCCTTGACTGCAGGGATCTGCAGCAGGGTTTTGGCCAGGACATCCAGGCTGAGGTCCTGGCAGGAGAAAAATCGGCCCTGCTGTGCTTTGTCCGTGCTGTAGAGTCTTCTGCAAGGCTGCACGCATCTGCCGCGCAGGCCGCTTTTGCCACCCAAATAACTGCTCCAGTAACAGCGTCCGGATACCGCGTAGCAAAGCGCCCCATGTACAAAGACTTCCAGTTCCAGTCCTTCCGGGCAGAATCTGCTAGCCAGCTGGATTTCCTCCAGACTGAGCTCCCTGGGCAAAACCACCCTCTGCAGGTTGAGCCTGGAAGCTAATAAAGGCAGGGCCTTGGGAGAGGAGCAGGCGGCCAGGGTGGAGAGGTGCATTTCTGCTCGCAGGCCTGCCTGTTTTGCCAGTTGAATCAGGGCCAGGTCTTGCAGGATAAGGCCCTGGGGCTGGACTTGGCTCTGGAGGCATTGCAACAGCTCTGCTGCCTGGTCTAGCTCATTGGGCTTGATCAGGCTGTTCAAGGCTACGTATACCCTGCAGCCCCTTTCCCTGGCCATTTGGCTGAGGCAGGAGAGCTCCTGCAGGCTGAAGTTCTCGGCCTGCATTCTGGCTGAGAAATGCTTAAGACCACAATATATACTGTCCGCACCTGCGTCCAGGGCTGCCAAGAAAGCGTTTTTACCTCCTGCAGGGGCTAGGATCTCTGGTTTGTTGTCTGGCATGGCGAAATTTTTTATTGTGATTTCCTGGAAATTATATGCAAAGCAGGGGGATGTCAAAATGGGCACTGCAGGTTTCCAAACCTTTGAGCACGGAGCAGATATTGGGATAAGGGGCTGGGGGCAAAGCTTGGAAGAGGCTTTTGTCCAGTCTGCCTTGGCTATGTTCAGCCTGGTCAGGCCGAAGGTGGAGGAGCTCAGGCCCAGACAGGAGATATTTGTCCGGGCAGAGGGCTATGATCTGGAGTCTTTGTTTGTGGCTTGGCTGAACTCCCTCTTGACCCAGGCAGATATTCAAGGCCTTATCTTCTGTAGATTTGAGCCCAGGATCCAGGGTCTCCAATTGGAGGGCTGGGCCTATGGGGAATATCACACCAGGGATCCAGAGCTGCAAGGGGTGGAGGTCAAAGGTGCCACCTTTAATGAGCTGCAGGTCTCAGAGCGGCAGGGGCTATGGGTTGCCCAGTGCGTGGTGGATGTCTGAGCTGCAAGGGGCAGGCGACCTTGACATTATTGGGGCAAAGTTATAATTTATTTTATTACAAACGGGATGTGGCGCAGTCTGGAAGCGCACTTGAATGGGGTTCAAGGGGCCGCAGGTTCAAATCCTGCCATCCCGACCATTTTTTTAGGGGGGTACGAGTTCTCGTAACCCCCTTTTTCTGATCCGCATCACAGTTTTGACACTACAGGCCAATTTTTAGGATCTTCCCTTCCTTGGATCCTTTGCTCACAGCCCGCCTTGATCTTTTTTAGCCAGGTTTGCAAAAGGAGTCTTTATGTCCCAGAGTATCCATACTTCGGAGGACGGCAGCAAGCCAGAATTGTGGATCCCTCCCCAGGAATGCTCCCAGATGCTGATGCATGCACCTGTGGGTGTCTTCAAATCTACCCCTGAAGGCAGATACCTGGCCGCAAACATTGCCCAGGCCCGGATGTACGGCTATGACAGCCCGGAAGAGCTGATAGGCTCGGTCACGGATATTGCCAGGCAGATGTATGCGGACCCCAGGGACCGGGAGGAGCTGGAGCGGCTTTTGCTGCAGCAGGACCAGGTGTTGAACCATGAGTGCCGCATGCTGCGCAAGGATGGCTCCCAGTTCTGGGTCTCCAGGAACATGCAGGTGGTGCGGGACCGGGAGGGCAATGTCCAGTACTACTATGGCTTCAGCACGGATATTACCGAGCGAAAGCAGGTAGAAGAAGAGCTTCGCTACCAGAAGCAGCTCTTGGAGACCATTATCAACGGCACTCCTGATATCCTTGCTATTCAGTATCCTGATTTGAGCATAGAGCGCTACAATCAGGCAGGATACAATCTTTTGGGTTTAAAGCCGGAAGAAGTCCAAGACAAGAAATGTTACCAACTTATGGGGCGGGAGGAGCCGTGTTCCCCTTGTGCCAGTCAACAAGCTAAGCAAAGCAGAGCATCTGTTCAACTGGAGAAATATGTTCCCGAGCTAGGGATTTACCTGGATTGCCGCTGTTCGCCTGTGTTTGACGAAAATGGCGATGTGTTCAGGATAGTAGAGCACTTAAGAGATGTTACAGAAACCAAGAAGTTTGAGGCTCAGCTAAAACAAGAACGGGACTACATGTTCCAGATCTTTGACAGCATGAATCAGTATGTATTTGTGGATAACCCTGATTATCGAATTGAGTTCATGAATCTTGCAGCTAAGAGGGCCTTCGGAGATCTTGTGGGCAAGGTCTGCTACAAGCAGCTGGGCAAAGAGTCTCCTTGTTCTGAATGTCCAGTACCTCAAATTTTGAGCCAAAATCATGACCAGCCAATGGTGTATTACCTACAGGCCTTCGGGCGCATCCTCAGAGGCAGTGCAACCAGGTTGGTGCACCAAGACGGAAGCGTTTCTGTGTTGGAAATCCTGGAGGATGACACTGAGCGTAGACAAGCAGAAGATGCCCTGAAGGAAAGCGAATATCTTTTCCGCACTCTTGTGGATACTGTGGGAGAAGGAATAGTCATGAAAGATGCCCATGGAAGGTTCGTGCATTGGAACCAAACCGCGTCAGAGCTGCTGGGGCTGGACATTGAGCAGGCCAAGGGTCAAGGCGCAGAAGTTTTCGAGCCTAGCTTCATCCGTGAAGATGGCAGCGAGTATGCATTTCATGAGTTGCCTTCCACATATACCTTGCGTACAGGTGAGCCCTGCAGCGATGAAGTGATGGGCATAATGGACCCAGAGCAACAGATAAGCTGGGTCAAGATCAATACCCGGCCCCTTTTCAGGAGCGCAGAAAACAAGCCCCATTCCGTGGTAATTTCTTTTTCGGACATCACTGACCGCAAAATGGCTGAGCAGGAGCTGCTTCAGGCCAAGGAGCAGGCAGAGGCTGCCAACAAGGCCAAGTCAGAGTTCTTAGCCAATATGAGCCACGAGATCAGAACTCCGCTCAATGGTGTTATGGGCATACATCAGCTCCTGGAGACTACGGAGTTGGATGGGGAGCAGGCTGAATGGCTACAGATGGCCAAGAAATCTACTGAGCGCCTGAACAGGCTGCTCAGCGACATCCTGGATCTGTCCAGGATCGAGGCAGGCAGGATGGAGCTGAGTGAAGAGCATTTCCAGCTCGGGGACATCTTGCAGTCAGTGGAGGATATCTTCAGGCAGTCCAGCGCGAAGAAGGGGATCTCCCTGGGTATCCATAAGGATTTGGGGGTGCCCGGGGTCCTTATCGGGGATCATATCCGTCTGACCCAGATCCTGTTCAACCTGGTGGGCAATGCGGTCAAGTACACCAGCCAGGGGGAAGTGCAGGTGGAGGTCTCGCAGATTCCCGGCTCCAATCCAAAGTCCTGCAGGGTGCTGTTTATTGTGCAAGACAGTGGCCAGGGTATTGCAGATGACAAGCTGGAGATGGTGTTTGAGATCTTTCGGCAGGCAGGGGATGCGGATTCCCCCTACACCAGGCAGTTCGAGGGTGCTGGTCTGGGGCTGCCCCTGGTCAAGCGGCTTTTGAATCTCATGGGTGGCAATGCATGCATAGTGAGCCAGAAGGGCGAAGGCACAACTGTCTATGTCAGCCTGCCTTTCAGGATACCGGAGGGCCTCCAGCAGAAGGCCCGGGAGGCTCCAGCCAGAGCGGGCACGGACTTAAGCAGTCTGCACGTGCTCCTGGTGGACGATGAGCAGACTACGCAGTTCTATATCCAAAGGCTGCTGCACAAATATGGGGCTCAGGTCAGCCTGGCTGAAGACGGGGAACAGGCCCTGGCTATGCTGGCTCAGGAGAGCTTTGATTGTGTGCTTATGGACGTGCAGATGCCTGTTATGGATGGGGTGGAGGCCACCCAGCGCATTCGCGAAGTAGAGGCCAGTGGACAGGAGTCAGAGATCAGTGCTCAGATGTCAGAAGATAAACAGTTATCCCCAACTTCCCAGTTCTCCAATTCTCCAATTTCCCAATCACAAAAAGCCAGAATTCCGATCATTGCCCTGACAGCCTATGCCATGAGCGGGGACCGGGAGAAGTTCCTGGAGGCCGGCATGGACGACTACCTGGCCAAGCCGGTGGAGAGGGAGGAGTTGTTGGCTGTGCTGGAGAGGAATGTACCCGGCATCTAGATCAAGGCCAAGAAAATATGTGCGGCAGATTCGGCCTTTGGGCAGAACCCAGACAAATAGAAAGCCACTTCCAGGTGCAGCTGCGCCTGCCTATCTCTCCCAGGTACAATATCGCCCCAGGCCAGGAGATCCTGGCTGTGGGCCAGACAGAGGATGGGCTGCGCAAGGCAGCCTGGCTGCACTGGGGGCTGGTTCCGCATTGGTCCAAGGAGGTAAGTAGCGGGTACAGGATGATCAACGCCCGCGCAGAGTCCGTGTTTGACAAGCCTGCATACAGGTTCGCAGCTAGGAAGCGGCGCTGCCTAATCCCGGCCAGTTGCTTTTTCGAGTGGAAGAAAAGAGGGCAGGGGGCTAAGCAGCCCTTCTGCGTCAGGCCCAGGAACCAAGAGCTCTTTGTCTTTGCCGGGATTTGGGAGCGCTGGGAGGATAAAGAGGCAGGGCAGGGCATAAACTCCTGCGCCATTGTGACCACCAGGGCCAACGAGGCTGTGCAGGAGCTGCACGACCGGATGCCTGTCATAATCAGCCAGGAGCATTTCGATCTGTGGCTGGATCGCAGCCAGCAGGATCCAGAGCCCATGCAACCCTTGCTGGAGCCTGTGGGCAGTATGGAGCTGCAGATATATCAGGTGGGGCTGGAGGTGAACAATCCGGAGAACGATTCAGAAGAGGTGGCCAAAAGGGTTGGGGAGTTACATTAGGTGATAGGTATCTGAGCAGGTTCATTGAAAAGTAGCAGATTTGTTCCTTACACAAAAAGCGGACACAAAATGCCTTTGAAGGCGGTGCTTGCAGAGGCATTTTTTATTGGCTCCCTCCACTCGCAGTTCTAAAGTTCAACACTTTCACCTTTGGCCCTCCAAAGACGCTTGCATCTAGTTGTATTTGCTCCAGGCCCAGTCTCTGTAATGGATTTTTGTGCGTAGAGAACCTCTGCTTAGCTACCTGGGGGGCTACATGGTAAGCATTCAGGGAGGATACATCTTGTGTCCTTCATTGATCTGTATTTCTGGAGATTGATTCGTCGAAGACTCCTCGCAATGACGGGTTATGCTCAAGCTGTTAGCACTCCTGAACGGATACGCTACATGCAAAAATGTTTGGCTTAATTGTGGTGACAGCCTGCAGAGCAATTGCGGTGGCCAATCGTGGCTTCAGAACAATACTCAGAACAATACCCTAAATGGGCTGGATAAGGCCGGTATTTTTTATTTGACCTTGGTGCAATTGCTATGCATATTTACAGCCTTGCACATCTTCTGCCTGCAGGGCAGGGCATTGTCGAAGCAGCCGATCCGAAAAACCCCTGGCCTTTTGGACGGTTCTGGAAGGACTTTCGGATAGCGGTACATCCCAGTTGCAATTCCAGCCTGGATCTGGCCTGGCAGCTGGAAAAGCAGGGACGCTTTCTGCCTGGCGATTCTGTTCTGTGCCTGGAGCAATCCTCGGGCAGGGGAAGAATGCGCAGGCAATGGGCTTCTCCAGCCGGAAATATTTATGCCGCCCTGCGCCTGGCTGAGCCTGAAGACGCATCGGCTGGGGAGCTTTTGAGCCTGCTTGTAGCCTACTGCCTGCTGCAGGCCCTAAGACGCAAGAGAATTCAGGTCCAGCTGAAATGGCCCAATGATCTGCTGCTGGAAGGGCGCAAGATCGCAGGACTGCTTATCGAGCACAAGCCAGGGGCTGTAATTGCCGGAATAGGCATTAACCTCCAGGTCGCACCGCGTTTGGAGCAGACCAGGGACAGCAGACTGGTCCCGCCCGGCGACTTGCGCCAGGTATGGCCGGAAGCAGAACCATTGCAGGCCTGGGCTGAGCTCTTGTATTGGACACATCTCTGGTATGTTCACACAATTGCCGATTTTTCAGTTTCGGGCTTTGTCAGCGAGGTTCGCTCCTATTTGTGGCTTTTGCATCGCAAGGTAACCGTGCAGACCCCGTCCAGAGCTGTATGCGGCTATCTGCTGGGCCTGGATGCAAAAGGGGGCCTCATTCTGGATTGCAAAGGCAGGCCAGAGCATATCAACTCCGGAAGTATATATGCAAAATTCCCAGTAGACGAGACTTCACAAGGAAGGAATACAAAGCATGAGAGCTAAAAGTTTCCAACAGGTGGCAAAAGAGCTTGAGGGTCAAAAGATCCTGGTCGCCAACCGCGGCATCCCAGCCAGGCGGGTGGCCCGTTCCATTTGCGAGGTTTTCAATGCCATCCCGGTCATGACTGCCACTGACGTGGACAAAACCGCTCCATTTACCTATGGAGCCCATGAGCTGCTGCTCCTTGGGGAGGATCCCAGGTCCTACCTGGATATGCAAAAGATCATTTCCAGGGCAATAGCCATGGGAGTCTCGGCTATACATCCAGGATGGGGCTTTATTTCGGAGGACTGCTCCTTCCCCTCTCAGTGCCGGGAGGCCGGGCTGGTGTTTATTGGCCCGGACAACGAGCCCATGCAGATCCTGGGCAACAAGGTAGCTGTCAGGGAGCTGGCCAAAAAGGTGGACGTTCCTGTAGTTCCCGGCTCAGAGGGCGCAGTGAGTGTGGAGGAGGCCATAGATATGGCTTATGCCATAGGCTTTCCCATTATGCTCAAGGCCGAAGGCGGCGGAGGCGGCCGAGGCATCTACGAAGTCTACAAGGAAGAAGATCTGGAAAGGGCTTATGCCAAGGCCTCGGCCCTGGCCCAGGCCTCCTTCGGCAATCCCCGCCTATATGTGGAGAAGCTGCTGACCTCGGTCAGGCACATTGAGATCCAGGTTGCCGCTGACAAGCACGGCAACGTCTTCGCCTTTGACGAGCGGGACTGCACCCTGCAGCGCAACCACCAGAAGCTGGTAGAGATCAGCCCTTCTCCCTGGTCAGTGATGAGCGAAAAACTGCGGGAAGAGCTCAAGGACTACGCCCGCAGGCTGGTTCAAGAAGTAGGTTACCACACCCTGTGCACAGTGGAGTTCCTGGTGGACATGCAGGGCAATCCCTATCTGATAGAGGTCAACACCCGGCTGCAAGTGGAGCATGGGATCACGGAGTGCCGCTATGGGGTGGATCTGGTGGAGGAGCAGATCGCCGTCGCCTTTGGCTCCCAGCTCAGGTTCAACGCACAGGATACTGTCCCTGCCAACCATGCCATGCAGGTGCGCATCAACTGCGAGGACCCCCAGCAGGACTTCGCCCCCAACACTGGCTTAATCACCCGCTACCAATCCCCAGGGGGACAGGGAGTCAGGGTAGATTCCTGCATCAGCGACGGCTATCAGTTCCCTTCCCAGTACGACTCAGCCGCATCCCTGCTCATCACCTACGGCAAAAGCTGGGACAAGACCTTAAGCACTATGCAAAGGGCCCTGAACGAATACATCGTGGGCGGGGTCAAGACCACTATTCCTTTCCACCGCAAGGTCATGGCCAATGCTCAGTTCCGCAGCGGGGACTACGACACCAATTTTGTGGCCAATACTCCCGAGCTCATGCTCTATCGAGATCAGGAGCCGGAATCCTTGCGACTATCCCGCCTGGTGGCAGAGATCTCTGCCAGGGGCTACAATCCTTATCTGCAGCTAGGGGAATACAGGGGCCTGCAGGACAAGAGGCTAGGCCGCATAGAGCCGGTTCTGCCTGCCCTGGAACATGACTGTTATGAATATCCATATCCCAGGGGAGACCGGGACGCGGTCCTGGATTTTATCCGGGACACAGATCATGTGCACTTTACTGACACCACCACCCGGGACATCACCCAGTCCAACTCTGGGAACAGGTTCCGCCTGGCCGAGGACAGGCTGATAGGGCCCTACCTGGACAAATGCGGCTTCTTTTCCCTGGAAAACGGGGGCGGGGCCCACTTCCACGTGGCCATGATGGCCAATATGACCTATCCCTTTACCGAGGCCAGGGAGTGGAATCAGTTTGCCCCAGGCACCCTGAAGCAGATCCTCATCCGCTCTACAAACGTCCTGGGCTACAAGCCCCAGCCCAAGAACATCATGCGCCTCACCGGGGAGATGATCTGCGAGGACTACGACGTTATCCGCTGCTTCGACTTTCTGAATCACATGGAGAACATGCTGCCCTTTGCCCAGGTAGCCATGAGCCACAAGAAGAACATCTTCGAGCCTGCCATATCTCTATCATTTGCCCAGGGCTTTGACATCCAGCACTACATGAGCCTGGTGGAGGAAATCGTCAGCCTTATGAGCCGGGCCTCTGCCATGCCCCGGGACAAGGTCCTGGGCAAGTTCATCCTGGGCCTCAAAGATATGGCAGGGGTCTGCCCGCCCTGGTTCATCCACCAGCTGGTGGGCCGCATCCGCAGCAAGTATCCTGAGCTCATAGTGCATTACCACCGCCACTGCACTGACGGCCTGTTCGTGCCCGCAGTGGCCGAGGCTGCCAGGGCCGGGGCCCATATTGTGGATACCGGGATCGGGGCCTCGGTGCGCTGGTACGGCCAGGGGGAGGTGCTTTCCACCGCTGCCTATATCGAGGAACTGGGCCTGAAGACCAACCTGAACAAGGACATGATCCGCAACTGCAACTTTGTCCTCAAGCAGATCATGCCCTATTACGACAAGTACACAGCTCCCTACTTCCAGGGCATCGATTACGACGTGGTGCAGCACGGCATGCCTGGGGGCGCGACCTCATCCTCCCAGGAAGGGGCCATGAAGCAGGGCTATATACATCTGCTGCCCTATATGCTGCGCTTTCTGGCCGGAATCCGCAAGATAGTTCGCTACCACGACGTTACCCCTGGATCCCAGATCACCTGGAATACTGCCTTCCTGGCAGTCAGCAACGTGCACAAGGAAAAAGGGGAGAAAGGAGTGCGCCACCTGCTGGATGTCCTGGAGCAGGTGGTCAGCAGACCGGAAAACGAGCTGGACGAGCAGACCAAACAGGACCGGCTGGAGATCTACAGGCATTCAAACGATGCCTTCCGGGACCTGCTGCTGGGCAAGTTCGGACGTCTGCCCCTGGGCTTCCCTCCGGACTGGGTCTACCAGAGCGCCTTTGGGGAGCATTACCAACAGGCCCTGGACTCCAGGACCGAGGACTCCCCCCTGGCCAACCTGGAGGACATTGATATCTCCAAAGAGGAGCAGAGCCTGGCCCAAAGCATAGGCCGGGATCCCACCCGGGAAGAGCTGGCCCTGTATCTGAACCACCCAGGCGACGCCCTGAAGTGCATCCAGTTCAGGCATGAGTACAGCGACCCCAATCAGCTGCCCCTGGATGTCTGGTTCGAAGGTCTTGTGCCTGGAGAGGAGATCCATTTTGAGGATACAAACGGCAAACCCCATTTTCTGAGCATAGTGGACATCTCCGCTCCGGATGCCAACGGCATGAGCGTGGTCCGCTACTCCCTGGACTCGGAGTTCTTTACCTGCCAGTTCAAGGTCCAGGAGGCCATGGGAACTGCATCCGAGGCCCTGGAAATGGCTGATCCAGGCAACCCCTATCATGTGGGCTCGCCCAATACTGCAGATCTATGGGTGATGCATGTCCAGCCCGGGGATAAGGTCAAGAAAGGGGAAGAGCTGTTCAATATCTCCATCATGAAACAGGAAAAGTCAGTGCACTCCCCTGTAGACGGAGTAGTCAAAAGAGTGGTCAAGATGGCGGATTACCAAGGGGACAAGAAGATGGTCCCGGTCAAGGAAGGCGAGCTCCTGGTGGAGCTGGGGCCTGTGCCTGCCACATGTGCAAATTGCGGAGAGCATATCCTGTTGCAGGACTGCAAGTTCTGCCCGGAGTGCGGGCACAGGCAGTAGCCGCACCTGCTGCATGAAGAGGATTTCCTCCCAACCACATAATACTCCAACGGAACTTTTATTATCTAAGTTTAGCCTTCTTACCGTCATTCCAGACTTGATCGGGGATCCAGCTCTTTGCCTAAGTTCCGGCTCCCGGATCTGGGTCCGGGACAAGCTTCGCCGGAATGACGTGGTTGATACAGAAAGTGTCGCTGGATTGTAAATGAATAACTTAATTGTGCTGTGGCCACTCTGGTCAAGGCTTGGATGGCCACTTCCCAGGACTTTTATCCTGAAAAGCTCAATAACGGCTCGGTCGAAGGCCTCAACAACAAGGCCAAGATGATAAGCCACAGGGCTTACGGGTTCCGCTCAGCCAAGAACTACATCCGGAATCTATACCACTGCATGGCTGGACTGCCTGAGCCTCAAATTTTGCACAGATTTGTGTGAAGAGCCTCTTTTTTTAGGTAATGCTTCCGCAAAAAAGGTCAGATTTTGCCATGGCTATGATCACTGATTCGGTGCTGGAAGGCTTGCAGAGGCACAGATTCATTTTTGACATTAGGTTCATGCGGACTGCCTTGACACAAGCCGCTCCTTACACTAACCTTTTCCTGTAAGAATTTGAAGCCGGAGGTGAGTATGAGATCTACCATAACCTCAAAGTTTCAAACCACAATTCCCAAAGCAGTTCGCGAATACCTTGGACTGAGCATGCAGGATACACTGGAGTGGAAGCTGGAAGGGGGGAAAGTGATTATTGAAACTGGCAAAAATGCCTTTTTGGAGCATCAAAACAGCATTCATGTCGGGCAAGGGAATATCGAAGCAGATATTCACGTGGCCTGGGATGCTCATTTGGAGAAATATCGGTGAAACAGGTCATTATTGACACCAATGTACTCATTTCCTTTCTCACCGACCGCAACCTCCAGCAGCAAGAACTGGCAGCAGAACTGCTGCAATCTGCAGCGAATTTAAAGATTGCTCTTTTTTGTCACCAGCATGTTGTAACCGAGCTCGTTTATGTATTTGAAGGGATTTACAAGATCTCTCAAAGCCGCATCAGGATGCTGCTGTCTGATTTCGTGAATATGCCAGGGGTTGAGATTGTTCACGAAATACATTTCAAACAGCTTTTTACCTGCTGGCCTGATCCTATAATTCATTTTGGAGATGCCGTGCTTGCTGATCTGGCCATGACCATGAAGCGGGCTGTCGTAGCATCCTTTGATCAGAAATTCATTCAACAACTCAAGGCTATGGATTTGGGTGTCTTTGAATTTGACAGATAAAGATCAGAGAATGCACAAAGGTTCGTAACTGTTCACCATAATAACAACATCATGTCCAGTGATCCGGGGGTCTTGCCAACAGGACGCAAAAAACTCGCTCCAAAGAATGCGTAAATCAAAATCCTGATTTTGGCCCTATTGAACATTTTATACGTTCAGTTCATGGCTGACTCTTAGGGTGATAAGGGTTGCATAGTTTTGATTAACGCATTCTAAGTCGCTCAGATCCGGCACCTACTTTTGCTGATACTTTTCACTTAAAATATTAGAGTTGGCGTATAATATGAAAGTAGGTGCCGGACGCTCTGTTGGCAGAACCCCCGGATCCAGGCCTTATCAGCATCCAGGTTTCTGGCGCAACTGGTGCTGAATAATTACAAAGGTTCTTTTATTCTCCACAAAGGACAAGTACCAGAGCTGGGAAAAGATCTACGCCAGTACATATGAACCACATCCATGTAACAACAGCTTCAACGCGGACCGGCTTTTCTGCTGGCGCTCCAAAGCCGTCCGGTTACGCTGGACGTTCAGGACAATTTTCAGGACAA
>CAZBUB010000008.1:0-64570 GCA_964494985.1 uncultured Desulfohalobiaceae bacterium | reverse complement strand
ATGCTGTACTCTAGAACCCAACACGGTAAACTCTCCAGGTCAAGGAAAGGTCCTGTGCAGCGCAAACGAAGATCTCCTGCACAAGAGCTTTTTATCTATTATCTGCAGGGCAAAGTGGATCCCTGGACAACCTTCAAAAATGAACCAGATTATCTGGGTACCTGGATTGAGGACGATTTGAGCTTTATCTTTTTCCGAGCCTCAGCCAGGGAACGTATACAGGGCCTTTTACAGACATACCCTTGGCTTAGCCTCAAAGACAGCTTTCAAATGAGCTATACCGAATGGTTAGGTCATGAGATGCAAACCTTCCAGGCAGCAGACTGGCGGATCATTCCAGCCTGGGATGCTGAAAAGGCTGTAGCAACAAAGGATATCCTCCTGGACCCCGGTTTGGTTTTCGGCTCAGGCCAGCATCAAACCACCAGGTCCTGCCTGCAGGCCCTGGAATGGATACTGCGGAAAGAGGAACAACCCAGTGTTTTGGATCTGGGCACTGGCAGTGGAGTGCTGGCCCTGGCTGCAGCCCGGGTAGGATGTGGACCTGTCCTTGCCCTGGACTTGAATCCCTTAGCTGCTTCCACTGCTCGGAAAAATGTTTGCCTCAACCAGCTTCAAGACAGGGTATTGGTACTGCAGGCCAGGGCTCAGGACTACGCCAGCCAGGCAGCGGACATCTTGCTGGCCAACATCCATTTCCAGGTTTTACAAGGGATTGTCCGTTCCAAAAGCCTGCAGAACAAGAAGTGGTTTATCCTCTCTGGCCTATTGGGCACCCAGGGTCTGGAGCTGCGCAGCATTTTGGACCAACTCCCTGGGCTGGACAGTCTATGGACCTGGTCCAGACAGGAGAACTGGATCACCCTATTGGGCAAACTGAAAACCAACTGATATGTACAATCAAAATATGTACTTAGATCTTGATTCTTGGGTCCAGGAGATTTTGCTACCCAAGCCCTCTTTTGCAGACAACTCAGCAGATGCTGAACGTCTGCAGCTGGCCTTAAAAAAAGATGCGGGCTTGGATTCTGTACATATTGATCTGCCCCTGCTGCGAAAACTACCTGGCATACTGCGCCAAAACGAGTTCCAAGTTTCCTGTGCCCTGCTGGCAGGAAGGAACAATTGCCTCCTTTTGGAAGTAGAGGGTTTAAACCAAAACAGCAGATATCTGGGGCTGGCTGTGGATCTGGGTACTACCAGTTTTACCTTGCGCCTGCTGGATCTAAACAACAAAGAGTTCCTTGCTGAACAAAGCTTTCCCAACCCCCAGGCAGAATTTGGACCGGATATTCTAACCCGCATCCATTATGCTTCCCAGCCTGAAAGCAGCCAAAACCTGCAAAGGGTACTCTTGCAGGGCTTGGCCCAGGCAGCACAGGATGTGTGCAGCTCTGTCGGATTGGAGACACAGAGGATTTATTGCCTGGCCCTGGCTGGAAACACAGCCATGACCCATTTTTTCCTCAACCTATCCACATACTGGATGATCCGGGAACCCTACATCCCGGTTTGGAACAGACCCGAGCCCATAAAGGTCAAGGAGTTGGCTAACCTAGAAATCAACCCTCGAGCTGGAATATTTTGTTTCCCCAATGCGGGCAGCTACTTCGGCGGGGATTTGTTTGCAGGGATCCTTTACTCCGGAATGCATACAAAGCAGGAAATCTCCATCCTGGTGGATGTGGGCACCAACGCGGAAGTGGTTCTGGGCAACCAGGACTGGCTCATCGCCTGCGCCGGGGCAGCAGGCCCTGCTCTGGAGGGCGGGGTCAGCGAAATCGGCAAACAGGCTGGCCCAGGGATCATAGACCGGGTAAAAATAGACCCTGAGAGCCTGGAATTCGAGTTGCATACTATCGACGGGCTGCCCCCTGCGGGCATTTGCGGCTCTGGTATGATCGATCTGGCTGCCCAGCTTTTTCTGGCCGGACTGTTGGACTTCAGGGGCAAGTTTGTAGCTGATAGCTGTCCTGAGTGCCTTGTACGCAGGGGAGATAATCTGTACCTTCTTTTGGCTGATGCCTCCCAAACCAGGGACGGCCAGGAACTTTTACTGGGCCAGGCAGAGCTGGACAGCCTGATCCGTTCCAAGGCAGCCATGTATACCATTCTGGAAACCCTGACCTCCAGTGTGGGAGTCAGCCTTGAGGACATCAGCACTTTTTATGTAGCCGGAGCCTTCGGCAATCTGATAGACCCGGTCTCCGCCATTACTATCGGCATGCTGCCTGATTTGTCCTTGGAGCGCTTTGAGCCCCTGGGCAACAGTTCTCTGGAGGGCTGCGCCAAGTTCCTGCTGCAGCCTGGATCACTGGGGGAACTAACGGAAATTGAAAATAAAATCACTTACTTGGAGCTGAATGTGAACCAGGATTTCATGAACAGGTTCAGTGCTGCAAAATTTTTGCCCCACACTGAAAAGTCCCTGTTCCCTTCAGTGCAGAAACTGCTGCGCTGAAGACCTGAATCCGGCTTAAGCTGCTGCAGCTCTTTGGATTTTGAACAGGAAAACAATTGAGGAGGTTACTGCCATGGCCAAATTCAATGTCAAATTTTTTCCCCACGAAAGGGAAATAAAGGTCCCTAAAGGCCAAAATCTGATCCGGGCTGCCCTGGATGCAGGGGTCCATATAAACGCCTCCTGTGGAGGAAAGGGGGTCTGCGGCAAATGCAGGGTGAAAATCGAAGCAGGAGAAGTCCAGGGCGGTATCAATGAAAAACTGAGCCAGGAGGATGTGGACCAGGGATATAGACTGGCCTGCCAATCCTCTGTGCAGGGCGATGTCAATATCCGGGTGCCTGTAGAATCCGAGCTGGACGCCAGTGTGCTGAACATGCCTCCCACTCCGCGCAGGACTGCAAAAATCAAGCAGGTGGATCTCTCGGACTTCAAAGAAAAGGGCCTGTTCCTGACCCCGGTGGAAAAGAAATTCCTGCAGCTGCCTGAGCCCACCAGCATGGACAACTCCTCGGACGTAACCAGGCTCATCAACTTCCTGAAGCTCAAACACGATGAGCACAAGCTAGAGGTAGATCTGCAGGTCATCAGGAATATTACAGATGTGCTGCGCCAGCAGGACTTCCATGTCACTGCCACCCTGGCCAGGCCTGTGCATGAGGGCAACAAGACCGGAATTATCAATGTCCATCCTGGAGACAGCACAGACCAGAACTACGCAGTAGCCATGGATGTGGGCACCACCACTGTCTTTGGCCAGATCCTGGATCTGAACAGCGGACAGGTCCTGTCTGAGTACGGGGATTTCAATGCCCAGATGAGCTACGGGGAGGACATCATCAGCAGGATTGTCTATGCCGAGAAGGGCAATGGCCTGCAGGAGCTAAATCAGGCCGTGCTCAAGACCGCAAACAGCGTGATCAAAAAGATCATCAGCAAGGCGGGGATCAGCCCGGAACACATCTCCACCCTAACCTTGGCTGGGAACACTACCATGACTCAGCTCCTGCTCATGCTGAACCCCAAGTACATCCGCAGATCCCCATATGTGCCTACCTGCACCATGTTCCCCCCCCTGCGGGCCCAGGAACTGGGATTCGACCTGGATCGTCATGTCCTGGCCCTGGCCTTCCCTGCTGTGTCCAGTTACGTAGGTGGGGATATAGTAGCCGGAGTCATGGGCTCGCTCATGTACAGGGCGGAAGAGATCACCTTATATATGGACATCGGCACTAATGCAGAGATCGTGATCGGCAACAAGGACTGGATGGCCTGCGCTGCCTGCTCAGCAGGGCCGGCTTTCGAAGGCGGAGGCATGAAGTTTGGGGTCCGGGCTGAAAAGGGAGCCATTGAGGACTTCTCCGTGGATCCGGTGACCCTGGAGCCCATGCTTTTGACTATCGGCCAGGAGAAGCCCATCGGGATCTGCGGCTCAGGCCTGATAACCATGGTGGCCACCATGTTCGAGATGGGCATCATAGACAACCAGGGCAAGTTCAACAGGGAACTGGATACTCCCAGAATCAGAAACAACAATGATATTTACGAATTTGTCTTGGCTTGGGCCGAGGATACCGATCTGGGCCGGGATGTCACCCTGCAGGAGCCGGACATAGACAATCTGATCCGGGCCAAGGGCGCCATATACAGCGGCTGCATGACCCTGCTCAATGAAGTGGGCCTCAGCATGTCTGACCTGGACAAGATTATCATTGCCGGAGGTTTCGGCAGCTATATAGACCTGGAAAAAGCCATGACCATAGGACTGCTCCCAGAGATGGATCCGGAGAAGATCGTCTATGTGGGCAACGGCTCCCTGATGGGCTCCAAGATGAGCTCTTTAAACAACCACTTGCGCAAGGATGTGGTGGAGGTCACCAAAAAGATGACCAACTTCGAGTTCTCCGAGACCTCCTCCTATATGGACAATTATGTAGCTTCCTTGTTCCTGCCCCATACCGACCTGGACCAGTTCCCCAGGCTGCAGCAACGAATGCAGGAACGAAAAAAAGTGCAGCAAGAGCAAGGTGCGCAGAAATAAGTAACATTTATTAAACTAAAATATTCATAAAATAACAACAACAAGCAATTAGTAGCACTAAGATCTTTATTGAAGCATTCCCGTGTGCTCAATGTTGGGCTGCAGATATGGCTCTGCTTTGAGGAGTCTATGTCTTTGCTTCGACAAAATCACACTTTAAAGTATACCTTGTTGACAAAGGCCAAATTTACAGCTACGGAGAAGTTATTTATTTTAGAGAAAAAATTGAATCAAAGAGCTTTGTTCCCTAAGATTTAAAAACAACTCTTACATATATTCAGAAAGTCAGGAGATTGTTGCCAAAACCAAAAGGGATCTTTTTGGTGACAAGTCCCAACCCTATACGCAGGTCAACGAGGTATCCGGCTTAAACCAAGAAGGGACCTTGGGCTGGAAGCGGGGCAAACAAGACAGCAAACCAAGCTAGGAG
This sequence comes from uncultured Desulfohalobiaceae bacterium, assembly GCA_964494985.1. GTDB lineage: Bacteria > Desulfobacterota > Desulfovibrionia > Desulfovibrionales > Desulfothermaceae > CAZBUB01. The sequence goes on along the minus strand of CAZBUB010000008.1, from coordinate 59,638 downwards.
GTAAGAATCAACTGGCGATTATGTTTAAGGACCATGCACATTGGCATTAATTTCAATCAATAAGGAGTGCATATGGGCTTTGAAATGGTGAAAGAAAGCTATTCCGGCAGTATCAAAAAGGTGACTTTGGGTCAGGGTGACAAGGCTGTCACCATTGGCGGAGAAAGTTGCCTGCCATTCTATGATTTCGAAGGGGAGATGCCCAACAAGCCCAAGATCGCCATGGAGATCTGGGATATGGAGCCGGAAGAATGGCCGGAGTGGGTGACAGCCCCCTTCAAGGACTGCCTGGGAGACCCGGCTGCCTCGGCCAAAAAATGCGTAGAAGAATACGGGGCAGACTTGGTCACCCTGCAGCTAAAGAGTACAGATCCAAATACCCATGATACCAGCGCAGATCAGGCTGTTTCCACAGTGCAGAACATCCTAGAAGCCATTGACGTGCCCTTGGTCATCTGGGGTACAGCCAATGTGGATAAGGATGCCCAGGTACTCAAAAAGGTTGCAGAGGCCTTCGACGGCAAGAACCTTGTGATTGGCCCTATAGAGGATGCCAATCATAAGGCTATAGGCGCAGCAGTCATGGGCTATAAGCACACCGCTATCTCCTCCTCCCCAATTGACGTAAACCTGGCCAAGCAAGTAAATATTCTTCTTGAAAATCTAGGGGTTTCCCTGGACAAGGTGATTATAGACCCCACCACCGGCGGGCTGGGCTATGGGCTGGAGTATGCATACTCGGTCATGGAGAGGATTAAACTTGCAGCTTTGACCTTTGGGGACGACAAGCTGCAACAGCCCATTATCAACAATCTGGGCAACGAGATCTGGAGGAGCAAGGAAGCCAAGCAGCCTGTGGAAGAGAATCAGCTTCTGGGAGACCCTGAAAGAAGAGCCATCCTCATGGAAACTGTGGGGGCCGTGGCCTATCTTATGGCAGGCTCGGATCTGCTGATCATGCGCCATCCAGAAGCGGTTCGCATGGTGCGCAGCTTTATCGACCTGCTGGTGGACGGCGGCCAGGCCCAGGATATATCCGGCATTAACAAGCTCCTGGCTGATACTGAAATTGATTATGCCTCCTTGGCTCCTGAGCCTGACCTGACCATAGAGGAGGAAAAGAAGCCTGCGGCCAAGAAGGCGGAGAAAAAGGAAGAAAAGCCTGCGGCTGAAGCCAAGCCTAAGGCCGAAGAAAAGCCTGCAGCTGAAGCCAAGCCTAAGGCAGAAGAGAAGCCCGAGCCCAAAGCTGAGGCTAAGCCTGAGCCCGAGACAGAAGCCAAACCAGCGGCAAAAGAGGCCAAACCTGAGCAGGAGAAGCCCCAGCCTGAAGCCAAAGCAGAGCTAAGCGCCGAGGAAAAGGCCAAGGCCGAGGCTGAAGAAAAGGCCAAAGCTGAAGCAGAGGCCAAAGCCAAGGCAGAAGCTGAAGAGAAAGCTAAGCGAGAGGCTGAAGAAAAGGCCAAAAAGGAAGCCGAGGAAAAAGCTAAACGTGAAGCTGAGGAAAAGGTCAGGAAGGAGGCTGAGGCCAAAGCGAAGTTAGAAGAAGACGAAAAACAAATCAGGCAGAAGGTACAAAAGCAACAAAAACAGGCAGACAAGAAGACTGAGGCTAATGTACCTGAGGAGCTGCCTGAGGGTGTTTCTGAAAAAATCTTGCTCTTACTGGATCATATCCATCATAGGTCAGCAAAATAACATTTTCAGCATTCCATCTGGATCAACACAAAACCTTAAAAAAAGGGGAGTAGAATATGTCCAAATTAGTTGCCTTCGCTGCCATACAAGGCGCATACAACGTGATTTCTAAGGCTGAGGGCCAGTACAAAAAGGCCTTGGAAACGTACAGCGCCAGCACCGAGGTAGGGTTTCCCAACACTGCCTATTATCTGCCTGTCATATATTCCTTGACCGGACACAAGGTGGAAACCCTGGAAGACATGCAAAAGCCCCTGGATTTCTGTAAAGGGCTTTTGCCCCCACATCTGAAATCTGTGAATCATGTTCCTTATCTCGGGCCCTTGCTGGACGCTGGCATGGCCACATTGTTCGCGTTTGAGATCCAGGAGGCCCTTCGCTACCTGGAACAACCCGACTTTTACTTTCATTCTGAAGAGATCGATGAAGACCAGGGCAAAATCTGGCTGGGTGCTGCAGATGACGTGGTCTTCCGCAAAAGGGGCGTGGAGTTCGTGGATGGTTCCGCCCCGGGATTTGCCGCTATTGTAGGCGCGGCTCCGGACCCAGAAACAGCCAAAATGATCGTGGAGGACTATCAGCAAAAGGGTCTGTATATCTTTCTGGCAGCGAATCAATTTGGCACCACCTGCGCAGAACAGCTGTTGCAGGCAGGAGTCCAGATCGGCTGGAACACCAGGATTGTGCCCTTTGGTCCGGATATCTCCTCCGCCGTATTTGCCCTGGGTTTTGCCAACAGGGCAGCCATGGCCTTCGGCGGCCTGGAGCCCGGCGACTACAAGAAGCTGCTTTTGTACAACAAGAACCGGATATTCGCCTTTGTCAACGCCCTGGGCGAGGTCAACGCAGAATGGGCAGCAGCTGCTGCAGGCTGCGTGAACTGGGGCTTCCCCACTATCGCAGACACTGATATCCCGGAAATCCTGCCCACAGGGGTCTGCACCTACGAGCACGTGGTGGGCAATGTACCCCACGATCAGCTGGTGGCCAAATCCATTGAGGTCAGGGGCCTCAAGGTCACCGTGACCCAGATTGACATACCCTGCGCCTTCGGTCCTGCCTATGAAGGAGAGCGCATCCGCAAGGCAGACCTGTTCATGCAGATGGGCGGAGGCAAGACCCAATGCACTGAACTGACCAAAATGGCTGACATGAACCAGATCGAGGACGGCAAAGTGGAAGTCGTAGGCCCGGACATCTCTGATGTCAAGGAAGGAGCCACCTTGCCCCTGGGTATCTTTGTCCAGGTAGCTGGCAGAGAATTCCAGGAGGACTTCGAGCCTATCCTGGAAAGGCAAATCCACCACCTCTGCAACTACATCCAGGGCGTGATGCACATCGGGCAGAGGGATATCTCCTGGATCCGGGTGGGTAAGGCTGCAGTGGAAAAGGGCTTCACCCTGAAGGATATCGGGGTGGTCCTGCACGCCAAGTTCCACCAGGATTTCGGCAAGATCCTGGACAAGGTCCAGGTCACTCTGTATACCAAGCAGGAAGATGTGGACAAGCTCACCGAATGGGCCAGGAAAGAGTACAAATCCCGCGACGAGCGCGTTGAGAACATGCGCGACGAGAATGTGGAGACCTACTACTCCTGCACCCTGTGCCAGTCCTTCGCTCCCAACCACGTCTGCACCGTGAGCCCTGAGCGAACCGGGCTCTGCGGGGCCTATAACTGGATGGACTGCCGGGCCTCCTTTGAGATCAACCCCACTGGACCCAACCAGCCCGTGGAAAAAGGCGAATGTCTGGATACCAGACGCGGTCAATGGAAAGGGGTCAATGACTTTGTGTACAAGGCCTCCAAGGGCGGGGTCACCCACTACAACTTCTACTCCATTGTGCACGATCCCATGACCACCTGTGGCTGCTGCGAATGCGTGGCTGCTGTTTTGCCCTCCTGCAATGGGGTCATGACCGTGCACAGGGACTATACAGGGGACACCCCCTGCGGCATGCGCTTTACCACCCTGGCCGGGACCGTGGGCGGCGGTGCCCAGAGCCCGGGTTTTGTTGGCCACTCCAAGTTCAACATCACCCAGCGCAAGTTCATCCGTGCTGAAGGTCCCAGCGACTTGGAGGAAGGCGGGCTGCTGCGCATAGTCTGGATGCCCAAAGGCCTCAAGGAGGAGATCAAGGACAGGTTGGATGCAAGGGCCAAAGAGCTTGGCTATCCTGATCTTTACGACAAGATCGCGGACGAAACCGTGGGCACCACCGAGGACGAGATCATGCCCTTTTTGAAGGAGAAGAAGCATCCGGCCTTGGAGCTGGAGCCTATTATGGGCTAAGGTTTAAGAGATAATGTCCAGGCCCGGGCCTACAATGCAGGTTCGGGCCTGATCTTTAAGCCTGTGCAACTTTTCAGAGAAAAATCCCTGCAAGCCGCAGACTACATACCTAGGAAAAGGAGTAATATATGGGATTGACAGGAATTCAGATTTTCAAACTGCTTCCGCAGACCAACTGCAAGGAGTGTGGGGCTGCCACCTGCCTGGCCTTTGCCATGAATCTGGCAGCAGGCAAGGCGGAGCTGGACGATTGTCCCTACGTCTCTGATGAAGCCAGGGAGAAGCTGGCTGAAGCCTCTGCCCCGCCTATCAGACCGGTCAAGGTGGGCAAAGGAGTCAGAGCTAAAACAGTGGGCGGAGAATTAGTGGAATACCGCCACGAGAAAACCTTCTATAATCCCCCGGCACTGGCTGCAGTTATAGCCTCTGACCATGATGAAGAAGACGTCAAAAACAAGCTGAAAGTTTGGAATGCTTTTCAGTTCGAGAGGGTAGGCTACAATCTAAGGCCTGAGATGGTGGCCCTCAAGGACGCCAACCAGGACAAGGAGGCTTTTGCGGCCAAAGCCAAGCTTATTGCAGAGAGCTCGGAGTTCAATCTGATCCTGATGAGCGAGGACAAGGACGTCATGCAGGCCGGGATTGAGGCCTGCGGCTTCAAACGCCCCCTGATCTATGCAGCGAATGAGAACAATATAGAGGATTTCGGCCAGTTGGCCAAGGACAATGATCTGCCTTTGGCAGTCAAGGCCGAGTCTGTGGACAAGCTGCCAGAGCTGACAGATAAATTGACCGAGATGGGCCTCAAGGACTTGGTTCTGGACAGTGGCTCCAGGGAAATCAAGCAATGCTTTCAGGATCAGGTGGGCATCCGCAGGGCAGCCCTGCGAGCCAAGAATAAGTCCGTAGGCTTCCCCACCATTGCCTTCCCCTGCGAAATGGCCTCCAATCTGGAAATAGAGAGCCTGATCGCCAGCATGTTCATAGCCAAGTACGCCTCTGTGATTGTGCTCTCTGACTTTACTGCCGAAACCCTGTTCTCGCTGCTGCTGGAGCGGCTGAACATCTTTACGGATCCGCAGCGGCCGATGACTGTGACCGAGGGCATCTATGAGCTGGGTAAGCCGGATGAGAACTCCCCAGTCCTGATCACCACCAACTTCGCCTTAACTTACTTCATTGTTGCCGGCGAGATAGAGGGCAGCAAGGTACCCAGCTGGTTATTGATCAAAGACTCCGAAGGTCTGTCCGTGCTCACTGCCTGGGCTGCAGGCAAATTCTCAGGCGATGACGTGGGCATGTTTGTGAAAAAGTCTGGGATTGCAGACAAAATAGCGAACAAGGAGCTGATTATCCCCGGTTACGCAGCAGCCATTGTTGGAGAAATCGAAGAGGAGCTTCCGGACTGGAAGATCACAGTAGGCCCCAGGGAAGCAGCACATATCCCAGCCTTTCTCAAGGGCAAACGATAGCAGCCTAACGCTTTGGCATAAGAGCTCGAGCACCAAACTGAGCGCAAGGTACGAAATCCAAAAAACAGGAGAGGTTATACAATATGATGCTACTTTTCGGGGAAAGCCTGAATGTAATGGCCACCAAGATAAAAAAGGCCTTTAAGGAACGCGATCCTAAGCCTATCCAGGAAGAGGCCCTATTACAGAAAGAAAAGGGCATGGATTATATCGATATCAACCTGGGCCCGGCCAAAAAGGACGGTCAAGAGCTCATGCCCTGGGTGGTAGAAACAGTGCAGGAAGTGGTGGATCTGCCCTTACTTCTGGATACTTCCAATATCGCGGCAATTGAAGCCGGCCTGAAGGTCTGCAACAAGACCCCTATTGTGAATTCCATTATGTGCAGGCCGGAGAGGTATGAACAGATGCTGCCCATGGTGGCTGAGCACGGCGCCGACTTTGTGGCCTTGATGTGGGGGCCAGAAGGCCTGCCCAGAGACGAGAATGAACGCGCCGCCCTTGCTGTGGAGCTTCTGTATGCAGCAAACGAGGCTGGGATCCCCAATGAAAAGATCTGGGTGGACGCAATAGTCACCCCGGTCAATGTGCAGCAGGACGATGCAGTACAGGTCCTGCGATTCTATGAGATGCTGCCGGATATTGCACCAGGCGCCAAAAGCACTTGCGGGCTGTCCAATATATCCAACGGCCCGCCTGATCACCTGCGGCCTATTTTGAACCAGACCTATACAGTGATGCTCAAGCGATATGGAATGGCCTCCATCATCACCGACCCCAGGGATGAAATCTTAAATGATATAGCCAAGGACAAGCGCCAGGATATCGAGGAAGTCATCCATGCCACTATGGACGGCAATATTCCAGATCTAAGCAGCCTGTCCCAGGAAATGGCGGACTATGTCAAAACCGCAAAGGTCCTGCTGGGCAAATCCCTGTACTCTGACTCCTGGCTGGAGCTATAGTCCCTAAGTTCGGATTTAAGACCTCAAGAACCCCTTGAGCCTGTGCTTATACCAGGCCAAGGGGTTCTCTTTCAGGTGCTTATTGTCCTAGCCGCTTTTCCAGATCAGACAGAAACTTTTCCAGATCGTTGGGTTGTCCCTGAATATAATCCTCAGGATACAGAAGCATACGCATAAAAAACACACTTCCTAGCTCCAAGGCTTGGGCAGCCCTCTGGGAAAAGCCCTGCAAATGAGCTAGTACTTCCTGCAGCAATGTAGGCTCTTGAGCAAGCTCCAAGCTGACCCAAGGCTCCAGCTCTTGGGATATATTCTCTAAAATCTCTGCCTTTTGCTGCAGCAGCTCCTTATAGCTGGCAACATCCTTTTTTTCCAGATAGTCCTCAGCCTGGGCCTCAAGCTGTCTTATCTTGGCAGCCCTCTCCTGCAGGGCCTGCAACAAATTCCACTCCTGCAAATTTATCTGCTCTTGCATGGGATTTCCTCCTGTTCTCAGCTTCAGGATCTATAACAGCTCATAAATTTTCATTCTGTACACTTAACGAAATTGCCAAAGCAATCAAATTCAGGTAAATAAATATACCGCAGCGGTGACCATACCAGGCAGCGCATAGAAACGATTTGCAATAAATGTACGCAAAGGAGCAGCAATGGTCAAAAAAAAGGTCTATTACATAGAAGGCGATGGTATAGGCCCAGAAATAACCAAGGCCATGCAGCTGGTTCTGGACCAGGCGGTGCAAAGCGCATACAAAGGTCAAATGGAGCTGGACTGGCGAGAGCTTTTGGCTGGCGAAAAAGCCAAGCTTGAAACCGGGGAATATTTGCCCCGACAGACCCTGGACACCTTGCAGAAACAGGCAGATGTGGCCATAAAAGGACCTTTAACGACCCCTGTTGGCGAGGGATTCCGCAGCCTAAATGTCACCTTGCGCCAGATCTTCGACTTGTACGCCTGCATTCGTCCAATACGGCACTTTGCTGGGCTGCAGACACCTGTTAAGCATCCGGAGCAGGTAGATATGGTAGTTTTCAGGGAGAACACAGAAGATGTTTACGCAGGCTTGGAATGGCAGGCAGACAGCCCAGAGTCCCTAAAGCTAATCGAATTTTTGCGAGACGAGTTGCAAGCAGACATAACCCCCCCCAGCGGAATAGGCATTAAGCCCATTTCTGCAAAATGCTCCAAAAGGCTGGTGCGCAAGGCAGTGGAATATGCTCTGGACAAAAACAAGCCCAGCCTGACCTTGATGCATAAAGGCAACATCATGAAATTCACTGAAGGGGCCTTCATGCGCTGGGGGTATGAGGTATTGCAGGAAGAATTTACTGGCAAATATATCCTGGAAGAAGATCAACAGGCCGGACAACCAAATCAACTCCTGGTCAAAAACCGCATTGCGGACAACATGTTCCAGCAAGTCCTGACCAGGCCCAGCGAATACCATGTAATCGCTACCACCAATCTCAACGGGGACTATCTCTCGGATGCGCTGGCTGCCCAAGTGGGCGGGCTGGGACTGGCTCCAGGGGCTAATATCGGAGATAACTTGGCCCTGTTTGAGCCTACCCATGGCAGTGTGCCTGGCAGGGCAGGTACAGATAGTGCTAACCCAGGCAGCTTGATCCTTTCCGGGGCAATGCTCCTGGAGCATATAGGCTGGCAGGAAGCAGCAGAGATGGTGGTTTCTGGACTGGCAAAGGCTATTTCCTCTGGCCGAGTTACCGGGGATCTAGCCAGGATGATGCCTGAAGCCACCCAAGTGGGATGCCAAGAGTTCAGCACGCTTATTTGTGCCCAAATTTAAAGCGCCTAGCCTCTGAACAGAGCAACTAGCAGGAATTCTTAGTATGGCCTTGCAGCCCAAAGCCAAGTTCAGCCAGTATGAAGACACTGTTCTGAATTTTATCAACAATCAAGGTGTATTCTACACCTATACTACAGACAATAACTTTCAGCATCTCTTGCATCGGCTGCTTAATAAGCAGCTGGCAGTGCAGAAAAACTGTATCACCTACTTCTTCCAGCAACAGGACATTCACAACTCCTTGCAAAAGACCTTGAAGTCCAAACAGGAAGTAATCCTGTTTGCAGAAAGGGTATTTTCTGGACATTCCACTCAGGAATTTATAAGTGCGATCAAGGCTGCTTATAAGAATGTACGCCTTATAGTGCTTACCAATGAAGTAGAAAAGGCTGCTTTGGTCCGCCTGTATGAGCTTGGTGTGGACAACTTTATCACCAAGCCCCTGAGCATGAATACCCTGGTAGAAAAAATTGCCTTCACCTTAAGGCCTCAAAGCAAAATTGGAGAGCTGTTGGACAAAGCCAAAAGCCAGATGGAGAGAGGCTTTCTAGAGCAGGCCCTGAGCACCTGTAATGAAGTTCTGAACATGAAGCCCAATTCTGCCGCAGCCTGCATGGTACGAGGCGACATCTATAGCAAGATGGGGGAACGCGAAAAGGCTATAGCTGAATACAAAACAGCCCATCAAAACTCCATGCTTTATCTTGAACCCTTAAAGCGCTTGGCTGGACATTACCAACAAAATCAAGAAAATCAAAAGCAGCTGCAGTATCTACTGAAGATAGACAAGCTAAGCCCTTTAAATGTAGACAGAAAGGTGGAGATAGGCGCCCTTCACGTAGAACAGGGGAATAGGGAGTCAGGACAGGAATACTTGAACGAGGCCATCAAACTGGCAAGTAAAGAGGCTAGGGACAACCTGGGTAACTTGGCTTTGCAGATCGCTGATAGAATAATGCAGTTGGACAACCAAGTTGCTGAGCAGTATTATCGTAAGGCCTTGCAGGTCAAAGGAGACAAGCTGGGCCTTCAAGATGTGGAAACATTCAACAGATTAGGCATTTGCCTGCGGCAGCAAAAAAAGCCCCAACTGGCAATTAAGGAATATTTAAGGGCCCTAGAGATCTCCAGCGAAAATGAAAGGCTCCTTTACAATCTCTCCATGGCCTACATGGAGGCTGGCCAGATCAAACAGGCCCGGGATATGATCTCTAAGCTGCTTAAAATCAACCCTGAATTCCACCTGGAAAATGAGGTGGTCAGCTACAACATTGGCATGCTCTACTACCGGATCAGCCAACTGGAGCATGCCAAAGGCTTTTTTCAAAAGGCCTTGGAGATAAATCCGGAATATGCTCCAGCCAAACAATTATTACATAAGCTTCAGGAATGATCGGGCAATTCATTTCTTGGAATACTTCCTGCGTTGGTTACGCAGCCAAAGATTTAGCCTTTGCTCCTGGCCCTGGTCCTTGGGTTGATAGAATGTCCTGTTAGTCAGGCCCTCTGGTAAATACTCCTGTTCTATCCAGGAGCCTGGATAGGCATGGGGATATTTATAGCCCTGTCCATAACCCCATTTTTTCTGCAGGGCAGTTACAGCATTGCGCAAATGCAAAGGCACAGGCTTGAGGCCATGGGCACGCACTTCCTTTTGAGCAGCCAGGTAGGCTGCGTAGCTGGAATTGCTCTTTGGAGCCAAGGCCAAGTAGGTGACCGTTTCTGCCAAAGGAATAAAACCCTCTGGCATGCCTACCATCTCGACTGCCTGGGCACAGGATACAGCTAGACTTAAGGCCTGTGGGTCCCCTAAACCCACATCCTCTGCTGCAGCCAAAATCAACCTGCGACAGATGAATCTGGGGTCTTCCCCACCTTCAAGCATACCTGCCAGATAGTACAAGGCAGCATCTGGATCACTACCCCGTATAGACTTGATCAATGCTGAGGCCAGCTCGTAGTGGCTATCCCCATCCCTATCCCCCTGCTGCATGATCTCTGGCAGGGCCTGGGAAAGCTCCTGGGCCTTTCTCTTTTCCCTGGGCAACTTTTGCACATACTCCAATAAATTCAGTAAAACCCGGGCATCCCCCCTGCTGGCTGCAATCAAGAGATGACAGCTCTCCTTGGAGAGCTCCATATCCAGGTCCTGCAGCCCATGAGTCAGAACAGACCCCAGCTCAGAACTGTTCAAGGCCCTGAGGCGTAAAACATGCATTCTGGACAAAAGTTGATTTGTGACACTAAAAGAGGGGTTTTCTGTGGTGGTGGCCAAAAGTATCAGCGAGCCTGTCTCCAGCACAGGCAAGAAAAAATCCTGCTGGGTCTTGGAGAACCTGTGAATCTCGTCCAAAATCAAGACCTTGATTTCTGCAATCTGCCTGCGCAGATCAGCCAGCCCTGTCTCAGGTGCGCTTAGGCGCAGAAATCCCTGATCATAGCTGCGGGCCAAGATCAATGCCAGAGTGGACTTGCCGCTTCCAGGTGGGCCATAGAAAAGCACATTGCTTGGTCTCTGGGCCCGGGCCAAAGCCTGCAGGCGTTCCTGCAAATGCTCCTGCCCTACGAATTCATCCAGACTCTTGGGCCTTATCCTCTCTGCTAGGGGTTGCCTTTCCTGCAAGTCCAAAAAATATCTTATCCTTTTTTGCGTCTAGAATCGAGATCAGACTCCAACTCATCAAAAAGGGCTGAAATATCCACCTCTTCTCCTTCTGGTTCCAGCTCGAAATCCAGCCCGTCTTGTTCCTCAAAAAAATTCACCCCCCCATCCTGTTTGTTGTTGCTACGCCGCAACCGACCAGGCTGTTCTTCTTTTTGAGCCAAAGCCTGAGCCTCCTGCTGAACATATCTGGGCTCCTGGCCTAGATCTTGTTCTCCTTGTTCTGGCAAACCGGCTTTTTGCTCAGTCTCAAACAAGCCTTCTAAATCAGGGAAAGCGATATCCTCCCCTTGTTCGAGTTTTCCGGACTGCCCGCCAGAAGCCTGGGCAGCACTGGAGCCTTCGGCTTGATAAGAAGGCCTTTGTTCACCCTCCCAGGTAAATTCCAGCTCCAGCTCCTGGGGAGCATCCAGAGAACCTGGGGCAGCCCCTGACAGATCCTGATCTGTTTTGTCATCTGTCCCTGACTGTTCCCTCTTTAAGGCTAGCTCCGGGTCATAGCCTCCCTGTTGCACAGGATAATTCCCAACCAGCCAGTCCAAATTCAACTTGCTTTTAATCTGCTGCCAGCTGCTTCCACAGGCTGGACAGCTCTCCAACTGATCAAAACTGGTATAATGACATTTACTGCAAAACATCCTTTGCCCTGCCCCTTTGTTTTGAAGTCTGAACTGCTATCTTCCTGCACTAAAGCCTCTGCTTGGCTAAGCAGTATTATCCTTGTTAGCGTATTCAACAGCCAAATAATCAACCAGCATGCGCAGAGCCGTTCCAAGACAGAGAGAGGCCTCGAGGTTTCTCGTGCTGCACCTGCTCGGTATGATGTCTAATTCCTTTTCCTGTCCTCGCTGCGTGCTTTTCTGATATCCTGAAGCTCATCCAAGAGCTTAACCAGCTGACCATAGTATTTACGTACCTGTTGGCCATAGCTGGTTAGACTGTCCACAGGCCTGTGGATGTACCTTTCTAGCAGATAGCGATCATTCAAAATCTTTCCACAGATGAATACAGCCTGAGTGACCAGAGAATCAAAGTATTTCACCAGCTCGAACTTGAGTTCTTTGATGATACTGGTAGCATATTGCAGCATCTCCAAGTAATTGATATCCTTTCCTTTAAACCGCCTGCGCCTTAGATCCTCTAACTGCTTAACTTTCCTGGCCTGCTGGATATAGCTGTACTGCCTCCAAACCTCCTGGTAGAGTTCGTGCAGATCCTGAAAAACCCCATACAGCTCAGGATTATGGAGGTAATTGTCCAGGACTTTGACCACCCGCTCATAGAACTCGTCCGAGTAGCCAATTATCCTGCGCTGATGCTTTTTCAGCCAGGCATATAAGAACTTGAGACGCTTGGCATGGGTATCTGTGTTTTCTACTATCTCGTTTCGTTTGTACTTAATCCTGCCGTAGTATTCACCCTTGACAATATCGTTTAAAACATAAGTCATCAAGGAGGTATCCTTGATAATATTGACTGTACTGCAGATCTCTCCTGTCCAAGGATGGATTATCTCCTGTTTTTCCACTGAAAGCGCCCGGTCAGTGCGCACATTATTAGGGTCGTACTTATGCTGGCGATAAATCACACGCAGGATTACCGCCTGTTTTCCATCCTGCAGCAAAAAACCCCTTTTTTCCAGAAAGCGCAATTGTTCCTTTTGGCTCTTGTCCACAGAAACCAGGGCAACTTTTTCCACCTTAGGGTATTTTTTATTTTCCGGGCTGGAGTAAAGGCTGGTGATGGTCCTGTCAGATTGGCCCAAAACCCGAATCATGAAATCCTCACCACCCTTGAACAAACGTCTGGCAAAAAGGGCTGCAGAGGTCCTGCGCTCCGAAACAATAGGAAATCCGTACAGCTCCATCAGAAACTGGTAAACAAAGTTCCTGTTAAGTTCATAGAGTACATTGTCCTCGGGCTTGAATTTGCCGATTCTAAGGCCAAACCTCTTGAGCTCAGAATCCAGATCTGACGGAAAAGAGGCATATATCCCGGAGAGATAGAAATCTCCAGCAGTATTCTTGGCCAGCACATGCCCCCGGTCCATTTGCAGCAAAAAAGAAAGAAGCCTAGAATAGTTGTGCAGCTCGGTTATTCGCTCGTTGCCAAACTCCTTTCTGAATTCCTCTTGATACAGCTTAGGCAGCCTGCTTAAAAAAACCTGTTGATTCTGGTGAACTATAGCTGATTCCAATGGTGTGACAGGCCCATTGGACATACCTACTGCATCTTCGACACAGTGCAAGATATCAAACTGGAATATCTCCTGAAAATAATCCAGGGGTCTGTCCAGGATGACCATGCTAAAACCAGGCAAATGCACATATTCGTACAGATTGGACTCAAATGAGGGCAAAAGCTCTTGGGGATTGACCAGAGGATAATCCTGTTGCTCAAAGAAAGGACGTACCAGGCAAAATTTGATCTGCACAAAGTCCAAGAAGCGCTTCAATCTTTGCAGATTACTCACACTAAGGGGCCTGGAAATGGAAGTTCCACCCTCCTTCCAAGCCACCTCTGGGGTCATGCTGAATGCTTCTTGCCAATTCGATATCATATGCCTATCAGATACAATCCAGCAACATCCTTGAAGGCCAGGCCTTTTGGCTGCAGCCGGACTTACGGACAGAATACGCTTTTCATCTCAATTATTCCCTGGCAAAAGGGAATATTATCTGGAACATCAACAGGGACTGCGGGCAATCCGCTTATGGTCCTTCAAATACGAGGAGAGCAGGTCTTTGACACCTGGGCTGAAATCCAGGCCGGCTGCTTACTTCTGCCAGGCTGACATTCACACTAAGATATAATTAACCTATTTTGCTAGTTAAATCAACTCTAATGACCAGTATTGCCTCAAGCCTTGTCCTTGGATCTAGGATGGGCCTGGTCATAGGCTGCGAACAGTTCTCGCAGATTGAGGTGGGTATATCTTTGTGTGGTGGAAAGCCTGGAATGGCCCAAAAGCTCCTGAATAGCCCTGAGGTCCGCCCCTGCTTCCAGCATATGGGTGGCAAAAGTATGCCGCAGAGCATGTGGTGCCACTGTCTGGGGCAGGCCAGCGATCCTGGCCAAGCCCTCTAGGATCCTGTTGGCCTGCCTGCGCTGCAGGCGTTTACCCCTCTTCCCCAGGAAAAGGGCCCTGTTTTGTTCCTGGGGATCCAAAGACCTACGCTGCTGCAGATAGGCTTGCAACCTCTGAACAGAAGCCTGGCTCAGGGGTACCAGCCTTTGTTTACGCCCCTTGCCCATGACCCTAACCCAGCCTTGGGCCAGATCCAGATCCTGGACTTCTAAGGCTAGGGCCTCGCTGATACGCAACCCAGAACCATACAAAAGCTCTGCCAAAGCCAGATCCCGTAAGCCCACTGGGCTGGGCTCTATTTCAGACTGCAGCAGAGCAAGTACCTGGTCCATATTTAAGACCCTGGGCTGATGCTTGCCCTGCTTAGGATTTTGCAGTCCATGGACAGGATCCACCTGCAGCAGACCCTTTTTCTGCTGATGTCTAAAAAAGCCTCTCAAGGCCGACAGCTTGCGGGCTGCACTGCTCTTGTTCAGACCTTGCAGGTGCAAACCTGCCAGGTATCCGCGTACATGCTCTTTTTGCACCCCTTCAGGCTGCTGCAGGCTCACGCCTTGGCTTTGCAGATAGGCTTCCAGCTGGAGCAGATCCCGGGCATAGGCCTGAATAGTGGCCCTGGAAGCACCTTTTTGCACCTCCAGAAAGGCCAGATATGCCTGTGCAGGTTCAGGTAGATCCTCTACGGTCCAAGACATAGCTACTTCCTGGGTCCTGTTTGGCTTTTTTCTTCAGGCTATTTGCGATTTGGGAGGCTTGGGCATAATGGGTCAGGCTGCCTTTCAGGTTGTAGACCACAGCAATGGAGACAGCCATAAACGGAAACTCGCACTCTCGACCTTGTCTGTCCACAGAGCTGATGTAACCTTGACTTCTATCTTCAGGATCATAGAAATTAGGGACTATGCTTTCGAAATTCTGGATTATCTGTTTACATACCCCTTCCGCCTGCTGCACAGGCACAATAAAAACAAAATCATCCCCACCGACATGCCCCACAAAACCCTGCAGGTCTGCTATTCTCCGCACGGTGTTCACAATCACCCTAGAAGTCATCATCAATACCTCATCTCCCCGGGAGAAACCATACTTGTCATTAAAGGCCTTAAAGTTATCCAGATCCACATAGCCCAGTGCAAAGTCCTGCTTAGCATTGATGAGATCTTGAATTCGATGAATAATGGATGTATTCCCTGGCAGCTTGCTCAAGGGGTTGGCATCCAAGGCTCGGGTAGATCTGTACCAGGCCAAGGTCAATCTGGCCTGAGCCTCCTGCGAGTTTATGGGTCTTAGCAAAAAATCATCCAGCTCGAACTGTACTGAGCTATAGACCTCTACAGGGATCTTGTTTTGCAAACAGATTACTGTGGGCACTTGGCGGTAAACATTTTCGCTCTTAACGAGCCTGACCACCTCCAGTCCCCTGATATCCTGCAAGACCTCGTCTACCAAAAGCAAATCAGGAGGAGAGCTGTAGATCTCCTCTATGGCCTCTTTGCCTTTTCGAAAAAAACTCCAATGCACCTCTTGCTGCCAAAAAGTGACCATAAGGTCCTTGAGGCCTTGATCCTGGCTGACCAGAAAAAAATCCAGTACCCGATTTGCAAACATGCTTTTCCTGCCTGGGAAAAAAATATTGGCTCCAGCTCACTCGATCCATCTTACCCTGGCTGTCCAAGATGAGTGCAGGAGTACGCTAGGAGCTAAAATCCAAGGAATCCAGATCCACCACCTCCTGGCTGACCTGATCCAGAACCCGCTTCAGGGAATGCAGCTCCAACCCCAGGGCTTGCAGAGAGCCTGGCTGTAAATAGGGCACCTGATCATCACCACTGTTGCCGATCTCCAGGGTGCGGACCAAAAAATCTCCTATATGCACCACATGGGCAATATTCGGATAGAATTGCGCAGACAAGGGGCGATGATGATAGGCTAGACCTTCTTTAATATTCAAAGGCAAATTCCAGTAATCAGCCAGCCAAGCATTGACCCGATCGTGACCAAAGCCCAATTCCTTTTTCTCCGCCTCCAGATAACTCAAATCCTCATTTGCCACCTTTTGCTCTATCTCTGCCTTGGCCTCGGGCAGCTGCACCGCCAGCACTACTTTGCCTATATCGTGCAACAGTCCGGTAACTGCATACTCTTCAGGGTCCTTAAAGCCTGCCTCAAAAGCCAAGCTGCTGCAGCAAAGGGCGCAGCCCAAACTATGCTCCCAGAGACCCACCATGCTCTTGGTCATAACATCAAACACAGAGGTACTGATGATCAGCCCCTTGATAACGTTCAGTCCCAGAAGAACCAAGGCATGCTGGACAGTATTGATACGGCGCGGGAATCCGTAAATAGGAGAGTTGACCATTCTCAGTACCTTGGCAGACAGGACCTGATCTTTGGATATTACCTTGGCTATCTGCTCCGGGGAAGAGCTCTCATCTTCTACTAGTCTGCTTACCTCCTGCAGAACCCTAGGCAAGGTGGGCAAGTCCTTCACTGCCAGGATTTGACCCTTATTCTCGGTTCGCAAGTCCTGCATTCCTCAACCCTCCTGTCCTGGGCCTTGTTCTGACAGGCTCAGCCGATAGTATTCCTGCAAAAAGGCCTTGACCTCCATCATCCAGGTATCCTGGGTGTGCCTGCGAAACATGGCATCCAGCCTTTGGAGCTTCTTCTGGAGACCTGCACCACCCTGGTCCTCGGCAACAGGAGAGCCCTCCACCACCACCTGCTGCACGCCCATATCCTCCAGACGTCTGAGAATGCCCTGGGTAAGCTCAGTGCCCTGAGCTACCAGAACCATGCCCTTATCCTTGGTCACCGGCTTGGCCAAAACCATGCCTGGCCTGCATTGACTAAGCAAGACTTTTTGCATGCCGCATACCTTATTCACTAAGATTCTGGATTCTTGCTTCCAGCATACGTTTTAGCTGCAGTGAGCTTGTCCCAGCTCAACACAAGGAATAGTACATACCTGAAAGCTGCTTGACCACGCCCTTAAGCTCCAGCATCATCAGCACTCTGCTTATTTTCTGGCTTTCCCAGCCCAGCTCCGAGGACAGGATATCAATATGTACCTGGGGCCTTTTCTGCAAAATTTTGGCCAGCTCCTGCTCTTCTGGACTCAGGTCTTCTCTTTCCTTCCTGTCTTGCGCATCTGCAGCCTGATGCTCAGAAGCAAGCTCATTTCGCAATGCAGGAGCCAACTCTTCAAACACATCCCGGGCGGTTCTGACCAAGACTGCCCCCTGCTTGATAAGCATGTTGCAGCCCTCAGAAAGGGGATGCTCAGGGAATCCAGGCACTGCAAAGACTTCCCTGCCCTGCTCCAGGGCCATACTTGCTGTGATCAGACTGCCGCTTTTGCTGGCAGCCTCCACCACAAGCACCCCTAAAGCCAGGGCGCTGATGATCCTGTTCCTGCGCGGGAAATTGTGGGCCTCGGGCTGAGTTCCAGGGGCAAACTCTGTAAGCAGCAGGCCCCCTTGCTCCATCCTGCGCTGTAGCTTTCTATTGCCAGCAGGATAGTTCTGGTCCAAGCCTGTGCCCAAAACCGCTATAGAGCCCCCTGAAGCTTGCAGCCCACCTTTATGGGCCAGGCTGTCTATGCCTTGGGCAAAGCCTGAAACCACACAGAGCCCAGCCCTGGAGAACTCCAGGCTCAGCTGGTAGGCCAGCTTGGCAGCTTGGTTGGAGCAGTTCCGAGCCCCTACCACCGCCAGACAAGGCTTCTGCAAAAGCTGGGCTCTGCCGCGAAAGTAGAGATACAAAGGGGCATCAGATATTTCTCGCAAGCAGACGGGATACAGGTTTGAGGTGTACAAAACCACCCCGAGCCCCTGTTGCTGACACTGCACCCATTCCTTCCAGGCACCTTCCCGCCAGAGATCTTCTTGAAAGTTGCGCACCCAGCGTCTGCGTATAAATGGCAGCTCCCTCCACCTAGCCAGATTCTGTACCGCCAGGTATGCCGAGCCATAGGTGCGCACCAATCTATGCCTGGTCAGCAGGCCCAGTCCTGGGCAATGGCTCAGGGCCAGACAAGACCAGTACTCTTCCTTGAAGCCAGGATCTTGCTCTGCAACACTTAACATTTCACCAGTCAGGCTTTGGATAGAGCAATGTAGTTCTACTTCAGGAACTTATCTCAGAAAGCTTTTCCCTGGCCAGTTCCGCTGCCTTGCTTTCAGGATAGCGCTCTCTTAAGGTTTCCAGATAGAAGCTGGCATTGGAGTCTTGACCTAAGTTCAGATAGGAATACCCCATTTTGAGCAAAGCATCAGGCACCTTGCTACTTTCCGGAAATTGGTTGCTGACCTCCTTGAAGGCCAGAATCGCCTTTGCAAAGTCCTGCTGCACATAATGACATTCCCCTAACCAGTAGTGTGCATTCGGAGCCAGCTCATGTCCTTCGTAGACTTGCAAGAATTCCTGAAACATTCCTAGAGCCTGTTTTGAATCTCCTTGGAGCAGGACATCCAGGGCCTGCCTATATTCTTCTCCAGCCTGATCCTCGGCTTCCTCGTCTGCTAACAACTCCTCCTGCTCTTCCCTGACAGAGGCTGCTTGCCCAGAAGCTTTATTTCCCTGACCTTGTTGTTCCAAAGGAGCTTCCTGGAGTGCCAATAAGGACTCAGACTCCCTTTTCTGACCCTGTTCCTTGGGGCCGGCATTTTGGTCTGCTGAGTCCTTTTCCTGGAGCTCTTGCACCTGCAGTTCCAAGAGTTTTATCCTGTGCTGCAGCTCCAGTTCTGTTTGGGTTTTGCCGCAGCCTGCCAGCACACACATCAATCCTATCCAGTAAACTGCTCTCCACATGGGTTCTTCCTTGTTCGGATAAGGCTCAAAATCTGTAAAAACAAGTTACGTCAGGATATGGCATTTATCAACCCTGCTTCCTGAGTAGCTATCAAGGAACAAGACTTGTCATCAGGCCAAATTTGGTGCACTAAATCCCAGAAGGCAAGAGCCGGATCGATGCAGCAAAACCAGGATCCGAAACATAGATAAAGGAGCATCCATGTCCTGGACATTTATCAGTCTGTCCATTGCCTGCGCCTTGCTGGCCCTAGGAGGACTACTGCTAGGAGCCTTTTGCGCAGCACCCTTGATTGCAGCCATAAGCCAGATTCAGGCCAGGCTCAAAAAACTCAGGCTCCTGGATAACTTTGCCCTGCAGATATGCAGAATGGGGCTGATCTGCCTGGTTTTGTATATCTTGTTCTGCCTTGCCCTGGCTGCCTGCCTCCTGCAGCTGCCTTTGCAATTTTGGCCCCAGAACTTACACCTACAGGTTTTGTATTTACCTTTGGCTGGCCT
Source organism: uncultured Desulfohalobiaceae bacterium (assembly GCA_964494985.1). Lineage (GTDB taxonomy): Bacteria > Desulfobacterota > Desulfovibrionia > Desulfovibrionales > Desulfothermaceae > CAZBUB01. Next base: position 40,347 of record CAZBUB010000008.1, on the reverse strand, counting down.
GCTCTGGGGTGGAGCAACCCTGGCCTTGCTGGTATTTTGCTGGAAAGCTTGCAGGCAGCACAAATGGCTGCGGCTGGTTCTATCCCTGTTGAGCTCCCTGGGCTTCTGGCTCTTTGTGCTAAGCAGTCTCAACCTGAAACTCCGGATTCTTAGTCTGCCTGAACTGGGTACAACGGCCAGCCTTTCCTGGCAGCAGCTTTTTTTTCCCCAGCAGCCCTTTCTCTTCTGGAACCTGCTGGCACAGATTTTTTGCCTGGCCCTAGGAGCATGCGGCCTGGGAGCCATGCTCTATTTCCTGCTGCGCAGGACAAAAGAGGACTTCGGCCGGGACTACTATCGCTTCGCCCAGCACCTGGCAGCCAGGTGGTCCCTGCTGTTCATCCTGCAGCTGCCCTTCTGGGCTTTAATCTTTTTCAGACTAAAACCTTGGCCAAGCTTCATACAAAGCACCCTGGAACAGATTCTGGCGGCTGCAGCTTTGATCTTCTTGACTGCAAGCATGGGGTTAGGCCTGCGGATTCTGCGTAGCCCTAACCCCATGCGCCACAAGCTCAGTCCTGTTGGCTGCGCCCTGTTTGCCTGGATGGGCTGGAGCTGCATCTGCCTTAGTTATACCTGGGTCCTAATATATCCCTAACGCATCAAGCCCCTTACCTCCTTCCTTACGCCAGGCCCTAACTCGGTTAGAAGACTCAGCACTTGCGGTTCAAAGCCGGGCCCTGGTGCAACAATACCTCCAGGGCCCTCTTGCCCTGGAGGCCAAGATCATAGGAAAATTCAGTAACAAAAGTTTCAATGTGCCTGAGGATAGTTTCCTGGTCCAGCTCCTGGGCCTGGGAACGGATGAACTCCCAGGCCTGGTCAGGCCTATCCCTGACCAGATCCAGGCTATTGCGTATTTTGGATTCCATCCACGGCACAAAGTCTTTGCCCAGGCGCTTATGGCAGGCAATAACCCCCAAAGGCAAAGGCAGTCCAGTTTCCTCTTCCCACCACTGGCCCAAATCCAATACCAGATGCAAGCCATGCCTAGCATAGGTGAATCTGCCCTCGTGGATCACCAAGCCGGCATCAGCCTCTCCTTGGGCCACTGCAGGCATTATCTGGGAATAATCCATTTCCAGCCTTTGGCCCTGATGCCAGCCCATAAGCCCCAGCAGCAGACAAGCTGTGGTCATTTTACCGGGCACTGCTATTGTGGCCTGCTCCAAATCCAAGCAAGAACAAGGTCTCTTGCTCACCAATAATGGCCCGCATCCCCAACCCAAAGCCCCTCCTACCCGCAACAAATAATAGTGCTCCTGCACCCGGGCATAGGCAGCCACACTCAGCTTGACCACATCCGGCCCATGTCCGAGGGCCATTTGGTTTAGAGTCTCCACATCAGCAAGCAGGCACTGCAGCTCAACACCCTCTAAATCCACAAGTCCATGCAGCAAGGAGTAAAATATATAGGTATCGTTTGGACATGGCGAAATGCCCAGACTAATTTTCCTGTTCAAGACAACACTCCTTTTTGGGCTTTAAATACGGATTCAAACCCATACTTCTGGGTATTCATTGTTAGTGCAATATAATGCTGGAAGCAATCTCGGACTCAGTCTTGCCTATAGCCGCCAAAACGAAAACCTTCAAGCGCCCTGCCGCGCTAAGAGTCACAGGCCTATGTTGTAGCTGTGCGAATAGGAGTCCTCCCCCCAATACTTCAGGCTTAAAAGGTTTTCAAAGTTGCAGCTACGCACAGCCTCACAACTCTACGTGCCAGCACCCCCCCCTGAAGGCCTACGCCAAAACAAAACCCTGTCACAAGCTTAATTGACACCTCCCCAGGCTTGGCTTAGATTGCTTCCCAGTTTATCATCTCCCTTGGAAGCTGCACATGCTAAATCATGATCTCTATAAGGCCTATCGCCTGGAGGATATCCTGGAGAAGGTCCAAAAACAGCAAAGGCTGGAGCTAGAGGACGCCTTGCGACTCTGGAGTTGCGAAAACCCTTTGCTCTTGGCCCAGTTGGCCCATTTCAAGCGAAACAGTCTGCACGGAAGGCAAACTACCTATGTCTTAAATCAACAGATCAACTACACCAATATCTGCGTCAATCGCTGCACTTTCTGCTCCTACCGCAGGCATAGGGGCCAAAGTGAAGCCTTTGAGCTTGGTCTGGAAGAGATTAGGGACAAACTCAAGTCCTGTCTGGATCAACCCATCACCGAAATACATGTTGTGGGCGGCTGTCATCCGGACTTAAGCCTGGACTATTATCTGCAACTGCTAGCATTGGCTAAGGAACTAAGACCCGGGGCAGTGCTCAAATGCTTCACTGCTGTGGAAATTGATCACTTCGCCAGACAGGAAGGCCTGCCACCTGAAGAGGTCCTGCACAGACTAAAGCAAGCTGGCCTGGAAATGCTGCCAGGAGGCGGAGCGGAGATATTTGCCCCCAGGGTCCGATCCAGGATCTGCCCTACTAAGATAAGTGGCCAAAAATGGTTGCAAATCTGCGCTGCTGCCCACAGACTAGGCATCCAGACCAACTGTACCATGCTCTTTGGCCACCTGGAAACAGTGCAGGACAGATTGGAGCACCTGCTCCAGCTGCGCAGGCAGCAGGATAAAACCCATGGTTTCCTTTGCTTTATCCCCCTGCCCTTCCAGACAGAAAACAACAGACTGCAGGGCATACGCAAAATCACCGGCCTGGAGGAGCTAAAAACCATCGCCATCTCCAGGCTCCTGCTGGACAATATCCCCCATATCAAGAGTTACTGGGTCATGCTGGGCCTCAAGCAGGCCCAAGTAGCCTTGCATTGGGGAGCCGACGATCTGGACGGCACAGTGGTGGAGGAGAAGATCGGGCACATGGCAGGGGCTGATTCCCCTCAGATTCTTAGCAGAAGCGAGCTGGAGGAGATGATCAAGGACTGCGATCTCTTGCCTGTACAAAGAAATGCTAGATTTAAAAAAGTAGCTTGAGCGTGTATTCCTGGCAAAGAATTTTGGATTTGACCTTAGAAGGCCAGAGGTTGAGCTTTGAGCAGGGACTCGTGCTTCTGCAAGAGGCCAAGCTGCATGAGCTGTCTCTGGCTGCGCATTATATCAGACAACGCCATAATCCAGGGCCCGTGGTCACCTATGTGGTGGACCGCAATATCAACTACTCCAATATCTGCGTTTGTGGATGCAGATTCTGTGCATTTTACCACGATCCCCAAAAGCCCGGTGGATTTATCCTGGGAAGGGACGAACTGGAGGCCAAAATCCAGGAGACCCTAGAGCTCGGCGGAACTCAGATACTCTTACAGGGCAGCCACCATCCTGACCTGGATCTCAACTACTTCCAAGATTTATTGCAGCACATTAAAGCCAAGTTCCCGGGACTGCACGTCCATGCCTTTTCCCCTCCGGAGATAGTGCACTTCGCCCGCCTCAACCGGACTACGCCAGCCAAAATCTTGGAAGGTCTGCTGGCCAGCGGCCTGGACTCCATCCCCGGAGGCGGAGCTGAAATTCTGGTAGACCAGGTGCGGAAAAGGATAGCCCCCAACAAATGCAGTGCTGACGAATGGCTTCATGTCATGCGCCTGGCCCACGAGATGGGCCTTAGAACCACAGCCACCATGATGTTTGGGCATATAGAAACCCTGAAAGATCGGCTGCAGCATCTGGAAAGACTGCGTGATCTCCAGGATCAAACCCAGGGCTTCACTGCCTTCATCCCCTGGACCTTTCAGCCCGGGCACACCAGGCTCAAGACCAGGGAAGCCAGCAGCGTACAGTATCTTAGGCTTCTGGCAGTAAGCAGGATTTTCCTGGACAACTTTGCCCATCTGCAGGTCTCCTGGGTTACCATGGGTGCCAAGATCGGACAATTGGCCCTCTTTTTCGGTGCAGATGACTTTGGCTCAACCATGATCGAGGAAAACGTGGTGGCTGCCTCTGGGGTCAGGTTCAGGATGGACAGCTCTGAAATCGAGCGTAACATAAGCCAGGCAGGATTCATCCCCAGACAAAGAAGGATGGACTACACCCGAGCTTGAGCCCAAATCAGTGAATCCAGCATGAGTTGCAAAAGACAAGCAAGACTGGGCAAAATCAGATACCTGAATGTCCTGCCTGTGTATCATGCCTTGGAACAAGGAGTTGTGGCCCACAACTTCCAAATCGTCCCTGGTACCCCTGCTGAGTTGAACTCCCTTATAGCCCAGGGCAAGCTGGAGCTCAGCGCAGCATCTAGCATCGAATACGCCCGGAATCCTCAAGATTATCTCCTGCTCCCGGATCTGGCCATAGGCTGCCTGGGCCCAGTGCAAAGCGTCCTTTTGCTCAGCAAGGTCCCTATCAATCAGCTTGAAAACAGGAACATACTCCTAAGCAGCCAGACCCATACTTCTGCAGCCCTCCTGCAGATGCTTTTAGAGTCCAGATACGGTATAAAGCCCAGGTACCAGACAGGTAACATCTGGAAAGGTCTCGAGCAAAAAAACCGACCTGTGGCCTTTCTGGCCATTGGAGACGAAGCTTTGCTGCTGCACAGGCATCCAGCATACCCTTGGCGTCTGGACCTGGGCCAAGCCTGGCTGGAATGGACCGGATTACCATTTATCTTCGGGGTCTGGGTAGCCAGAAAAAATGCCTGGTGGCAGGATCCTAAAAGCCTGAAAAACGGGGTGCAATTGCTTCTCAAATCCAAGCAGTGGGGGCAGGCCCATCTGGGCCTTTTGGCAGAAATTGCTGCCAAGAAAAATGTCTTGGAAGAAAAGAGATTACAGGATTATTTCCAAGGCCTGGTCTTTGATCTGAGCCACAGGGAATTGCAAGGGCTCAAGCGCTTTTACCAAGAGCTATACAGATGTGGATTCCTGCAAAAGCTGCCAGAGCTGGATTTTTTCCCTGTCTGAAAGGCTGGGCGCAACGACAGTTCAGGACAGTAAAGATACAGACTTACCAAAACCCGGAGTCAGGACTCCCTTTGCTGGATATAGGATACCATATCCAAAAGCAGGCTGCTGCAGGCTCCTTGGGGCAAGTTCAATGCCGCTTCCTTGGCCTTGTGCAGGTAATATCCAGCCTTCTGCCTTGTCTTGCTGTCCAGACCCTTCTCCCGGACCTGCTCCAAGATCCAATCTTGCTCCAAAACTGAAAGTTCTCGTTCCTTGATCCGAACCAAAAGCCCTTCGCGCTGTTTGGAATCCAGATCCTCCAGAAACAGAATCAAAGGCAGGGTCAGCTTCCCTTCCCTCAAATCTCCTCCCAAGGGCTTGCCTGCCTGTTTGCTGCTCAAGGAATAGTCCAGGGCATCATCCACCAACTGAAAGGCCACTCCCAAATTGAAGCCGAAACTGGCTGCAGCCTCACGCTGTACAGGATCGGCTCCAGCCAAAATCGCCCCACTTAAACAGCTGCTTTGGATCAAATAACCTGTCTTACCCTTGATGATGTCCAGGTACTCGGCCCAGGAAAGACTGGGCTGCTGCATACGCTGGATCTCGAGAATCTCCCCTACTGCTGTATGATAAATGGCCTCAGAGATGCAAGATACCAATTCCACACTGCAAAATCCAGTAACCACCTTGTTGGCCAGGGCCAGCAACGCGTCCCCTGCCAGTATGGTCTGGGTGACTCCAAAGACTTCATGGGCAGCCGGGTTCCCCCGCCTGAAATGGGCCTTGTCCAGGACATCGTCGTGCAGCAGGGTGGCAGAGTGAATAAGCTCCAATGCAGAGGCCAGGGAATATATATCCTCTTTGCTGCTACCCAAGACCTCTGCCATAAGCACGCAAAGAATAGGCCGCAATCTCTTGCCCCCACCCTGAAGGATGTGGGTGGCTACCGGCCTGACTGTAGGGTTCAGAGTCTGGAGTTGCTCTTGCAAACTCTGCTCCACTCGGGGCAGCTGGCTCTGAAAATACGCGTAAAGGTCCTGCATGGCCTGCTCTAATAAACCATAAGCACTGGGTTAGGCAAGGAGTTTTCAAGGACGCCCCATGAACAGGTCATGCAGTATGCTGGCTAGTGCCTGGAGGGAGGCCTGCATATCCCAGTGTTGTTTTTTTCTGGAGCCCACCAAATTAGAGACCGCTCTGACCTCTAAAAAAGGCACCCCGGACTTAAAACAGGCCCAGGCCAAAGCAAATCCCTCCATGTTCTCCAACTGGGCCTGATGCCTTTGCTGCAGCTCCAGGGCCAAGTCCCTTTCTGCGGTAACCCCGAAGACAGTCAAGCTGCAGACCAAAGGCCATTGCCCAGGTAGCTTGATACCCATCCTGGCAGCTTGGGATTTTGGTTCCAGCTCCAACCGCTCCCAAATCACCCTGGAACCTAATCTGCCCTGGCCCCATTTCAGACCCCTGGGATCCACCCTGTCATTGTATCTAAGCCCATACTCAGGACAGATCTCGGTTTGCACCAGGGCAGGCTGCCCAATGCCGATTTCATCCAGGTCAAAGCTGCCGGCCAGTCCCAGATTAAGCACCCCTTTAAAGCATATTCCCTGGCTGAGGAGTCTGCCCAGGGCAAGGGCAGAATTAATAGGCCCTAAACCAGTCGCCAACAAAATCAGGCCAGGGAGGCTGGAAGGGAAAAAAGGGACCCCTGTGCGCAACTTCGAGAGGTCACAGGTGGACAAGGCGTAGCGCATCTCCTTCTTGCTCGCGGTAACCAGGACCAGCCACCCATGTCCTTCCCTATATGCCCCAAAAGTTGATTCCTGCTGCACAGAGATCATCTCGATTCAGTGCGGCCTTCAGGTCTGCAACCAGGCCAGTGCCTGGATTGGAACGAAAGCCTGGGCATACTATACAAAGATGTCCATATGTCAGTTATGGGTTTGTATGCAAAACTAACAGCTGCTACCGTTTTGCCTGCAACCATGTTTTGAATGCCCTACTGCTGAGAGATGCAAAACTTGACCAGATTCTCCCCTGCATCTGCCAGGCTTGCAAAATGCAGATGGATGTACGAACCTAGAACATTTCGTTTGATCCAGCCTGCCTGATCTTTATCCTGTCCTTTGCGGTCCTGCACAGCGTAAATGCTGGCACAGGATTCCTGGCCTTGCCAGATCCTGGAGTAGTGGAACTCGTGCCCTCTGAGGACGCTACCCTTGCAGCCCAAAATGCAGTCCTCAAGCAAGGTGACCTGCCTATAGCCCAATGCCTGAAACTTTTCACACATCCTGGCCTGCAGCTGAAAAAAACCAACCATGGGATGCCCTTGGCCATTTAGATCTGTAATGGACTGCATCAGGTACATGAAACCGCCGCATTCAGCATATATGACCCCGTTCCCAGAGGCGAAGTCCCAAATCTGGCTGCGCATTTGCCTGTTGGCTGCCAACTCCCTTGCCCAAAGCTCAGGATACCCCCCACCCAAGTATAAGCCCTGCAACTGATCAGGGAGTTGGGAGTCCTGTAATGGAGAAAAATAGACTAGCTCTGCTCCGGCCTGTTCCAGCAGACGCAGATTTTCCTGGTAGTAAAAACAAAAGGCCTGATCCCAGGCTACTCCAATTTTGATCTGGCTGGTAGTTTGCGTTTTTTTCTCAGCAAAATGTTTCCCAGGCCGCAATCCTTGAGACAGGGAGAAAACAGGTTGTTTTCCGGAAGCCAAGATGGAAGAGAAGAGTTCTTCTTTCAGCCCTTCGCGCAACCAGAGGGACAAAGCATCCATTTCCTCTGCCGCCCAACCCCTGTCCTGGGCTGTAACCAGACCCAGATGCCTGGAAGGTAACTCCAGACCACTTTGAGGAGGCAAAAAAGCCACAGCAGGAGGCAGCTGATAATGCTCCAGACTTTGCCTGAGCAGCTCAGCGTGGCCCTGGCTGCCCACCCGGTTACAGATCACGCCAGCCAGATCTAGGTCGGGGTCAAAATTGGCAAAGCCCTGTACAAGGGCTGCCACAGACCTGGCCATGGACCTGACATCCAGGACCAAAATCACCGGCAGCCCCAGCCATTTGGCCATTTGGGCACTGCTGCCGCTTTCCTGCACTGGGGAAAAGCCGTCAAAAAGGCCCATTACCCCTTCCACCACGCATACCTCTGCAGAGCTGGCATAGCGCCTGAATATCTCCAGATTACACGACCTGGAAAGCATCCAGCCGTCAAGATTATGGCTGGCCCTGCTGCAGACAGCCTGATGATGACCGGGATCTATGAAATCAGGTCCCACTTTATAGGGCTGTACCTTTAGGCCTTGCTGGCGCAAATAGGCCATTAAGGCCAGGCTCACCAGGGTCTTGCCGCATCCGCTGTGGGTCCCGGCCAGCAAAAAAGCGGACATGCCCTATCCCTGGCCCTGGTCTGAGACCAGTCCTTTCAAGCCTGCATGGCATTCCTGCAAGGGACTTCTATCCTGGACATCTTGCTGCAAAAACTTCTGGATAGGACCGATCTTTTGCAGGGCTTCATCTATCTCTGTGCTGGAACCTGGAGTATAGGCTCCTATATTGATCATGTCCTCCACCTTGTTATAGGTGGACAACAGTGAGGTCAGCCTGTTCCCTGCCTTAAGGACATCTTGGGGCACCAGCTCAGAGCGCAAACGGCTAACGCTCTGCAAGATATTGATGCTGGGATAGTGGCCTTGGTCAGCAAGCTTACGGTCCAAAACGATATGACCATCCAGTATGGAGCGCACCGCATCAGCTACTGGTTCGTTGAAATCATCCCCTTCCACCAGCACAGTGTATATGCCGGTGATGCTCCCCTGCCTGCTTTTGCCCGCCCGCTCCAGAAGCCTGGGTAACTGGGCAAATACAGAAGGAGTATAGCCCCTGGTGGTGGGAGGCTCCCCTGCGGCAAGACCTACTTCCCTGGAAGCAAGAGCAAATCTCGTCACCGAGTCCATCATCAAAATCACATCCAGACCTTGATCCCGGAAATACTCAGCCAAAGCAGTGCAGGCATAGGCAGCTCGCATCCTGACCAGGGCACTTTTGTCTGAGGTCTCCACCACAAGCACAGACCTGGACATGCCTTCCTCGCCCAGGGCGCTCTCCATAAATTCTCGCACCTCCCTGCCTCGCTCTCCCACCAGACCGATAACATTCACGTCAGCCTGGGTATAACGGGCAATCATCCCCATCAAAGTGGATTTGCCCACCCCGGAACCGGCCATGATGCCCATACGCTGTCCCTTGCCCAGGGTCAGCAGGGAATTTATTGCCCGGACACCCACATCCAAGGGGGTATCCACCAAGGGTCTTAGCAAAGGATTTATGGGATTACCGTATAAAGGATAAAAGCGCTGGGGCCGAATACTTCCTTTCTCATCCAGGGGATAGCCGAAGCTGTCCACTGCCCGGCCTAAAAACCTCTTGCCCACAGGGAACAAAGGCGGGGTCTCAGAATTCTTGATCAAGCTGCCTGGCTTAATGCCCCGCAGCTCTCCATAAGGCATAAATAGGACTGTATCATCCCTAAAGCCCACCACTTCGGCTGGAATGTACTGCTGTTGTCTTTCATCCTTAATGAGCTGACATATGGAGCCCAAAGGGGCCTTAAGTCCCTTGCCCTCCACAATCAGCCCCACGACCTTGCTTACTTTGCCAAAACTCTGCATAGGATTGAGATCCTGCAGGAGTTGACAACCACCCTGGATATCCATGCACTTACCTGGCTACTATTCCTTGCCGTTAAAGGTCAGCTGCTCCAAAATATGCCGCACGGCAGACCATCTTTTGGAAACAGAATTTTCGATCTTGCTCTCCCGATTTTCCAGAACCAGGCTTCCGGGATCCAGATTCTGAGCCTTTTCCACCCTCCAACCGGAAAGGGCCGGATACTTTTTCTGAGCCTCCTGCACCAGTTCCTGAACCAGGTCTTGGTCTTCAGGATGCACCCTGAGCAGGACCTCCTGTTGGTTCTCCAATAGCTGCAGGCTCTCCTGCAACAGACTTTGCAGGATCACTTTTCTGTTTTCCTGCAAAGAAACATTGACACATTTTTCCAGGGCCAGATCCAAAAGCTGCAAAATGTCCTCCTGATGTCTTGCCCAAAGCTTTTGTTTTTCCTGCTGCAAGGAATCCAAAACTGCCTGGAATTTTTCATGGAGTTTCTGCCGTTCCTGGGCTAGATCCTGCTTTGCCTCGTTTCTGGCCTCCTGGAGGGCTTGCTGATAGGCTTCAGAGCGGAGAATCTCGGCTTCCTGTCTGCTACGGGCCAAAATCTGCCTGGCTTCCTCCCTGGCCCTGTTCCGCACCCGGGAGAGGTACTCTTGCTGATCTTCCTTGCTGCTTTCCAGGTTCAATTCCTGGACCTGCTCCTGCAAAGAGGTCACTCGCTGACCGACAAACAGGCGCCCCTGCTTAGACCAGGACATCTTCTCCTCCCTTGCCCGCTAAAACGATCCTGCCTTCTGCCTCCAGGCGCCTAACCTCCCGCACAATACCCCTTTGCGCATTTTCCACGTCTGACAATCGTACTGGCCCCATAATCTCCAAATCTTCCTGAATCATGCCAGCAGCCCGTTCTGAAAGATTCTGAAAAAATTTCTGCTGCAGATCTTCAGAAGCCCCTTTCAAAGCCAAGGTGAGATCATCATTACTTATCTCTTTGAGCAGCTCCCGCACAGCCCTATCATCAATATCTTTAATATCCTCAAATACAAACATCAGCTCCCGGATATCCTCTGCCATTTGGGCAGACTCCTCCTCGATATCCGAGAGCACTTCCTCTTCAGTGCTGCGATCCACTGCATTCAAAATCTCGGCCACTGACTGTACTCCGCCCACCTTCTGTCCCTCACCGCCCATAGCTTTGAGCTGCTCTTGTAACACATTGTCCACCTCATAAAGCATATCTAAAGGTACAGACTCTAATTTGGCCAAGCGCATCATTACTTCAGCTCGAACCCCAGAGGGTAAAAGCTGAATCAGCTCCGCTGCCTTACCTGGACTAAGATGGCCTAAAATCAGAGCCAGGGTCTGGGGATGCTCGCTGGATAAAAGCTGTGCCATCAAGTTAGGGCTAAAATTCTCCAAATCCTTAAAAGGTGCTGGCCCAAAATTATATTCCAAGGAGTTTATCACACCTTCAACCGCTTCCTGATCCAGGCTCTTGGATAAAATCTTCCGCATTTGGGATGGGCCGCCAAAAAGGGTTTTTTGGCCGTAGTGATAGTTAGAGGTGAACTCTTGTAACACTGACTCAATGGTTTCCTGGGGGACAGTATCCAGCTCAGCCATAGCCTTACTGACTTGGACTATCTCTTGCTGTTCCATTTCTTGAAAAATTTGAGAGGCATAGTTCTCTCCCAAAGCCAAAAGCAAAACAGCAATTTTTTGGGTGCCTGATAGCTTGTCAGCCAATTAGCCTTTGACCTCCTGATACATCCATTGTCTGACTATATGCATGGCCTCTTCTTTATTTTTATCAACTATCTCCATGGCTTGGAATTTGAGATCATCAAACTGCTTTTTGGCCTCTCTGGCTGACAGCTCTTCCTCAGACTCCAAGGCCTCAGCCTCTTCCCTGCCAGGCAATCCTGCCACCTCTGCGCCCTCCTCTTCGGATACCTTGGGCCTGATAATGGCCAAAACCACTGGCCTGACGACCATCAGCAGGAAAAGGAGAATGATTAAAGCGTTCAGAAAGGGCTTCCAGAAGCCTTGGGCATACTCCAGCACGTTATCCCAAAGCCCTGGTTCAGGAATGGCTTCTGGCTTGCCAAAAGCCATAGAGGTAACCTCTATACTATCTCCTCTTTCAGAGTCAAAACCTATAGCGTTTTGGGCCAAGGACTCGATCTGGTCCAGTTCCTCCTGGCTTTTAGGCACGAAAACGCTTTGTCCCTCCTCACCGGTCTCATAGCTTCCATCCACCACCACTGCTGCGCTAAGCCGATCCAGCTGGCCCTGGGGTACTGATGTTCTAGTCTCTTCCTTGTCAATCTCAAAGTTCGTGGTGCTCTGCGTCCTGGAAGACTCTTGTGTAGTTCTGGTCCCGCCCTGCTCCTCTCCTTGATACTCCGGACCTGCTTCAGTTTCTTCATCTGCATCAGCAGAGCCCGTGGACTGCTCCCTGGTCTTTTGTTCACTGCGCACCACTTGGCTATCAGGATCAAAGTTCTCCTGGAATACTTCCCTCTTGCTGAAATCAACCTCTGCATTGACCCTGGCCATAACCTTGCCCTGGCCTATGACCGGGCCCAGCATTCTCTCTATCCTTTGCTGCAGAACGTTTTCCAGTTTAGTTTTGTACTCTAACTGGCTGTTAGTCAAGCCCTGCACAGAGTCTTCGTCTGCAGGCTGGGAGAGCAGATTCCCTGAAGAGTCGGCCACTGTAATATTCTCCTTATCCAGCCCTTCAACAGCAGTGGCCACGAGATTGACAATACCTTGGATCTGATTCTCGTCCAGCTCCCGGCCTGATTTGAGCCTGAGCATAACCGAGGCAGATGCAGGTGTTTGCTCCTCAATAAACAGGCTCTTTTCCGGCAACACCAAATGCACCCTGGCTCTCTGAATCTCTGGCATACCGGAGATGGTCCTGGAAAGCTCCCCTTGCAGAGCCCTTTGATAATTGACTTCCTGCACAAAATCGGTCTGACCAATCTGAGTCTCTTGGAAAAGCTCCAACCCAGGCCCCGAGTCTTGCATCAGATCCTTGCCTGCCACATCAAGCCTCAGCTCAGAAACTTGCTCCGCTGGAACCAGAATTGTCTTGCCCTGGTTCTCCAGCTTGTAGCTAACCCCCTGCTCCTTCAACTCCTCCACTACTTGAGAGGCGTCGTCCTGGGAGAGATCAGCATACAAAATTTCAAACTGAGGTCGATTCAGCCAGTACAATAACAATACAAAGACCAACAAAAGACTGCCCAGGACACCTCCTAACAGTATCCTTTGAGGCACAGTGCTCTTGGTCCACAACTCTTGAAGCTTGGCTTGCAGTCTCTCCCAGAATTGGCGCATGGCAAATACCCTTTACTTACAGCTAGCTTTACAGGATCAAGCTCTAAAGCTATCTAAACCGGCATTTTCATAATTTCCTTGTAGGCCTCTAATACTTTGCCTCTCACTGCTGTAGTCATTTTCATGGCTGTACTGGCCTTTTGCATAGCTATCATCAGCTCATGGACGTTTTGATTCTTGCCTGCGGCAAACTCATTTATCAATTGGGACTTATTGTGTTGTAGCTCATTAACCTTAGTCAATGATTCTTTTACAGTCTGCTCAAAGCTTTGTTGTTTTTGAATCTGACCAGTTTGCTGTGCAAATTTTCCCTGTTTCTCTGGCTGCCCAGATTTAATCGCATCAGAGTAGGCCTGCATAGCTGCTTTGGAAATTGACATAGAGCCTCCTTCAAAATCCTTTTATCTACCAATCTGCAGTGCTTGGTTCAACATGTTCTTAATTGTAGAAATGCTGGAGAGATTAGCCTCGTAAACCCTGGCCGCTGTCAACATATTGGCCATTTCTTCCACTACATTAATGTCTGGCATCTGCACATATCCCTCATCGTTAGCGTCAGGATGCTCAGGATCATAAATTTCCTTGTAGGGCCTGTTGTCATTCTCCACCCTTGCTAGCTTGACCCCTTTGACCTCCCGCCTTAGCTCGGAGCTCATAATATCATCAAAGGGCCACTTGACAGGGGCTGAACGGAATATAGCCTGCTTGCGTTGATAGGGAGTACCATCCTGGGTCCTGGTAGTTTGAATATTAGCCAGGTTCATGGAGATGATATTCATGTGCTTGCGCTCTGCGCTAAGCCCTGAAGCAGCAACATCCATAGCTGTCATAAAATCCATGACTATTGACCTCCTTTGTCTATGAGATCCTGCAGTCCAGTAAAGCTCTTTTGCAGGATCAGGGCCAAGGTATTGTACTGCAGAGTATTCTTGTTCTGAACAGCCATCTCTTGGTCTAGATCCACTCCGTCCTGACCTTGAATCACCCTAAACCTGGGCTCTTGAGACAGGGAACCTTGAATCCCCTCAGAGTTAAATCCTGCAGGCATATGCTCTGGCGAGGTCTTGCTAACTCTGCCTTTATCCTGCATTTCTAGGGCCGCCTGCATTTCCTGCTCAAACTCCAATCTGCGGGGCTGATATTCTGGATTGCTTATATTCGCCAGATTTCCGGCGACAACATTCTGACGCTCCAGACGTAAATCCATACCCCGGGAAGCTACGTGAATATAATCTGAAAAAATTGATTTCATGGACTTTCCTCCTGTATTGAATGAGAATAGTTTGCCTGTTGCTCTATCTAACTAGCAAATAATGTTCCATACCAGGACCTCAAGCCTGCTTGAGGATCCAAACCTGGATACCAGGTCAGCCCTTGAGCACCAAGTCAACAAGGGCAAGCAGCCTTGCTTAGAAAAACAGAAGCAATCCTGGAGCCTTTGAAGAAAATTTGCGAACGTACAACGCCTTAAATCTTCTTATGAAACGTGTTTGCTGGGTTTTTCTAAGTCTCAGATACCCAGGCAGCTCCTGTTTTCAAGCTTCTCCTGGGCTCTTTTCCATGGCGCTGCAGGCCAATTAAGAAATATCCTGCCCATCTTTTCACCCGATACAACAAATCTGTAGCTAAACTTGACAAAAGTCTTGTCTTGAGCCCATATATTTATTATTCTTGTACATACAGGTTTGAAAAAATGAAGCGATAAGGATGAGCTATGCAACTTTTGCCTATCCATAGGGCCTTGATCAGTGTCACAGACAAAAGCTCCTTGCAGGAGCTTGCTGCCTGTCTACAGCAGGCTAAAGCTGAAATCGTTTCCACAGGTGGAACTTTGCGAGCCATACAGGACCTGGGTTTTGCAGTGACCTCTGTTCGCGACGTCACCGGCTTCCCTGAAATTATGGGGGGCAGGGTCAAAACCCTGCATCCAAACATCCACGCTGGTGTCCTTGCCGACAAAGACAACCCGGAACACATCAGAACTCTGCAAGAGACTGGAATCAGGCCCTTTGATCTGATTTGCGTAAATCTTTATGACTTCGCTCAAGCCCTACAGAAAAACCTGGAACTCTCAGAGCTGATCGAAGAGATTGACATTGGCGGACCTACTCTGCTCAGGGCTGGGGCCAAGAACTTCCACTCTGTAGCTGTGCTCCCCTCCCCTAAGTTTTATTCCAAATTCATAGAGGAGCTCAGCCAGCACCAAAATCAGGTCAGCTTAAAGTTCAGGCAAGAAATGGCTGCATATACCTTTGGCCTTATCTCAGATTACGACAAAATGGTGGCCTCAGCCCTTAAGGGCTAAACAGTTATCTGGAACCAAGGGAGACATCCCCCTGCAAGCCAGGAGAAAAAAATAAACAAGGAAGGGGCACTATAGCAGGAAAGATTTGGGGAAACACAACTGGTCTTAAACCCAGCCAAGTCAAGGCCTTAAACCACCTGTACCGCAGGAGGCTCCCAGGCCAAGGTGGATATAGCAAGGAACAAGCTTGGGAATTAGCGAGCCTGAGTGCGGATATAGGACGTCAGCTCGGTCTTTTAATTAACCGACAAGGCAGACCAGTAATGGTTATTGTGGGAGATGCGGACAGAATAGTCATCCCCGAGCTGGGCAGACAAAGGCAAAGCCCAGGCAGATTGCGAGGCCTGCGCTTGTTGCACACCCACCTGGGTTCTGACAGACTAAGTAATGAAGACCTTATGGATATGGTCTTTTTGCGCCTTGATTCTGTGGCTGTTCTCAACGTGACTCCTGAAGGCTCTCCAGTGAGCTTTCAATGGGCCCACCTATTGCCTTCCAATCCTAGACAGGCAATGTATTCTGTCTCTGAAGTGCAAGCCTGGGAACTTTCTGATGTGGACTTCATTGCTCAAGCCCAATCCCTGGAGGAGGAATTCTCCCGCAATACTCTCAAGCTTGACGATCTCCCTGATCAGGAAAAAGCCCTTTTAATCAGTGTGGGGCTAGAATCCAAAAAAACCCAAGCCAACTCCCTGCAAGAATTAGAGGCCCTTGCGCAGACAGCCGGACTTCAAGTTTCGGACTGCCTGATCCAAAGGGTCAAGGCCCTTAACCCTAAACACATTCTGGGCAAAGGGAAACTGGCCGAGCTTGAGGTCCAGGCTTTGCAGACCGGGGCCTCTATCCTGGTCTTTAATCAGGAGCTGACTCCTGCACAGATGCGCAATCTAGCCTCAATAACTGAGCGAAAAATCCTGGATCGCACCCAGGTTATCCTGGACATCTTTGCCCAGCATGCCAGCAGCAGTGCGGGGAAGCTCCAGGTGGAGCTGGCCCAGTTGGAATACACCCTGCCCAGGCTTGTAGGTAAAAATCGTGTTTTGAGCAGGCTTGCTGGAGGCATCGGTGGCAGAGGACCTGGAGAGACTAAACTGGAGATGGACAGACGAAGAATCAGGGAACGTAAGACCAAAATCAGCAAGGAATTACACAAGGTGCGCTCCCAAAGGGATGCCACCCGGCGCAGACGGAATCAGGCCGGCTTGCCTATTGTGGCCTTAGTGGGCTATACTAATGCTGGGAAGTCCACTCTGCTTAATGTGTTGACCAAAAGCAGAGTACAAACTGCGGACAAGCTATTTGCCACCCTGGACCCCACGAGCAGAAAGCTCAGCCTGGGACCGGAGCAGCAAGCCATTTTTACGGACACTGTGGGCTTTATCCGCTTTTTGCCGGAAAACCTCAAGGAGGCTTTCAGGGCTACCTTGGAAGAGCTTTCCTATGCTGATGTTCTCTTGCATGTGGCTGACGCCAGCCATCCCGAAGTCCAGCTCCAGATTCAGGCTGTCCAGGATATCATCCAGGATATGGACCTGGGGCATATTCCAGAAGTTTTGGCCTTGAACAAGTGGGACAGCCTAGACAGCTGGCGCAGGCAGTCTTTGCGCAACGAGTACCCCAATGCGGTGCCTATCTCTGCCCTGCAACAGGAGCACTTGCAAGATCTGATCCAGGTTGTGCTGCAGAGACTGCCCGCCACTTTGACTGCAGTAACCGAGGCAGCTTACTAGGATCCCATGATTATGCAACAGGGACTGGCCCAAATCCCTTTATTTGCCGGTCTTCCAAAGCCTCAACTGCAAAAGCTGGCCAGGATAGCCAAAACTAAGACATTTCAGTCCGCGGAAATCATTTTTCAAGAAGGGCAGACCGCAGTAGGATTTTATATCCTATTGCAGGGTAGGGTAAAGATATTTAAGCTCTCCCTGGAAGGAAAAGAGCAGATCCTGCATCTATTTGGCCCAGGTGAACCCTTTGGGGAGGTCCCGGTTTTTGCAGGAGAAAAGTTCCCGGCCAATGCCCAGGCTATGCAGCAGAGCACAATGCTCTTCTTGGCCAGGCAGGACCTGCTTAGGCTAATCACCCAGGATCCTTCCTTGAGTATGAACATGCTGGCAGTCCTCTCCAGGAGGCTGCGGGACTTCACCAGGCTTATTGAAGATTTAGCCTTAAAGGAAATCCCGCAAAGGCTAGCGGCATACCTTCTGCACCTGCAAGGCCTGCAAGATAATGATGCCCAGGAGCACAGCCTCAGCCTGGATGTATCTAAAGGCACGCTGGCCAAAATTTTGGGGACCTCCCAGGAAACCCTCTCCCGGACCTTTAACAGGCTGGCCAAAGAAGGTCTTGTGGAAATACGGAAAAAAAACATCTTGATCCAAAACCAGACAAGACTCACCCAGCTCTCTAACGGAGAATTCAGGTTGGGGGAGTGAGCCTTCTGTATGCAAAGTCAAGAAAAGATAATGCGCCTGCAGGACTTTTTGCAGACCAGAGCCAGACTGCTTGAGGGGCAAAGGCTAGTCTTTACCAACGGCTGCTTTGACCTGCTACACCCCGGACATGTCGACCTTTTGCAAAGGGCCAAGTCCTATGGGGACAAGCTGATGGTGGGGCTTAACAGCGACAACTCAGTGCAAAGGCTAAAGGGCTGGCCCAGACCCATCATGACTGAGATGGACAGAGCCCGGCTCCTTTCAGCGTTGGAGTGTGTGGATTTTGTGCTCATCTTTGAGCAGGATACTCCATTGGCTCTCATCCAGGCAGTACTGCCTCACGTCCTGATCAAGGGCGGGGACTGGCCAAAGCAGGCAATAGTGGGCAGGGAAATAGTGGAGGAACAAAATGGCCTAGTCTTGAGCCTACCCCTGATACCTGGCTATTCCAGCTCAGATCTGATCAAGAGGATAAAGAAATCTAAAGGCTACTGATCTTTCGACTGATAACCATCATGCCTGTAATATGCTTGGACAATAAAGCATGGAAAAGCAATAACATACCTGTTTATATGGAAAACTGACAACTATTTTCAACAAAAAGCCAAAGCCCGAAGCACCTTTTTTTCCAGTATACCCCAAACCTTTTAGGAGTAAAAGCTATGGCCCAGATCAAAAGCATCCTTTGTGCGGTAGACTTTGCCGAGTACAGCCCCCAAATAGCAGATTATGCCCAGACCCTAGCTCATGCTCTAAATGCTGAAGTACATGCACTCTATGTTGCCCCTACGCTAGCCCAATATGTAGGCTTCCAGGTCTCGCCCGGCTCCATAGAAAATTTTGTCAACGAAATCATCTCCGGGGCTGAGGAAACCATGAATAAATTCATCCAAGAAAATCTCTCCAAAATCAAAGCCACAGGTCATGTACTCAGTGGGTATGCAGCAGAAGAGATCCTGAACTTTGCGGATCAACACCAGGTAGACTTGATAGTCATGGGCACCCACGGCAGGAAAGGCATAGACCGCATCCTTTTTGGCTCTGTAGCAGAAAGGGTGGTCAAAAGCGCCAGTATCCCAGTCTTAACCTTAAGGCCTCAGCCAACAAAATAATGAAGAACTGGAAACTTTGGCAAAGAAAAATCTCCCCTGCCCTTGATCTGGGGCAAGGTTGGGCCAAGGCTGTCTGCCTTGCTGAAGGCAAGAAAAAAATCCAGCTTCAACGGCTGGGCAGGATGCCCCTTAAGCAGGAAGAACTGAAGCAGCCGGAGCGGCTTGGGGAAAGTCTCCGTACTTTTTGGGATAGTCTAGAAATTCGACAGCAAAGCATGGTCTCCTCCTTGGCTGGCCACTCTGTGATTATTAAACAGCTCGATCTTCCTGTGCGCAGGTCACGGGACATGCAACAAACGGTTCTGGCCCAGGCCCAGGAATACATCCCTTTTGACATGCAGGATGTCTATCTGGACTTCCAGCTTATGGGCCCAGGCCAACAGGAAGGCACCCAAAATTTGATTCTGGTGGCCAGCAAAAAACAAATGGTCCAAGATTTGCAGAACATTTTTTCTGCAGCAGGGCTGGGGGCATTGATTCTGGACGTTGATGGTTTCGCCTTGAGCAACTGCTTTGAATTCAGCTATCCTGAATACAATGGACATAGCAGCTATATACTGGATATTGGTTCAGCGCACTCAACTTTTTGTGTCTATGCCCAATCCAGGCCGGTCTTAGTACGGGACATGGACCTTGGGGCCAAACAGCTCCAGGAAAAGCTAGCTTCTGTGCTGGACAAACCCCAGCAGGAGCTGGAAAAGCTGCACATTCAGCAAGCAGACGACATGCCTGAACAAGAACAGGAGATCCTGACCCGGGAGAAAGAAAGGCTCTATTCAAACTGGAGTTCTGAGATTCAACGCCTGATCAATTTCTACCAAGGCTCTTTGCAGGAAGAGACCCAGCCCGGACGACTTTTCTTGTCTGGCGGAGGCAGTCTTCTGCCTGGATTAATTTCCAGCCTGGCTCACAATCTGGATCTAAAGGTTCAGCTCCTGGATCCGTTTCGTCGCTTAACATGGGACAGCAGGAGTTTTGATCCGGCCTATCTGCAGAGCATTGGCCCTCAATTCACTATAGCTGTAGGCCTGGCCTTGCGGAAAATAGTTTAGCAGAGACAAAACCTAGACTGGATCCTGGAATATGATTCGCATCAACCTGCTTCCTAGACAACAAAGGGCCAAAGTCTCCAGGGCAGGCAAAGAGCTGACACTGTTTGTTGCTTTGCTTACAATTTTTGTTCTGGCTGCAGGCTTTAACCAATACAGGCTGGAACAGCAAGCCAAAAGATTGGAACAGACCCAACTGGAAAAGCAAAAGCGTAAACAAGAGCTCTTGGAACGGGTGGCCAAGGTAAACAGCCTACGGAATAAACTGGAGGAAACCCAAGAAAAAATCGAGATCATCAAAAAAATCAGGCTCAAGCAGCCCAAGCCAGTGCGTTATATGGACGAATTGGTGTCCAATTTGCCCCGGGAAAGAATCTGGTTTGAATCCCTGCATCTCAATGCCCAGGGAGTTATCAGCTTAGAGGGCATCGCTTTGGACAATCAGTCCTTTGCCGCTTATGTGCAAAGGCTGCGGGCTTCTGATTATATCCAGGACATCTCGCTCAGGCAAACCTCTCGCAAGGAGATAAATAACCTGAACTTGATCGCTTTCAGCTGCCAGATCAGACCTGTCAGGCAAAAGCAAAAGGTACAGAATGAATAAACAGGACCTATTGCAAAAAATCGATAGTCTAAGCCTCGGCAGGAAAATCTTTTTCCTTGTTGCGTGTTTTACCCTTTTGCTGGCCCTGTATTGGCTCTTTTTTTTGCAGGACTCCCTGCAGCGGATATCAAGACACCGGGAGGCAATTTCTAACCTGGACAAAGAGCTCGCGAATTATTCCCAGCAGGTCAGTCAGTTGCCAGAGCTAGAAAAGAATTTTCAATCCAGGCAAAGGGAGCTGGCTTATGCCCAGAGCCTCCTTCCAGAAAGCATGCACGATGTGGAAAACCTGCTGGCGGAAATTGAAAAGCTCGGCAAAGACGTGGGTGTGGAATTTCTGCTTTTTGAACCCGGACAGGAGGAAGTGCAGGAATTCTATGCAATACAGCTGGTCAACCTCAGAGTACAGGGACCTTTTCATAACCTGATGCAGTATTTCAGTCGCATGTCCAGGCTTAACCGACTAGTGACACTTGAAAGCCTGAGATTGCAACCTGAGGGCCCGCAGTCGGGACCAGAAGTCAAACTTATGGCCCCGGCCAGGATTGCTGTCTATAGAGCTTTGACTGAAGAAGAGCTCCAAGAGCAGGAAAAGGACTAGCCCAATGGGGCAAGAGCCAGGGATAGACAACAAATGCTCCGAATACGCCAAAGCTCAATATCAAGACATAAAGCCTTAAAGCCTAAGGTGCAGCAGGACCTTAGCCTTATGACATGGCTTGTGCTGCTATGCCTCGGGCTTTGCCTCTCTGGCCTACAGCCTGCAATGCTCCAAGCTCAAGCCAAAAATCTCGAACAAGATTCCCAGCCTCAATGGATCCAACCCACCAGCTTTGACTATAGCCCTAAGGACAAACCTGATCCCTTTCGTTCCTTTATTAAGCCTGAAGAAGCTCGGGAACAACCAAGGACACAACAGCAGCCCCAGCGGATCCAAACCCCCTTGGAAAGGGTCAGTCCCAGCCAACTAAGATTGGTAGGCGTGCTTTGGGATTCGCAGCAGCCTGAACAGGCGCTGGCCATGGTGGAGTTGCCCAACGGCAAGGGCTATGTTTTGCGAAAAGGAACTAAGGTGGGCGCTCATCAGGGCAAGGTAGTCAACATCTCTCCCAGCCAGGTACTTATCCAAGAGCGTACCAAGACCATAACTGGCCAGGAAGAGACCAAAAATGTGGTCCTCAAGCTGCAGCACTCAGCAGGTGACAATGATGAATAACCAGAAGCGCACCCCCAATACTTTCTGGACTCTCAACATGTTAGCCAATGTTTGGCTTTATCTTCTGCTGCTTGGTTTTCCCATCTGGGGCTGCAGTACAAGCTCCACACCCAAGAGCCAACCAGACCAGGATTTGATTCAAGATACCGGGACCCAGATCAATCAGACCTTCACCCAGCTGCCAGAAGAGGCTTCCCGAAAGGAGCCCCGGGATCAGACATCAACTACCAAACTTGAAAAAATTACATTTCAAGAGCAAAAGCAGGGCTCCTGCCTGCTATTGATTCCCGCCCCTAATAAAGCCCAGGTCCAGGCGGGATACGAACACCCTGAACTTAGGCTGGAGTTCTCCACGCCAATCCCCAAGCCTGATTTGGCAAAGATTCCAAAGTCCTGTCCAATTCAAAGCATAGACTTCCTGCCTCAAGATTCCCAAAACATAAGCGCCTTAAGGCTCAAGCTAAGCCAACCTGTTCAGTTTCTAGTTTCCCACAGTGAGCCTGGCCAGGTGCGCCTGTCTTTGATATCCAACTCCAGACTGCAGACTGATAGGGATACAAATACAGCCCAGGATAAGCAAGACAAACCCTCTGAGCCCAGCCCCAAGCTGCAGGATCTGGACTTCAGTCTGGACCAGGACAGGCAATTGAGAATCATCTTAGAAGCTACCAAGCCTATCCAGTACCAACCCCTGCCCCAAAAAGAACGTGAGATCAAGATCATCCTGCCTCAGCTGGAAGTCCCTGAGGCCCTGGACAAGTTCTACAACCTGAACAAATTCCAGGCTGCTGCCAAGTCTTTATGGCTGCAAGAAGCTGACTCAGGCACCGAGCTGCGCGTAAGTCTCAAGCAAAGGGTGCCTTTCAATCTGGAGCGCAAGGGTAATCAACTCCTGATCACCTTCCAGGACATTGCCAGTCCTAAACAGGAAAAGGATCCAGGCCTGGAAACCGACCAGAAGCTGGAACAGGCAAAGGCTGGCAATCGAAAGACCAGGATAAGTCCGGAACAAATTCCATCTCCAGAAACGGATACCATGCTGCAGGGCGCTGGCCTGGATTCTCCTGAAGTTTTCCCTGGCCTGCAGGAAAACTACCAAGGAGAACCCATTTCCATTGACCTGCAGGATGCTGAGATAGAGCACGTGCTGCGCCTGATCGCAGAAGTAGGGGATTTTAACCTGATCCTGGATGAAGATGTCCAGGGCAAAATTTCCCTCAAGCTGATCAAGGTCCCCTGGGATCAGGCCCTGGACTTGGTCCTGATGCAAAAGGATCTGGGACGAGTTCGTAAAGGGAATATAATGCGTATTTCCACTGCAAAAAAGCTGGAAAATGAAAGACAGCGCATTATTCAGGCTCGCAAATCCGCCCTTGAGGCCCAGAAGAGCCAGGAGGAGATCGCCCCCTTACAGACAGAATACATCCAGATCAACTACGCTACTGCAGCCCAGCTTGAACCCCAAGTGAGCAGCTTCCTCTCTAAAAGGGGACAAGTCAGCGTGGACAGCCGCACCAACCAGCTCATAGTCTCGGATACAGCAGAAAAGTTAGATCAAATCCAGGGAGTAACCCAGAAGCTGGACCGACCTGAGCGACAAGTTTTGATCCAGGCCAGGCTGGTTTACGCTACTGACAATTTTCAAAGGGGCTTGGGCATGAGATGGGGGGGTGAATATTCAGGCTCTGCCAGGGGCGGGGACCTGGAATATGGAGTGTCCCCTACCAGCGACGGCTACATGGTCAATCTGCCCCAGGAGGGCCAGGCCACCTTTGGCCTGGGCGCTTTTGTGCAGAAACTAAGCGGTACTGATATGTTCGCCCTGGATGCCCAACTCTCCCTTGGCGAGGAGCAAGGCCAAGCCCAGACTATATCATCGCCCAGGGTTCTGACCTTGACCAATCAAAAGGCGGAGATCGAACAGGGCACCAGGATCCGCACAGAAAAACTGGATGAGGCAGGGAACACCCTCACCGAGTATGTGGACGCCCTGCTCAAGTTGGTGGTCACCCCACAGATAACCCCGGATAACAGGATACTCCTTGATCTGGATATCACTGACGACAACAAGGGAACAGGGGATGATATTGAGACCAGAAGGACCCAGACCAAGCTCATGGTGGAAAACGGACAGACCATTGTCCTGGGAGGTGTTCAGCAAGTTAGGGAGCAAAGCTCCAGGGGCAGAGTTCCAGGATTGGCTAAGCTGCCCCTGTTGGGCAATCTCTTCAAAAACAACTATCAGGAACAGCGTAAGGATGAGCTGCTCATCTTCATCCAGCCCAGGATCCTGGAAACCAGATAGAAGCAAGGTGCTTTCACATGAAACTCTTAGCCCAGGTTCGAAATCTGGTACACAAAATTCCCCCGTACTCCCCGGGGCTTTCCACACAAGAAATTGAAAAGCTTTTCCAGTTGCAAAAAGTTGTCAAGCTGGCCAGCAATGAAAACCCCCTGGGCACCCCGTCTCTGGCCCAGAAAGCCCTGGAAAAAAACATCTCCCAAGCCTTTAGATACCCTAGGGCCGGATGTCCTGAGCTTCGCCAGTCTCTGGCCCAGGAGCTGGGAGTCCCACCTGGCTGTATTTTTATAGGGAATGGCTCAGACGAAATCATTGATCTGCTATTCAGGGTCAAAGCAGAGCCTGGCCAGAACAATGCAGTCATGTTCGAGCCCTGCTTTAGCATCTACTATTCCCAGGCCCTGCTTTTTGGGATCGAGACTAGAAGAGTGCCCTTGAATCCTGATTTTAGCTTTCCCTTTTCAGGGCTTTTGCAAAAGGTGAATGACCAAACTGCTCTGGTCTTTATCACCAACCCGGACAATCCTTCCGGCTACTCTGTCCCAGCCAGGGACATAAAATCCTTGGCCGAGCGTTTACCCCAAAATTGTCTCTTGGTGGTGGATGAAGCCTATGTGGAGTTTGCTGACCAGCCTGAGGACACCAGCGCCCTTTCCTTATTTGATTCTCTGCAAAACACTGTAGTGTTGCGCACTTTCTCCAAAATTTTCGGCCTGGCCGGGCTCAGACTTGGATACGCAGTTTTGCCCAGCCAGCTTGCGGACTATCTGCAACGAATCAAATTGCCTTTCAGCGTCAATCTTATGGCTGAACAAGCCGGCATAGCAGCCCTTAAGGACAAAAATCACTACCAGACCACCAGAGAAACAATTATCCAGGGCAGACGCTATCTCCAAAAGGGTCTGCAGGAGCTGGGCTGCAGGGTCTATCCCTCCCAGGCCAATTTCCTGCTTTTCCAACCTCCAGTTTCAGCCAAAGTTCTGTTTGAAGAGCTTTTGCGCCAGGGGTTGATCCTTCGATCCCTGGAAAGCTACGGCCTGGGTGACCATCTTCGCGTCAGCATTGGCAAGCCTGAAGAAAACCAGCTGCTTTTGCAGCTTATGCAGGAAATCCTCAAGTAATGTCCGAAACTAGTCTTTTGATCACTATTGATGGGCCTGCTGGTGCTGGGAAGACCACACTTGCCCGTGCTGTGGCTGATAAACTGGATATCGTCTATCTGGATTCCGGGGCCATGTTCAGGGCCCTGGCCCATCGCTTGGGCCAGCAGAGCCAGCACTGGCAGGAGGCAAGACTTGAGAAAGAACTTCAGTCCCTGGAATTCAGCCTGCACAAGGATGCCCGGAAAAGCGAGCTGCTCCTTAACAATGTCCCTTTGGATCCGGAGATACGCAGCGAAGAGGTGGGCCTTCTCGCCTCGAGCCTGGGCCTGAGACCCAGCGTGAGAACCTTTTTGAAAAGCCAGCAGCAGAAGCTGGGCAAGCAGTATTCCCTGGTGGCAGAGGGCAGGGATATGGGCAGTGTGGTCTTTCCCTGGGCGAACTTCAAGTTCTTCCTCCAGGCCAGCCCCAAGGAAAGGGCCAGGAGGCGCTGGCTGCAGCTGCAGGCACAGGGCACTGAGGCCGATCTGGACAGGATTGAGCAGGATATG
This sequence comes from uncultured Desulfohalobiaceae bacterium, assembly GCA_964494985.1. Taxonomy (GTDB): domain Bacteria; phylum Desulfobacterota; class Desulfovibrionia; order Desulfovibrionales; family Desulfothermaceae; genus CAZBUB01. The sequence goes on along the minus strand of CAZBUB010000008.1, from coordinate 14,762 downwards.
CGTCGCAGGGATACCCAAGACCAGGAAAGGGAGCTGGCTCCACTGCTACCTGCTGCAGAGGCCACAATCATCGATACCACCAGCCTGAGCCTGGAGCAGGTCTTGCAGCTTATCCTGGACAAGGTTTCAACTGAAAGGAATTGCTAACTTTTTCATATTTCGTTGTGCCCATTCAAGACATGATTGTCATCGGGTATCTAGCTGTCTCTGGCCACTTATAACGAGGCAACTTTCATGCCTGGACCAGCCGCATCCAAGTTATCCCTTCATTAAAAACTGCACATGGTTTTACTCATATTGTAAATCATAATAGCTGTTCTGCAAGCAAAGAGAACAGTGCCAGCGGCAAACATCATGCATAAAACATCCAGATCCGCTCACACTTTTAAATCAGATGCACCTGGCCAATCCTTCTTCCAGACGAGGGCCTGCCTTTGCAGCAGCTCCCAGAACTTTTGGGCAGCAGGGAAAAGGCCCCTGCGTTTATGCCGGAGGGCATAGAACTTTCTCTGCAGACGCAGCTCCGGGACGTGCACCCAGAGTAAATCCCCATTCTCCAAATAATTCTCAGCAGCCAGTCTGGAGGTCACAGCCAATCCCAACCCGTGCGCTGCACATTCCAGCATAGCCCCGGTGCTATGGACTACAGCTGCGATCTTAAGGTCCCTGAGCCCAAGTCCCAAAGATTTCAATGCCTCCTCCCAGGCCGTCCTGGTACCTGAACCGTGCTCCCGAACCAACCAAGGCAGGGCCAATAACGATTTCAGCTCAAAAGTTTCAAAATTTGCCACAAGAGATTTTGTGCCCACTAGCCCCAGATGATCGTGCAAAATAGCCATACCCTCCAGCTCTTGATCCCGGCTCTGGGTGCCCACTACAGCCAGATCCAAATCCCCTTGCCTGATACGCTGCATTATCTCCTGGGAATCCCCCAGCTCCAAGTGCAAGGTCACCCCTGGGTGTTGACACATAAACACCTGCATCAGGTAGGGCAACAAATGATTCGCAGGTATGGTGCTTCCCCCGAGATGCAGCTCCCCTGCAACTTCGTCCCTTAAGAGCTGCACAGCTTCCTGGGCGGAGCGCAGTTGCTGCAAGACCTCCTTGGCATGGGCATAAAGGGTTCTCCCAGCTGGTGTAGGCAGTACACTGCGCCCCAAACGATCAAAAAGCTGGATCCCCAGCTCTGATTCAAGACTATGTATATGTGCACTCACTGTGGGTTGAGATAAAAAGAGCTCCTGGCCTGCCTTGGAGAAGCTGGAGTGCTCATAGACTCTGCAAAAGCTTTGGAGTTTACTAAGATCCATTTTTATAATCTGTTCCATCTAAAAAATGAATACATATCATCAAAAAAAAGCAGGCCTAAGGCCTGCAAAATAAAAATGCCATAGTAGATATCTCATGCTTTTTTCTGGCTCGAGCTTTCAGGAGTAAATTGGACCACAGCCATACTCGCGCCATCGCCCCTCCTAGGCCTGGAAACTTTAATGATTCTGGTATAGCCACCAGGTCTATCCACATACCTAGGGGCTATCTCCTGGAACAGCTTTTGAACCAACGTCCTGCTCTCCAAGATTTTATAGGCTTGACGTCTGGCATGCACAGTATCCTTCAACCCAAAGCTGACCAGTCTATCAGTTACCCTGCGTAGCTCCTTGGCTTTCGGCTCTGTGGTCTGGATCTTCTCCTGTGCAACCAGTGCCCTGGCCAAATTCTTGAACAAGGCCTTACGGTGCTCCCAGGTCCGTCCCAGCTTTCTGCCGCTTTTCTTATGCCTCATGATCCTCGTTCCTCTTTAGCCATTTTTCGTATTGTTCATCAAAATTCTTGAGCTTCATGCCCAATTCAAGGCCCATATCATTTAGTACCTTTAAAATATCATCCAAGGATTTCCTGCCGAAATTTTTAGCCCTTAAAAGCTCACCTTCGGTCTTTTGCACCAGCTCGCCAACAGTATGAATATTGGCCTTCTTCAAACAGTTGCTGGCCCTAACCGACAGTTCTAGTTCCTCGATGTTCTTGAACAATATGGGGTCTATTTCGTCTGAGCTGGATTCTGGTTCGTTATTTTTCGTAGTATCTTCATCAAAATTCACAAATATGCTTAACTGATCCTTGAGGATCTTGGCGCTGTAAGCAATGCTGTCTTCTGGTCTCAGGGAGCCATCTGTCCAAATTTCCAGAATCAATTTGTCATAATTTGTCATCTGCCCCACCCGGGCCTGCTCAACTCTATAGGATACCTTACGGATAGGGGAAAAGCTAGCGTCTAACACAATAAGACCAATTTGATCACTGAAGTCCTTTTGCTGTTCAGCAGGTACATAGGACTTGCCCATGCGAACTTCCAGCTCCATTCTAAGATCTCTATCCTCGGCCAAGGTGGCTATCTTCTGCTCTGGATTCAAGATTTGCACATGCTGGTTCCCCTGAATCTGTCCGGCCTTGACCTCCCCAGCCATCTTAGCATGCAGCTCCAGGCGTTGGGGTTCGTCAGTGTCCATAGCCAGGCGGACCTGCTTCAGGTTAAGTATTATATCCGTAATATCCTCTTGCACACCAGGCAGTGATGTGAACTCGTGTTGTACACCTTCAATATTCACAGCAACTATTGCTGCACCTTGCAAAGAAGATAAAAGCACCCTGCGCAGAGCATTGCCTAGGGTTGTGCCAAAACCACGTTCCAAAGGCTCGCATACAAATCTGCCATAAGTATCGCCGGATTTTTCATCCTTAATCAATTGCTCTGGCTTGACCAATTCTGTCCAATTTTTGCAGTTAATTGTCTTTTCCTTATCCTTTATGAGCATTTGCTCCACCTGCTTTTATTTAACCACCATACCCGGGATCCAGCACAAGAGACCATCACTTTTCCTAAACAAACTACTTTGAATAGAGCTCAATTATTAAGTGTTCATTGATGGGAAAGGTGATATCCTCCCTTTGTGGCAAGGCTTGTACAGTACCTTTAAAGTTCTCACTGTCAATCTCCAGCCATTGAGGACTTCCCCTGCGAGCCAATATTTCTTGGGCTTCCTGGATAATAGCAACCTTTTTGCTTTTTTCCCGAACCTGCAAAACATCTCCTAGCGAAAGACGCATGGAAGGAATATCAGCCTTGTTCCCATTGAGCAAAAAATGTCCATGTCTCACCAGCTGCCTGGCTTGATCCCTGGAGTTCGCAAATCCCATCCGATAAATCACATTATCCAGACGCAACTCCATATCTTGCAGGAGGTTCGTACCTGTTACTCCCTTTTTGGCCTCAGCCTTTTTGAAAATATTATGGAACTGCTTCTCCATCAGGCCGTACATACGCCTGACTTTTTGTTTCTCCCTAAGCTGGTTGCCATAGTCAGTGGATTTCTTACGCCTCCGGCCATGTTGACCTGGCGGATATGGCCTCCTCTCAAAAGGGCATTTATCTGTATAGCAACGATCGCCTTTGAGGAAAATCTTGGTTCCCTCCCTGCGACAAAGCTTGCATTTCGCTTCAGTATATCTTGCCAAAACTCCTCCTCCTACTGCAAAATGAGTTTACACCCGGCGCCTTTTGGGCGGACGGCAACCGTTATGGGGTATCGGGGTTATATCCTGGATATATGTTACTTTTAGGCCCTCATTATTGATGGCCCTCATAGCGGACTCTCTCCCGGAGCCAGGACCCTTAACTAGGATTCCGACTGTACGCATGCCGTGTTCCTGGGCTTTTCTGGCAGCAGTCTGGGCTGCAATCTGAGCTGCATACGGGGTACTTTTCTTAGATCCCTTAAATCCAGACATGCCAGCAGTAGCCCAACTGACTACATTACCCTTTTCATCAGTAAAAGTTATAGTAGTATTATTGAATGTAGCTTTAATATGCGCTGTTCCTGTAGGAATGTTCTTTTTTTCTTTTTTCTTGCTGGTACGTCTTTTTGCTTTAGCCATTGAATATCACCTCTAGATTAATTACATGCAGGCACTACTTCTTTTTCCTGCCAATCAGCGTCCTTTTAGGTCCTTTCCTGGTCCTGGAGTTGGTGCTTGTCCTTTGCCCTCGCACAGGCAGATGCTTTTTATGCCGCAGGCCACGATAACAGCCTATCTCCATGAGACGCTTTATATTGGCATTGACCTCCCTGCGCAAATCGCCTTCAACTTTGTAGTTCTGTTCAATCTCTTTACGTATCTGATTAACTTCGTCTGCATTCAAATCATCAGTTTTTTTCGTCCACTCCACGCCTGACGACTCTAAAATCTTTAAAGCGGTGCTATGACCAACGCCGTAAATATAGGTCAGGGCGATATCCAGTCTCTTGTTTTTGGGCAAATCAACACTTGCAATCCTTGCCACAGAACCTTCCTCCTGGTTTAGCCTTGTCTTTGTTTGTGCCTGGGATTATCGCAAATCACCCGCAGGGATCCCTTGCGTTTAATTATTTTGCACCTGGGGCAAATCTTCTTGACTGATGGTCTTACCTTCATCTCTATATACTCCTTTGCTCCTGGCCAATTAAGCTAAATATTTTAAATGTTACTCTAAAACCTGCCTTTGAGTTTGCTTTTCTGCATGAGTCCCTCATATTGATGACTGATGAGATAAGACTGCACCCTGGACATGGTATCTATAGCTACTCCTACCACGATTAACAAGGCTGTACCGCCAAAATAAAAAGGGAGGTTCAGCTGTGTAATAAGTATCATGGGTAATACGCATATCGCAGATATATACAGGGAGCCCCAAAAAGTAATCCTGGTCAAAACTTTGTCAATATATAAATATGTTTGCTTGCCAGGCCTGATGCCTGGAATGAATCCGCCTTGTTTCTTCAAGTTTTCAGCAATATCCTTGGGATCAAAAATTATGGCGGTATAAAAAAAACAAAAGAATATAATGAGTCCGACAAATATCAAATTATATAGCAATGACTCCGGGCTGAACAAAGCCGACGCACGTTCTAATGCTTGTACTTGGGAAAAATTGGCAATAGTGCCAGGAAACATCAATATAGATGAGGCAAAAATTGCTGGAATAACTCCTGCAGTATTCACTCTAAGAGGGAGATGTGTGCTCTGCCCGCCATAAAGTTTTCTGCCCATCATGCGTTTGGCATAATGTATAGGAATCCTCCTTTGCGAGGTTTCCATAAAGCAAGTAAATACCAATGCCCCTACAATGACTACTATAACTAACAGAAGAAGTGGAATATTCAGTTCACCTGCCCTTAACAGACTATAGGTTTGACTGAGTGCTCCAGGTATACTAGCCACAATACCGGCAAAGATTATCAGTGAAATTCCATTTGCTATTCCCCTGGCTGTTATTTGTTCACCTAGCCACATTATAAAAATAGTTCCTGTAGTCAGGGTAATAACTGTGGTAAATACGAATAAAGGACCAGGATTTGGGACCACTGGCACTCCAGAAGGGCTGGTCATGGTCTGCAAGCCGACGGCTATGCCTGTTCCCTGCACTAGGGTGATAAGTACAGTTCCGTATCGCGTGTATTGGGTTATCTTCTTGCGCCCTGCCTCGCCTTCTTCCTTTTTCAACCTTTTTAATTCCGGGCTGACCGCTGTAAGTAACTGCAAAATAATGGATGCTGAAATATAAGGCATTATACCCAGCGCACACACTGAAAACCTGCTTAACCCACCACCTGAAAACATATCGAAAAGGCCAAACAGCGTATCCTGGGCCCCGGAAAAAAAATCAGATATGGCTTGGGCATTTATCCCAGGCACTGGCACATGGATGCCTAGCCTATAAACTATAAGCAGGCCCAACGTAAACAGAATCTTGTTTCTGAGCTCCTTGTTCCCGGCAAGGCTCTCAACTCCTCCAACCACTTAGCAGCCCTCCAATGCCTGGGCCTGTCCTCCGGCCTGTTCAATCTTTTCTTTGGCGGCAACACTAAATCTATGGGCCTGAATTTTAATTGCCTGTTGAGCTCCTCCTCGGCCCAAAACCTTTATAGGCATTCTTGGGTCACAGTATTGATAGAGATCATCAATGCTGATTTCACTTTGGCCAGGAAACTTGGCTGTTATCTGCTCCAGATTGATTTCTGCATACTGCACACGAAACTTGTTCTTGAACCCAAACTTGGGCAGCCTACGGCTCATAGGCATCTGCCCACCTTCGAATCCCTGTGCAGGTCCTGCTCCTGCTCTGGCTCTCTGACCTTTATTCCCCTTGCCTGAAGTGCAGCCAAGGCCGCTTCCTGCACCTCTTCCCAGGCGTTTTCTTGTTTTAGATTCACTGGGGAATGGATATAGCTGGTGCAATTTCATGACTCTATCACCTCAAGCATGTGATTTACCCTTCTTACCTGCCCCCTAACACAAGGATTGTCTGGGACCTCTTTGACCTGATTCATCCTTTTCAATCCTAAGGCCTGCAAGTTTCTCTTCTGCTTAGGAGAGGCCCCGATTGTGCTTCTTATCAATTTGATCTTCATCAATTTGCCTTCCTTGTTGAACACTAAACACTCGGGCTTAGTCTGACTTGCTTACCCCTTAGTTTGCTGACTTCCTCTGCAGTGCGCAGGGAGCACAGTCCGCTCATTGTGGCTTTCAAAACATTAATCGGATTGTTCGTGCCCAAGGCCTTGCTTAAAATATTTTGTACGCCAGCAGCCTCCATTACGGCCCGTACAGGACCGCCAGCAATAATGCCTGAACCTTTGGAAGCAGGCTTTAACAATACCCTTCCCGCTCCAAAATGACCTAAGACCTCATAGGGCAACGTACCATCCACGATTGGGATTTCCACCATATTCTTCCTGGCCTGTTCTGTGGCCTTTTGGATCGCATCTGGCACCTGATTGGCTTTTCCTTGGCCATATCCTACTTTTCCTTGGCCATTGCCCACCACAACTAAAGCGCTAAACTTAAAATTTCGTCCACCTTTGACCACTTTTGCCACGCGATTCAAATGCACTATCTTTTCAATGTATCCCAGCTCATTCACTTCCATGAATCACTCCAGATTAGAATTTGAGTCCACCCTCTCGGGCCCCTTCTGCTAGTGCCTGTACCCGTCCATGGTATACATACCCATTTCTGTCAAAGACTACCTGTTCTACATTCAGCTCTTTGGCTTGAGCGGCCATTTGCTGACCAACTTGCCTAGCAGTATCCCTGCTGAGCCTTGACTGGGTACTTAAATTATGCGTAGAAGCTGCTGTCCAGGTAGTTCCAGATAGATCATCTACGAGCTGGACGTAAATATGCTTGTTGGAGCGGAATACCACCAGTCTGGGCCTAAGTGGAGTGCCTCTAACTTTCTTACTGATCCTTTGCTTTCTTTTCCTTCGCAGCGCATTCTTGGATAGTTTCATATCTCAAACCTATTTTTTCTTTGCGGACTTGCCTGCCTTCCTTCTCAACTGCTCATCCAGATATTTGATTCCTTTGCCTTTATAGGGCTCTGGTCTTCGTATTTTCCGAATACTCGCTGCAACTTCTCCCACTTGTTCTTTGTCTATACCAGAAACAAACAGCCTGTTGCCTTCAGTCCTGGCCTGGATACCATGGGGAAGATGAAATTCCTGGGCCTGGGAATAACCCACATTAAGCACGACTTTATCTCCTTGAACTTGGACTTTGTAGCCCACACCCACCAACTCCAAACCCTTCTCGAAGCCTTGCTTCACACCTTGTACTGCATTATTCAGCAAGGTGCGCCGCAAACCATACTGCTCCCTGGCCTTAAGGGAATTTTTCTTCATGCGCAAATAGATGCGTTCCCCTTCTTGCTCATAAGAGATCAACGGATGTTTGCTGACTTGCAGACTTCCTTTGGGGCCCTGGACTAAGATTTGCTCCTCTTGAATATCCACTTGCACATCCCCAGGGATCTCTACCGGAAGTTTACCTATTCTCGACATAATTTTGCTCCACTACCAGATTTGACAAAGAAGCTCCCCTCCGACTCGCTCCTTTTGAGCTCTGTCACCGGGAAATACTCCTTTTGAGGTGGACAGAATATTGATACCCAGACCGCTTTGCACCTTGGGTATCTCATCACAGCCCACATACCTGCGGCAACCTGGCCTACTCACCCTTTTTAAGCCAGTGATTGCTGATCTGCCTCGCACGTATTTAAGCTGAATACTTAAGTCCCATTCCCTTTCTTCATAGGACTGGATGTAACCCTCTTCTTGCAGGATATCAGCTATAGCCAATTTCATTTGTGACTTGGGCAATTGGACTTGCCTATGCAAGGCCATATGCGCATTCCTGATCCGGGTTAGCATATCTGCAATGGGATCCACTACCGCCATTTTCTTCTCCTTGGCTTACCAGCTAGATTTGCGGACACCAGGCAATGCACCGCTTAAAGCCATATTTCTAAAACAGATCCTACATAGACCAAATTTGCGCATATAAGCCCTGCCCCTGCCGCACCTAGGACATCTGTTGTACTCTCGAACCATGAATTTGTTCTTCTTGGCTGCCTTGGCCATTAATGCTTTACGTGCCAACTCCGCCTCCTTCTTATTTGCTAAAGGGCATGCCCAGCATTTTGAGCAAGGCCTTTCCTTCCTTATCTGTTTTTGCAGAGGTGACTATGGTCACATTCATACCTTTGACTCGATCCACCTTATCCTGATTAATATCCGGAAATATGGTCTGTTCCTTTAAGCCCAAGGTAAAGTTCCCCCTGCCATCAAAGCCTCTATCAGGGATCCCCCGAAAATCCCTGACCCTGGGTAAAGCAAAATTTACGAGCTTATCAAAAAACTCCCACATCCTTTCCCTGCGCAAGGTAACTCTGCAGCCTACAGGCATTCCTTGGCGTAGCTTGAATGCAGCGATAGACCTTTTGGCCCTGGTAACTACTGCCTTTTGTCCGGAGATTTGGCTAAGCTCCTGGACAGCATCCTGGATAAGCTTATTGTCTTGACTGCCCTCGCCTAACCCCATATTCAATGCAACAAATCTCAAGCAAGGAATCTGCATCCTGGACAGATAACCAAACTCTTGCTGCAGCGCTGAACTCACTTTATCCTGGTATATTTGCTTTAAACGACTCATATGTACACCCAATTTTCATTCATTTACCAATCGCAGTACAAGGGATTATGAATCCTTAGCTAAACATCTCGTTGCATTTCTTGCAGTACCGAAATTTTCTGCCGTCCTGGGCATATGTATAGCCAACCCTGGTGGGCTTGGTACAGGAATCACAGACAAGATCCACATTAGAATAATGTACAGGGGCCTCCTGGTCTTGTATTCCACCACTTTTGCCTGTGTAGGGATTGCCCTTGATATGCCTTTTGACCAAATTAAGTTGATCTACAAGGACTGTACCATTTTTTTTGTTAATCCTTTTTACAGAACCAATTTTGCCCTTGTCCTTGCCGCTTCTTATCATAACCTTGTCATTAACTTTTATCCTGAACTTATACATGGCTATTTATCCTCTACAATACCTCGGGAGCGAGGGATACTATTTTCATAAAATTCCTCTGTCTTAGCTCCCTGGCTACAGGGCCAAAGATTCTGGTGCCAATAGGATCCATATTTTTATTCAACAATACTGCTGAATTTGAATCAAAGCTGATATAAGATCCATTAGGTCGGCCTGTCTCCTTCTTAGTGCGAACTACTACTGCCCTGAAAACATCACCTTTCTTAACCTTAGTATGGGGCATGGCTTCCTTGACCGAGACAACGATCAAATCACCTAGGCCTGCGTAACGCCTCTTGCTACCTCCGAGGACTTTAATACAGCTTAAAAGCTTGGCCCCAGAATTATCTGCGACATCTAGCCTGGACTCAACCTGGATCATCTCGTTTCCCCTTTTACTGTGCTTTTTCCAGAATCTTTCGTAGGCACCATTTTTTTTTCTTACTAATGGGTCTGCTTTCTATAATCTGGACCTTGTCACCAAGTGCGCAGGAATTCTCTGGATCATGGGCCATAAATTTTTTCTTGCGCTGGATATACTTTTTATACAATGGATGCTGCAATATGCTTTCGCAGAGTACAACCACAGTCTTGTCCGCCTTGTTACTGACCACACGTCCAGTGAGCATCCTTTTATTTCCCCTGGAAATCTGACTAGTCATTGCTGCCCTCCAACTCCTTTTCCCGCTGGATAGTCTTGATTCTGGCAATGTTTTTGCGCACCTTGGGCAGTCGCTGGGTATTGCCCAGCTGGCCTGTGGCATGCTGAAAGCGCAGGTTGAAAAGCTCCTTCTCGTAATCTGCTAATTTTTGCTGCAACTCTTTCCAGCTTAGCTCTCTGATTTTTTGGGTCTGCATAAAGTTTACTCCTTGACCACTACCTTGGTCTTCACCGGGAGCTTGTGAGCTGCTCTGATCAAGGCCTCCCTGGCCTGCTCCTGATTTATTCCACTAATCTCGTACAAGACTTTCCCTGGTTTAACAGGTGCTACCCACCCAGCAGGAGAGCCTTTGCCCTTTCCCTGTCTGGTCTCTGCAGGCTTTTCTGTATAAGGCTTATCAGGAAATATCCGAATAAACACTTTGCCCCCCCTGCGTATATGTCGCATAATTGCAATTCGGGCGGCTTCAATTTGTCTGTTACTAACTCTGCCGTGTTCCAGGGTTTTTAAGCCGATCTCTCCGAAAGCCACTTTGGTCCCTCGACTAGCAGAACCCTTGAGGAAATTCTTATGTTGCTTGCGATATTTTACTTTTTTTGGGCTAAGCATTTGTGGTCACCTCATCGAGTATTTCGCCTTTGAATATCCAGACTTTAACTCCAATAATGCCATAGGTAGTCCTGGCCACCGCATATCCGTAATCAATATCTGCACGCAATGTATGCAAAGGCACTCTCCCTTCCCTGAACCATTCTGTTCTCGCTATGTCAGCTCCTCCAAGGCGACCCGCACAAGAAATCTTGATTCCTTCTGCTCCGAACTTCCTGGCCAGCCCTATAGTCCTTTTCATGGCCCTTCTGAAAGCTACTCTGCGTTCCAGCTGCATAGCTACGTTCTCTGCTACTAGCTGGGCTTCAATCTCAGGTCTGCGCACTTCATTGACTTCAATTATAAATTCCTTGCCGAATTTTTTCTTCAACTCAGTGCGAAATTTCTCTATTTCAGCCCCTTTACGGCCTATAACTATTCCGGGCCTGGCAGTATAAATAATCAGTCTGACCTTTTCTGCAGCCCTCTCTATTTCTATTCTGGCTATACCTGCATGGTAAAGCTTATTCTTTAAAAATTTTCGCAGCTGGTCATCTTCAAAGACAAATTGAGAGTAATTCTTGCTGCTAAACCAACGAGACTGCCAGTTTTTGTTATAACCCAAGCGAAAGCCGTAGGGGTGTACTTTCTGACCCAAGACCGCTACCTCCTATTCCTCATCAATGATTATTGTAATATGGCTTGTCTTCTTCAGGATCCTGGTAGCTCTACCCATGGCCCTGGGTTTTATCCGCTTCAAAAAAGGTCCCTTGTCCACCAGCACCCTTTTTACATAAAGGCTGTCCACATCTAGCGCTGTCTGCTGGGCATTGGACACAGCAGAGTACAAAACCTTGTAGAGTTCTTTGGCAGGCTTCTGCGCAGTAAATTTTAAAAGATCAAGCGCTTTACCCACTGATTGATCCTTAATGTTCGCTGCCACCAGGCGGGTCTTGCGTGGAGAAACCCTCACGAATCTAGCTTTTGCACTGACTTCCATTGCAGACCTCATTTATTTTTTCTTGCCTCGGACTTGGCTCTTCTTGTCCCCGGCATGACCGTGAAAAGTCCTGGTAATGGCAAACTCTCCCAATTTATGTCCCACCATGTTCTCTGTGACAAATACTGGAATGAATTTCTTTCCGTTATGCACAGCAAAGGTCAATCCCACCATCTCAGGAATAACAGTGGAACGTCTGGACCAGGTCTTGATCACACTTCTATCTCTGGTTTCTTGAGCCCTTTCAACTTTCTGCAGCAAATGCCCGTCCACGAATGGGCCTTTTTTTAATGATCTGGGCATAACAGGCTCCCTCTTTATTTTCTATCTCTTCTCTTAACAATTAGCTTAGCAGAAAGCTTTTTCCTGTTCCTAGTCTTGTAGCCTTTAGTGGGAATGCCCCAAGGTGTGACAGGATGTCTGCCCCCTGAGCTTCGCCCTTCGCCTCCGCCTAGGGGATGGTCCACCGGGTTCATGGCCACACCGCGGACCTTAGGCCTTTTATTCAGATATCTGTTCCTGCCAGCCTTGCCAATTTTGACATTCTCATGCTCCACATTGCCTACCTGACCTACAGTGGCCATACATGTCCTGAGCACTTTGCGAATTTCTCCAGATGGCAGCTTGATCAATGCATACTTACCTTCCTTGTCCACGAGCTGTGCATAAGTGCCGGCAGAACGACACATCTGGCCTCCCTTGCCAGGATTTAGCTCAAGATTATGCACCACGGTACCATTCGGAATTTTGTGGCAAGGCAAGCAATTGCCGGGCTTAATATCCGCGTTTTCCCCTGAAAGAACTTTTTCTCCCACCTGCAGCCCCTTGGGTGCGAGTATGTATCGCTTCTCCCCGTCCTCGTAATGCAAAAGGGCGATCCTAGCGGTTCGATTGGGATCATACTCAATGGAAGCCACTTTGGCTGGAATGTCCAACTTCTTGCGCTTGAAGTCGATAATCCTGTATCTTCGCTTGTGGCCTCCGCCCCTCCTCCTAGAAGTAATCCTTCCATAGGTATTTCTGCCACTTTTCCTGGGCAGTCCGACCACAAGGGACTTCTCTGGCTGAGTAGTGCTCAGTTCCTCGAACCTGGATATTGTCTGATTCCTTCTCCCAGGAGAGGTGGGTTTGAGCTTCCTTGTAGCCATATTATACTCCCTCGAAGTAATCTATTTTATTTCCAGGGGCCAGGCTGATATAGGCTTTCTTATAGCCAGGCCTCCTTCCACTGTGTCTGCCAAACTTCCTCTTAGTTCTAGGCTTCTTTTTGAGCACTTTCACAGCTTGCACTTCGACATCAAAAGCCTTCTGTACTGCTTCTTTAATTTGGACCTTATTGGCATTTTCAGCTACCCTAAATACTACCTGGTTATCCAGGTCCTTTAATTGGGTAGTCTTTTCTGTAACCACTGGTTTGAGTAAAATTTTGGTATAATCCATGGCTATTGCAACCTTTCCTGTATAAGCTCCACTACAGCAGGAGTCAGGACCAAAATGTCATGGTTCAGGATATCATAGACCCCCAACTGGTCATGATATATAAGTTTCATTCCTGGAATGTTCCTGACTGCAAACTCAAGGTTGTTATCTTTTTTTGCCAAAACAATCAAGGCCTTTTTGAGCTCTAATGCATTTTGGACCTGTACAAAGTCCCGAGTTTTAGGTCTGGAAATTTCTAATTTCTCCAAAAGAAGCAAATTCCCTTCTGCTAGTTTACTGGACAAGGCCATTCGCAAAGCCAATCTTTTAACTTTGCGATTGACTTTTATACTGTAATCACGGTTCCCCGGTCCATGGGTCACTGCGCCACCAGTCCACAAAGGGGATCTGATACTACCTGCCCTGGCTCGGCCTGTGCCTTTTTGTCTCCAAGGTTTGCGGCCTCCGCCCCTGATATTGGATCTGGTCTTGACGCTGACTGATCCCGCCCTTTTCGCTGCTAACTGGGATTTTACCACTAGATGCAGTATCTGGGGCTTGACCTGTACGGCAAAAACGTTCTCCGGCAGCTTTAGCTCTCTCACCACCTGCTTTTGTTGATCCACAACATTTACTATTGGCATTTTCAGCCCCTTAGCTCTGCTTTGATATGGTCAAGATAGAATTCTTAGCTCCTGGCACCTGGCCTTTTACCAGAATAAGATTCTCATCCTCGCGCACTTCCACTATTTCCACATTGCGCACGCTGACATTCTTGTTACCCATTTGTCCTGGCATCTTCTTCCCCTTGAAAACACGGGCCGGATCCGCACACTGTCCAATGGCTCCAGGGCTTCTGTGCACCTTGTGATGTCCATGGGAAGCAGGAAGACCTCGAAAATTCCATCTCTTCATAACTCCTGCAAAGCCACGTCCCTTGGATCTGCCGCTGACTTTGACCCTCTCGCCAATTTGAAAAATATCTGCAGTCACTTTCTGACCCTGGGAAAATTCATGATTTTCAGCAGGTATTCTAAATTCACGCAACACCCTATAGTAGCCCTGACCAGCCCGAGCCAGATGTCCTTTTTGCGGCTTCGTCAGTCTATGCTCCTTTTGCTCATCAAATCCCATCTGCAAAGCAGTATAACTGTCCTGCTCCTTGCTTTTTACCTGAATCACAGGACAGGGACCTGCCTGGAGAACAGTAACCGGTATTCTCGTTCCGTCCTCAGAAAATATGGCGGTCATGCCCAGTTTTTTACCTATCAGACCTAATCGATTCATTTCTTCACCCCATGCTGATTAAAGCTTGATCTCCACATCAACTCCTGCGGGCAGGCTAAGCTTTCCCAGGGCGTCCACTGTCTGCTGAGTGGGCTCCAGTAAGTCCAAAAGGCGCTTATGAATTCGCATCTCAAACTGTTCCCTGGACTTCTTGTTGACATGTACAGATCTGTTTACAGTGAATTTATGGATCTTCGTAGGCAAGGGGATCGGTCCTGCTATAGCAGCGCCTGTGTTATGCGCGGAATCGACTATTTCGGAGACCGCTTTGTCCAGAATCCGATAGTCATAGGCCTTAAGTTTGATCCTAATTTTCTCACTATTCATGGTCACCATTGGCTATATCTCCTACTCCACGATTTCCGAGACCACGCCTGCGCCTACAGTGCGGCCCCCTTCC
>CAZBUB010000007.1:0-64929 GCA_964494985.1 uncultured Desulfohalobiaceae bacterium | reverse complement strand
GCAATTTTAAGGGTAGTTGGGAATCGGACTGTAGCCCTAAACATTCAGCCACCCAATATACCTGCCAGGAACAAAAACAGCCCGGCCTCCAGGACTTCGTTCAGTGCCCCCAGAGTGTCCCCGGTCACGCAGCCCAGCTGCCTGCGATAGAAATATATCCCGGCTAAAACCAGCAAGGCAAAGACCAGGTTCAAAGCCAAACCTGCCCAGCCCAGAAACAAAGAGCCCAAAACCAATGGCCCCAGGCCCCAGAAGGCTTGGGGCTGGATTTTGCTGCTGAAAAAGGCCTGGCCTGTGCCTCCGTCTGGCCTGCCATAGGGCAAAAAGCGCATGGCAAATACAAGGCCCAGCCTGGAATAGCCCGGGACCAGGACTAAGGCCAGCCAGCGCTTGTCCTGCAGGGCCCCCAGAGATCCAGCCTTGATGGCCAGCACTGCAACAATAGCCAACAAGGCCATGACCCCGATCCTGCTGTCCTTCATTATGGCCAGGGCTCGCTCCCGGCCCTGGTGGCTGAACAACCCGTCAGCAGAATCTCCCAGCCCGTCCAGGTGCAGGCCGCCTGTCAGCAGGATCAGCAAGACCGCATCCAGGATGCCCACCAGGGGCGCCGGCCAGATCAGCAGGGCCAGGCTGTCGAAAACAGCCAGGATAGCGCCCAGGACCAGCCCCACCAGGGGAAAATGGCCCAGCATGGCCGGGGCGTTGAATTCTGCCCTGCTGCCAGCCGGCAGCACGCTCAGAAACCCCAGGGCGCCCAAAAAATGGGGCATGGAAAAATGTCTGGCCCCAGACATCACTTGATCCTGACCGGAATTCCGGCCACCAGCCAAAACACCTGCTGCGCGCTGGCTGCCGCCCGCTGATTCAACACCCCTGCCATATCCCTGAAAAGCCGGGATATCTCCTGCATGGGCACCAGACCTGCGCCTACCTCGTTGGCCACCAGGATCACCCTGCCCCGGGCTTGCTCCAGACTGGCTTGCAGCTGGTCAAAGCGCTCCAGGATCTGTTCCTCAAGCAGCTCCTGCTGCAGCAGATTACTGAGCCACAGGGTCAGGCAGTCCGCCAGCAGCACAGTCTCTGGATCCTGCTGACTCAGGATGCAGCCAGGCAGGTCAATAGGCTCCTCCAGGGTCTGCCAGCCTGGACCCCGCTCCTGCCTGTGCCTGTCTACCCTCTTTTGCATCTCCGGGTCCCGGGCCTGGCAAGTAGCCACAAACACTCTCTTGCCCCGGGGATACTCCCGGGCCAGCTCCAGGGCGTGGGCGCTCTTGCCGCTCTTGCAGCCTCCCAGGACCAGGATGGTTTCCTGCTCTGGCACTGGCCTAGTCCCTCCAGGTGATTTGCGGCTGCTTTCTCAATGGCAGACGCTGGTACTTGACTGCAGGATAGCCCAGGAGCATGGCCCCAAAGCAAGCATGTCCCTGGGGCAAATCCAGGGCTTTTTGCATCTCCGGCCAATACTGGGCCGCAGCAGAAAAAAAGCCTCCCCAGCAAGCACCCAGGCCGAAGCTGGACGCTGCCAACTCCAAATAACTCAAGGCAATGGTGCAGGCTGCCGGCACGGTCGGATCCTTTTGCTCCCCGTGGGCTACCACGACATGCGGAGCTGTGCGACAGATGGGATCATATCCTGCCTCCCAGGCAGCTACCACCCTGGGGAGTTGCATATCCTGGGCCAAAGGATGGCCTTCATTGATCATATACCGCATCCAGTCCACCACCTTGGCTGCCAGCTCCAGCACACTCTCTCTACTATGGATCACCAGCCAGCGCACAGGCTGCCTGTTGTGCCCCGAGGGAGCAAAACTGGCTACCCGTATCAGCCTCTCCAGGACCTCCTGCTCCACATTCTTTTCCTTGTAGCTGCGAATAGAGCGCCTGGAGCGCAGGAAGTGCTCCACCCGCTCCGGGGAAAGCTGCCACTGGGTCTGCACCTCATGGCAGTCCTGGGGCGACATATCCCTGTGGCTTAAGGCCCCAACAGGGCAGACAGCCACACAATGCCCGCAGCTTATGCAGTACTTCTCTGCATCCGGAATCGGCTTTGGAAAGCCGCTTTCCGGATCCATCTCCACCAGGCCGGCAGGACACTCCATCCTGCACAGACCGTCCTGGGTGCAGCTCTCAGTATCCACAGTGAACAGGGGCATGATTATCTCCAATTGTTAAAGGATCAACAAGGGCCTTGGCATGGAAACAGTTGTCAGTTATCAGTTATCTGTTATCGGTTATTGGTTATCGGTTGTTGGCTATTGGGTTATTGGTAACCGCTAACGTTTCTCCTCTCACAAAAAAAAATATCAACAGGTCAAGTGAAAGCCAGCACAGACCCGCTTGCCTTGGGAGTAGAGCTCATTAAATCTCGAGGCTGCCTCCTGACTAGGCAACTCTATCAGCTCGATGCCTCGCTTCTGCAGCTCATTTGCCAGGCTCGGAGTGCTTTGCATCAGTCCCGGACTGCCCTTACCAAGAACCAGGACTTCAGGGTTCTCTTGCAATATGTCCTGGACATCGTTAATCTCCACTTGGTGCCCGCTCTTGCGCCACCAGGGATGCTGGACCTGCCCAGGCAGGATCTTCACGTCCTGGGTATAGTTTTGGCCTTGGATCTTGATCCTGCCAAAGCTGTAATCTTCTATCATCTGGAGCCTCCTTGTAGAAAAGATTGCCCCTTAAAGACTGCCAGAGCTCCGGAAATTGCACAAGCCCAAGGCCTTGACCGGAAAAAAAGAGATACGTACAAACAAAATATTCCAGCAGGAGGAAAAACAGTGCAGGATTACCATCAGATCTTGACTGACGTGCAAAGGCATCTGGCCCAGCATTACCTCAAGGACCAAAGCATCCTGAACCAACCCGGAATCTCTGCAGCCTGCAAGATAGATCCCTTCCACTATCTGGTCCTGGAGCCCTCATTTTTTCTGTCTTTGGCCAAATGGTGCGGATACAGACCCCTGCTTATCCAGGAAACCCTGCTGCGCACTGGCAATCTCCTGTCTCAGGCAGACAGCGAAGATTTCTCTGTGCGCTTAAGCGTGATCTGGAGCCCAGACATGCAGCCTATACGCATCAAGGCAGGCTTTGTCCTCGCGGACTTTATCGACAGCGGGCTCAAGATCTATGCCCAGCAAAAGGACATCCTCCCGGTTTCCGAACTCAAGATCCTGGCCCAAGAACGGCCGCGTTTGCAAAAGCTCTTCCAGGGCAAGACCCAGCTGGGTGAGCTTGCGTTTGCCTGAAGCTAGGCTCCCGGAGTCCGAGCTGCCCAGCTGGGCCTTAGTGCTCGTATACGTAAATACTGTGTCATTAAAATGCCATGTGCTCGTTCGTTCCTGGAATCAGAACTCACGCTAAAAAATCCGAAATTCGAAATACGAAGCACACAACAAGCACGAATGACAAAGATTCAAAATCAAACAAAGGGAATCTCCCCTCCCAATTCAACGTAACAAGCATAGTATTTCTACATTTCGGTCATTTAATCATTCGAATTTCCAATTTGTTTCGGATTTCGATATTTGAATTTTGTACTTATAAACTCAGAGCCCAATTCCTTGCTTGGAATAGACTGATAAAAATACGTCAACGACCTTGCAAATGAGAACCCTTAGCCTCCGCCCACAGCAGGGAAAAAGGCCACTTTATCTCCATCCTGTAAGGGCGTATCCAGATCATTGTGCCTGCTGTTCACAAAGCAGACCTTAACCTCCTGTTCCTCCACCCCCAGCTTGGCAAGCAGGGTCCTGGGGGTATCCCCAGTCTCCAGGGGATAGTCCAGGCTATTATCAGGCTGGTATTTGGCCAGGGTAGCGTAAAGCTTTAGCTGAACCTGCATACATACTCCGGATTTACTCTTGCTCTCTATGTTTGAGATTGGTTATCATTTGTTCTTTTCCTGCAACCTCCAGCCTGGAAGACAGCTGGC
Source organism: uncultured Desulfohalobiaceae bacterium (assembly GCA_964494985.1). GTDB lineage: Bacteria > Desulfobacterota > Desulfovibrionia > Desulfovibrionales > Desulfothermaceae > CAZBUB01. The sequence goes on along the minus strand of CAZBUB010000007.1, from coordinate 60,998 downwards.
CTGGAAGCCAGGCAGGCTGACATAGTAGTGGTGCAGGAAAAGCCTGCAGGCCAAAGTTTTCCCTGCGTAGAGCTGATCCCCGTGCACCGGATGCCCACAATAGGCCAAATGGGCCCTGATCTGGTGCCTGGCCCCCTTCTGGATAATTATCCGCACCAGACTTAAGCCAGCTCCAGGCAAACAGGCCAGGGGCTGGACATACGTCCAACGCAGGGCTTTTGCTCTTCCCTCCAGGACCTGGACCTTGCGCCTGTGAGCAGTGTCCAGGGGTTGCTGCAGGCAAAGCTCTCCTGTGATTCTGCCCTGCACCAGGGCCAGATAGCGCTTCTCTGCTTTGCCCTGTTCCTGGAATTCCTGATATCTCTTCCGGGCTCGAGTATCTGCAGCCAACAGGATCAAGCCAGAAGTATCCCTATCCAAACGATTCAGGAGCAAGGGAGTCTGGGCGGGCAGGATGTCCCCCAGCATATCCTCCAGGCCAGGCTCCCCTCGCAGCCCGGGACTCTGGGTATGCATCCCGGCAGGCTTGAACAGGGCCAAATATTCATTGCTTCTGGCCACTACCTGCACTTGTGCCTGCAATTCCCTGGCGGGCCGTTGTTCAGTATCAGTCCTTTGCAAAGGACAGTAGCTGACCAGGTCATCAGCGTTCAGTCTTTGGCCCTTGGCACCCTTGAACCGGTTGACCCGCACCTGCAGGTCTCCCCACCTGCCGCGCACCAGGCGCAGACTCCCTAAGCCTGCTTCCCTGGCCAGGAAACTGTCCAGTCTGCTTCCGGAGCAGTCCTTGGAGACCTGCAGAACAACCTTATCCTTCGTGGGAGTTATGGATCCCATAGAACTTCAGCTTGCGGTGTAAGTAGCTGCGCTCCAAACCAATGCCCTCAGCCAACCTGGAGACATTGCCTTGATATTCCTCAAGCTTGGCAGCCAAAAAATCCCGTTCAAACTTCGCCCGGGCTGCCTTAAAATCCTGAGCGCTCCAACCGCGGTCTCCAGCTGAAACCGCCTTGACCTGACCTTGCTCCGAGATCTCCCGGGGCAGGTCCCGAGTCTCGATCCTTTGCCCGGCATGCATGATCAGCATTCTCTCCACAAAGTTCTTCAGCTCCCGCACATTCCCGGGCCAGCTGTAGGCCTGCAGCTTATATAAAGCATCATCGCTGAACTCCAAAGGCCTGAAGCCGTGCTCATGGCAAAGCTGATCCATAAACTCCTGGACCAATAAAGGCAGATCCTGGATACGCTCCTTGAGCCTGGGCACATGCAAAGGAAAGACATTCAGACGATAGAAAAGATCCTCCCGGAATCGACCCGCCTTGATCTCTGCAGACAAATCCTTGTTGGTGGCTACTATAACCCGGACATCCACGTTGATGGTCTTGCCCCCGCCAACCCGCTCAAAACTTTGCTCCTGCAGGATACGTAGAATCTTGGCCTGGGTCTTCAGGCTCATATCCGCGATTTCATCCAGAAAAAGGGTTCCTTTATGTGCCAGCTCGAACCTGCCCGCATGTGTCTTGTTCGCGCCTGTAAAGGCCCCTTTTTCGTATCCAAAGAGCTCGCTTTCGATCAGTTCCTCAGGAATAGCGGCACAATTGACAGCTATCATGGGCTTTTTGGCCCGTTTGCTCTTGCTATGTATATCCCTGGCCACGATTTCCTTGCCTGTGCCATTGTCTCCAGTTATCAACACCCAGGCCTCTGTAGGGGCCACCCGTTCTATCTGGGTTTTCAATTCTTGAACTGGTTTGCTTCTGCCAGTGATCTCCTGCACATAGTCCAGCTTGATCCTGGATCGCAGATCCTGGTTCTCCTGCTGCAGCTTTTTAAACTCCAGGGCCTTGTTCGTGGTCAAAACCACCTTATCCAGGGACAGGGGCTTCTCAATAAAGTCAAAGGCCCCTTTCTTAATACTTTGCACCGCTGTTTCGATATTGCCATGCCCGGAGATCATGACCACTGGTATTCCGCTGTAATCCTTCCGGACCCGCTCCAGAATTTTCATCCCGTCCTTACCCGGCAGCCAAATATCCAAATAGAGCAGGTCTGGTTCTTCCCGCTCCAGAATCTGCAGGGCTTCTTCCCCATCGCTGCAGCTCTGGACAAAGAAGCCTTCGTCTTCCAGGATCCCGGCCAAGGAGATCCGAATATCCTCCTCATCGTCTACCACCAGTATATTTGTCTTGGGACTAGGCATAAAACTCCCTTGCAATCTAATCCTCGCATTTTTGTTTTTATTCAGCCTCTACTGGGCCCGGATAAGGTTTACCGAAGAAGACCCCCCGGACCTGGTAAACAGTTGCGCATTTTTTAGCTAAGCCGGCAGCTCTACCATAAATATGCTGCCCCTGGGCGAATTGGGCTTCACCCGCACATAGCCCTGATGATCAGTGACTATGGATTTGACAATGGTCAACCCCAAGCCGGTATTGCCCTTCTTGCGTGAGAAGTAGGGCTCGAACATTCTGGCCTGCTCATCAGGGTCAAAGCCAGGTCCATTGTCCTGGACCTGAATCCTCACCAAGCCATTTTCCCTGACCAGCTCAGCCACTACCCTTATTCTGGGCTCTGGTTGCCCTTTGAGCACTTCGCTGGCGTTGGTCAAAAGGTTGATCAATACCCGTCTGAGAGATAACCGATCAAATCTAAACTCAGGCAACTCCTTGTCCACCTCCAGGCTCCACTGGATATCTGCATGACTGTTCTGGAACAGGCCTACTACTTCCTGCAGCAGGGGCTGCAGTCTGTTTTGCTCCGGACTGACCTCTGGCAGCTTAGCAAAGGATGAAAACTCCTGCACCATTTGCTGCAGATGCTCCACTTGTCGAACAATAAGCCCGGTACATTGACTGAAGGTCTCCTCCTGTACCTGGGCGCTGTATCTGCGCTCCAGACGCTGAGCCGAAAGCTTTATCGGAGTCAGGGGATTTTTGATCTCATGGGCGATTCTCCTGGCCACCTCCCTCCAGGCCGCCATACGCTGCATGCGGTCCAGCTCTGTGATATCCTCAAAGACCATAACCATGCCCATATTCTCCCCCTGATCCGAGCGCAGGCTCAAGGCATTGATCAGAAGCTTGCGCTGGGAGCTGCCCAGCGGAATATCCAGCTGCCTCTGCCAGTGAGTCTGGGGGGAATGCCTCAACCTCTCCAGAGCCTCATTGAACAAAGGCAGATACTCCCGGGGCAAAAGCTCGCTCACTTTGCGACTCAAAAGTCTTTCGCTGGTGGTGGATAAAATCTCCAAAGCGGCCTTGTTCACAGTGCTGATCCTGTCTTCCTGATCCAAGGAGATCACTCCAGAGGTGATATTGTTCAGCACCGCTTCCATGTACTTGCGCCTTTGCTCCAGCTCCAGATTCTGCCTGGCCAGATCCTGGTTGGCCTGGCTCAGTCTATCCTGACTCTTCTCCAAATCCTCGGCCATCTCATTGAAAGACTGCACCAAAAGGCCCAGTTCGTCCCCGGACTTATCCTCCAAGCGCACCCCCAGATCCCCGTCAGCAATGCGCCTGGTTCCCAGGGACAAGGCCTGGATCGGGGCTGAAATCTCCTTGGCCAGCCTGAAGCCGAACCACATAGAACCGAAGATGATCAGCATGGTCATCACTGCCAGAAGCAAATAAAACGCGCTTTTCAAGGGATTTTTCAGGGTCTTCAACTGCTTGTACTCCTCCACCCCCTGCACGATCTCCTCCAGCTCGGCCAAAAGCCCCTGCTCCACGCTCTCACCCAGAATTAAATAGCCGGTTCGGGCCTGATCCACAGGAAAGACCCCTAGGACCAGATCCCTGTCCTGGACCCTGAATAGCTCGGACCAGTACTCTGGATCTTCCTTAATCCCCTGCCAGCCCACCTTGGCTTTGACCTCCATCCACCTCTTTTCCCAGTCTTGCCCTGCATGCCAGTTCTGCTCCTGCAACCCAGGAGACATCACCCCGATCAGGCTCAGTCCGTATTCCTTTTGTTTTTGGCGCAGCAAACTATCCATGGCCGAGCCCCCCCAAAGCAAACCCATATCCCGAACTTCCTGCACAATATACTCGCCTTGCCTCTGCAGCCGATCCTGGGCCCTGGTATAAGCTGCCCTGCCCACCTGTAGGGATTGCTCCATGGAACTGTCCAACTTGGTCTGGAACCAGTAGTCCACCGAGGTCTGCACGAACCTGATCGCAATGAAGAACATAAGGATGGTAGGGATTAAAGACAGAGATATAAAAGCCAACACCAGTCTGGTGCGCAGCTTGGAGCCTCTGACATTGCGCCTGCGCTCCAGAAAAAGCTTCACCGAGTTGCGCAGTACCAGAAACAGGATAACCAGAAGCAGGATCAGATTCAGGTTAAAGACTGCCAAAAAGAGGTAGGAATTGACTCCAAAGAATTTGAGCTCAATCCAGCTAAAAACAATGATCAGCAAAAAGGCGCCCAGGGCCAGCAAAAATTCAGTCTTTTTCTTCTTGCTGGACTCAATCTTGGAAAAATGGGCCTTTATGGAGGAAACGCTCATATTGCTAATACTTGAAATCCATCCTGTAATTCTTTTCCGGCACCAGATCCCAGGACCAGAAAAAGAGAGACTTTCTAAGCCACCAAGGGACATTGGAACGCTTTAGACTGAGATGGAGCTCTATTGCATAATCTTCTCCGGATTTCAGCTCTTCCCAGCTGCCCAGCTGCAGCCGCAACCTCGACCAAGCCTTGTTCAGCAGCTGCCCCAAATCCTGATCTTTCAAGTTGTTTTCCCAGCCTTTACGTTGCAAAACATAACTATCTTGCAGGGGCTGACTCTTTAACTCAAACTTCTGCTCCTCTTGGTGCAGCAGTTTATCCATCCACCAGCGCCTATTGCGGATCAGTTTGGCCTTGCATACCATCTGCAGCACAAGCCCCTCTGAAAGATGCTCTTCCAAAGCATGTACATCCAAAACCTCTATGCCGAAGTTCACCTGAATACTGCCAGAGACATTGTCTAAGACCACATTCTGGAACTCTAGATCCTGGGCCTGAATCTGCAAAGGGAAAGATAAAAGGCTGTAAATAAAAAGAGTGAAGCACAAAAGGAGCAATCTAAAACAAGCCATTTATCCCCCTGGTTGAGGCTGCATTTTTATCCAGGCAGTATCAGGGCCGGATTTAAGGACTAGGCAGGAAAAAGGCAGTCAGGTAGTGTGTGACCCAGGACTTAGCCCAGGCCGCATCCACAATCCTGACCAGGCTGATCCCCTTGTGCGGAATCTCTTTCCCATTGGCAGATCTGCCCCTGCCACAGCCAAATTTTTAAAGAAGTTTGCAAATTAATGTGCCTCAAGTCAAGATAGGCAGCAACAAAGCAGGATTGGAAATTATGGCCAAAAACATAGGATTTATCTGGATTGGAAAGCTCAAGAAAAGCTTCTGGCAGGAGGCTGTGCAACACTATTGGCACATCCTGGGCAGATACTACACACTGCAGGATATCTGCCTAAAGAACGCCCCAGCATCAATGGGACCTGAACAGTGCAAACAGGAAGAAAGCAAAAGAATCCAACACAAGCTGACCAGTCAAGACAGGACCATTATCCTGGACAGCCAGGGACAGGCCTTACGCTCTCCTGAGCTGGCCCGAATGCTGCAGATCTGGATCCAGGATCATGAGCGCAGGCCCTGTTTTGTCCTGGGTGGCTCATATGGCCTGGAACCCGAGTTTCGCTCCCAGGCAGACTTCCTGCTCAGCCTGGGGCCCATCACTCTGCCCCATGAGCTGGCCCGGGTGGTGCTTTTGGAGCAACTCTACCGGGCAACCTGTATCAATCTTAACCATCCCTACCACCATTGATTTTTTGTCCAGGAGTCAAAATCCAATCATTTCAATTCCCATGCAAAAGGTCCTTCCACCTGGCTGCATAGCCTCGCAGTGGAGATCAGCCTTAGCTTGAGAGCGACATCACATTATTTGGCCCAAAGCTTGCATGGAATGGGAGAAAATTTCCCAATCCATACACGGAGTAAGCTATGTCGCAGCAGAATTCCCGGGAAATCATCCTGGCCCTGGATCTTACCGAACAGGAACATTCCCAGCTGCAGCGCTGTCTGGGAAGAGCGCCTCGAATAAAAAACTACAAAAACCAAAAAACCAAACTCCTCGCTCAGGATCTTCAGCAAGACCCCCTGCTCGTGCTTATCCCTTGGCGGATCTGGAAAAGTCTGCCTAGGCTCAAAGAAGCTGATCTCCAGTCAGAAGACTCTAAGCTCATGCTCATTCAGCCCCAAACATCTGACCTGGGGACACATCAGATGCTATCCCAATGTCTTCTGGGCATTATTCCCCCAGGACAAGATCGTGCAGAATTAAACAAAGCCCTGCAGCAGGCTCGGGACTTCCAGGAACAACAAAAAAGGCTGCAGTTAATGGAGCAGGAGGTCCTTTTGGAGAGGGAGCTTTTACAGAGGAAGAACTCCCAGCTGCAATTCTTAACGCGCTTTATGCATCAGACCAGCCAGAGCCTGGAACCGGAGCTGATTTTATCGTACGCCGCACATAATCTAGCATCTTTTGTTCCTTTACAGCACCTGGGAATTATGTTTTGGAAGCAGCAGGACAAATCCAAAAGTAAATCCTACATTGCTCTGGACTATTCCTTTCCCCAAGCCACCCTGGACAACTGGAAATCCTACTTGCTACGGGAAGCCTGGAAACTGGGAGGAGAAGATTTCCAGGAACAACAAGAGGTGAATTTGCCCCTGGGATTTGAGCCCAGCGAATTTTGTGCGCAGGACATCGTGGACATCCCGTTATGCCAGCAGGAACATGCATTTGGCCTACTTTCCATACAGGTGCAGGACATAAAGCACCTGGGGCAGGATGTACTGCAGACCCTGAAGCTTGCGGCCAGACATTTGGCCCTGAGTTTGCATAATGCCCTCCAAATGTCCAGAACAAAGGATTTGGCGGATCTGGACCAATTAACCGGGCTCTACAATCGCCGCTATTTCGATCACATATTCAAGCTAGAGAAAAAAAGACACCACAGGGAAAGCCAACCTTTGGGCCTCCTCTTTTTAGATATAGATCATTTTAAGGACCTGAACGATACCTTTGGTCACCAGGCAGGTGACCTGGCTCTGCAGAAACTAGGCAAGCTCTTATCTTCCAGCCTAAGAGAGACAGACACTGCTGCGAGATACGGAGGAGAAGAGTTTGTGCTGCTTTTGCCCAACACAAGCACGGAACAGGCAGCAATCTTAGCTGAACGGCTGCGCCGGGAAATCAGCAAGCTAAGGCTCTTTTACCAGGACTGGGAGCTTAGATTCACAGTCAGCATAGGGGTCAGCTCCCTGATCCCAGATTTAGCCCAAGAAGGAAACCTGCTCCTGGAACAGGCTGATCAGGCCTTATACCAAGCCAAGGCTAAGGGCAGAAACCTTGTCTGTAAGGCAGCTGCCAGCACAACCTGCCCCTTTGGGACTTAAGGCAGACAGATTTTCCCTTGACATTCAGACAGCAAAAGGCCAAAATATATATTTGTCTGTCAGACAGGGCCTATAGCTCAGTTGGCAGAGCCACCGGCTCATAACCGGAAGGTCCCAGGTTCAAATCCTGGTAGGCCCACCATGACCAAAAAAGGCACACAGGACCTGAAGCCATGAACATCTACACGGCCCTTGATCCGGAAAATTTTTCTGCATGGAAGTGCTTCCTTGACTAACAACGCAAGGAAGCACTTTTTTTTCCGGCCCGAAATAAGGCTGTGGTAAACAAGCCTGATCCGGGAAAAGGCTTTCATTTTGCAGCTCGATCAACTCATAAGCGTTCTGGAAAGCTTTGCTCCCCTGGACTTTGCTGCCCAGTGGGACCAAAGCGGCATCCAGGTTTATGGCCAGAAACAACTCATTGAACGTCTGGCACTTTGCTTGGATCCAGATCCGGAAACCATTTCCAGCGCCTTGCACTGGGGAGCAGATTTCGTACTCACACACCATCCTTTGAGCCTCACCCCAGGACTGCCTTGTCAGGATAATAGGTATACAAAAGTATTGCGCCTGGCGCTTTGCTCCGGGGCTTGGCTATACAGCGCGCATACCAGCCTGGATGTACAAACCAAGGGCCCGGCTGCTTGGCTGGCCAGGGATCTGGGCTGGCAAAACCTAAGGCCTATTCAGCCATTGGGCACTGCAGGGGTTCAAGGGCCTTCAAACATGCAAACTCACGAAGATCCTTTATTTTCTGTGGGCTATGGAATTTTGGGTGAGCTGCCTCGACCCTCCAACCCTTCGGAATTTTATCGTTTACTGGGCCAGACCTTAGAGATTCGCTTTTGCAGAAGCTGCGGTTTTGAGCCGGAACTCCTGCGCAAAGCAGCCTATTGTCCAGGTTCTGGCATGGATTTGGCGTCCCAGGCCTTTGCCCTAGGCGCAGATATCTTTATCTCTGGAGATCTGAAATATCATCAAGCCCAAGAGCTGCGTGATCAGGGACTGGTCATTGATGTAGGACATTTTATCCTGGAGGAAAGGATGATGCAGGCTTGGGCCCTGGATCTGGATTCCAGACTCAACTGCCAGAAGTTGCAGGTCAGATTTTTCCCTGGACAAGATTCTGTTCGGATTCAGGATCTCCTGCAAAGCCTTGATTAAAAGAATATACATAAACTCAAAGAGCATTCGAACCTTCAATGGTTTGAAAATATATAAAGGAGGACAGCCTTGAGCTTATATCTCAAGCAAATTGAACAATTGATCAGGCTGCAAAAGGTGGATGACGAAATCCTACAACTGCAAAAACTTCAGCAGGAGGCCCCAGAAAAGGTGGCCCAACTCCAGGAAAGGCTGCAGCTCCAGCAAAAGCAGCGCGATGAGCTCCAGGACAAGATAAATCTTCTTCAGGAGCAGGACAAAAAATTGACCCGGGAAATTGAAGAGGACAACGCCAAGATCAAAAAGAGTAAAAACAAGCTGATGATGGTGGAAAACAGCAGGGAATATCACGCCATGATGCGGGAGATGGACAGCCTGGAAAAGACAAATCGCATGCGTGAGGAGGAAAAACTGGCCCTGGAGGAAGAGCTCTCTTCCCAGAACAACCTGTACTCCAGCGTCCAGGCCGAGGTGGAAAAGAAGCAAAAAGAACTGGAGGAAATGCAGTCCAAGTTGGACACAGAGCTGAGCCAAGCTCAAGAGCGCTTGCTGGAGCTGGACAAAGAGCGGGAGCAGGCTCAACAGGAAATTCCCAAACCTATCCTGAGCAGATATGAGTTCATCCGCTCCAGACTGAACAACCCGGTCATAGTCTCTGTGGAGGAAGGGGTCTGCACTGGCTGCCACATCAGCATTCCCCCCCAGAGCTTTATTGAACTGCAAAAGGGGGAGCAGATCCTAAGCTGCCCCAACTGCCAGAGGCTGATCTTTTGGAAGAACCATTTTGATGCTGAGCATCTTGCACAGGCCCAGCAAAATCATTAAAATCATGTGTATGCAGGAGTCGGAAAGACCGTCGCCGTCTGGCATTTAGCTATCCATTTGAAATTATGGGTTTTGTCCCATATGCGCAAAAAAAGCTAAGTGCCGGAGGGAGGAAAGTCCGGGCTCTACAGGGCAGGACGCTGGGTAACACCCAGAGGGAGCGATCCCTGGAAAGTGCCACAGAAAACAGACCGCCCCCTCACTCACTTGAGGCATTGTGCCTCAATTACGGAAAATGTCGCATACTGGCTTGCGCGCAGCTTGCAGCGCAGCTGCATGATGCCTCAAGTGAGTGAGGGGGTAAGGGTGAAACGGTGGGGTAAGAGCCCACCAGTTGCCGCGGTGACGCGGCAAGCTAGGCAAACCCCGTCCAGAGCAAGACCAAATAGGGAAGCGTTCGAGGCTGGCCCGGCCGAAGCTTCCGGGTAGGTTGCTAGAGGCAGGAAGAGATCCCTGTCCTAGAGGAATGACGGTCCTGGCACAGAACCCGGCTTAATTCCGGCTCCTGCAACTTTTTTCCCGTAACTAGCATGCCTTCAACAGGCACAACAAAGCACAGATTTCCTTACAAACCTGCAGACAAATTGAGGCTATAGATCCCTGATGCAGACGTGGTGCATCCTTCTGGCCGCTGGCCAGGGGAGCAGAATGGGCGCCCATGCCACAAAAAAACAGTTTTTGGATTGGCAAAACAGACCGCTTTATTGGCACAGCGTGCGTACCTTTTCTGCCCTGCCCTGCATCCAGGGCATAGTTTTTGTTTTTCCCGGGCAGGAGCTGCAGGAAAGGAAACAGGAGCTGCAAAAGCTTTTCCAATTGGAACAGCCTGGGGTGCCCTACCTGGTTACTGCTGGAGGCACAAAAAGACAAGAATCTTCCTGGGCCGGCATCCAAGCCCTGCCCAGGGAATGCGATATGGTGCTCATCCATGACGCGGCTCGGCCTTTTGTTTCCCCGGAGCTTATCCAGGAAGTGTTTCAGGCCCTGAAGCAAGGGGCAAAAGCAGTTGTTCCCGGGCTCAAGCCTACAGATACCATCAAACAGCTGGGTTCCAGTACAAGAACTCTGTCCCGGGAGAGCCTATATGCGGTGCAGACTCCCCAGGGATTTGCCAGGGAGGCCTTGCAAAAGTCCTATAATCTGGCTATGTCCTCGGGTATAGAATTTACAGACGATGCGGCAGTAATGGAAGAAAACGGATACTGCGTGCAATTTGTGCCTGGAAGACCGGAGAACAGCAAGCTCACCCGCCCCCAGGACCTGGAGCTCCTGCAAAATCCCATGGAAGCACTTTTGCAAAGTATCTGCAGCAGTTTTGGATATGATGTACATAAGTACGGCCCAGGCAGGCCCTTGCGCCTGGGTGGAGTGCCCATCCCCAATGCGCCTGATATACAGGCCCATTCTGACGGGGACGTGCTTTTACATGCCATTATGGATGCCATCCTGGGCTGTGTAGGCCAAGGGGATATTGGAACATTGTTTCCAGACACTGACCCTGACTTGGAAGGAGCAAACAGTGCGGTACTCCTGTCAGAGGTCCTGGCTCTGGCTCAAAAACAGGACCTGAAAATATTGCACCTGGATCTGACCATTGTCTGTCAGACCCCCAGGCTGGCGCCTTGGAGGGATCAGATCAAAAAAAACCTTTGCAACCTGCTCTGCCTTGAAAGCCACCAGCTGGGCCTCAAGGCCAGCACAGAGGAGGGGCTGGGCTTTACCGGAGAAAAAAAAGGCATCAAGGCCATGGCCCTGCTCACCGCCCAGAGGCAGCCCAGGCCCCAGGACTCTGCTTCCGGGGCCTGCGGGATACAAGACCCTTAACAGGACGAATCCCCAATGCATTTCTACAACACCTTGAGCAAGCGCAAACAGGAATTCGTGCCCCAGGAAGAGGGCAAGGTCCGCATGTATGTCTGCGGCATCACTGCATATGACTACTGCCACATTGGACACGCCAGGGCGGCAGTGGTCTTTGACACCTTGGTACGCTTTTTTCGTTACCAAGGCTACCAGGTCTCTTTTGTGCGCAACTTTACAGACGTGGACGACAAAATCATCAACCGGGCCAGAGAAGAGGGCCTGGAATCCTCAAAAGTGACTGACAAATACATCCAGGCCTTTTACCAGGATATGGACAGACTGAAGGTTCTACGCGCAGATATGGAACCCAGGGCAACTGAATATATCCAGGATATGCAGGAGCTGGTGCAAACCCTGCTGGACAAGGGCTATGCCTATATCACCCCTTCCGGAAATGTCTATTTCCGGGTCCGGGTCTTTGAGGATTATGGTCGCTTGTCAGGCCGCAACATTGAGGAATTGCAGGCCGGCGCCAGGATCGAGCCCGGGGAGGAGAAGCAAGACCCCTTGGACTTCGCCCTTTGGAAGCGGGCCAAGCCTGAGGAGCCCGCCTGGGACAGCCCCTGGGGCCCGGGCAGGCCGGGCTGGCACATAGAATGCTCTGCCATGAGCCAACGCCTGCTGGGTCTGCCCCTGGATATCCACGGCGGAGGACAGGACCTGGCCTTCCCTCACCATGAAAACGAGCGGGCTCAGAGTATGGCAGCCACTGGTCTGGAGCTGGCCAAATACTGGCTGCACAACGGCTTCGTCCAGGTCCAATCCGAGAAAATGTCCAAGTCCTTAGGCAACTTTGTGACCCTCAGGGACATCTTCCAGGACTATCTGCCAGAGACTTTGCGCTTCTTTCTGCTCAGCCAGCATTACAGGAGCCCTTTGGACTTTAGCTGGGAGAGCTTGCAGGAAAGCGAAAAAGGTCTAAAGCGACTGTATCAGAGCAAACAGCTCCTGGAGCAGGCCCTGGAGAGGAAAAAATGGAAAACCGGTCTCCTACCCCAGGAAATGCAGCACGAGCTTGAGGAGTCCAGCAGACATTGGGAAAAGAGTCTCGCTGACGACCTCAATACAGCCGCAGCTCTGGGACATATATTCAACCTTTGCCGCCTGGGCAACCGCATCCTGGAGGACAAGTCCATGCGCCAAACCCAGGGCGCTGCCCAGGCCTACCAGATGATCCTAGAGAACCTTGATGCCATGTCCGGGGTTCTGGGCATCCTGGATCAGCCCAGCCAGAACTTCCTCTCAGATCTGCGGGATAAACGGGCCGCGCGCTTGGATATTGACACTTCCCGGGTGGAGGAAATGCTGCGCCAGAGGCAACAGGCCAGACAGGACAAGGATTTCGCCCAGGCGGACAGGATCCGGGACCAGCTGGCCGAGATGGGGGTCCAAGTCCAGGACACCCCGGCCGGCACCACCTGGGACTGCGATTAAGCAGGCAAAGACAATGCTTATGTTTTACCTAGCTATTTCTGCTGCGACAGCGATAACAAGAATGGCGAACAGGAGAAGCCCTGTATGCAGCCCGCAAGCCGCGCCTGTCAGATAAAACCGTTCATGGTTATGGATGTTCTGGAAAGGGCCAAGTCCCTGGAGGCCCAAGGGGAATCCATCGTGCACATGGAAATAGGAGAACCAGACTTTGACACCCCGCAGTGCATCAAGGAGGCTGCAATCAAAGCCCTGGAGCAAGGCCAGACCCATTATACCCACAGCCTGGGCCTACTGGAGCTGAGGCAGGCCATCTGCAGGCATTATCAGGACGAATACCGAGTGGGAATAGAGCCGGAGCAGATCATTGTCACCTCTGGAACTTCACCGGCCTTGCTACTTTGTTTCGCAGCCCTGCTGGAGCCTGAGCAAAGCGTGATCATTTCTGATCCGAGCTATGCCTGCTACGCCAACTTCATAAAATTTGTCAACGGCAGACCTTTGCCTGTAAGAGTCAAGGAAGAGGACGGGTTTCAGTACCGGGCCCGGGACATCGAGCAGGTCTGCGACCAGGATACCAGGGCCATCATGATTAACTCCCCTGCCAACCCCACTGGTACCCTGCTTGATGCTCAGGAGCTGCAAAGGCTGGCAGGTATCGGGCCCTACATAGTCTCTGACGAGATCTACCATGGTCTGGTTTACTCCGGTAAGGAACACTCTATCCTGGAGTTCACTGACCAGGCCTTTGTGCTTAACGGCTTCTCCAAGCTTTACGCCATGACCGGATGGCGTCTGGGATATCTCATCTGCCCCAAACCCTTTGTGCGGGAAATCCAAAAGATGGCCCAGAACCTTTATATCTGTGCCGGGTCCATAGCCCAGTGGGCTGGCATAGCCGCCCTTGAAGAGGCTGGGCCAGATATCCAAAAGATGCGGAAAACCTTTGACCAGCGCAGACGTTTTTTACTCCAAGGCCTGCGTGAGCTAGGCTTTGGCATTCAGGTGGAGCCTACAGGGGCATTTTATATCCTGGCCGATGCCCAACAATTCTGCAGCGATTCCTATAAGTTTGCCTTTGATATCCTGGAAAAGGCCAAAGTAGGAGTCACCCCGGGCATTGACTTCGGTCCCAACGCAGAAGGATTTCTGCGCTTTTCCTATGCCAATTCCCTGGAGAACATTGAACTGGGGCTCCAGCGCCTGAGGCAGTATTTAGAACACATTTAATGCTTATTCTTGTGCATGAAAAAAACGCCTGTTGGGCACCTTTCCATGCTTCGTTAGACCTCAACAGGGCATGGTAGTTATCAGAGCTCTATGCCCGACAGCTCACTGATAACCAATAAGGGGTTGCCAGCCATGTTGGACAGCTTTGGCTTTATAGAACAAATAGCCGAACAAAAGATCCAGGAGGCCATGCAAAACGGAGACTTCGACAATTTACCAGGCAAAGGACGTCCCCTGCAGCTGGAGGATGACTCACATCTCCCCCCTGAGCTGCGCCTGGGCTACAAGATTCTCAAGAATGCTGGTTACGTCTCCCCTGAAGTGGAACAAAGGAAGGAAGTGGCCAACATTATGGAGATGCTGGAAAACTGTGAGGATGAGCAGACTGGATACAGACAGCTGCAGAAACTGAACCTTCTGGTGACCAAAATCAACGAGCAGCGCAAAAGGCCTGTAAACCTGGAACTGGAGCAGCTCTACTACCAGAAGGTAGTAGAAAGGATAAGCGTGCGTAAAAAGGAAGAGGCCTAGCATGAACCTTTATTCCGAGAGCCTGCTAGTGCATTTCCGCAGAGTGGAGAAGCTCAAGCAGGAAGCGGTGGATTACAGATCCAAAAACCTTAACGAACGTCAACTTTGTGATTTGGAACTGCTCTGTAACAGGGCATTTTATCCCTTGCAAGGGTTTATGTGCAAGGCAGAATACGATTCCGTCCTGGACACGGGAAGGCTGCCCCAGGGGGAAATCTGGCCCATGCCTGTCTGCCTGGATGTCAATTATGAATTCGCCCAGAATCTGGAGTCTGGACAGCGTCTGGCCCTTTGTGACCAAGAGGGTTTTTTGCTGGCCATAATGCACATCCGGGAAATCTGGGAGCCGGACAAAAAAAAGGAAGCCTGGTGCATCCTGGGTACCGAGGATCCCAGGCAGCATCCAGGGGTACAGGCCCTGTACCACGAAGTGGGCAGCTGTTACCTGGGCGGAGAGATAGAGGGCCTGCATATGCCCCTGCATTTTGATTTCACCGAGCTGCGCCTGCCCCCTTCAGAGACCCATCGTTTATTCACCCAAAAGGGCTGGCGTAACGTGATAGGCTTCCATACTGAAAAACCCCTGCACTGCGCGCACAAGGAGATGATCCTGCAGGCCGCCCGCCAGGTAGGGGCCAGCATTTTTCTGCAACCTGTGGCAGGCATCCCTTCCCCTGGGGATCTGGAGCACTTTACCATGATCCGCTGCTACCAGGCCTTTGTAAACAAGTTCCCTAAGAACATGATCATGTTGGGGCTTTTGCCCTTTGCCTCCCGCAAGGCCGGACCTAAAGAAGCCCTGCTGCAGGCCATAGTGCGTAAAAATTACGGCTGTACCCACTTCATGGTGGCCCCGGATCAGGCAGACCCCTTTATGCACGACGGAAATGGCAAACTCTTTTACCCGGCCGGTCAAGCCCAGTCCCTGGTCCAAGAGCACGAACAAGAGCTGGGCATTCACATGGTGCCATCAACCCCCATGGTCTATGTAGAAGAAAAGGCCCAGTACCTGCCTGAGGATCAGATAGAAGACTCCATGCAGGTCAAAAGAATCTCTTCTGCAGAGCTAAGACGCCGCCTGGAATTCGATTTGGAGATTCCGGAATGGTTCTCCTTTCCGGAAGTGGTCCAGGAAATGAAAAAGACCTACCCTCCCAGGCATCAGCAGGGATTCACGGTTTTTCTGACCGGGCTATCTGGTGCTGGCAAATCCACTTTGGCCAAAGTGCTGTATGTAAAATTTATGGAAATGCGGGATCGGCCTGTAACCCTGCTGGACGGGGATATTGTGCGCAAGAATCTCTCCAGTGAGCTGGACTACAGCCGCAAACACCGGGAAATCAATGTGCGCAGGATCGGATTTGTGGCCAGCGAGATCACCAAGAACCGAGGTATTGCCATTTGCGCGCCCATAGCCCCTTATGAAGAATCCCGGCGCTACAATCGGGAGCTGATCAGCCAGTATGGAGGCTATGTGGAGATCTTCATGGACACCCCTTTCCAAGTCTGTGAACAAAGGGATCGCAAAGGGATCTATGCCAAGGCCAAAAAGGGCCTCATGAAGGGGGTGACCGGGGTGGATGACCCTTATGTGCCACCAGAAAACCCGGATCTGGTCATTGACACCAGCGAAGTCACTCCTGCGGAAGCAGCCCAGGAAGTACTGCTCCACCTGGAAGATCAGGGATATATCAAGTAGCGAATGCCTTGCTTCAAAATTAGCACTGAGAATCAATCTGAACAGTCAAAAGTTCTTTGGTAACACCTTGTGTTTACAAATTCTTTTCGGCACTTAACGTCTCTACCTATCACGGCTCAACATACTGATTTTATTATCTTACTTATAACTTTTTTCTTTCAATTCACAAGATGTGCTTGGCTTGAAAAAACCGGGCTTACTCATTAGTATAAATATCAGATTCCAACAGGTGCCCGAGCTCCTTATCCAGCTTGCATGAGGAAACCATTCAGCGGAGAGGTGGCCGAGTGGCTAAAGGCGGTGGTCTTGAAAACCACTGAGGGCTCCCGCCCTCCGGGGGTTCGAATCCCTCCCTCTCCGCCATATTCAGCCTATTCAAACTCAAGCCGTAACTGTTCACCAGGTCCTGGGGTTCGGCCCACAGGGAGCCTGTTGTCAATTGACAAGTTTTCCATGCTTGGACCATGCTTTATCCGCAAGACAGGAAAATCAGGACTTGTACCAGCTTGTGATTTTTTTGATTTTCCTTGACAAGGGACTAGATTCATGTCTAACTTTCCTAAATTTTCGTGCAGCATCCACCAGTCACACCAAAACACCAGGCTTGCAAAAGCTTTTTTATTATCTTTAAATGTACTTATTTTCACAAGGCCAAAGCTAAAGCAGCATACCAACAGCATGATACTATTTATGCAAATATTCCCTGCAACCCGGAACCGCTAGGGAGGTAACCGTGGCAAACAGCAAACTTGGTGGTCCCATACCCTTTCTGCTCGGCCTGGCGGCCGCTCTTGTCCTGGGCTGGGGGATCTACCCCCATATCATCTACAGTCAGCAGGAACAGCCTGTGCAGTTCAGCCACCAGGCACACATGGACCAAGGCCTGGATTGTGAAAGCTGCCACGCCTATCGCAGTGACGGCTCCTACGCTGGAGTCCCCAGCCTGGACGATTGTAGCATGTGTCACTATGAAGTATTATCCGGGCTGCCCCACGAGGAAAAATTCGTTGAGGAATACGTGGAGCAGGACAAGGAAGTACCCTGGAAGGTCTACCAGAAACAGCCGGACAATGTTTACTTCTCCCATATCGCCCACCAGGATTTTGACTGCAGTGAATGCCATCAGGACCTGGAAGCTGCAGAGAGCCTACCCCCCCTCTCCCAGAACCGGCTTACAGGCTACAACCAGGAAACCATGAAGATGAAGGAATGTGAGAGCTGTCACGCTGATCACCAAGCCAGCAATGCATGCTATGTATGCCATAAATAACAACAGGGAGCGTAATCATGGCAGTGGATCGCAGATCTGTCCTTAAATTCATAGTCGGTGGTGCAGCAGGCACTTTGCTGACCCCGATCCCCTGGAAGTCAGCTGATGATATTGCTATCTGGAGCCAGAACTGGCCCTGGATCCCCAGAATTCCGGATGGGAAATTGGGCTCCAAGCCCGGGCTGCTTAAAATGGGGGGCTCGGATTATGGCGTGCTGATCAACACTGTAGAAGGGCAGCCCATTACAGTAGCCGGGAACCCCAAGAATCTCCTGAGCCAGGGAGCTTTAGATCCGTTGGCTGCTTCCGGGGTACAGATGATGTACAGTCCCTCCAGAATAGAGGGGCCGATGCAGAAAGACGGCAATGGCTTCCAGTCCATTTCCTGGTCCCGGGCGCAAGAGCTCCTTTTGGAGAAACTCCGGTCAGTTAAGGGCAAAAGGGATAAGCTGGCCTGCATAAGCGGAGAGCGCACCAGTTCCTGCAACGAGATCCTCTCTGCATTTACCTCCCGCATGAACTCAGAGCGTTTCTATCTCATGCCCCGCGATGAGAATACCCTACAGCAGGCCTGGCAGGATTTGTGCAATGGCACAGGCACTCCAGGCTTTGACCTGGAAAATGCTGACACCCTTCTTGTGTTGGGTCCAGATCTGTTCGAATCCTGGGGAACTTGCGTACGCAATCAGAGAATTTTGGGCCAGAAGCAGCCCAAGGTCATTTATGTGGGCCCGGTGCAAAACAATACTGCAGCCTTAGCCCAGGAATGGATACCCCTTCCTCCTGAACAGATGAGCTCCTTGGCCCTGGGCTTGGCCTACAGGATTCTGGAGCAGGAGGATCCAAACCTCTCCGGGGTGCAAGGAGGCCGCGAATTCAGGGAATTCTTAAGCAAGAACTATTCGTTGCAAAAATTGCAGAATACTTTGCAGATAGATCCCAAAATGATCCGCAGTCTGGCTCGCTCCCTCTTGCAGGCCCGTCGGCCTCTGGTTATTCCAGGCACTGTAAGCGGTCAAGGTGGCTCCAAATTCGATATGTTTGCAGCACTCAGCTTAAATATCGTGCTCCAGCGGATCAATCAAACAGGGGGCCTGAAAGCCCTGCCCCAGCCTCCCCAAGTGCTCAAGGACGCGCCAGGCAGAAACCAGGTCTTGGGAAGGGAGTTGGTCTTGGACTGGCTGGGTTGGATGGATCACCAACAGGATATGCCCGAGCTTTTGTTGATCTATGAGGCCAACCCTGCTTATGCCCTGCCTGGCCATGATTTGCAACAAGGCCTGGCTTCAATGTCCTACAAAGTCAGCTTCAGTACTTTCATGGACGAGACTGCGGCCCAATGCGATCTTATCCTGCCCAACCCATTTTGCCTGGAGCGCCTGGATGACTCCTTCACTCCATTTGGGTCAGGCCAGCTCAATTACACTCTTGCAGAAAAAGTTCAGGAGCCCTGGAAAGATTGCAGGCCTACAGCCGATATACTCTTGGGTCTGGCCCAGGAATTGAATTTGGGCCTGGAAATGGACCCCTACCTTCCTTTCCGGGATCCTCCAGGACAGCCGTATAATTTGGGCCTGGAAGTGGACTCCTACCAGGAGCTTTTACAGGCCAAAGCTGAACTTTTGGGTGCAGATTGGAACGAACTGAAAAAAGGGACTTCCTGGAGTGATCAAACCACCAGCGAGCAAGACAGCCTGCGGCTTTGGAGCTCCGAGATCAACAGCTTGAGCCAGGGTCCGCAGACACAGGAAAGTAGCAACTTTCCCCTGC
This sequence comes from uncultured Desulfohalobiaceae bacterium, assembly GCA_964494985.1. Classification (GTDB taxonomy): domain Bacteria; phylum Desulfobacterota; class Desulfovibrionia; order Desulfovibrionales; family Desulfothermaceae; genus CAZBUB01. Next base: position 41,763 of record CAZBUB010000007.1, on the reverse strand, counting down.
GGCTAGCAGCAACGCAAAAGCTGAAAAACGGCTCAGACCAGATAGCCATCCCGCCCTTTGCTCTGAAAACCATGCTGGAGAACGAGCTGGAAGACGAGATGTGCTATGTGCGCATCTGCCGCAAGACAGCCAGAGAATATAACCTGAAGCAAGGGGACAGGATCAGATTGGAATCCCCTGCCGGAAAATGCGAAGCAAAAGTAAACCTGGATGAAGGAATTTTGCCCGGGGTTGTGGATGCCCCACTGGGCTTTGGCCGCAGCAACTGGGACGAGTTCAGCAGAGGAAAAGGGGACAACGTGCACAAGTTGTTCAACGCAAGCAGGGCCCAAGACCGCGAAAACGCCATATGGGCGGACACCAGGCTGCAAATAGTCAAACTGTAGAGGGGTAGCTAAGCATGGCTGATACTATCTATATCCATCATCATTTTCATATCAAATGGGGCATGGCTATTGACCTGGACAAATGCACAGGATGCGGCGCCTGCATGGTGGCCTGCCAGGCAGAAAACAATATCCCTCCTGAGACTAAAACCTTTGACAGGCTGCGCACTGTGCATTGGATCGTAGTCTACAAGCTCTCCAATGGCAAGGAATATCCAAATCACGAAACCGCTTATCTGCCCAGGCCCTGCATGCAGTGCGAAAATCCAGTTTGCGCCACCGTCTGCCCTGTTCTGGCCACCACCAAGGACGAGGAGGGAGCAATTGTCAGCCAAATCTACCCCCGCTGCATAGGCTGCAGGTACTGTATGGCAGCCTGTCCATACCATGCCCGGGTCTTCAACTGGTTTGACCCTACTTGGCCAGAGGGCCTGGAAAAGACCCTGACCCCTTTTACCTCCACCAGGTGCCGGGGAGTGGTTGAGAAATGCCATTTCTGCCATCACCGCTTCCAGGCGGCCAAGGAAAAAGCCAGATACGAGGATCGAGATCCGGAAAAGCTCGCAGAGGATGAATATCAGCCAGCCTGCGTACAAGCTTGTCCCACCGGGGCCATGGTTTTCGGGGATTTGAACAACCCAGAGCACCAGGTCAGCAAGCTGGCCAAAAGCAAACATGCCTTCAGGTTATTGGAGAAGCTCAACTCCGGGCCCCAGGTTTTCTATTTGAGCAAAAGACAGTGGGTGCGCCGGCAAGGGGACAACTATCTGCAAGAGGAAAAACAAAAGGGGTAAGCAGCCATGATAGATGCCAATCTCATCCCGGAGGGAGTACAGCGCTGCTCCTTTCCCAAATTCCTGGCCTGGATCGCCTTTTTGGGAGTCATTTTGCTGATAGGGGCCTTAGGCGCGGCCCTGGTCTGGGGTTTTGGATTGGGAGTGACCAACCTGGATAATTACTTCAACTTCGCCTTGTGGATCGTGTTCGATCTGGCAGTTATTGCCCTGGGCGCAGGTGCCTTTTTCAGCGGATTCTTGCTCTATATCTTAAAGATCAAGAAGCTTAAAAATATTATCAACCTGTGTGTGATCGTAGGCTTTCTTTGCTACTCCGGGGCTATGATAATCCTGGCCCTGGAAATAGGCCAGCCGCTCAGGGCTTGGTTCGGATACTGGCACGCCAATGTACACTCCATGCTCACCGAGGTCATCTTTTGCATCAGCTGCTACCTTATTGTTCTGATCATTGAGTTTATCCCCATCATCCTGGAAAACAGGCAACTGAACAAGTTCAAGTTTTTGCACCACCTGGCCCATAACATGCATGTTTTCATGCCCCTTTTCGCAGGAGTTGGTACCTTTTTGTCCTTTTTCCACCAGGGTTCTTTGGGCGGGATGTACGGGGTACTCTTCACCAGGCCCTTTGCCTTCAGGGAGGGCTTCTTTATCTGGCCCTGGACTTTCTTTTTGTTTATCCTTTCCGCCATAGCCTCTGGCCCAGTATTCATGCTGCTTATCACTGGCTTGATTGAAAAGTTGACCGGCAAAACGATGGTGGATTTCTCTGTCAAATCCTTGATGGGTAAGATTTCCGGATTTTTGCTAAGCATCTACCTCTTTTTCAAGTTCTTGGATACCTGGACCTGGGCAGCTGACACCTTGCCCAAGATGGGACTTAGCTTTGACCAGATGTACCATGCCCCATACGGCAAGTGGCTGATCTGGGCAGAACTGGGCATCTGTGGGATATTGCCAGCCTTGCTCCTGGTACTTCCTTCCCTGCGTAACCGGGCTCCGCTCTTGTACTTAGGGGCTTTTTTGACCTGTGCTGGAGTGGTTCTCAATCGATTTGTATTCACCATCCAAACCCTGGCTATGCCGGTTATGCCTTTTGATCAGTGGTTTACCTATTTTCCGCACTGGACAGAAATGGCCACATGCGCTATGGCCTTGGCCTATGGAGCAATAGTGGTCAGCCTGGCCTATCGCTATTTGCCTGTTTTCCCCCAGGAGAAACAGCTAAACTACTAGACAGTTGAGCACAAATAAGATCCAATGGGGTTGGCATCCGCAAGCCAACCCCTTTTTTATTCAAGGATAGACCATGCTGAAGCCAGAACATTTAGAAAAATACTCCGACATTCTGCTTTGGGGGATCAAGACCGCCAGGAAGAAGAGCTACTTGCCAGGAGAGATCGTGCTCTTGCGCTACGACCTGGCAGCCAGGGACCTGTTAGAAGTCCTCTTCCAGAAGGTGCTGCACCAGGGTTTGCAACCTGTTCAGCGCATCAATCCCTTCCCAGCTATGGAACATGCATTTTTTGAATACTCTGACTCTGGACAGCTGACCTTTATTCCTCCTGGCGAGAAGGAACTGCACCAGAACCTCAATGGGCTCATCTCCCTTTTAGCACCAGAATCATTGACACATCTGCAGGATATAAATCCAGAAAGCATAGGCCAAGCCATGCTGGCCAGAAAGCAGCTCAGGGACATCCTGGAGGATAGGGAGAATCAGCGCGAATTCGGATGGACACTGTGCTTGCTGACCACTCCAGAGTTGGCCAAGAATGCAGGCTTGAGCCAGGATGAATACACTGCTCAGATAGTCAAGGCCTGTTACCTGGACCATCCCAAACCAGTGCAAAAATGGCAGGAGATCCTGAAAGCAGCCCAGGAAATTAAGGACTGGCTTAATAACCTGGAGATCGACTACCTGCACCTGGAATCGGAAAATTGCGATCTCTGGATCACCCCTGGCAGGGACAGGAGATGGGTTGGGGTCTCAGGACACAATATCCCTAGTTTTGAGATCTTTACCTCCCCGGACTGGAGGGGAACACAGGGAGTGTTTTACATGGACCAGCCTTCCTTTCGCAGCGGCAATCTGGTCCAAGACCTGCGCCTGGAGTTTCGGGAAGGGGTGGTCACTGATATCCAGGCCAGCCTGGGTGAAGAGTTTGTGCGCAAGCAGCTCAAGGTGGACGGCAATGCGGACAAGGTGGGAGAATTCTCTCTGACTGACAAGCGCTTCTCCCGTATAGACAAATTCATGGCCCATACCCTTTATGACGAGAACTTCGCAGGAGCCCATGGCAATTGTCACATCGCCCTGGGCGCATCTTATGCTGAAACCTATGCTAAGGGCGCGGGCAATCTGAATACAGGATTAAAAGAGAAACTAGGCTTTAATGATTCCGCATTGCACTGGGACCTGGTGAACATAGAGCCCAAAAAGGTCACAGCCAAACTCTCTTCAGGGGGACACAGGCTCATTTATCAGGATGGCTGCTTTAATCTCTAAAGCGCCTTTTCTATCTCAGACAATAGACCTGGCACAATTCAGGTCTTAGCATACATCCCCAGAAAACTATCATGCACGAAATGTCCATTGCCCAGAGTCTGCTAGACATCATTGAACAGGAGATGGCCAAAAATCAGGTCCATATTCTAGAGGAGGTCAAGGTCCAGGTGGGGGAGCTTAGCTCTGTAGTACCCAGCGCCCTGGAGTTTGCCTTCCAGAGCTTGATTCAGGAATCTCAATATCCCCAGGCCAGGCTGATATTGGAGCGAATACCAGTCAGGCTCTGCTGCTCAAAGTGCGGCACCAGCTACGAGCCAGAACTGCAGCAGGGGCTTTTACTGCACAGGGCCTGTCCCCATTGTGGGCAAAGTCAGGGCCAAAGCATACTCCAGGGGAGGGAATTGCATATTGAGCACATTCTAGCAGAATAATGCCTTGGACCTGTAGCTAGTCACCAACCAATAAAATTTAGCAGAGAATAAGACCATGCAAATCCCGGTTGTACGCAAGATATTGGAAACAAACGAGCTGACTGCCCTAGATCTGCAACAGGGCTTCCAGGAGCAGGGCATCCTGGTCTTGAACCTGATCAGCTCCCCAGGCGCAGGTAAAACCACCCTATTGGTTCGAACTTTAAGCGATTTGGCCCAGGAACTGAACATGGCTGTTATCGAAGGTGATCTGCAGACCAGCAACGACGCGGAAAAAATCGCTGCCACCGGTGCCAGAGTGCTGCAGATCAATACCCAAGGGGCCTGCCACCTGGAAGGCTCCATGATCGGCCAGGCCCTGCAGCAAATGGATTTGGCAGACGTAGATGTCCTGTTCATTGAAAATGTGGGCAACCTGGTCTGTCCAGCTGAATTCAAGCTGGGAGAGGACTACAAAATTGCTCTGCTGAGCGTGCCTGAAGGTGACGACAAGCCAGAGAAGTACCCGGTGCTGTTTGCAGAGTCCAGCCTGCTCCTTCTAAATAAGATTGATCTTATGCCCTATTTGGAGTTTGATACACAGCGGGCCAGCAATGCTGCCCGGGCGGTAAACCAGGCTCTGGAGGTAATCCAAATCTCCGCCCAGACAGGGGAAGGGCTGCAGCAATGGTATGACTGGCTTCGACGTAAGATGCAGGAAAAGAGACAGATCCGCAAGGAGTAGCAAAGGCCCTTTATAGTTCCCACGCTCTGCGTGGGAACTCCTATGGACGCTCCGGCGTCCATAAAGAGTCCGCTGAAGCGGTCAAAATCCCACGCAGAGCGTGGAAGCGATAGATTCAACCCGTCCCTAACCCCTCCCCGGCACTTGCTTGGACTCCTAGAACAAGAATTATTGCTCCTCCAAGTGAGTGCCGGGGAGAGGAAAATGGGTTATACATATCAATCCCGGGGCAGCGCCCCGGGTGTCGGGCATCCCTTATAACCGCACCCTGTAAGGATGCTGCATATTATGTTCCGCCCTTACAGGGCTTGTATGAAACTGGAGTCCAGAATAATCATGCCTCGCTTTGCTCGGCCTTGTGGGCGAAGGCAAGCTTCGCCCCTACGAGTTGAGCCACAATTGGGATAGCAGCCGTAGGGGCGGACCTTGTATCCGTCCGGATACAAAAAGGCAAATAATTATTCGCCCCTTACAAACCTCCGCCTTCATATAGACCTGTGTTGAAGTGACGTGCTGCTGCGATACCAGTAGGGGCGAGCGGCGCTCGCCCTTGCATTAAGAGCGACGCTCGCCCTTTGGGTTGCGGGTTAAGGAAAAGGAAGGCAGCTGCCTTTTCCGATTCCCCTTCTTCGCAAGGCGTGAAAAGGGGAGGGTTGAATAATGACCCTCCCCTTTTCACTATATCTACTGCTGATCGTTCATCAGCTCCAGGGCCTTGATCACTGCTGCAAAGTCCAGGTCCCCATGACCCTGGCCCCAGGCCGTGCGGTACAGCTGCAGTGCTGCCTGGGTCACGGGCACGTTCGCTCCTGCCTGGTAGGCTGTGTCAGCTACGAACTTCAGATCCTTGGTCATATGCTTCAAGGGAAACTGGGTTGGATATTCCCCGTCACGGAACATGGGCTCTTTGAGATTGTAAAGTCCACAGTTCAAAGGCCCGGATTGAACAACCTCCAGCATGCTCTCCAGGCTAAGCCCTCCCTGCCGGCCGAAGTTTATCATTTCGCTCAGGCCCTCCATCATCACCCCCAGCAAGAGGTTAATGGCCATTTTCATCATAGAGCCCTGCCCTACAGGACCGCAGTGCACCACTTTCTTGCCCATGCTTTGCAACAAAGGGGTCTGAGCCTGTACTGCCTGATCCTCACCTCCGGCCAAAATCACCAAAGTCGCCTCTTCTGCAGGCTTCTTAGAGCCTGATACAGGAGCGTCCAGGAATATACATCCAGTAGACTGCAGTTTGGAGAAGAGCTCTTGAGTATAGGCAGGGGAGACAGAGCTCATGTTGATCAATGTCTTTTCCCTGCTCAAGGCTTGAGCCGCTGCAGAATCCTGAAACCATAGCAACTGATCAATGGCCTCTGGCCCAGTGAGCATGAGCACAATCACATCGCACTCCCGGGCTAGTTGCAAAGGGGTCTCTGCGACCTTGGCCCCTTTTTCCTGCAGCCCTAAGCACTTTTCTCTAGTCCTGTTGTAGACAGTCAGATCAAATCCGGCTAGCAACAAATTCTTTGCCATGGCCCTGCCCATGATGCCCATTCCTGCAAAACCAATCTTCTTGCTCATAATTTTTCTCCTTCTTTTCCCTTCCTGCTATAGCACCTGCCAAACATGTTCCAGATGAAGGCCCTTTTCCTGGGCCTGCTCCAGCTTGGCTTTATCTCCCAATACAGCAATCATTCCTGAATTCCGAAGGGCCTGCAGCCATCTGCCGAGTTCCTGGAAATGCTCCCTATTGGTAGCCAAGACCTCTTGCCGCAATCTTTTTCTGTCTTCCCTGCCCTCACCGATCAAATAGCGGAGCAAGGAGATCATGCCCTTGGCATCAGGCAGACGGTACCGATCCAGCTCACCTATAGCTCCAACCACTGCTTTGTCGATCTCTTCCTGGGTCAGCTCTGAACTGGACAAAAACTCGGCACAGCTGTCAAAGGCCTGCAAGGTCTGCAAAATATGGGGATCCCTGTAGGAGACCAGGGTCAGGATCCCGGACAGCCTATCCAGCATGCTGAATGCCCCGTAAGCCCCTCCCTGGACCCGTATCTTATCCCAAAGCCAGCTGGCCCGCAGGTATCTGTTGGCCACCAGGCTAGAGCCATGGAAGCTGTAGCCCTGGCTGAAAAGATCCAATGATTTGCCCACATAATTGACCTGGGCAGGTATGGCCAAGCCCTCTGACTCCAGCTGGCAGTCTACCCGCCAGGTGGCCTGGCTGGGCTGGAAGCTGGGCAGCCTGCCGACAAACTCCTCTACTTCTGGCTGGAGCTTGGACCAATTCTCAGCATCCAAGGTAACATTAAAGACCATGCTCCTGGAATTAACCAGAATCTGATGCATGGATTCCAAACTGGAGCGGACACCCTCCCAGTTGTTTTCCAGCTCCTTTTCCAGATAGCGCAAAAAAAGCAGATAGCTAAGGCCATCCATATGCTCCTGGGCCCAATCAGCCAAATTGTACTTGGCCCTTAGCCTGCTGTTGACCATCTGATGGCCGCTCGGCACCAGCCTTTGCTCCATCCTGGACCTTTCCTCCAGGACCAGCTGTCTGAATCTGCCCTGATCAGAAAAATCTGGTCTGGTCAACACCTCCTCCAGGAGGGAGAGCAGACTGGAGACCTGATCCGGCAGGCTCTTGCCCCGGAAAAATAGCCAGGCTGCAATTTTTGAGCTGTTGTACTGGCAGGAGGTAAAGCTTTCGGTGTGGATCCCTCCGGTCTCGGCCTGGATAAGCTGAGAGAGGCGAACATAATCATTTAGCTGGGTATCCATCTCCAAAATGGCCCTTCCCCACAGGGGGACATAGCCCAGGTATTTTTGCTCCAGCTGACCCAAATCCAGTCCCAGATCCAAGTAGAAGATGTTGTTTGTGGGCAGATCATGGAACAGCACAGGTGCAGGATCCTGTTGCACAATCTCCCTGGGAATCTCTTTCTCTTCCCGGGGCATATCCTCCCTGCCCAGTCTGGGAATCTTGGCCAAATCCTCTGGCTTGTCCGGGGTTTCCTGTTTTTGCTTGACCTCTCTGCTCCAGTCTGCCAGCTCCTGCAACTCCTTGGGGCTGAGCTTAAGCTGTTTTGCCTTAAGCAGCTCCTGCTCCTTTTGCTGCAGCCTGGCAGTCAGCTCCGGATCCGGTCTGAGAATCACCCTGCTGTAATGGGAATTCTCCAGAAGATACTCCTGAACCAGATTCTCAAAAACCCTCTCCCCTGCCTGAAGATCCTGTTTTAGCTGCTCTAAGGGCTCCTCAAACCTGAGCAGCAAAGTGGGATCCCCGTCATAAAGCCATGTGGCAAGACTCCTGATCATGACTATCAATCCCCTGGGCATGGCTCCGGTGTTGTTTTCACGCAGGGCAAATTCCACGCTGTTCAATGCTGCACGCACTGTCTCCGGATCAAAGCCCTGCTCTGTCAACTCCTGCAAAGTCTCCAGAATCAGCCTTTCCACCCGGGGCAGATTCTCTTCATTGACCCCTTTCATGCCCACGGAAAGAAACATCTGACGAAGATCACTTTCCAAACCCTGGCCTGCCAGGTCTTCACCCAAGCCAGAGTCCAGCAGAACCTTGCGCAAAGGAGATGCAGGCATACCTAGCAGGATATAATCTAAAACCTGCCAGGCGAGATTGAGCTGCACATTGCTGCCCACATCCAAAAGCCAGTTCAGGGTCAGCATGGACTTGGCCTGGCTGTCCTGGTCAGCGGCATATACCCTCTCCAGAAATCTGGGCTGCTGCAGCCTGGGCTGCAATGGTACAAATGATTCTATCTCCTGGGCAGGGAACTGCTCCAGATAGGGAATGAGCGTCTGCAGCCGCTTTTCCGGAGGATCATCCCCGTAAAAAAAGATCCGGGCATTTCCAGGATGGTAGTACTTCGCGTGGAATTCCAGAAACTCCTCATAGCTAAGACTGGGGATCTGCTCCGGATCCCCGCCGGAATCCAGGCCGTACGGGGAGTCAGGGAACAAGGACTGCTGGGAGTATTCGTTCAGCAATCCATCAGGGGAGGAGTAGGCCCCCTTCATCTCGTTGTAAACTACCCCCTGCAGGCTCAGCTGAGAATCTTCCTCAACCGCAAAATGCCAGCCTTCCTGCGCGAATATCTCCGGCTCCAGCTTGGGAAAAAAGACAGAATCCAAATAGACATCCACCAGGTTGTAGAAATCCTGCAGATTCTGGCTGGCCACGGGATAGCAAGTCTTATCCGGGAAAGTCAGGGCATTCAAAAAAGTCTGCAGGGAGCCCTTCAGCAGCTCGATAAAAGGCTCTTTGACCGGATACTTCCTGGAACCGCAAAGTACGGAGTGCTCCAGGATATGGGCCACTCCTGTGGAATCCTTGGGCGGGGTGCGGAAAGTAATCCCAAAGACCTTGTTTTCATCGCTGTTTTCCAGGGACAAAACCTGGGCCTGGTTCTTTTGGTAGCGAAAGAGCTTGGCCTGGGACTGGATCTCAGGGATGTACCTGCTCCAGACCAACTCAAAACCCTCAACTGCTTGCATTCATGCCTCCTGGTTCTATTGCCTTTATTGCATCTAAAACTCCAGCACACCTCTTAGCACACTGCCAGTTTGAATCCTGTGCTGCCGCCGGGATCTGTTTATCAGCTGTACCTCCTCCTGGCAAACCACATCCTTTTCAAACAAGATATCCCCTTGCACCTGCAGGGAACTGCACTGCAACAGGCTTGGTGGCCCAAAAGGAAATCTGGCCTCGAACTGATCCACCAGCTTATAGAACTCTGAATCCAGGTCAATCTTGATCTGAGGCAACTTGCGCTCAGGATGGGGCATCAGCTGAAAGTCCTCATTCAAGATATAGCAGTCCGAGCGCACCGCAAGCAAATCATTTGTCTTTTTAACCGGTGCGAACCTATCCCGATCCACCAGCAAGGCCCCAGTGTTTTCGAATTCAGATATTGCCGCGCCCATGGCTGTTTCCAATTGATACACCAAGGGAGAATCCCCCTCTCTGGGATCCAAATTTTTGGGATTTACAATCAAAGGCAGCCTAGGCAGACCATTTGTTTGCACATATTCCTTAAATTTCTGCAAATCCAGCCAAATATTATTGGTATTGAAATGGCTGTAGGAGTGCACATCCTGGAAGGCCTCCAAATCATACTCCGGGCATTGGGCAATTTCCCTGAGGATCAACCTTCCATCCTGTAGTGCGGCCAAATGGCCTCCCTTCTTGTCGGTTTCAGTGCGCTGGGCAACCTCCATCAAAAATGAAAATCCCTGACGTAAGATATAGCCCAGGATAGCTGGCTGAATTATAGCCCCCAGATTGTCTGCATTGGAGATAAATGCAAAGCGCTTGCCCTGCTGCAACAGCTTGTCCAGGACACCTGAGGTAGCCAGGGCTGCATAAATATCTCCGTGTCCAGGTGGATTCCATTCCAGCTCCGGATCATTAGGACTGCTGGCTGGCTGCAGGGTCTGGGCATCCACCTTGGGATACATATTCTGGAGAAAGAAAAAGGGCTGCTCTGCTTCAGGAAGGCCTTTGCGACGTAAATAATCCAGGGTGTCCTGGTGGGTATTAAAGCTGTTCATCAAAGCCAGACTGCCTGCCCCACTCTTGCCCTTTGCAGACCTGGCCTGTTCTAATATTAAATCCAGAAATGTCTGCTCAGACTTAACCTGCAGCAAGGACTTGGCATAGGGCATGCCCATGCTGGTACCCAGGCCGCCATTTAGCTTGATCATCACCACCTGCTGCAAAGACTTTAAGCCCAGGCTCTCCTCTTCCCTGCCCAGAGCCTCCAGTCTGGGTATCTGGCCCCTTGGCACAGGCTGAATGTCCTGCTCAGGTATCAAAGCCTGGGAAGCCCCGGAACGGAGACGAAAATAGTATTCCTGGAAGAGATCTATGACCAAATTAGGCAGCCCCTTGGCTTGCATTTTGCGCTTGAATGGTTCAAATTCCGTATGCATGTTCTCAGCAGACTGGGAATTTGGACTGTTCATGTGTGCCTCCTTTATCTTTTTGCAGGGATTCTGCCCATGATTCAAATCATAAAATAATACAATGATCTTGAAGAGATAAACTGCCCAACCTGTTTTGGACTTTAGCACAAGGCAGGCTCTTACAGAAATAAATCAGGCCAATACAAAAGACAAGCAAGAACAAGGAAATCCTCATGAGTAAAGTCATGGTCAGCGGAGGGGCCGGATACATCGGCTCCCATACTGTGCTTTGCCTGTTAGAGGCCGGCTACGAAGTAGTGGTCTACGACAATCTGAGCACAGGCTTTGCTGAGGCTGTCTCCCCACCTGCAGAGCTCGTACAAGGCGACCTAAGCGAGCTGGACAAGCTGGACAAGCTATTTGTGGACCAACAATTCCAGAGTATAGTCCATTTTGCTGCTGATATTGTGGTTCCAGAGTCGGTGGAAAATCCTTTGAAATACTACAAGAACAACACCCTAAACACTACCAGACTCATTGAGCTGGCTGTGCGGCACAGCATCCAGAGCTTTATATTCTCCTCTACTGCAGCAGTATACGGCATACCCCAGGATTTGCCTGTAAATGAAAGCGCGCCACTGCAGCCTATAAACCCCTATGGCAAATCCAAACTCATGAGCGAATGGATTTTGCAGGACACAGCCCTGGCTCATCCAAAGCTCAAATACATTATCCTGCGCTACTTCAACGTGGCTGGAGCAGATCCTGAAGGCAGACTGGGGCAAAGCACCCCGGAAGCCACACACCTCATCAAGGTGGCCTGCCAGACTGCCCTGGGTCAAAGGCAGGCACTGGATATCTTCGGCACAGACTACCCCACAAAGGATGGTACAGGGGTCAGAGACTATATCCACGTCACCGATCTCTCCCAGGCCCATGTAGCTGCCTTGGAACATCTGCAGCAGGGTCGGGCTTCAGGGATTTACAATTGCGGCTATGGCCACGGCTGTTCAGTTTTGGATATTGTGCAGGCGGTGGAGAAAATCAGCGGAATCAAACTGCAAACCAGAAAAGTGGACCGTAGACCCGGTGATCCCGCAGAACTGGTGGCAGATCCCAGCAAGCTAAAGGCTACTTTTGATTGGCTGCCTCGGTTCGATAACATTGAAAAAATCGTAAGAACTGCCTATGCTTGGGAGCAAAATAGAAAGTATTAAGGAACCATTCAGCTCCTGCTGCGTCCGAAACTGAGGAACTGGATACCCCTCTATGAAGGCCGTTGTGTACTCAAGTCTTAGCAAAAGGAGGTTTGCTGTGCTTTTGCTGCGCTGGTCCCTGTTTTTAGTCTTTGCGTTGCTGGCAGGTCTTTATGCCTGCCCCCTGGCTGCAGCCCAGGAAGCTGACCAAGGGGAGAATCAAACTCAAGAAGAAAAAAAGCCGGAAATAATCCGACAAGAGCAGCAAGTGCCCAAGGAGGTGGCCCAGACCGACAAAATTCCAGTCATGGTAGAATACCAGGATACGGACAGTCTAGGCAGAAGGCTGGTCTTCAATATGCGAGAAAGGTTCAACAAATCGGATCTGTTCAGGCTATCAGGATACCAGGAAGAAAAGATCAAAATCATTATCTCCAGTAAGGAGGAGTTCCCCTCCAGACCGGGAGTTAGTTCTATCTATTCCATTGTCTGGACCTTTTCCTACGGAGAGGATGTCTTGGATAATTATCTGCAGGCAAAGGTAGGCCAGATCAGTAGCCAGGGCATGAGCGAGCTTGCAGAGGACATGGTGGCCCAGACCGACCGAATCTACACCGAGTACAGCTATCTCTTCGAGGAGGAATGAACAGGGTCCAGAAAATCCAATTTTTATCCCTGCAGCTCCTGGGCTTTATCTGTTAAACGCTGTCCGAGATCTTGAAGCAGTTGGGCCAATCTGGCAACAGCACCATGGTCCTGACCTTGGACAAATCTGCGCTGCACCCATTCTGCGATGTACAAAATCTCGTGGCTTTCCATATGCCTGAAGCTGGAGTTCGCCCTAACAGATTTGATCACAGCTTCCCTGGCCTTTTCTCTGTTCTGGATGGCCTGGCGATAATCCTGGACCGCCTGCTCCTTCTTTTGCTCCGCCTGGGCGATGTCTTCCTCTAGCCCTGGATCTTTCTCATCCTCTTTCTTGGCCTGCCTGCGCAACAGCTGCAGCCTGTTCTGTTCCTGATTCAGCTCATAGTTGGCATGTACTGCCTCCTGTTCCTGCTGGAGATATTCCTGAACTCGCTGGGCAGCCTTCTGATCCTGGGCCAAGGTTTGGAAAACTCTGCCCACCACCCGAATATATCTGCTTTTGGTCTGCAACAGGTCTGCAAGTTCTTCCTGGTTTAAGCCCCGTTCCTGGACCTGGCCATCTGAATCTTCAAATTTCCATTTGCGCTGCTTGGCCTCCTGCAGAAACTGCTCCAGGAAGTCATCAGCGTACTTGGCATAAATTCTCTCCAGGACTTCCCTGTCCATCAATCTCTCCAGGATCTTCTGCCGAGCCTCCTGAGGATCGTCCTGGTATCTAAAACCTGTCAACTCCAGACCGTACCTGGCGTTTAGGGACTTAAAGCTGAGCCTACTCTTGCCCTGCTCCCCTGAATTATCCTTGCTGCCTGGGGGAACATAATGGGCCACTATATACTCGGCCAAGTCCTGGATGAAATAGTTGGTCAGCACATAATCCTGGATCCAGCTCCACCAGGACTTTTTATGCTCTTGTTGCTCCCGCGCCTGCTGCTCTGCCTGGGCCATCAGGGCCTTATGCGGGTCCGGAATCTTGTCCCGCAAATCCTGCACAAAATCAGATTCCCTTTGCACAGGCAAAGGCTCTGCATCCTGCAGACCATTATCTTCTGACTCCTGGGATTGGGTATCAGAGTCCAGCCGGCTTAATCTGCTGCTTTGCTGAAAAAGGTACCAACCGCTCAGGGCTCCCAGAATAAGGACTATAAAAAGTGTCAGAAGCAATACCTTCTTTTTGCGCATATGATTACCCGGGTTGCGATTTTTGCCCTCAAGGTTTACAGCTGGCTAAGTTTGAAGCAGACGATTTCTCAAGTTAACAAACGTATTGCATAAACTCAACGATTTTCTTGTATGCGGCCGTTTTGCCTGGGTCTGGCAATGCCCTTGCCAAGCAAAGCATAAGGATTGAACCTTTAAAAGCAGCACTTTTGTTCAAGACCCCTTAGCTGCTTTCCTTTTTCAAAACGAAAAACATATGTAACTGTTCACAATAATAACATCTTGTCCAGTGATCCTGGCCTTACCAGCTCCCAACTTTCTGGCACAGCTGATGATAAATAATTCCAAACAGATAAGAATACTGAGATGATGCATGACTATAGTGAAGCCCAAGGTCCATTTCGAAACAGCAAAGAACTTATCCTGGCCTCCAAGTCCCCCCGAAGACAAAGGCTTTTGGCCTCCCTGGGTCTGCATTTCCGGGTCCAGCCCAGCTTGACGCAAGAGCCAAAGCCTGCATCCGGTAAGGATCCTGAAAGATACTGCCGGGACATGGCCAGGTTCAAGGCAACCTCTGCAGCAGGCAAGCAGACCAAGGGAGTAGTCCTGGCCGCAGACACTATTGTGGTCCTGAAAGGGGAGATACTGGGCAAGCCTGCAGATTCCTTGCAAGCTTTGCAGATCCTGCGCAGACTAAATGGAACAATGCACGAGGTAATCACAGGCTGCTTTTTGCAAGACACCTTCACTGGCCAGGAAAAGGAATTTTCTGTAGTCACCAGAGTCAATATGGGCCAAATTCAAGATGATGTACTGCAGGGGTATATTTGGAGTCAAAAACCCTTGGACAAGGCGGGAAGCTATGGGATACAGGACCTGGGCGGAGCCTTGATCAACTCCATCCAGGGCTCCTACAGCAACGTTGTGGGTCTACCCATGCACGAAGTGCTACAGGCGTTGCTCGAGCTCGATGCTCTACAACTAGAGGAAGCCCCATGAGCTCTTGGCTGGAAAAAACAGACAGTCTGCTTATGCAGCTGGCCACTCTGGGCCCAATAGGCAGGATCCCTTTTGCGCCTGGGACTTGGGGATCTATGGCTGCGGTACTGGTGGCCCCCTGGCTGCTGGGCCCTCTGAGCTGGGTCTGGAAGCTTCTGCTGCTTATGGTTTTGTTCTTGCTGGGAGCCTGGGCCTGTGGCAGCGCAGAAAAGCTCCTGGGAGAGAAGGATCCTGGAGCAGCGGTGATAGATGAGTTCGCAGGCCAGCTTTTAGTCTTTGCCCTTTGCAGCCCTGCTGCCACCTGGCAGTTCGCAGCAGGCTTTGTCCTTTTCCGGGCCCTGGACATTTTAAAACCCTGGCCCGTAGGGGCCTCAGAGACTTGGCTGCCAGCAGGTTTCGGGATCATGCTGGACGACATCCTGGCTGGGCTTTATGCCGGTAGTATCCTTTTGTTATTGCAGTTGTTGCAAAAATCCCTGTCCTGAATAAGAAAGGAGGAAAGAAGGCCGCCCTGGCCCTCTTCCCTCCTTTTTACTCAAATCTGTTGCCTGGATCTCTTCTATTCGCTGCTTGTTGCCATTCCCTCTCTGATCTGCCTGATCAACTCCATGGCCTGCTGCAACTGCTCCTGCTCCTCTCCCTGCAGCTGATTGCTGAGGAATCCTGCCTGCTGAGAAATATCATCCAACAGGCTGGCATAGATCACATTTCTGGTTTCCTGAGGCAAATTCTCCAGCTCGCCCATCCTCTCCCGCAAGCCGCTCAATGAGCGGTCCTGGTCTGCAACCTGGGTATCAAGCTCGGACATGGAATCCTGCATCTGGCCTATTGTGCCTTCCATCTCTGAAACCTGCTCGTCCACTGCAGTAAAGTTTCTTACAGTGGCCTGCAGGTTAGAGACATTATTATTCAGGACAAAATAGAAAACCACCATCAGCACCACTGCCAGTGCGGATATAAACAGGGCCACTTTGCCCATGTCCCTGCGCACCTCCTCATGCAATTGCTCAGGTCTGGGCTCGTGATCATCAGATTTTGAAGAGAAGCTGACTTTTTTTACCTTTTCAGCCATGGACATGGATATACCCTCCTTTATGATTCATTGTCGAATAGCCCGGAAGACTGGCTACTGTCATTGGAACATTAGCCTCTGATTGCTTCTAGCCAGTTTGTTAGCTTTATGTATAGAACAAGTAAGAAAAAACCTCAAGTCTAATTTTACTTTCTGTACAAGCCCCAGCAATACCCCTGCCTGGCTTGCTAATTGATCAGACTCTGAATAGGAGCAGGGATTCTGCCACCGTGCTGGATAAAGCCCTGGGAAGTTCCATTCCCCTTTAAGCTGATAATTGGCGCCCTGCCCAGAAGGCCCCCAAATTCCACAGTATCTCCAGCCTTTTTGCCAGGTACAGGTATCAATCTGGTCGCAGTGGTCTTTTTATTAATCACCCCAATTGCCATCTCATCCGCGATTACCGCAGCCAATGTTTCCTCTGTGGTATCCCCTGGTACAGCAACCATGTCCAGACCCACAGAGCACACACTGGTCATAGCCTCCAGTTTCTCCAGGGACAGACTTGAATCACCTACTGCCTGGGCTATATATAAATCCTCACTAACTGGAATGAAGGCTCCAGAAAGCCCTCCCACATGGGAGCTGGCAAAGGCCCCACCCTTTTTGACGGCATCATTGAGCAAGGCTAATACAGCAGTTGATCCCGGCACCCCGATGCTCTCCAGTCCCATGCTTTTGAAGATCTCGCCCACACTATCGCCCACGTTAGGCGTAGGAGCCAGGGAAAGGTCCACAATCCCGAAGGTCACCCCCAGCTCCTGGGCCACCTCTCTGCCTATAAGCTCCCCTACCCGGGTTACTTTATATGCGGTACGCTTGATGATCTCTGAGAGCAGTCCCAGATTCAGCTCTGGATCTGACTCCAGGGCTCGATCAATAGCCCTTCTCACCACCCCTGGTCCACTGACTCCGACATTGATCACAGTATCCGGCTCCCCTGTGCCCAGATAAGCCCCGGCCATGAAAGGAATATCCTGGGGAATGTTAGCAAACACGCAAAGCTTGGCGCAGCCCAGACCATCCCTTTCCTGGGTTAGCGCTGCTGTCTCCTTGAGGCACTTGCCCATGGCATACACAGCGTCCATGTTGATCCCTGCCCTGGTGGAGGCCACATTCACCGAGGCGCAAACCCGCTCGGTACTGCTCAAGGCCTCTGGCATAGCTTGTATCAAGGCCTCATCACCAGGGGCAGTTCCCTTTTCCACTAACGCGGTAAAACCACCCACAAAATCCACCCCCACTTCCCGGGCGGCTTGATCCAGAACTCTGGCCAACTCCACAAGCTGCTGAGAGCTAAAGGGGGCTGCCACTACAGCCATGGGGCTCACCGATATTCGCTTATTCACCACCTTAATCCCGTATTTGTCCCCGACGCGATCGCAGATGGAGACGAACTCCCTGCCTGTGCGCACGATCTTACGCCGCATATTCTCCGCAAAGGTCCTCAGATCATGGCTGGCACAGTCAAAAAGGCTGATACCCAGGGTCACTGTGCGCACGTCCAAATTCTCGTTCTTAACCATCTCCAGGGTGGAGATGACCTCTTTTTCCGAAAGCATATCTCAAACACTCCTTACGAATAATCCCTAAGCTTCCCAATCCCTTTACTTCAAGCCCGACCTCTTACAGCCTGCAGATATCCTCAAAGATCCTTTTGTGCTGCACACTGACCTCCAGCCCCACTTCAGCTGCCCCCTTGCTCAAACTGGAGACAAAATCCGCCAATTTCACGCTGACTGGAACATCCACCTCATAAATGGTCACTGACTTCTGAGAAAAAGCTGTGCTCCCCCGGGCAAACTGCAAATTGACAATATTGACTCCATATTCCTGCATCACACAGGTTATGGCTGCAATAAGTCCCACCCGGTCCTGTCCCATACTGATAACGACAAAAGGCTCACTTTGTTCTTTCTCTCCTTGCATTTGCTTGGGATGCACCTGACTGATAAAGGGCCTCAGCCCGCTGTTCTGAAGTCGGTTTTGCAAAAATAAATCCAGATCAGAGATTTCCAGCTCCTGGGGCAGCGCCACCAGAAAGATACCTGCAAACTCTTCCTGTAATACTGTCTGGGAGACATCTATAATGTTGCAATTCACTTCTGCCAGCAGGCTGGCCACCTGACAGACAATCCCTGGTCTATCCCATCCTAGCACGCTTACAGCCGCTTTTTGCATATCCTGTCCCTATGTTTGTTCTGTCTGCTCATTTGTTTTCCATTGGCCTGAAGCAGGGGATAGCAGAGGCTGTCCTGGTTTACAAGCTCCCCTGCAATGCTTTGTAGGCCTTGACATCTTGCTTACAACCCTTTTAGACTTTTTAGAATACCCTGATTTCTTTGAGCCAGCAGCTCACCTGCAGCAGCTGACAGCTCCCTGGCAGCTGCTGTTTGGTTTTAAGGCCCTATGCCCCGGACATGCAGGAGCTACGTCTTTGCAGAAACCAAAAAAGATCCAAGAAATCTCTCCAGGCATTTTTCGCCTCACCATACCCATGCCTGGCAACCCCCTCAAGTATCTCAATGCATATATCTTGAAGGGTCACGGTTGCCAATGCCTGATAGACACGGGCTTCAACAGAGATGTTTGCCGCAAGACCCTGCTTCAGGCCTTAAGGGAGCTTGAGGTCCGAATTGAAGATACAAAAGTCTTAATCACCCACATGCACTCTGACCACAGCGGCCTGGTCTCTGAGCTCTACGCCAGGGGAGCGCGCATCTTCATGAGCAAGCCGGATTCAGAGGTTATCACCCAGCCTGCGGACTGGAGTCAGGTCCTGGATTATGCCCGACTCTGTGGATTGCCTGAGCAGGATCTGCTCCAGGCCAGGGATGCCCATCCCGGCTATAAATATCGTCCCCAGGGCAAAGTAGAAATAGAAGAGCTGCAGGACGAAGATATTGTCCACTGTGCTGGGCATGAGCTTCGCTGCTTGCTTACACCTGGACACAGCAAAGGCCATGTTTGCTTTTACGCAGAGAAAACTGGTCTTTTGTTCGCAGGGGACACCTTGCTCCAGGAGATCACCCCCAACATCTCCCAGTGGCTGCCCGGCAACAATCCACTCCAGGATTTCCTGCAAAGCCTGCAGCGTCTGCAAAATTTGGATGTCAGCCTGGTCCTGCCGGGGCATAGGCGCCTTTTCTCAGAACACCGCACCCGCATCCAGGAGCTGCAAAGACATCACCAGAAAAGATTACAGGAAGTGCAGACCCTGGTGTGCGAGCGGCCTGGTACCGCCCTCGATATTGCCTCGCGCATGACTTGGGATTTGGACACCCAAAGCTGGGATGAGTTCCCCCTGGCCCAGCAATGGTTTGCCACTGGAGAAGCCTTGGCCCACCTTAGTTACCTGGAATCCAAAGGTAAGGCCAGAAAGGATGTTGTTTACGGGCAGGAAATCTGGTCCGGCTAAATAGTTGGGCCGGATTTTGAACCCTAGTGCCTATTGTTTAAGGTCACGAAGAAGAAAGGAGGATTGCCATGCAACTAGCCATCAGCACATCTGGCAAGGACTTAGCTGCTCCTCTGACCGGTTTCGGCCGGGCTAGCGGCTTCATCCTTTTTGATACTGAAAAAGGGGATTTCACCTATTTATCCAACTCCCAGAACATGCTTGCGGCCAGGGGAGCCGGGGCCAAGACGGCCCAGGATCTGGCCCAGTCTGGAGTCCAGGCAGTGATCACAGGCAAGATGGGTCCCAAGGCAGCGGATTACCTGCAAGGTAAGGGCATAAAGATCTTTCTGAGCAACCAGTCCACTGTGCAGGAAGCAATTCAGGCCTTTCAAGCAGGCAGCCTCGAGCAGCTGGGCTAGAATGCTTTGAGACATTGGATCCATTGCCATATTGCCAACGCTTCTAGCTCCATTGGGTCTGGGACTTCATTTTTTGCAATATTGAAGTTTTCCATGCTTCCTTGTGCCCATTTAGGGCACAAGGGTTGTTATTATGTCAAATACTTATTCCTGCATACGCTGCACCAGCTTGGGAGACATGGCCTGCATCAGTTCCTGCATCAGCTCCTGCAGGACACTTTCCACTTTGCTGGTGCCAGGCAGGATATGCTTGCTGACCTTAACCCCAAAAGTTTCTTGGTAAAGCTCTGGCTGGTCAGAACCAGCCTCTTTGAGAATGACCTCCAGCCTGAGCGCTCCTCTATATTCCGTGCTGGAGACCTCTTGCAAATTCACATCCAGCACTCTACCCCCCACTGCCAAGCCAGAGTCTGCAGAATTAGAAACCTTCACCTGACAGCCCTGGGATTCCAACTGATCAGCAACAGCTTCCCTGACCCATTTCTGCACAGCGACATCAGAGAATATGAGCCCTCCTTTGCGATTTGTGCCCAGTTCCCGCTTGCCTGTGGCATCCTGGAAGGGCAAAATGGTTACCCTCTGCTCACACCCGGGTCCCAAGTCAGGCTCTGGCTGGTACTGCAGGGAAACCACGTTCGGGCTGCAGCCGTACACCAGACTTAAAGTCAAGAAAAGCAAAACCACTCTTCTGAGATTCATGTCTCTACCTCCGGGATAAATGATTATGGACTTTTTTATCTGCGATTTGCAAGCATCTCTGCCAAACCTTGACTGTCAAGAAGCTTGAGCCTGGTATCCTTGCCCAGCTCCAGGACCTGGGGGCTGAATCCTGGACAGGATATGACATGCCCCTCCTGGGCATCTCCGTTGTCTAAGCGCTGCAGCATGGACTCCACTGCCTGCTCGCTGACTGCCCCGGACTTGTGATGCCTGTACTGCACCAATACTGTTCTCCCTTCTTTTCTGGCAATCAGATCCACTTCAGCCTGGTCCTGGGGGTCAACATGGTGCTGCACCTGGTAGCCATTTTTGGTATACAGCTCCTGTACCAGCTGGGCAAAGGCCCTTTGCGAAAGCCTACCCAGGGAACGTGCATCTGCCTGTCCTGAAAGCAAACGATCCTTTTGCCAGGAGTTATAAAAGGATACTGGAGCAGGTATCAGCAGGATCAAGGCTATCAGCCAGGCAGTGCTGGCCAAGGCACCAGCCAATACTCCCAGCAGTGAATCTTCAGGAAAGGTTCCAGGCAAGACCAATGTAAGCAGCATATACACCACTGCTGCCAAAATTGCACTCACCCACCAGGGTGCCTCCACCAACAGCTCCAGCAAATTTTTGCTGCCTTCAGCCATATCCAAACCTTAGATCCTTTTTTTACCCTCGCACCACCAATCCTGGAAATGCATACACCCCTTGACCAGATTCCACAGCACAAAGCGCAGTGGTTCTCCAGGCCAGGGCAAGACCCTGCGGTTTACAAAGAACATCCTGCTCAGGGCTGTATTCCGTTCCAGGACCAGATCCGCAAGCGTGGCCCCGTTCAAGTGAGCCATGGACACCCCATGGCCCATGCCCCCTAGGGAATAGACTATGCGCTTATCTCCTGCATAGCCCAGAGCAGGAGCCATGTCCAGAGGAATAGATATTGGACCTCCCCACTCATGGGTGAATTCCACATCCCCAAGGACCTGAAAGATCTTGCCCACGCTTTGCTTAAGCGCCTTAAAAACGGCCTGATTTCTGTCCCGCCCTGTATTCAGTCCAAAGTAGAAGCCAAGATCTCTGCCCCCCATGAGCAAACGATTGTCCGGGGTTAAGCGATAGTAGTGGACCATGTTCCTGGCATCTTCTCCCAATTCGCGAGGCAGTATTGACAGTCCGCATATAAACTGTCAATCCGAGATCTTAACCAACAACTCCATAATGTGCCTATGCAATCCACAAAAGATTTGAGCCAGCATCTGCCTCTGCCTACCTGGCTGCAATCTGCCCTGCAGCAGACCCTGCCTGTGATCCTAGGCTATCTGCCTGTGGGCTTTGCCTACGGGGTACTGGCCCAGAAAAGCGGCATTTCCGGATTGAACACGGTGCTCATGTCCCTATTGGTCTTCGCAGGCTCAGCCCAGCTCATCGCAGTGGGCCTGCTTGCCTCAGGCGCTGGGGCAGCCACAGTGATCCTGACCACCTTCATGGTCAACCTGCGCCACCTGCTCATGTCCGCTTCCCTGGCCCCTTATCTCAGATCCTGGAGCAGACCGCAGCAGGCCTTTTTCTCTTTCCAGCTCACTGACGAGACCTTTGCCCTGCATTCCAGTCGCTTTGCCCGGGGTCAGACCTGCAAGCAGGAAACCCTGGCTATAAATATCATTGCCCAGAGCGCCTGGCTGGCAGGCAGCTGTCTGGGGCTTTTCGCCGGGGGCCTGATCTCTGACGTGCGGCCCATAGGCCTGGACTTCGCCTTGCCTGCAATGTTTATAGTACTCTTGGTCTGGCAGGTCACCAATCTGCTAAGACTGTTTACAGCTTTGGCAGCAGGGACCTGCTCCCTGCTCCTGACCTTGCTGGGTCTGGAGCAGACAAGCATAATCCTGGCCACTGTGCTGGCCGCAAGCCTAGGACTTTTGCTGGAGACATGGTGCAAAAAGAGATCTTCCTGATCATCACAGGCATGATGCTGGTCACCTATGGGCCCAGACTTCTGCCCATCCTGGCCCTGTCATCCAGGCCCCTGCCGCCGGCTCTCACCAGATGGCTGCAGCTGATCCCGGCGGCTGTCCTAGCAGCCCTGCTGGCCCCGAGCCTGTTCGCCCCAGAAGGCCAGCTGCAGCTCTCCACACAGAACTACTTCCTCTGGGCAGCCCTGCCTACTCTTCTGGTAGCTATCCAGGGCAAAAGCTTTGTCTGGGCCATCCTAACCGGAATGTCTGTAGTAGCCTTGCTTCGCTATCTGGTCTAGAATGCTTAGGGCTGGTCATTGCACCTTGAACCTTCAAGCTGGCCAAAGGAGGCATTTATGGAGCTTATGCAGGCTATCCCAAACAGACGCAGCATAAGAGGCTTTAAGCCAGATCCGGTGCCCAAGGGAAAACTGCTGGCCCTTTTGCAGGCCGCAGTTCGCGCCCCTTCAGCCATGAACTCCCAGCCTTGGAAGTTCACTGTACTGGCAGGCAATCCCTTGCAAGAGCTACAAAAAAAGAGCTCCGAGAAATTTAGAGCCGGAGAGGATCCTGCTCCTGAGCTGGCTCCTGGCAACTGGCCCAGGGATAGCGTGTACAGGAAAAGGCAAACCGAGCTGGCCAAAGAGATCTTCAAACTTTTGGACATCGGCAGGGAAAATCGAGAAAAAAGGCTGAGCTGGGCTGAAAAAGGAATCAGATTCTTTGATGCCCCGGCAGCAATCCTTGTTTGCACAGATAGACAACTCCCGGAATGCGAGCCCCTGCTGGATATTGGAGCAGCAGTGCAGAACATTTGCCTGGCTGCAGTTGAACAGGGCCTGGGCACCTGCATTGAGGTCCAAGGGGTGGGTTACCCTAAGCTGATCAGGGAGATTACAGGCATTGGGCTTGAGAAACGCATCATTCTGGGCATAGCAGTAGGCTGGCCTGACTGGGAGGCCCCAGCCAATCAGCTATACAGCAGCAGGGAAGACCCTGAGGCACTCACCACCTGGATCGGATTTTAATCGCAACCGTTCTGTCTGTCCTTTGCAGGGCTGTCTTCCAGGATCCTGGATGGGCAGCTCTGCTCCTGACAGCAGCCGCAGCCCTGGGCTTGATTCTGCCTGCCCCGACCCTTGCCCAGGCGGCGCCAGACATACCAGGCAGCTGCCAGGACCATGATGCCCACTATGATCTTCTCCAATACCGGATACATTTATTGAGCTCCAATATTTTGGGTTTAGGAAAGCTTCCCTAAGCATATAAGCATGCCCCTGCAAACAAGCAACTCTTTGCCCTGCCCCTGGTGCTCAACACCTCAGATATATCTCCAACAAAATTCATCCCCGACCTGCCTCCAAACTCGGGGAGAGCTTCTGCAACTGGAGCATTCTAAAGTAGAGCCCTTCCCTGCTCAAAAGCTCTTTATGCGTCCCTTCTTCCCTTATGCGGCCCTTGTGCAGAACCACAATCCTGTCCGAGCTGCGCACAGTGCTGAGTCTATGGGCTATAGTGATGGTGGTTCTGTCCTGCATAAGCCTCTCTAACCCCTTTTGGATATGCCCCTCGGTTCTAGAGTCTACAGCAGATGTAGCCTCGTCCAGAATGAGCAGCTCTGGATCCCGGGCAAAGGCCCGAGCGATGGAGACCAGCTGCCTCTCCCCTGCGGACAGGGAATGTCCTTCGGCAGAGAGCTCTGTATCCAAACCCTGGGGCAGCTTGTTCAGCAGCTGCTTGCATCCGGCATTCTCCAGGGCCTTCATCAAACCTTCCTGGTCCAAATCTGGTTCGCCCTGCAGGATATTCCTGCGCAGAGTGCCTGAAAATATGTAGGGATCTTGCAAAACCAGGGCTATCCTGGAGCGCAGCAAAGAAAGATCCCATTTTTGGAGGTCCACTCCATTGACCAATATCCTGCCCTGGGTAGGCCAATAATAGCCCAGGAGCAAGTTAATAACCGAGGTTTTACCCGAACCGGTCTGCCCTACCAGCGCCAACTTCTCCCCAGAGCAAATCTCTAAGTTGACATCTTGCAGGACCGGCTGATCTGGCTCATAAGCCAAATGCACCCCCTGGAAACGAATGTCTTGAATGCCTTGCGTTTTCTGAATAGAAGCAGAATGAGTCTGTCCCTCCACCGCAGGCTCATCCATAATCATGAAGATCCTCTCAGCTGATGCCAGGGCGTTTTGCAGCAGATTGTATTTCTCAGCAATATCCCGCAGGGGTCGAAAGAACATGCGCATATAGGAGATAAAAGCCACCAAAGTCCCGATGCTAAGACTCCTGCCCAAAACTTTCTGTCCCCCATAAAAAACTATGAGGGCCACAGCCAGAGAACCCAAGGCCTCCACCACAGGCAAAAATATTGCCATTACCCGAATCTGGCGCATCCCTGCCTGGTAATGCTCGTGGTTAATCCTGGCAAAGCCCTGGTAATTGCCGTTCTCCCGAGCAAAAAGCTTAATACTCTGGATACCGCTTATGGTCTCGGAAAAACGAGAATTCATATCTGCCAATTTTATCCTCAGCTGTCTAAAAGCAGCTCTGGCCTTAAGGGCAAAAAGCCAGGCAGCAGCAACCACCAAGGGCAACACCGTAAAGCTGACCAAAGCCAGCCTCCAGTTGATGACCAGCATCACTGCTGCAATGCCCAGGAGCATGAACAGATCTCGGAGCACAAAGCTGATAAAGTTGGTAAATAGCTCCTGCAAATTCTGCACGTCGTTGGCCACTCTGGTCACCAGCCTGCCCACTGGATTCTTATGCAGAAAGGAAAAGGACAGCCTCTGAATATGGTCATAGAGTTGCAAACGCAGATCATGCATTACCCTCTGGCCTGTATACTCCATGACCAGCTTCTGCACGAAGCTTAAGGCAAAATTCAAAAGGATCAAAAGCAAAAACAGGATACTGATCCAGGCCACCCCTGTCAGGTCAGGCCCCCTTAAAAGCCGCAGCTCTGGAGCTTCAAGCTTCTCAAGAGCAGAGTAAGGGACCTGGCCCTTTCCTTCCTTCAAGTGCACTAGCTCTGGATACTTGAGCAGCAAAAGTTTTCCACCAGGGCTCTGGGCGTTAAAAGTGTAGAACCTTTGCTCATTTTGGACTTGCACAGAAGAAGTATTTTGTTCAGGCACTATGTAGCGATCAATAGCCTCTTTAGTCAGATAGGGAACCGCTATCTCTAACAAAGTGATAAAGAGCACCAGTACAAGCGAGCCCAGCACAGCCAGTCTATAGGGCCGCACAAAAGTCCAGAATCGACGCAGGATGGAAAAATCCCGCCCTTTGTTCTGGGGGTGTTCTTCCTCGAAGTAACCAAAATCAATAGGCATGGATCTCTTCTTCCAGCTGCTGCATCCTCCAGGTCCGGGCATAATACCCTTGAGCGCCAGCCAGGAGCTCACTGTGACTACCATATTCCACGACCCTGCCCTGGTCCAAAACAACTATGTGTGTGGCTGGGGCAAGGGCTGTCAGTCTATGGGAGGAGATAAGCATGCTTTTAAAATCTTGGTGACTGTACAGATTCTGCAGCACTTTATAGGCAGTCCCCGCGTCCATCTGGCTCACAGGATCGTCCAGGACGAGCATCCCTGCAGGCTGCAAGAGCCCCCTGGCCAAACAGATGCGCTGTTTCTGACCTCCTGAGAGGATCACCCCCCGCTCTCCCACCATGGTCTGCAGTCCCCGGGGTAAAGAACGTACAAAACCCAAAAGCTCAGTCTGATGCAGGACACAATCTATATCCTCCTGGGGTATGCTCCTGCCCAGGGTGATGTTCTCCTGAATGCTGCCTGCGAACAAAAAGGCCTCCTGGGGCACAAAAGCGATATTCTGCCTGAGCCTTTGCAAGGACAGATCTCGGATATCCCGTCCTGCAAGCAGAATCCTGCCTTGGTCTGGATCATAAAGCCTGGGAATCAGCAAAAGCAGGGTGGACTTGCCGCTGCCAGGAGGCCCCACCAGACCAAGACTCTGGCCCTGGGGCAGCTGTAGGCTGACATCACGCAGGGCGAACCCGTCTGCCAAGGGATAACTGAAGCTAACCTTGTCCAAAAACAGATCCCAATCCTGGTCCGAGGGCAGACTTTTTCTCCCAGGCCTCGAATCCTTTTCCGGCTCTGCCTGCAGGATGCGATTGATCCTGTCCAAAGAGGCCCGACCCCGCTGCAGCAGATTTATAGTCCAGCCCATGGCCATCATAGGCCAGGTCAACAGCCCCAGGTAATTGACAAAAGCTACAAAGTCCCCAGGGCTGATGCCGCCCAGTATGGTCTGCCTGCCGCCTAGAAGCAGCACCAAGCCCATGCTTACGTTGGTCAAAAAAAGCATCAAAGGGAAAAAGGCGCCTACAATCCTGGCCAGACTCAAGTTGGAATCCACATATTGCCTGGAGCTGCCAGCAACTGTGTCCAGCATGCCTCTTTCCAAGCCATAGGCCCGCACCAAGCGCATGCTGGCCAGGCCTTCGCGCACACTCTCGGTGAGATCAGAGAACCTGGCCTGAACCTCCTGGTAGCGGCTATGCAGCCTACGGCTGAAAAAGAGCGTGCCCAGGACAATAAAAGGCATGGGGATAAGCACCAGTAGTGTAAGCTGGACATTGATAGCCAGCATGAAGCCTACTGCTGCCAGGCCCAGAAAAACAGCATCATTCACAGCCACCAGGCCCATGCCTGCAGCCATGCGTATCTGTTGCAGATCGTTCGTGGCGTGGGCCATGAGATCCCCGGTCTTGGTTTGATCAAAATAGCTGCAGCTAAGGCTCTGGATATGGCTAAGGAGCTGATTGCGCAGCCCTTCCTCCAGCCTGCGGGCATTGCCCATGATGCAGCTGCGCCAGAGATAGCGAAAGCCGCCCATGGCCAGGGCAACAAAGGCAATCAGCCCGGCATATCCTGCTAAATGCTTGCTCTCAAGCTGCAGTGCTGTCAGCTGGTCCACCACCAGACCCAGAATCCTAGGGATCAAAAGCTGCAGCAGATTGACCACGATCAGGCTGCAGACCCCGAGAACAATCCAGGCTTTGCGTTCCCTGAAATAAGGCCCAACCAGAACCAGCGAGCCCTGTCTGTTGTTTTTCCGCTGGGCATGTTCCTGCATAGCTGCTATGTAGGGGAAAGGATTAACTGTTATCAGTTATCGGTTAACTGTTGCCGGTTATCGGTTATTGGTTCGTATGGGGTAACTATTGCCGTAAAAATGTTGGGCTTCGCAGGCCGTACTATGCCTATTGCCGGATTTGGTCCGGTATACGTAATTTTCATCCCTAGGGGGAAAAAATTTTAATGAAAGAGTCACCAGGTCCGGGGGTTCGGCCCACAGGACTCAATAAACTCGCTCCTCAAAATGCGTAACAGATGGTGAATAAATACCGTATGGAAAACAAGTTGACGTTCAAAGGGCCTGCCTGCTCACCAAGATCTTTCCATGCTTGATGGGTGCCCCTTTGGCGCAGCTCGATTTTTAAGCCAAGATAGAGCTGAAAATCTATCCGGGAGCCATCAAACAGGCTTGACAGCCAAGGAGCCCTCAGGCTATGAAAACAAGTATTTAAATTTCCAGCCAGTTAAGCAAAGGAAGCGAATCCATGCAAGAACCTCCCCAGCATTTTCAGAACCTGCAGAAAAGCTATAAGCCTGTATTAGAAGCCCTAGGCCAGGTAGGCCAGGCAGTGCGCGAGTCAGGTCCGATCCAGGAGAAACAGGCCCAGCTTATACAGCTGGCAGCCTCTGCGGCCATCAGGTCTGAAGGGGCAGTGCACAGCCACACCCGCAGGGCAATTCAGGCAGGTGCCAGCCCGGAGGAGGTCAGGCAGACCTTGCTTCTGTTGATCTCCACTATAGGCTATCCCACAGTGGCCGCAGCCTTCTCCTGGGCAGAGGATGTCCTGCAGGAAAAATAGACCTGCATTGCTTCAACGACTTGGGGAAAGGATGTTATCCCTGGTTTGTTGGTAATGCTGCAAATGCTCTCCACCTAGCTTAAGGGCTTCCTGGACAGCTTGGAGGGCTTCTAGATCTTTGCCCTGCTCTGCCAAGACCTGGGCCAGATTGTTCCAGGCTGGAGCAGATTCAGGATGTAATCTAATTGCCTTGCGCAAGGCCTTTTCAGCCTTGCGCAACTTATTCTGGCTGTAAAAGCAGTTTGCCTTGCCTAAAAGCGCGGCCAAATCCCCTGGCCATTGCTGCAATGCAGCCTGGTAACCCTTCTGGGCCAGAGCGAGCTGATCGCCTTGCTCCAACGCGTACACACTCTGCAGGTATCTATGCCTGTCGGCATCAGCAGGCAGCTTGCCCGGTGGCAGAACCACAAGGCCCCAATAATTTGCCCTGGCCCAGGTACGTAAAAAAGTCTGTTCCTTTATCAGTCTGGGCTTAGAACTTCCATCCAAAAGACAAATTTTTTTTTGTTCTGGGTCCAGACCACAAACGACTGCATAATGCCAAAAAGGGAACCAGGAAAGGCCTTTGTTTTGCAAAACCAGGACTGGAATTCCTGACTCGAGTTGTGCCAAAAGCTCTGCCCTACCCTGGATCTCATAGGCTAAGGCCCCTTGCCTGCGGGCAGCACCAAGCAAGGCGGGCTGCAAGGTACCCCGCCTTTCTGGATTATAGAGCAAAGATTCCAACTCCTTGGGAGCAACCTCGATTCCACACCAGTGCAGCAAGGAAGCCAGGGAGGCTGCACCACACTGCTGGACGCGCTGCTCGAATACAGGAACATCCTGGATAGCTACTGCGTCAGGTCTTGGGCTCCCTGCCGGAGTTAGAGAAGCATTAGGAACTGCGCACCCTGCTGTCAAGAAAAGCAGCAGGGGCCAAAGGGCAGTCACAGATTTTCTGAACAAGCTAAACAAAATACTGTCGATGCAGACTTAACGGGAACTTTGCTTTTTGACAAAAGTAAAGACATCAGTATACCCCAAAATATCTGTGATGAGCAGGATTACAAAAATAAACAAGCCAGCGCCCACAATTGTTCCAGCCCCTTGTCCTGCCGGCAGCTCAGGCAACCTGGCTGCTGCTGCCTGGACCTCGGAATCACTAAGGGCCTGCACTCTGGCTTCAGCCTCGTCTGGATCAATGCCCTGCTTCTGGAGGATATTTGCCACCTCTTCACGCTGCAGAAAGTCCTGGAGCTTTTGTCTGGCTTTTTGGGGTTGTTCAGACTCCAGGACTGCTCCTGTTTCCAGCATGGCAGCCTGGACCGGCCAGACTGGGACCAAAGTCAAAACCAGCACCAGGACTAGGAATAGGCTTGTAAAGCGATAGAACAGGCTTGAAGTAGACATGGAACCTCCTTGGTTTTGCTGAACGCTGATACCTGAAAATTTCCGGACCTTGCTATAACAGCTATTTTTTATACGCCAATTGTCTTCTGCAGGCAACAAAGACCCTGCGGGAAATTTTTTTGAGGTCAGTTCAGGCCAAAACACGATAACTGCCAATCCCTTTGCCTGATATGCAAACCAGGACTCAAAAATTTCTACCAAAGAAAAGCTTAAGCAACAGCCCTACAAACAAAAACAAAGGAGAAAAAGCATGAAGATCGGTTGCCCCCGGGAAATCAAAGACAGCGAGTTCAGAGTGGGGCTTACTCCAGCAGCAGCCCGGGCTTATATCCAGAATGGACACAGCGTGGTTATCCAAAAGGGTGCAGGTTTAGGCTCAGGCATCTCGGATGAGGAGTACGAGCAAACCGGGGCCTTGCTTTTGGATTCCGCTCAGGAAATCTGGCAACAGGCAGAAATGATCGTCAAGGTTAAGGAACCCCTACCTGAAGAGTATGGGCTGATGCGGCCAGGACAGATCATATATACATACTTCCATCTGGCCGCCAGCCAGGAACTGACCCAGGCCTGCCTGGAAAGGGAAATTATTGCTGTGGCTTACGAAACAGTGCAGGAAGAAAATGGAGCCTTGCCCCTGCTCAAGCCCATGAGCGAGGTAGCCGGAAGAATGGCCCCGCTGATGGGCGCCTTTTACATGGCCAGGCCCTTTGGCGGACGGGGTCTTTTGCCCACAGGCGTGCCAGGAGTTCTGCCAGCCAATGTGCTGATCATCGGCGGAGGGGTGGTGGGCAGCAATGCTGCCAAGACAGCTGCAGGCTTCGGATGCCAAGTAACTCTTATGGATATCCAAGTGAACATCTTGGAACATCTGGGAAACATCCTGCCAGTGAATGTCTTCACCCAGTTCAGCAACAGCCACAACCTGGAAGCAGCCCTGGAACGAGCAGACATAGTTATAGGAGCCGTGCTCCTGCCCGGAGCCAAGGCCCCCAAGCTGCTGGGCAGAAAGGAGCTGCAAAGGATGAAGCCCGGGGCTATCCTGGTGGACGTAGCTATTGATCAGGGGGGCTGTTCGGAAACTTCCAGGCCCACCACCCATAGGGACCCGGTCTATTTGGAGGAGGGGGTTTTGCACTACTGCGTGGCCAACATGCCTGGAGCCTACTCCCGGAGCTCCACCTTTGCCCTGAACCACGCCACCATAGGCTATGGACTGCAGCTGGCCAACAAGGGCATAAAAAAGGCCTGTCTGGAGAATCCAGTGCTATGCCGGGGCCTGAATGCCTATCAGGGCATCTTGACCTGCCAGCCGGTGGCAGAGGCCTTTGCTTTACAAAACTTCTGCAGAGCCCCCCAGGAACTGATGCAGGAGGCTTAGGCCTGGTTTTCAGGCTCTCTGCATCGTGTGTCAGCTATCTCATACTTCGCATGTCCCTGTTAACTGCAACCTAAAGGAGGAGTTGAATGGAAGCCTTGCAAAGCATTCTGAATGCGATCAGCGGATTCGTCTGGGGACCCTACATGCTGATTTTGCTAGTGGGTACTGGTGTCTATCTGACTTTCGGGATGAGATGGAGGACAGTGAGCAAGCTGGGCTACGCCTTCAGGATGATGGTCAGAGGCATAGACAAAAGCAAGCAGGAAGGCGAAGGAGAGATCACTCCCTTCCAGGCCTTGACCACAGCTCTGGCCGCCACCATAGGTACCGGCAATATTGCCGGGGTGGCCACGGCAATTTATTTGGGAGGTCCCGGCGCAGTGTTCTGGATGTGGGTCACCGCCCTGTTCGGCATGGCTGTCAAATACGCAGAGGCGGTCCTGGCCGTGCGCTACAGGGAGACCATGCCTGACGGCTCATTTGTGGGCGGGCCCATGTACTATATCAAGAACGGCATGGGCCAGAACTGGCAATGGCTGGGCATGCTGTTTGCCATATTCGCTGCAGTGGCCTGCTTTGGCATCGGCAACACAGTGCAGTCCAACTCTGTAGCTCTGGCTGTAAACCAAGCCTTTGAGATCCCCTTCTGGCTCACAGGCCTCATCCTGGCCGGACTGACCTTTGCAGTAATCATCGGCGGCCTCAAGCGCATCGCCAAAGTCGCAGAAAAGATAGTGCCCTTTATGGCCATAATCTATGTTGTCGGTGCCTTGATAGTGATCCTGGCCAACTTCACAGAGATAGGCTCCGCCTTCAAACTTATCTTTACGGACGCTTTCACCGGCACTGCTGCCACTGGCGGCTTCGCAGGCGCAGGGCTGGCTGCAGCCCTGCGCTTTGGCGTGGCCAGGGGAGTGTTCTCCAATGAGGCCGGGCTGGGATCAGCTCCCATCGCCCATGCTGCAGCCCGGACCAAAGATCCGGTGCGTCAGGGCATCGTGGCCATGCTCAGCCCGTTAATCGACACCATAATCGTCTGCACCATGACCGCCTTGGTGATCATCATGACCGGAGCCTGGACCAGTGGAGAAACCAGCTCCGCGCTGACCGCCATGGCTTTCAATAAGGGCCTGCCCGGACCCGGGGACTTCGTGGTCGGCTTTGGGCTGATCATCTTTGCCTTCTCCACTATCCTGGCCTGGAGCTACTACGGCCAAGTGGCTATTGAGTACATCTTCGGGCTCAAAGGAGTCACCCCATTCAGGTACGCCTATGTGATCCTGGTCTTTTTGGGCGCCATACTCAACCTGGATCTGGTCTGGACCTTTGCCGACATGATGAACGGTCTGATGATAGTGCCTAACCTGATTGCCCTGCTGGTACTAAGCCCAGTGGTATTCCGTATCACTCGGGATTATTTCAACAACAGATAAACCCGGCCCCCTCCTGGCCCATAAATGGGTCAGGAGGGGCTTCAACCATAACCAACAAGCCCTATAAGGGACACAACCCTTGCATGGAAAATTACCAATACGAAGCCCATTTGTATTCGTTCACCATCAACTGTGCCCGAATAAGCTTTACTGAAGTAGAAACCAAGGTGAATATTTGCCGCCCTTTTAAGAAGAGAGCAAAGTTAGCTTGTTGACAGGGGGAAAGAGGCGGGTTAATATGCACATTGCTGAGCAGGGGGTGTAGCTCAGATTGGTTAGAGCGCCGGCCTGTCACGCCGGAGGCCGCCGGTTCAAGTCCGGTCACCCCCGCCATCTTTTGGCAGACGTTTTGAGTCTTAAGCCCAAGGCGTTTTACTTGCTTGAAAAACCCCCTGAAATCACTCAGGGGGTTTTTCTTTTTTTAAAGACTCTGCAGCGAAAACCGATCTTTAGAGGCATTCCCATCTGAAAAAAAACCTGGGCATTCGGCAGCCGTCCAGGGATCCAGGCTCGCATAAAGGCCCTTTGTGAACTGAGGCAAAAGCCCTTACCCATTTTGTGCCATGCATGAAACGGATAAAAAGGGGACCTCATTACCCAAAACATGCATTGCGTGAGATGGGTCATTTGTGGGGATTGTTGCCCACAACATGCTGTGCACTAAGTGAGGTATGAGGGGTATTTGCCTGATTACTCATCATCTCAGCCACCTGCTGGTCAAAATCGCTGAGAAATAGCACTAATGCTTCTTTAGTTCCCATTGTTACCCCTGCCTTCGTATCGAATCCGATACTTTGCTCTCCTCCAGACGCACTACATCTACCTCACGCCCCAACTCCCTGGAAAGCTCGGCAATAAAAGGAAGGAAAGCATGCTTGTCTAAGCCTGACACAGCAATATCGATATCAGAGTCAGATCTAAATCGCCCAGGAGAGATAAGGGAGCCGAACAGAAAGAGCTCATCCCAGTAATACTTCTCAGCAAAGGATTGGAGAACGGCATGGACCTCTTCCAGCATCTGCCGGCGATACCTTTCCCGGGTTTCTACAGATCGCTTGCGGGCCTGAAGCCAAATGGATGGTTTCATCATGCAGGTAATCTAAGTGCTCTCATTCGTAAGTTCATTGACGTATTCTCTATCAGTCTATTCGAAGCAATGAATAGGATTCTGAGTTTGTAAATACGAAATCCGAATATCGAAATTCGAAATAAATTCAAAATTCGAAAGATCTGATTGATTTTGAGTTTTTGTCATCCGTACTTGCCTATCCTGAAATCCCATCTCATTTCAAAGAGGTTTCGTGCTTCGTATTTCGAATTTCGGATTTTTCAGCGTTTCTTCCGATTCCAGGAGCGAACAAACTCTTGGCATTTCAATCTCACAGTATTTACGTATACGTGTACTCAGTGACGGAAATGCGACAAAAAGTTTCTCAGTCTTATCCCTTTCTGCCGTAAACATCCTCTATTCTCTCTATATCATCCTCCCCCAGATAGCTGCCGGTTTGTACCTCTATGAGCTCCAGGGGAATTCTGCCTGGATTCTCCAGGCGATGCAGCGTGCCCAAGGGAATGTATACTGATTGATCCTCTGTAAGGATAATTTCCTCCTCGCCCTTGACTACCCGGGCGGTGCCCCTGACCACCACCCAATGCTCTGAGCGGTGATAGTGCTTTTGCAGGGACAGGACCTGTCCAGGTTTGACCGTAATCCTTTTGACCTGGAACCTTTGCTCCTGATCCACTCCCTCGTAGGAGCCCCAGGGCCTATAAACCCGGCTGTGCAGGCTAACACAGGGACTGTTTTCCTGCTTCAAGGCTTGCACCAGCTGCTTGACCTCTTGCACCCTGGACTTGGAAGCCACCAGCAAGGCATCCTTGGTATCCACCAGGACCAGATCCTGCACCCCCAGCAAGCCCACCAAGCGGGAATCACTCTGGACAAAGCTGCCCCTGACATCCCTGGCCAGAACCTGGCCTTTAAAGACATTTTCTTGTTGGTCCTTATCCGAGATATCCCACAGCGCAGACCAGGAGCCTACATCGCTCCAGCCAGCCTGCAAAGGCACCACCACCGCGTCAGCGGTCTTTTCCATAACCGCATAATCCAGGGAGTCAGCAGGACAATGCTGGAAATTCTCAAAATCCAGACGCAAAAAATCTAAATCCTGTCGGGCCTTTTTCACTGCTTGCCTGCAGCAGCTCAAAATCTCTGGGGCCAGCCTTTGCAGTTCCTCCAAATACTTATCCGCCCTGAACAGGAACATGCCGCTGTTCCAGAGATAATCCCCACTTTGTACGTAGGCCTGGGCTGTCTCCAGGTCTGGCTTTTCTACAAAGCTATCCACCTGAAAGACCTGCTCTGCGTCATTCCAGACTGAACCTTTTTGAATATATCCGTACCCTGTCTCTGGCTTATCCGGGACCACGCCGAAAGTAACCAAAGCCCCGCTCTGGGCTGCCATTGTCCCAGCCCTCACCGCCTCCTGGAATCTGTCCGTCTCCTTGAGCACATGATCCGCAGGCAATACTAAAAGCAAAGCCTGGGGGTCGCTTTGCGAGGCCAAAAGGGCAGCCACTGCAGCAGCTGGAGCAGTGTTCCTGCCCTCAGGCTCCAGGACCACTGGCCCTGGCTCCAGATCCAGGGAACGTACCTGCTCTGCAACCAGGAACCTGTGCTCCTGGTTGCAGACATATATGGGCCGATCCAAATCAGGTATGCCCTGCAGGCGGAGTATGGTTTCCTGCAGCAGGGTCCTCTCCCCGTAAAGCGGCAGGAATTGTTTGGGGTAAAGTTCCCTGGACAGAGGCCAGAGCCTGGTCCCTGAGCCGCCGCAGAGGATGGCAGGTACGATCATGCTTCCTCCTTGATTATAATCTCTGTATTTATTCACCATTTCCTATATTCGGATAAGCATCACCGAGAAAGAAACCAAGGTCCAGGGGTTCGGTCCACAGGCTCAACATATCTGAGCGATTTAGAATGCGTTAAGCAAACTGTGTAAGCTATTTCAATCTCAAAGTCCGCAATGATCGTCTGGAAGCTCAAGAGGCCCAATATCAAACTTTTGCTTTACGCATTCTTAGCAGCGAGTTTTTTTGAGTCCTGTGGACCGAACCCCCGGACCTGATGAATAGTTACTAATCTCTTAGCACTGCAAGAAAATCTTGTCCTCTCATTGGCTCCTTGTAGCAGAGCTCTCTATAGGACTACAAGTACACAAATACACCAAAAGACAAGAGCTCGCCTTGCATCAAAGGAGAGAGCATACCAGAGGCGGCAACTGACAGAAGCCCCCCTTAGGCTTTCAAAATTGTCTTACGGAACTCTTCCACTCCGATCCTGTCCATCATCTTGCCCATACGCTCCTGCTTTTTGGCCTGGGCTTTATAATAATCAACAACCTTTTGCACCATCTCTAGCGCCTGATCAGTATCCAAGTCCCTGGCGATCTCATCCGCCAGCCTGGGCTTGCCAGCGCCCGAGCCTCCGGTCATCAGTATCCAGCCTTTCTTCCTGCCCACCAAGGCAATATCCTTGATACAGGTTTCTGCACACTGGTTGGGGCATCCGCTGATCCCTATCTTAAGCTTACCAGGCAACTCCTTGCCATGATACTTTTTATCCAGCTCCATACCTAAAGTCAGACTATCCTGTTGACCCAATCTACAGAAAGTCGTTCCAGGGCAGGCCTTTACACTGCGTACACATACGCCAACTGCTGCCCCAGGGGACATGCCCAGCTCTTGCCAGACCTGATCTATATCCTCCTCTTTAAGCCCCACCAGGGCGATCCTGGCAGCACTGGTCACCTTCAAGGCTGCGCAACCATATTTTTCAGCCGCATCAGCTATCTTCCTAAGCTGCTGGGGAGAAACCACTCCACAGGGTATGTGCGGGGCAATGGCGTAGGTTTGCTCATCCCGTTGCAAAATCGCACCTTTCTCTCCGTCCTTGAGCATAGAGCCTCCTTTTTTTGGGTTTGAGTTTGTTGCAACAGATATTCAACTTAACAATTTTGCTTAATAGTAATAATTTTCATAGTCAAGTACTTATTTTAAGCTGCCTGGGATGCCAAAATCAAGACAGGCTCTTTTTCAGCTACCTCCTTCCAGGACTCAGATCTCCAGCTTTAGCATAAGCTTGCTGTCTTGTCTTTTCACTTCAAACAATAAAGGTTCTTGCTCTTGTTGGGCCTGCATGGCTGCAGAATGCAGATCCATAACATCCTGGACCTCCTCCTTCCCAGCCTTCAGCAAAACATCTCCGGGCATGAATCCTGCTTGCGCTGCCCTGCTGTCTTCCTTGACTCGATCTACCACCATGCCCTGGGGTTCCAAACGCAGATCAATCCCTAGCCTACTTTGATGGATATGGGGACAATAAAAAAGAATATCCCCCTGGCCTGCATCTATTTCGTTCAGGCCCCGCCAAGGGACCAAGGTCAAAATTTGGGGATCTTGTCCCAGAATCCTGAGCCTACGCACAATCCCCCAATCCTTGCGCACATGTTCACTGCCTGCAAGGATCAAAACCCGGTGTCCTGTCTTTCTGTGAACCTCCAAGGCCTTTTGGGCCATCTGAGTGTCCCATACTGACTGCACTAGAAAGAAACGATCCTCATCCTCCAGACTATGGGTCTCTTCCTGCAAAACTTCTTCATGACGCTTGTATTGCGAACGTAAAGATTTCTTCTGTGCCTTGGAGGGTGGGATTATTCTTCTGGGCAACTCCTGCCTGTGCTGGCTGGACATCTCCTGCAGACCCTTTTCCTTTAATTCCTGCAAAGCCGTCTGGGAGACATTTAAGCCATAGAGCGGAACATTTGCCTTCTGGGCCTTTTCCAGTACGGGTTGATACAAGGAGAAATCATGACCCCAGATGTTTTGCCATTCCAGTGCAGATTCCAAGTCCTTGATGTCTATCTCGCCTTGATTGAAATCCTGCAAAATATCCTGCTTGCTGGCAGGCACCATTTCTAGCCCCAGGGCTAGACGCTTATCCGCCTCGAGCACAAGATCCATCACTTCTCTTTGTACCTTGTGGTCACAGGGATTGGTATGGCTTTCGCCCAAAAGAATAAATTCACTTTGCCTCACAAGCTCCAGAATTTCTGACTTCTCCATCTGGGCTCCCTGAGCATCCAAAAACTCTCCTGGGGATACGTCTCCTTCCTCCAAAAACTGTCTGTCTGCTACTCGCAGTTTGCTACAGCCCCAGCACAGCAGGAGCAAAACAAGGGAAAACAAAAACAGATTCAGGTTTACAAAGCGAAATTTTGACATAGGTGATCCTTTCTCAAGATTTCCTGTATGCTTGAGCCCGGAGAGCTTTTAGAGCAAAGCAAAACTAGAAAAGAGCTGGGCTTGCCCACACTGAAGGGATAGAGTATTTAAGGCCTGGTACAGTTCCTGGACAAACTCCATGCGCAACATCAGGCATGAAAATTATCAGTTATGAGTTGTCGTGCTGGCCAGATTCTGAGTCCTGATAACCGTTAACAGATAACCGTTCATCATACAAACAGCCTGATAATCTAACTCTTTCTAGTTCATAAACAAAACTTCTACAACCTTGCAAGAACCTGGCATGGAATTTCCAAAACACAGCCCTGAGCTCGGTATTCGATTTGCTTTTTTTCAGGTCATTTTGATCAGCTGTCTTTTCTTTTTCAATTTTGGCTCCAGGCTGATTCCAGGTCCTTTTCTGGTACATATCGAACAAGAGTTCTCTGTTAGCCACGCCCAGGCAGGCAGCCTGTTCTTCATACTCTCCCTGGGCATCAGCCTGGCCTTGATTCTCTCTGGCTTTGTTGCCAGCAGACTGCAGCACAAAAAGACCATCCTCCTTTCCGCCTTGGGTTCTGGCTTTTTTCTGATCATGGCCTCCTGGAGCCCAAGTATGGGTTTATTAAAGATATTCCTCTTTGCCCAAGGACTCTGTCTGGGCATGTACCTCCCTTCAGGCATTTCCAGCATTACCTCTTTGCTGCCAGCACAATACTGGGGCCGGGGCCTGGCCCTGCATGAGCTGGCCCCGAACTCCAGCTTCATCCTGATCCCTGCCCTGGCTGCAGCAGTGGAAGGCCTGCTTTCTTGGAGGGCAGTCTTTGCAGGCTTCGGCATTGCCACCCTGGCCATGGCCCTGATATTCGGGTGGCAGGTGCAGGGAGGCAGATTCCATGGCCAGGCCCCAAACTTGGGCGTAGCTAAGGAACTGATCTCCAAAAAAAGATTCTGGGCCCTGACAGGCATATTCTGCTTGGCAGTAGGCACGATTTTCGGCACCTACAGCATGCTGCCCCTGTACCTGGTGCAGGAGCACCAGATCTCTCCCAGGTGGGCAAATCAGCTTTTGTCCCTCTCCAAGGTACCTTGCCTGGGCATGGCTCTAGGCGCAGGATTCATCATCGAGCGCCTAGGAACGGCCAGAACCATACTTTGGGCGCTGATCTGTACTGGGTTTGCTACACTCCTTCTGGGCCTGCTTTCCGGAAAACCACTCCAGGCAGCTGTACTCATCCAGCCCATGTTTGCAGTCTGCCTTTTTCCTGCTTGCTTTACAGCTATTTCGTCTGTCTTCCGCAGCCTGATCAGAAACGTGGCTATCTCCTTTATCATTCCTCTAGCTACAGTCTTTGGTACCGGACTTATACCCACGGCCATGGGCTGGTTTGGGGACCAGGGGTTCTTCCCTTTGGGTTTCTTGCTTTTGGGATTGTTGATCTTTCCTGGCACTTTGCTGGTCAGATTCATAAATTTTGAAAAACCAAGAACGTGCCCTTGAATTCAATTGAAATTTTTATGAAAATGTTTTGAACCTATAAAAGCTTAAGGCTATCCTAAAAAAATGCCAAACCTTATCAAAATCTACCTCAGCCTTGGTCTGCTGTTTCTTGTATTCCCCGTGCAGCTATTAGCACAGAACCCTGCAGCGGACAGGGATCTCTTCCTGCGTGCGGAAAAAGCCCTGCGAGACAGGGACCGAGAGACTTTCCAGGAGCTCTTAGAGCAGCTACAAGACTATCCCTTGCAGCCCTACCTTATTTACCAGGATCTATTGCAGCGCATCTCTGGAGACCTCGCGCCGGAAATCAGATCCTTTTTAAAGGCCCAAAGCAATACCCCCTTGGCTTGGCAGCTCAGAGAGAAATGGCTGTTTTATCTGGCCGAGCAAAAAGAATGGGCAATGTTTGCAGAGGACTACAAAAACCTGGGCCAGGCAGAGCTACAATGCCATCAAGCCAGGGCATTGCTAGCTACAGGAAAAAAGCAGAAAAGCCTGGATCTGACTCGCGATCTCTGGCTCCATCCTGAATCCCGTCCTGAAAGTTGCGACTTTGTTTTTGAATACTGGCAACAAAAAGGCGGGCTGGATGCAAAGCTTTTTTGGCAGCGGGCACAAAAAGCTATGCAGGCAGGCAACTCCTCACTCCTCAAATCCCTACTAAAAGGCCTCACCCAGGAAAAAAGGGATTTGGCCAAGCTCTGGCTGCGCATAAAGCAGCATCCGGAACTGGTCCTTGAGCTGGACTGGTCCCAGGTCCCGGAGCAGATAAAGGAGGTTGCCCTGCAGACCGGGCTCAAAGCCCTTATCCGCAAAGATGTACAAAAGGCGGCCCAAAGCTGGGAAGGGCTCAAAGACAAATACGATTGGACTGCCCAGGATTTCCCAGGGATCGAAAGGGAAATCGGCCTCTCTTTGGCCTTCCGTGCCAAATCTGGTGCCTATTCCAGGCTAAGGGGACTGCCATCTGCCGCCCAGGACAATAAGACCAGGACCTGGCTGGTGCGCACAGCCTTGATGCAGCAGGACTGGCAGCGGGTACTCCAGGCCCTCAGCTCCCTGGAGTCTAAAGAGAAAGAAAACCATCGTTGGCGTTACTGGCTGGCCAGGGCACTGCAAGAGACAGGCCAGGAGCAAAAATCCCAGGCAATCTACCAGGAGCTGGCCCTAGGCATGGATTACTACTCTTTGCTGGCCGCGGACAGACTGGATAAGGACTACCAATTCAAACATGAATCAGCCCAGGCTGAGATGGAGATACTTTTGCAGCTTTGGGACAAGCCTTCCTTGCAACGGGCTGTTGAGCTCTATCGCCTGCAACGCCTTCCAGAGGCCAGACAGGAATGGAACCAGGCCCTGAGGAGCTCAGGTACAGACAAGTATCAGGCTGCAGCAGTTCTGGCCAAAGAGCTGGATTGGCCGGATAGGGCAATATTTGCTGCTGCCTCTGTGCCCGGTTTCCAGGACTTGGAAATCAGATTTCCTTTGAGCTATCAGAAACAGATTCAGGCCCACACCTTGAGCCTGAACCTGGACCAGGCCTGGATTCTGGCCTTAATTCGCCAGGAAAGTGCCTTTATGCAGGATGCTAGCTCATCAGCCGGGGCCCTGGGACTCATGCAAATCATGCCCACAACAGGGCAGGATATTGCCAACAGACTAGGCGAAAAATTCAGCCATCCCTTGCAGCTTCTGCACCCGGAAACCAACATCCGCTACGGCACCTTTTATCTGCACAAGCAGCTGGAATCCTTCCAGGGCAATCTCATACTGGCCAGCGCAGCTTATAACGCTGGACCTGGCAATGTCCGGCGCTGGCTTAACAGCAGAGGGAGACTGCCCTCTGAGATATGGCTGGAGTGCATCCCTTACGCAGAAACCAGAAAATATGTACAGAGAATACTCAGCTATACCGCTGTTTATGAGAGCAGGCTTAAACGCCAACCCACCCGCCTTTCTTCCAGGCTGGAAAGCGAAATAGGTCCTCCAGGCTTGGCTGACAAAAATATGCAGGACCAAGGATTACCCCTTGCCTCTGGAATATTGACCGACTTTCTTCCTGGAATGTATGCTCAGTCTGAGATCTTTATCAATTAAAAAACTACAAGTAACTATTGGCAATAAGTGTGGAGGTAGTGTATGTACAAAGTGGTATTGGAGTTGGAAGATATTGAATTACAAGGCGAAATCTTTGACTCTCCTGCTGGACAAGCAGTTTTGGAACATTGTCCTTTGCAGCTGGAGATGCAGCGCTGGGGGGAGGAATATTATGGCCGACTTCCCGAGGATCTAGGACTTTTGGAAGGCGAAAAAACAGAGATTCTAGATATTGGAGACCTGGCCTTCTGGGAACCGGCTAATGCTGTGTGCGTCTTTTTCGGCCCCACCCCTGCCAGTGAAGCCCAGGAACCCAGAGCAGCCTCTGAAGTCCACCGTATTGGGCATATCCAAGGAGATTGGCAAGCAGTCAAGGCACTGGGGACCCATATCCAGGCTAAGCTACGATTGCAGAGCGCCTAAGCCCCCAAAAAATTCATGCAGCACCATAGGTACTTC
>CAZBUB010000006.1:0-76913 GCA_964494985.1 uncultured Desulfohalobiaceae bacterium | reverse complement strand
CCTGCAGAGGTGCTGATGTCCTGGGGCATGAAGTCCTCGAAATGCATAACGGATTTCTTGAAGCCCACTGTGCCCACATTGGACAGATTGTCCCCGATAGTGGTCATCTTTTCCCCGTGGGCATAAAGCCCGCTCGTGCCTGAAAATAATGCTGAAGACAAACCCATGTCCTGTTCCTCCTTGTGGTATTTCCTGGCCTGGATAGGCTGCTATTGATCATCTCCATCCTGCTCTGGCGGCAGGACCTCCTTGATCTGGTCCAGCTGGAGCTGCCTGCCGTCTGCCAGAGTGAGAACAATGTTCTCCTCCTGCATTTCTACCCCTTCTACCTTGCCAGAGATATCAGTCTTGATCTCCAGGCTCTGGCCGTTTTCTCCCTCTGCCCTGGGCTCCACACGATACAGGCCGTCCTGGACCTCCTGGCCGTGCTGGTCAGTGCCGTCCCAGCTGAACCTGGACTCGCCCTCGCCCTTGGGTCCCTGGCTTACAGAGTCGATGATCCTGCCGTCCTGGTTGTAAATATCAAAGACTACTTCCTGGGCAGGCTCCTGGAGCTCATAGAACACAGTGCTGATCCCGGAATCGTCCTTGCTGACCTGGCCCCCGTCTGCCCGCAGTTCCTGGCCCACATAAGACAAAGCCCCCAGCATCCTGTCCTGCTGCCTTTCCTCCTGCAGATTCTCCATGCCGTCACTGAGGTGGATCAACTGCTCCAGGCTGGAAAACTGGGCCAGCTGGGCCACAAAATCCCGGTCCTTCATGGGATCCGTAGGATCCTGGTTCTCCAGCTGGGTCAAAAGAATGCTCAGGAAAGCCTCTCGGTCCAGCTCAGAGGAGCCAGCTGGCTCCTTTTCAAACTCTTCCTCTGCCTTGCCCAGTATATCCTCCGCGCCCCGCATCCCCTGCTGCATGCTGTCCTGGTTCTCAGGGACAGCTCCCTGCTGCGCCTTGGACAATGGGTTCTCAGGGACAGCTCCCTGCTGCGCCTTGGACAATGGGCCAGGCTCAGTTGCGGATCCAGCACCTTGTGCCATGCCAATCATAAGCTTCCCTCCCTCAGGCTATAAGATACAGGCTCTGGCCCTGGTGGATCCTGCCCAATTCCTGGGCAGCAGCCATAACCTCTTCTGAGCCTAAGCCATTTTCCAGCAGATCCAGCCTGCGCCGCAGGCTCCACTGCTTGTGTTTTTCCCGGTTCTCCTGGGCCTGGTTGTGCTTTTTCTCCCCCATCCACTGCTGCCCGGAGCCCTCCTGGGCCAGCTGGGTCTGCACATCCAGCTTTTGGACCTTTATCCCCTGCTGCTCCAGCATCTGCTGCAGGGAGGACAGCTGCTGCTGCAGCATGCGGCCCACCTCCTGGTTGTTGGTCTTGAGCAGGGCGCTTAGCTCCTTGCCCTGCAGCTGCAGGACCACGTCCACCCTGCCCAGATCCGGAGGGTGCAGGCGCAGACTGAGCTCCTGCCTGCCTGAGCCCAGGTTGCGCAATACCCCGTCCTGGATCTGACGCAGGACCTCCTGGCGTAATCTGCCGTCCTTTAAGAGATCTGTCTTCTGGGCCTCAGCCCTGGCTTCCTGCTGCATGGCCTGGGATCTGTCCTGACCTTGAAAAAACAGTCGCCAATCCGTATTGCCCTTGTCCTGCTTCTCAGTATGTTGCAGTCTCTCCCAAAATTTGCTCCAGTCCTGACTTGAGCTATCCTTGAAAGCGGAAAACTCCCGGCCCTGTTGAAATTCTTTGCCTCCTGACTGCAGCCTTTGCTCCTGACCGGCCTGGGCAGGCTGCTCAGTCCTGGAGCCTGTCCTGTGCTCGCTCTGGGCCCGCTCCTGCACCTTTTGCTGCTTGAGATCGGAAATCCAGGGACCTTCCCCCTGTACAGCCCCCTTAGCCCCATCAGACCTGCCTTGTTCAGCGCCCCCTGCCTTGGCTGGACTCTCCAGGGCCTGGCGCACGATCCTCTCCAGCTCCTGGAGCATCCTGCCGCTGTCTTGCCTGGAGGTGTCGCCACTTTGGCCCTTGGCCTGTTCGGACTGCAAAGCCTGCAGTTTGTCCAGCAGCTGCTGCAGGGCTTTATTGGCCTGCCTGGTTTGCTCCTGGCGCACATCGTCCAGGATCTGCTGCAGCTTCTGGGGATCCAGTTCCCTGGAGCGCGACAGGCTGGAGGCCATCTCCAGGCCCTGCTCCTTGTCCAGGCCCAGGACCCTGGCCAGTGCAAAAACTTCCCCTTTTTCCAGCTGCAGCCCTTTATCCTGGGGCAAATCCTGCAGCCCCTGGTCCAGAAGCTGCCAAAAGCGCGCGGAATCTCCCTCCTGCAGGGCCAAAACAGCCTCCTGGGCCTTTTCCTTTTCCAGGCCGAGCTTTTGCAATAGCTCCTGCACCAGCTCCTGGTCCTGGTCCGGGATTCCGGAGGCCTGCTCCAGTTCCTGCAAAAGCCCCTGCAGCATTCGCTGCTCAGAAGACAGATTTTCTCCTTCCAGGGCTTGCAAAAGCCGCTGCCTGATCTGCTGGTTCTCCTGCAAAAAGGACAACAGCCCCTGCAGCTGCTTTGAGTCCAGCTCCTGCCCCAGGGCCTGCAGGATCTTTTCCAGGCTGAGCCCTTGCGAGGAGCCAGAGTCCTTGGCCCAAGCCTGCAAATCTGCTTTTTGTTCCTGGCTGGAATCCAGCCAGGCGGCAAAATCAGCTGCTGCCTTGCTTGAGCCTGAATCTAGCTGGCCTGACAGACCGTTTTTGCTGTCTTGCTGTATCAAGGCGGGAAAAATTTGCATGCTTCTGCTCCTTATACCTGTCAGGAATCAAGA
This sequence comes from uncultured Desulfohalobiaceae bacterium, assembly GCA_964494985.1. Lineage (GTDB taxonomy): Bacteria > Desulfobacterota > Desulfovibrionia > Desulfovibrionales > Desulfothermaceae > CAZBUB01. The sequence goes on along the minus strand of CAZBUB010000006.1, from coordinate 74,117 downwards.
AGCATGCCAATGCTGTCATCTAAGGCTGAGTCTAGAGTGGTTCAAGGCGGGAAAAGTATAGAAAGGTGGTGGTCTTTTTCATATCAGACCAGACACGGGGCAAATCTGAAGGACTTTTACTGCAGTTGCTCCAGGACCTGCTGCACCCTATCGATCACATCCTTGGGGGTGGAAGCCCCTGCAGTCAAGCCAATTCTTCCAATATTCCGAAATGTTTCATGACACAAATCCTGTGCATCCTGTACATGCAGGCCCCGCACCCCTGCTGACTGCACCACCTGGGCCAGCCTTCTGGTGTTGCCACTGTTGTAGCCTCCGACCACCACCACCAGATCCACCTCCAAGGCCAACTCCAGGGCCTCCTGCTGACGCTGCCTGGTGGTATCGCAGATGGTGTCGAATACAGGTAGCTGCGCATCGATCCTGGCCTGCAGGTAATCTCTGATTTGATTGAACTCCTTCCTGTCCTGGGTGGTCTGGGCAGCCAAAAAATAAGGACCCCCTTTTTGCAGATCCAGATGCCTCAGCTCCTTCAAGTCCTCGAACACATACGCCTGATTCGGGGCGTAGCTGAGCAGACCAGCCACCTCAGGATGCTCCCTTTCCCCGAAAAGGAGCAAGTTGCGGCCCTTTTGACCCTGCTCTGCGATCAGCTTCTGGGCCTTTTTGACCTTGGGGCAGGTGGCGTCCACTATCTGCACCCCCCTGGCCTGCAGCTCTTTGTGCAGCTGCCTGGGGATGCCGTGGGCCCGGATGACCAGCCTGGCACCCGGGGGGACGGATCCTGGATCCTGGATCTGATGCACGCCCAGGTCCTTGTAGTGATCCAGGACCTGAGGGTTATGGATGATCGGCCCCAGGGTGCAGACCTGCTGTCCACCGGATTTTACCAAGACTTGATCCAGCTTGCGCAGGGCCAGATCCACGCCCATACAAAAACCCGCGCTCTGGGCCCGGATGACTTTGGGCATAGTTTCCCCCTTTGTATTTATTCACCATCTCCTATGCTCGGATACGTATTGCCGAGGAAGAAACCAAGGACCTGGTGAATAGTTACCCCCCTTTTTTGTATCCTTGCAGCAATTGATGCTCCAGAATAAACTTATGCACCGATGAAAAGCCGGTCCCTGTGAAGGTTACCCTTGCTTTCATATCCCCTGCACCAGAAACTCCAGCTCCTGCCAGTCCCTGCAGGCCACGATCCTGGAGCGCAGCTCCTTGGCCTGGCGCACTCCTTTCAGGTACCTGGGCAGCACCGTGCGCATCTTGAAAAAGGCCCTGGGCTGGCTGGAGTATTTCCTGCTGAGTCGAATGTGCTCCAGGGCAATGGATTTGATCCGCTGCAGCTTCTGGCCAGGATCCTGGTTTTGGCCTTGGTCCGGTTGCTCGACTCCGGACAAAAGATCCTTGAGCTCTTGAAATATCCCGGGATTGGCCAGAGCTCCCCTGGCAAACATCACCCCCTGGATACCGGTTTGCTGCAGGCAATCCAAGCCTTGCCTGGCAGTGAACAGGTCTCCGCTGCCTACAACCGGAAGGCTTACCCTTTCCTGCAGCTTTCTTAGCTTGGACCAGTCGGCCTGCCCGGAAAATCCCTGCCTGGCGGTCCTGGGGTGCAGGGTGACCCAGCCTGCCTGCAACTCCTCCAGCCCCCGGGCGATCTGCAGAAATACCTGGTTGTCCTGGTCCCAGCCGGTACGCAGCTTGACCCCCACCCTGCCCGGCCCTGCCAGACGAAGCATCTCCCCGGCCAAATCCAGCAGCCTGCCGGGATTCTGCAGCAGGGCTGCCCCTGCTCCGGTCTTGGTGACCTTCCTTACAGCGCAGCCCGCATTCAGGTCGAAAAACCGAAACCCCCTTTGCAGGAGTATTTCCATGGCCTGGGAGATATATCCCTTCTCGCTGCCAAAGAGCTGCACCACAAGGGGGCTGTCCTCGGGACAGCTCTGTAGCAGACTCCAGGTGGCTGAGCCCAGAATCAAGCCCTTGGCACTGATCATTTCAGTACAGGCCAGATCGCAACCCAAGTGCCTGCAAAGCAGCCGAAAGGGCAGATCAGAGAATCCTGCCAAAGGGGCCAGCCAGGGCTGTTTTGCTGAAATTGGGGGGAAAATGTCAGACATGCGCTGCTTGGCGGGGAAAATAGAAGACCAGCTATGTATTCAGCTTCTCCTGTGCCTGGACAAACTTTACCGCAGAAAGACCCAAGGTCTAATGGTTAATCAGATATAAAGATTGACTTTCCTGCTGCCAGGGCCTTGCTCCTTGAGCACTACTTGAGGCTGCAGGCTCTCAATGAGAAAGGTTATCTCCTGGCCTTCAGGGGGGTTGGAACACACATAGGCAAGAAACTCCTGATCCTGGATCCTGACCCTGGCCATCTTGCTGCCCTGGTAGCCAACTATCCTGCCCTTGACTTGCTGACCCGGCCTGTGCCTGCTGCGAAAGCGCGCCAACTGCTTGACTGCCGAGCCCTTGCCGGGGCCAGATAAAAAAGCAGGCTTGAATAGACCCATCACTAACTTCCTAGTGGCCACCCTGTTCGATGATCCATTCCACTTCTTCGTCACTTAAGCCTGTTTTAGAAGCCAGATCAGGAATACTCTCACCGCTTTGATAACCAGAAAGCACTATTTGACGCATAAGCTGCGGGGAACGAGTAAACTTCTGGGCTTGTTGAAGGAGATTTTGCAGCTCCTTTTCCCGCTTCTGCAACTTTTCGTCCAACTGGGCCAACTTCTCCTGTCTGGCCTTAAAGCTGTCCACCAGCTCCTGCTCCAGCTGGGCGTTGAACTGCATCTTGTCCAACAATTGCTGCTGATCCTGCTGCAATTGAGATACTAATATCTCTGACTTCTTGAGGCGCAGGAACAACAAGATTACCACCAAGAGCAAAACAAGCTCAATAGCGCTGGCAACTATAATCGCGAATTGCAAAAACCCATCCTATAGCTTGGTTAGCTTACACTATCTCAGGTACTTGGCCTTGGACTAAACCCGCAAATTGATCAGCTTTCCAGCATCGTCTTGGTGCTGTTCTTCGGTTTTCCCTTGCTCTTTTTCTTGTTGAGAGCCCTGCCTTTGCCTTTCCTGCTGCCCGGAGTGCTGTTTATCCTTGCTCACTGCATAGGAAAGCTCGGTTTTCTCTACTTGTTGCACCTCGTGCTGCACCCTTTTTTGCTTTTCTATAACCTCCCGGGAAAGCTGATCCTGCAAAAGCTGAGGCAAGCGCTGCGCATCCTCTTGCATCTTTTGCACCCTGGGCAATTGGGATATTATGACAGAGAGATCCACTGGGTTGGCCATTATTGCACCAGATAATCCTGGATTAAGACCTCTTGCACCTGGCCTTGGCTTAAGTATTGGTTGAGCAAGGAGGTCAGTTCAGATTTCAGCTGGTCCACATTTTCCTCGTTTGCCAGGAAAACCAATTCCTTCTTGCGCAGATAATAGTAAACAGCGTCCCTAAGGGCAGGTGTCTTTCTGTCAATTTCCCTGGCTAGATCCTTGTCGTCCAGGGCCAAAGCAAATTCCAGATGCAGGAAGCGCACCTGATCCTCTTGATTGTGCTCCACCCAGAAAGGCTCCAGATGCACCCGCTGCCTGGCCTGACCAGCCTGGACAGGTATATGCTCAGGTTGAATCGCCATGTCCGGTCGGCTTTCCTTTTGGGGAGCATCCTTTTGCCAGATCAAAATTGGCACCAAGGCCAAAAGAAGCAGTAAACACACCCCTGCAATAAGCCAAACCAGCCTGCGCTTCCACCATACAGGCCCAGTCTTCTGCTCCTGCTTTGCTTCTGCAGGCTCAGAGCTATCAGCCTTGCCTGCTGCCGGAGTCCGCTGCTCCTGCTCTGGCTCATCCTCTTCCCATTCCAGAAAAGGGGCATCATCCAGATCCAGCTCCACCTTCTGAGCAGCGCGGGAAGCAGATTCATCCACTTCCTGCTCATCTAATTGGACCTTGTCTTGCTCCCCTTGTTCTTTCTGTTCAGGGACATTGTTATTGCTTTTTTTGGCCATGCTCTAAACTTCTTGGACAAAAGTCCCTTAGTCAAGGATCTCCTCAGCCCTCCAGGCACTCTGCACCTGCAAGATTCTTAAAGATAACCTCCTGTTAAAAGCTATGCAAGGAAATTCCTGCTTGAGCATTGAAGGTTATTCCTCTTGTTCCAAGCTTTGCTCCCGGAACTTGTTGCGCAACTTACCCAGGGCCTGGGTATGGAGTTGAGATACCCGGCCTTCAGTGATCTGCAAGACTTCTGCAGTCTCTTTCATTGTTAATTCTTTCTCGTAATACAGGGAAAGCACCAATTGTTCCTTTTCAGTCAATCCCTGAATGAGTTGCCCTAACTGCTGCACCAGCTCCTGGCGTAAAGCCTTCTGATAAGGCTCATCTTCTTCTTGTCCGCTGCGCTGCAATTCAGCCAAACCTGGCTTGGCATTTTCCAGGCTGACCCAAATCTGCTGCTGCAAAGCACCCAGGGCCTGCTCCACCTCAGCTGGCCCCAGTCCAGTAAATTTCTCCAGCTCTTCCCTGCTGGGCGTAGTCCCATTTTCCTGCTCCAGCTCTCGACTGGCTTTTTCTACTTGGCGGATCTGCTTTCTCAAGCCCCTAGAAAACCAGTCTTGTCTGCGCAGCTCATCCAGCATAGCCCCTCGGATCCTATTTTCCACATAGGTCTCCAGGCTCACTCCCAACTCAAAATCGAATTTATTCAAACTCTCCAAAAGCCCAAGGGAACCAGCGCTCAAGAGGTCGTTTATATCCACATGCTTGGGGAGCTTGGCCTTCAGTCTCCAGGCCACAATCTTCACTTTCTGGCCCAAACCTCGTACCACAGCTTCCTTGGTCCTTCCGTCCAGCTCGGACCAGCACAGTTCCCCCTGATTCAGCTTGGAGACCATCTCATCCCTGGAAGAGGAGCTGTTTCCAGAAGAACTTAATGTTGCCGTCCAATTGTTCATGCAAATCCCAATTCATTATACTTTGTACAGCTTGAAATATCTGCCCACTAGCCGGGCTCTCTGGATCAAGAGCACAAAAAGGCAATTGTTTTTGCACTGCCTGGGGAACTCCAGGATCTAGGGGCACATAGCCTAGCCAATGCAAAGAAACCTCTTTCAGAAAATGATCACAGGCCACGTAAAGCTTAGTGAATATGTCTTTGGCATCTTCTCGATCCCGAGCCATATTTACCAAAATATGGAAGTCATAGACATCATATTTAACATATAAAACTTTAATCAAAGCGTAAACATCTGTTAAAGATGTAGGCTCTGGGGTGACAATCAGAATTCTGTGCTGCACAGCCAAATTAAAGTATAAGGCATTGTCATTTATTCCTGCTCCAGTATCCACTAAAAAATAATCCACTGCACTTTCCAAAGGGTCCAGGGCTTCCAAGAGCTCCAGCTTCTGTCCTGAAGTAAGGGATAGCATATCACTTATCCCTGAGGCAGCAGGCAGAATACTAAAACCATATTCTGTATTCAAGATGATGTCTTGTATTGAATTTTGCCCATAGAATAAATGAAAAATGTTTTTTTCAGGGGCCAGCCCTAACAAAACATCCACATTGCCCAGCCCCAAATCAGCATCCATGAGCAAAGTGCGATATCCTTGCTTGGCCAGGGTGTATGCCAGGTTGACAGAGATGTTTGTCTTACCTACTCCCCCTTTACCTGAACTCAAAGAAAATACAATGGGTGCCCGTTTCTGCTTGGGATTCACTCTAAGATTCCTACAATTTTTTTTAAGTTTTTGTAATTATTCACCATCAACTGTGCCAGACACTTAGCAGCTGATAAGGCCAGGGCCCAAGTTCGGTAAGCAATTACTATTTTTGAAGCTTTATACTGTGGGCTTTTAACCCTCAAGCTATCCTTCCTGGGGCAATTTATGCTGAAAAACAACTCTCCAGAACAGCTTGGCATCAACGGCTGTCATGCCGTTTCTTAAGCCAGGGCTATGGGTGAACAGAGATACTGGCAGGCCTGTCTCTTTGCCAATATTCACCATATCCCCAAACATACAGGCCTCGTCCAGCTTGGTCCAGATCAGCCCTGCCAAATTTGGTGTGGCAAACCTGCGCAAAAAGTCCTGAAGCTGCATAGAACAATACGTCGGGCTAAGGGCCAAATGGACACAAACTTTATCCAAAACCTGCAATCCAGACTCCTGCCACCAGGTCTGCAAATCAAAGCCCTTATGCATACCCGGCAGATCCACAAATATTTTGTCAAACTCCCTAAATCTCGAGGCAACCCTGGACCAGTCCTTCGCATTCCTGGCTTCCAAATATTCGAAGTCAGAAAGGTCAGCATAGTGTTTGAGGAAGAGCCTGCCTTTACCTTGATGTAAATCGGCATTGACTAAACAAATACTGCTATTGGGGTCTTTTTGTTTAACATCCAGGGCCATGCGCAATACTGCACTGGTCTTGCCTACTCCGTGGGGACCGGCTAAAGCATGGCATTTTTGCTTCCACAGCCTTGTTGACCAGGGCCTGACTTTTATCATTTTATTCAGGATGCCCAAAATAGAAGCGTTGGGATTGTTTTGCAACTTTTGCCATACACTCAGCAAAACATCAGGGCTCACACCTTCCTGTTCCAGATATTTCATAGCCAGCTGCTGTCTGTGCGTCAAACTCTCCAGGTTGATATGGGGTCTGATCAAAGTGAATATGCTGCTTTTGAGCTTGAACAACTCCCTGCGCCAGTTCTCCCAAACTGCCCAGGAGCCATTCTCAGAAGCTGCAGATTCCTGCTTAGCATTTTGGCCATTATCTACTCCAGCCATGACTTCGCAGACCTGTTTGTCCTGGTCATAAAAGCTCCTGGTATTCAGAATAACCGCCTCCTGACCCAGGATGGATTTGACCTGATCCAAAACTTCTCGAGTCGATGCACCACGGAATGTTTTAACTTTCATTTTGCAGCCTCACTGTTCCTATTGATTCCAGTTTGATGTCCGCTGGGATCTCGGCCTGGGAGATTACCGGCAGCATGGGGATGAACCTGATTACTAGCTGGGCCAGATGGCCCCTGATCTGCGGAGAGGTCAAAAGTACCGGCTGGCCGTCGCTGACAGAGATCTTGTCAAAGGTCTGGTTGATGGCCTGGATAATCTTCTGGGCCTGGGCCGGTTCCAGGGCCAGATAGGTCCCGCTTTCTGACTGGCGCAGACTCTGCTGGATCTGGCGCTCAATATTGGCGTCCAAGATCAAAACCTGCAAAACATTTTTCTTGCTCAAATAAGGCCTGACCACGGTTCTGCTTACCCTTTGCCGCACAAACTCTGTGAGCTGGTCCGGATCCTTTGTGCTTTGCCCCAGATCAGCCAAGGCCTCCACGATGCTCAGCAGATCCCTGATGCTCACACCCTCCTGAACCAGGTTCTGCAAAACCTTTTGGACCGCGCCCAGGGTCAGGGTGTTGGGCACCAGCTCTTCCACTGCCTTAGGCGCCCTTTTGGCCAGGTTGTCCAAAAGGTCCTGGGTCTCCTGCCTGCCCAAAAACTCCTGCAGATTGCGTTTGAAGACCTCTGTCATGTGAGTGGCCACCACACTGGCTGGATCCACCACTGTATAGCCAGCCAGCATGGCTTCTTCCTTCTGGGACTTGGGGATCCACATGGCAGGCAGGTTGAAGGCCGGCTCCCTGGTCTCAATGCCCTCCAGCTTTTTCTTGGCCCCTCCTGGGTCCATGGCCAAGAAATGATCAGTCATGATTTCAGTGGAGGCCACAGGATTGCCTTTGATCAGGACATTGTACTGACCCGGCTTCAGGTTCAGATTGTCCCTGACGTGCATGGAAGGGATCACCACACCCATTTCCAGGGCCAGCTGCCTGCGGATGGAACGTATTCTGGCCAGCAGATTGCCGTCCTGCTCCTCATCCACCAAGGGTATCAGGCCATAGCCCACTTCCAGGGCCAACGGATCCACAGGCAGCAGGGACTTGACCTCTTCTGGAGAATCCAGGGGCTTGGACTCCTCCTCTTCCTTGGCTGCCTCCTCCTGTTCCTTTTGCACCATCTGCTGTTGGGCCAGAAAAGACAGCCCCAGCAGGACCCCGGCCAGGAGAATAAAGGCAAACTTGGGCATCCCAGGCACCAGGGCCAGCAAAAAAAGTACCCCGGCCACCAGGCGCAGAGCCCTGGCGTGATAAGTCAGCTGACCCAGGAATTCCTCGCCCATCTTGGTCTTGCCCGCGGCCCTGCTCACGATAAGCCCTGCAGAGGAGGCCACGATCAAGGAAGGTATGATGGAGACCAGGCCATCGCCAATGGTCAGAATGGTATAGGTCTGTATTGCCTCCATCCAGCCCATGCCCTGCTGCAAAATGCCGATCAGGAATCCGCCTACTATATTGATGCCGGTGATCATGATCCCGGCATTAATATCGCCCTGCACGAACTTGCCTGCGCCGTCCATGGCCCCGTAGAAGTCCGCCTCTCTGCGGATTTCATCCCGCATCTGCCTGGCCTGCTGCTCATTGATAAAGCCGGCGTTCAGGTCTGCATCTATGGCCATTTGCTTGCCCGGCATAGCATCCAGGGTAAACCTGGCTGTGACCTCACCGATACGCTCCATGCCCTTGGCTATGACCAATTTGTTCAAGGCAAACAAAATGAGAAAAATAATGATCCCAATAATGAAGTTGCCCCCCACCACAAACTGACCAAAGGCCTGGATTACCTCGCCTGCAGCCCCTGGCCCCTCATCTCCGTAAAGCAAAATCCTGCGCGTGGTGGCCACGTTCAGACCCAGCCTGAGCATGGTGGCAATCAGGATTACTGAAGGAAAAACAGAAAAATCCAGGGGAGAGTCCGTGAACATGGTGGTCATCAATACCACCAGGCTAAAGGAAATGCTGAATGTGAGCATCATGTCCAGAAACAGGGGAGGCAAAGGAATAAGCATGATGACCAAAATGAGCACCACGCCCCCAGCCAGCAGAATATCCCCTTGCTTGGCAAAATTCTGCAAATTGAGTTTTAGGATTCCTGCTCTTTCTGCCATATATTTGACATCTCCTGGGCTAACTGCTGGCTCTCTTGCTATCTGCGTCTGGTCTTGAATTTGTAGAGCTGGGCCAGTACTGAGGCCACTGCCTGGTAAAGCTCTTCAGGTATAGTCTGGCCTACTTCCACACTTTTATACAAAGCCTGTGCCAAAGGCTTATCTTCACGCAAAGGAATGTTGTGCTCCCTGGCTATCTCCCTGATTTTGTCCGCTACTGTCCCTGAACCCTTGGCCACCACCAATGGAGCAGGAGCTTCCCCTGGATCGTAGCGCAAAGCCACCGCCAGGCTGGTAGGGTTGGTGATAACCACATCAGCCTGGGGCACATCCGCCATCATCCTTTTTTGCATGACTTCTATCATCTGCTTGCGCTGGGCCTTTTTCACCTCTGGGTTGCCGTAGGACTGCTTTTGCTCGTCCTTGACCTCGTTCTTGGTCATCTTCAAATTTTCCTCGTAGTCCCAGAAGGAATAGAACAAGTGCAGAACTGCAATTATCGTAAGGGGAATCAGGGCCAGAATCATCAGCTCAAATCCCATCTGCAGCTTATAGTAAATGATGCCCTGGGCATTGTAATGAGGCAGCTCAAACAGGTCCTCATACTTGAATCTGATAATCAGATAGCTGACCAAAGCCACAGTAGCCAACTGGAGTATACTCCTGATGACATTGACCAGGCTTTGCAGGCTAAAGAATGTTCTCTGCAAGCCCTTAAAGACGTTGAATTTTTCCACCTTGGGCTTGAAGACCTTAATGCTGAACAAGTGGCCCACCTGGAGACGGACCACCAAAAAGGAAGCCAGGACCAAAAACAATAAGATTGGCCAGAGCATGAGCAGCATTTTCTGCAGACTGAAAACCAACAGGTGCTGCAGATTGTTTTTGGTCAACTCAAAGGAAAAGTCATTGCCCAGGCTCCAGACAAACACCTCTTTGAGATGCCCGCCCAAATGTTCAGGCATAAAGCGCAATACCAAAAGTCCAGCTACAATCACGACGACCTTGGACATCTCATCGCTTTTGGGAACATTGCCTTCCTCCCGGGCCTTCTCTCGGCGCTTGGGAGTAGCCTTTTCCGTCCGATTAGGATCTTTCTGGGGCATTGTGCAACTGCCTCACCTCAGCTCAAAGCGCTCATCAAATCTTGATACAAAGGCAAAATATCCCTTACAAAATCCCTGAGCAGCCAGGCCATTATGTTGACCACGCTGCCCAGGAAGATAAGTCCCACTCCGATCTTCAGGGGGAAACCCACAAAAAGCACATTAACCTGGGGGGCAATCTTGGCCATGATCCCCAGGGCCAGATCTACGAGAAACACCGCAACAATGATCGGCGCAGCTATCTTTACCCCCAGGACAAAAATTTGACTGGAAAAACCCAAGAGCTGTTCTGTAACCTGGGGATTGATCAAGAGCTCCCCTGGCGGGACCAGTTCAAAGCTCTGGCCCAGACCGTGCAGCATATAAAGATGGCCGTTCATGGAGAGGAATAAAAGCAGGCTCAAAAGATACAACAGCTGGGAGATCAGGGTAACCTGGACCCCGGTCATAGGATCCACCACATTCATCATGGCAAATCCCATCTGAAAACCTATCAGCTGGCCTGCGGTCTGCACCCCGGCAAAGAAGATGCGCACCACAATGCCCAGTACCAGGCCTAACACCAGCTCGCCAAAGGCCATGAGCGCCAAACCCAGGGTTGTGGCCGGGAAAAGCTCCCCTGAAAAGTGTAAATATGGCCAAAGCCCAAGGGTGAGTACCAGGCACAGGGCTGCCTTAACCGACCTGGGCGCATTCTGCCCTCCGAAAAAGGGCAGCAGAAAGACCAACAGGCTTATTCTGAGCAGGGTCAGCAAAAAACTGAGAATCTGGCTAGGATCAAATGCAAAGAGGTCCATGTTCGGATTTTAGCAAATACCGAGCCAGGACTCTTTGAGGTTAGCGGTTGCCAGTTATCGGTTACTGGTCAGTTGTCAGGGGGGGGCTGATCTCGACCTGGCAGCCGAAAGCAGATACCTTTCAGGTCTGGATCAGGCTTGGTATGCTTGCTGCTTCACTGGTGTGATAATTATGAAGGAGTGGATTCAAGGTTTGGGGTTTTGCATCTGCCAGCGGGTAAGCGCGCTGAAGACATTCTTGCGTAGTCTTTTGTCCCGGGTCCAGATCTCCTGCAGCCAGTCCTGGGTACCCTTTCTCCCCCCTTTGCCAGCAGAGGGGCATGGATTGGACCAGACCGGCAGACCCCAATCCCGGACAGCCTTCTGAATCACACGCTTTTCCAGTAAAAGAAACGGCCTGATCAGCTCGAACTCTCCCTGGAAAAATGATTCCCTGGGGTACAGGCCTTCGACTCTGCCGTTATAAAAGAGATTCATAAAAAAATTCTGCACCAAATCGTCTGCATTATGACCTAGTGCCAAATGGCTCAAGGAGTACTTTTTGGCCAGCCTGAAAAGCCTCTTGCGTCTGCGCCAGCTGCAAAAAAAGCAGGGGGACCTTTTCCTGTTCTCCTGAGAGTGGGCTCTGGGGCCCATATCTGCTACTTGGACATGACCAGGCAAACCCTTTTTTTGCATCCATTGCAGCAGGGGTTCATGATTTCCAGGATGAAACCCTGGATTTACATGCAAGACCATAATTTCCACCCTGAAAGGCAGCTTTTGCCTATACAGCAAAAGCACCTGGAGCAGGGTCCAGCTATCCATGCCTCCGGAAACAGCTACTCCCAGCCGGGCTCCCGGCCTGAGCATGGAGGTGCGGTACATGAGCCTGCCAGCCTTGCTCAGGCAGGACTTCTGGGCATAGCTCAGTCTTTTTGCCGCAGCGCGCATAGACGAGGTTTCTTCTACCAGGGACTGCTCCCTGTTGACGATCCCTGACAATGTGGTTATAGATTTTTATTTACACAGAGCCTGACAAGGCAGAGACTTATCCAGCACAAACGTGCAACCCATGTCAAGCCCGGCCCCTTGATCAGGCCTGATTCAATGTATTTCCCCAACCCAAAGACTTTAAGGCAGGTAAGATATGGCGCGAATTACAGTGGAAGACGCCCTGGAGAAGATCAATAACCGCTTTGTCATTGCCCAAATGGCCATTAAGCGAGTCAAAATGTACAGGGACGGCTATCCCCCTTTGCTGGATACTGACAACAAGGAAGTGGTAACTGCCATACGGGAAATCGCAGACGGCAGAATCCGTTTAAAATCTTCAATTACAGAAGCCGGTATCAAGGTTGAATAACTATGTCCAAAAGTGATTATTACCAAATTCTAGGCATCACCAAAACCGCCTCCACAGAGGAAATCAAGAAGGCATACCGCAAGCTGGCCTTTGAGTACCACCCGGATCGTAATCCCAACGATCCTGAAGCAGAGCAGAAATTCAAAGAGGCCTCAGAGGCCTATGAGGTCCTGAGCGATCCTGAAAAGCGATCCAATTATGACCACTTTGGCCATGCCGGAGTAAATGGCCAAAACTATCAGGACTTCTCCTCTGCCCAGGACATATTCGACACCTTCAATGACATTTTTGGCGATGTTTTTGGTTTTGGCGGCGGCAGGCGCAGGGGGCCCAGACCCAAGCCCGGGGCTGATCTGCGCTACAATCTGAGCATAAGTTTTGAAGAGGCAGTCCGCGGAACAGACACAGAGCTGCAGATCCCCAAGGAGGAGCACTGCGATAGCTGTCAGGGTTCTGGAGTTGAGCCCGGCCACCAGGCAGAGACCTGCAGGCATTGCTCCGGCAAAGGCCAGATCTTCCAAACTCAAGGTTTTTTCCGGATCGCCTCCCCTTGTCCCATATGCAGGGGCAGCGGTAAGATGATCACCCATCCCTGCAAAAAATGCAAAGGCCGAGGCCTCATTCAGGAGAAAAAGAGTCTCAAGGTGCACATCCCAGCTGGAGTGGACAGCGGCAGCAGATTGCGCCTGCATGGTGAAGGGGAACGCGGCCTCCATGGCGGCCCTGACGGGGATCTCTATGTGGTTATAAACGTAGAGGAACACCCTGTATTCCAACGTCAGGGCCAGGACTTACTCGTCCAGGTAGAGTTGAGCATGGTCCAGGCCGCCCTGGGGGATCGCATAGAAGTGCCCACCCTGGATGGGCCGATCCCCATGGATATTCCTAAAGGCACCCAAAGCGGGCAGAGCTTCAAGCTTAAAGGTTTGGGGGTGCCCCATCTGGGCAGCACCAACAAGGGCAATCTCCTAGTCCAGGTCAAGGTCTTGACCCCTACCAGGCTGAGCAAACGCCAAGAAGAGCTTTTGCAGGAGTTTTCCCAGCTAGAGGGGGAAAAGCCCAGCCGCAAGGTCAGGGATTTTTTCAAACGAGCCATGGGGGATTCTTGATTTGGCTGACAGGTTGAGCCATGTGGATGAGCAGGGTGGTCTGCGCATGGTAGATGTGGGCGACAAAGAAGCCACCCAGCGCAGAGCTGTATTTGCTACCACTGTTGAGCTCTCCCCCAGCACATTTGCCCTTTTGCAGGAAAAAGCCCTGCCTAAGGGGGATGTCCTGACCACAGCCAAGATTGCAGGAATCCAGGCTGCAAAAAAGACCTCCGAGCTTATCCCCCTTTGCCACCCCCTAGCCCTTAGCCATATTCAAATAGATTTTGAGCTCGATTCACAGCAAAGCAGGATTCATATCCGGGCAGAGGCCAGGACCAAAGCAGAGACAGGAGTAGAGATGGAGGCCCTGGTCGCAGCCCAGACTGCGGCCATGACCATCTATGATATGTGCAAGGCAGTTCAAAGGGATATCCGCATCTCTGAGTGCTACCTGATGCATAAATCCGGTGGCCGCAGCCAGGAATACAACGCAGGGCAGTAGGATGATGGCAAAAAGGCCCCTGACATGAGCACAGAAGCAAAAGTGGGCAGCAAGCTCTTCTAAGGAAAGCTTAGCTCTTACATAAATCAAGTCCGATTTTGAAAAGACAACGTATTTATTCACCATCTACTATGCTTGGATAATCATTACCCAGGAAGAAGCCAAGGTCCGGGGATTCGGTCCACAGGGCTCAAAATGTTTGAGCGACTTAGAATGCGTTAAGCAAAACTGTACAAGCTATTTCAACCTAAAAGTCCACATTGATCGTCCGGAAGTTCAAGAGGCCCAAAAACAGGCTTTTGCTTTACGCATTCTTGGGAGCGAGTTTTTTGCGCCCTGTGGACCGAATCCCCGGACCTGGTGAATAGTCACAAGACAACAACCATTATGGCTGCTTCAAAGCCATAAACAAAATGAGCCGCCTGATCTCTCACTAAGAACGGGCGGCTCATTTTGTTGCATATATTCCTGCTACGTCTGTCCTTTGGCTATCTCCTGGGCTTTGCTTCGTTGACCTTTAAAGTGCGTCCTCCGAAATCAGTCCCATCCAAGGCTGCAATCGCCTGGTCTGCATTTTCTGTTTCCATCTCTACAAAACCAAATCCCCTGGGCCTGCCGGTCTGTCTGTCCTGGATGAGGTTCACCGAAGCTACCGAACCGTACTGGGAAAACAGTTGCCGGACGTCTTCCTCACTTGAGGAAAAAGGTAGATTGCCAACATACATCTTCTTCATAAACCAACTTCTCCTGAAAATTAAAAACCAATCCTCTCTCCGCCCACCGCTTAGCGGAGACCAATGAGAGTATTTTACTTTGCCCCAAAAAAGTCAAGCAAAATATTGGCTCAGAAACAAAAAGGCCGCCGGGTTATGCCTTGCATACCCGACGGCCCTTACGCCCGTTGTATAACTTACTTGATTATATCTTAAAAGTTATCTTCTGGGTTTTGCTTCGTTTACCTTCAAAGTGCGCCCCCCAAAATCAGTCCCGTCCAGGGCTGCTATAGCTGAGTCAGCGCCTTCCTGATCCATTTCCACAAAGCCAAACCCTCTGGGCCTGCCAGTTTGCCTGTCCTCGATCAGATTGACTGATTCCACTGTTCCAAACTGGGAAAACAATTTTTGCACGTCATCCTCGCTTGAGGAAAAAGGCAGGTTACCAACATACATCTTCTTCATAAACCAACTTCTCCTGAAAAAATAAATAAAATACTCCCTGGCAAACAATCAGCCAAGACAAAGCACTGTGTGCCTATCCCAGAAAAAAGTCAAGCAGAAATTTTTATTTTTTTTTACTTCTAGCTTCAGATAGCAAATGACATGGAACATTTCGCAGGTCCCTTTTGCGGCTGCAGGCCGAGGGCTAGAGACTTCAAGGCCTTACGCATGACCTCGCTCGCCATAATTTCCAGGCCCCAAAAGGACTGGATTCCTGACTTGGCTTGCGAGCCAAAATGCTGTATCCCTTCTAGGGCATGGAGAGAACAGCAAATCCCCCCCAGACAATGCCCCGGGCCAGAAAGAGCAAAACCATATTTCTGGGCGGAGTGGGCATAGGTGGTAGCCAGCCGGTGCGGGTGCAGAGCATGACCAACACTGACACGCGCAACCCCAAGGCCACCCTGCGCCAGATTCAGGCCCTGGCCAGAGCCGGGTGTGAAATAGTCAGGGTTGCTGTGCCAGATCAGGTAGCTGTAGATGCCATCCGCTGGCTGAAGACCAAAAAGATCCCTCCCCTGGTGGCGGATATCCATTTTGACCACCGCCTGGCCCTGGCCAGCATTGAAGCCGGAGTGGACGGGCTGCGTATCAACCCAGGCAATATCGGCTCGGCCCGCAAGATAGCCCAAGTGGTGGATGCGGCCCAAAAGCAGGCTATTCCCATCCGAATAGGGGTCAACAGCGGCTCTGTGGAAAAGGATCTGTTGCGGAAACACCATGGTCCCACTCCAGAAGCCATGCTGCATAGCGCCCTGAGGCAGATAAGGCTCCTGGAAGAGAGGAACTTTCAGCTGATCAAAATCTCTTTGAAGTCTTCCTCTGTGCTTAACACCCTGCAGGCCTACCAGCTCCTGGCCCAGCACACTGACTATCCCCTGCACATCGGGATCACCGAGGCCGGGACCCTTTTGCGGGGCACGGTCAAAAGCAGTGTAGGCCTAGGCCTTTTGCTCTTCCAGGGCCTGGGGGATACAATACGGGTCTCCCTGACGGGCAAGCCCCAGGACGAGGTCCTGGTGGCCTGGGAGATACTGCGCAGCCTGGGGCTGCGCAGTAGAGGGCCGGAAATTATCTCCTGTCCCACCTGCGGCAGGACCGAGATTGATCTGATCCAGCTCACCCGAGCGGTGGAAAGATATTTACAACCGGTGCAGGAAGTCTTTACAGTGGCTGTGATGGGCTGTGCTGTAAATGGCCCTGGAGAGGCCAAAGAGGCGGATATAGGTCTGGCCGGCGGCCGGGGGATGGGAGTGATCTTCCGCAAAGGAAAAGTGATCAAGAAGGTTTTGGCAAACAGGCTGTTGCAGGACTTCAAAGCCGAGCTGGACAGCTTCATCCTGGAGCTGCGCAAACAACAAGACTTACACCAATGCAAAAACCGCGAAACATGACCAGAAAATGCTAGGGGAGCTCCATGTTATTTAGTCAATACTATGTGCCAACTTTGAAGGAGGATCCTGCAGAGGCGGAGACTGCAAGCCACAGGCTGTTGCTCAGGGCAGGCATGATTCGCAGACTGACCTCAGGCATTTACTCCTACCTGCCCTTGGCGGTCAGATCCCTGGAAAAGATCATGGCCCTGGTACGCCAGGAGATGAATGCTTCCGGCTGCCTGGAAGTACTTTTGCCCTTTGTGCAGCCTGCAGAGATTTGGCAGGAGACAGGACGCTGGGACCTCTACGGCAGGGAGCTCATGCGCCTTAAGGATCGGCATAACAGGGACTTCTGCCTAGGGCCCACCCATGAGGAGGTTATCACGGATCTGGTGCGCAACGAGCTTAGGTCCTATCGCCAGCTGCCCCTGAACCTGTATCAGATCCAGACCAAGTTCAGAGACGAGATCCGGCCCAGATTCGGGCTTATGCGCTGCCGGGAATTCATCATGAAGGACGCCTACTCCTTTGATGTGGATCAAAAGGCCTGCCAGGAGAGCTATTCCCGAATGTTTGAGGCTTATCAGAAGCTCTTCTCCAGCATGGGGCTTAGCTTCAGGGCTGTGGAGGCTGATTCCGGACCCATTGGAGGCAGCCGTTCCCATGAGTTTATGGTCCTTGCTGAAACAGGGGAAGATACTATTGCTGTTTGCGCTAGCTGCGGCTACGCCGCCAATCTGGAAAAGGCCCAGGTACCCCAGCAGGCGGGTAAAGACAAACAGGCCTGCCCTCAGCCAGAGCAGGTAAGTACCCCGGGCATGCACACAGTCCTGGATGTGGCTGAGTACTTGGACCTGCATCCAGCCAGGGTGCTTAAAACACTGCTCTACGAGGCTGACGGAGAGCCGGTGGCCGCGCTTGTGCCCGGAGACAGGGAGCTAAACGAGGTCAAGCTCAGGAACTACTTAAACGCCTCAGAGCTGAATCTGGCCTCTGCAGAACAGATCCAGGCCTGGACCGGAGCTCCCATGGGCTTTTCTGGACCCAAGGGACTGCAAATGCGAATCTTGGCTGACCAGAGCCTGCAAGCGGATACAGACTGGGCAGCTGGGGCGAATCAGGCAGACGCCCATCTCCTGCACCTGGATTTGGATCGGGATGCGCAAATCAACTCCTACCTGGATTTGGCCAACATCCGGGAAGGAGATCCCTGCCCGGAATGCGGAGCTGCGATAAGCTTCCAGAAAGGCATTGAGGTGGGCCATGTCTTCCAGCTGGGCACCAAGTACAGCCGAGCCATGCAGGCCCTGTTTTTGAACGAGCAGGGCAGACAGCAAGAGCTTTATATGGGCTGTTACGGCATCGGCATCAGCCGGATTTTGGCAGCGGCCATAGAACAAAATCATGACCAGCAAGGCATCATTTTCCCTCCTCCCATCGCCCCGTTCGAGGTCTGCATCCTGGTTTTGAATCCTGACGAGGAGCATGTGCGCGAAAAGGCCTTTGGGATTTACCAAGACCTTCAACACAGCGGTCTGGATGTGCTCTTGGACGACAGACAGGAAAGGGCCGGATTCAAGTTCAAAGACTCGGACCTCTTGGGCCTGCCCTTGCAGATAATAATAGGCTCCAAGGGCCTTAAAAAGGGCCTGGTGGAGGTCAAGGACCGCAGAAGCGGGGCAAGGCAGGAGCTGGAGCTGGAGCATTTTCAAAACGCCTTTCAGGCCTGGAGGAGCCAGGTCTGGTCTGGCTGGGGCCTGCAGGAGCAGAGTCCAGGGCTTTAGCTCTCCAGGATCTATCCAAAAGATAGTTGGTTATGCCCCATATATTCAGTATCAGCGAACTTAACCAGGCCATTCAGGAGGTTTTGCAGGGAGAATTCCCCCTAATTTGGGTCCGGGGCCAGGTCGGCAGTCTCTCCAAACCCGGCTCCGGACATGTCTATTTCACCCTGAAGGATGACCGGGCCAGCCTGCAGGTGGTCTGGTTCAAATCCAGCCAGACGGGCAGAGGGGCCCAGCAGGCACTTAAGGAGCTGGATACAGGGTTGGAAGTGCTCTGCGCCGGACGAATCTCTGTATACCCACCACGGGGCACCTATCAGCTCCTGGCAGAACAAGTAGAGCTCTCCGGCGCTGGCAAGCTCCACTTGGAGTTCGAGGCCTTGAAGCAGAAGCTGGCTGCAAGGGGCTGGTTCGCTGTGGAAAACAAAAGACAGCTGCCTGCCCATCCGCAGCGGGTGGGCGTGGTTACCGCCCCTAGCGGGGCAGCCCTGCAGGACTTCTTGCGCTTGAGCCAGGATCGTGGCTGGCCAGGTGAAATTCGTATCTACCCCAGCCTGGTCCAGGGCCAAGGGGCTGAAGAAAATCTGACCGCTGCCCTCCAGGAAGCCAACCTGGAGGCCTGGGCCCAGGTGCTGGTTTTGATCCGGGGCGGAGGCTCCCTGGAGGATCTGTGGTGTTTTAACAGTGAGGAGGTGGCCCGAGCCATCCACGAATCCAAGATCCCTGTACTCACAGGAATAGGCCACGAGAGCGACCTGAGCATTGCCGACCTTGTGGCAGATGTTCGGGCTTCCACCCCGAGCCATGCAGCGCAACTGCTTTGGCCGGAGAGATCCAGGCTGGCCCAGGAGCTGGACGAGCTGGAGGGCCTGCTTTTGTCCAGCTGGCAAAGACTGCAGGCAGACAAAGAGCAAAGCCTCAAGGAGCTGGAAAGGGCCTTGCAATGGCTCTCTCCGAGACAGGGCCTGCAGCGCAGGCTGGAGCTGCTGGAAATGCTAGCTCCCGAGCTCGTGCGCCGGGGGCAGCTTTTGCTGCAAAGAAAAGAGGCCAGACTGCAGGACAGCGCAACCAGACTGGCCAGATGCTATTCCCCCAGAGAGTGGGGGCTGCAGCTAAATGCCATCCGGGATCTGCAGCACAGGCTTCTGGCAGCAGCCAGACAAATGTTACAGACCCAGGAACAAAACATGAAAGAGCTTGCCCTGCGCCTGCAGCAGGCTGATCCTGAAGCCCCATTGGCCAAGGGCTACAGTCTGGTATGGGTGGACAAGGACCAAAGCCTGTTACGGCACAAAAACCAGGTGGCTCCTGGGGACCTGCTCTGGATCAGAACCAGGAAAGACATGCTTCAGGCCAGGGTGCAAAAATAGCTTGTTTGCTGGTATTTATTTACCATCTGTTGTGCCCGGATAAACTCTACCGATGAAGAAGCCAATGACTTGGTGAATCCTTCATAAAATTTTTTTCGCCCCCAGGGATGAAAATTACGTATACCGGACCAAATCCGGCAATAGGCACAGTCCGGCCTGCGAAGCCCCGCATTTTCACGGCAATAGTTACTTTTGCTGTTTGGTATTTGTAATATTGGAACTTTCTCCACATTTGACACCAAAAACATAAAGACTGAAATGGACCAAGAAGAGACAAGCTTCGAGGAAAAACTGGCCAGATTGCAGGAAATAGTTCGCAAGCTGGAAAACCAGGATCTTCCCCTGGAGGAGGGCTTGGCCCTGTTCAAGGAAGGCAGCGAGCTGGCCAAAAGCTGCAGGCAAAATCTGGAGCAGGCCAGGCACAAGATCCAGATCTACGCCCAGGGCATGCTCCAGGACTTGGAGCCTGCAGTCTGGAAGGGAGATCAGGAGGACCCTGGCAATGAAAACCATGTTTGAAGACTACAGACAAAAAGTAGAGGCTTTTCTGGCAGACTGCCTGCAGGACCCAGATCAGCCGGAGCAGCTGACAAAAGCCATGCATTACAGCCTCCAGGCCGGAGGCAAACGTATCAGGCCAGTGCTCTGCCTGGCCTGGGCTGAACATTTTGGCCTGGATCCCAACAGGATAATCAGCTTTGCCTCAGCCTTGGAGCTGATCCACACCTATTCCCTGGTGCATGATGATCTGCCCGCCATGGATAACGATGATCTGCGCCGGGGGCAGCCCTCCAGCCATATCCGTTTTGGAGAGGCCCTGGCCATCCTGGCTGGAGACGGTCTTTTGACCCGGGCTTTTGAGCTTATGCTGAGCCCTGATCTCGATTCGGACCTACTCTTGGCAGCAGCCCGCAATGTGGCCCAGGCAGCAGGCCCGGCAGGCATGGTGGGAGGTCAGGTTTTGGATATGCAGCTCACCGGCCAGGGCCAGGCCTCCGTGCAGAGCCTAAAAGAGATGCACAGCCTGAAAACCGGGGCCATGCTTAGCTGCTCCTGCTGTTGTGGGGCCATTTTGGCAGGGGCAAAACAAAAGGATCTGCAAAAGGTAGAGGCCTTTGGCCAGGCTGTAGGCCTGGCCTTCCAGGTGGCTGACGACATTTTGGACATAACTGGGGATAGCCAAAAGATGGGCAAACCAGTGGGCAGCGATCAGGCCCAGGGCAAGCTGACCTATCCAGGCTTAATGGGTCTGGATGAAAGCATGCGCTTAGGGCAGGACCTAGTGCAACAGGCCAAGGAGGCCATCTCAGACTATCAAGGCCCCCAGGCTGATTTTTTGCGCCAGCTGGCCCACTACATCATGCACAGGGTACAATAAGATTGACAGCCATGGAACACATTGAGAATGCAAAACTGCTCCCGCTTATCAGCAGGCCCCAGCAAGTACAGGAGCTTAGCCTGCAACAGCTGCAGCAACTAACAGACGAGCTACGCCAGGAGATTATCAAGACTGTATCCTGCACCGGAGGGCACCTGGCTCCTTCCTTGGGGGTGGTGGAGCTCACAGTGGCTCTGCTCAAGTTATTTGATCCAGAAGCAGATAAACTCATTTGGGATGTAGGGCATCAAAGCTACGCTTACAAGATCCTGACCCAGGGACAGGAGCGTTTCCGCACTCTGCGCCAGAAAGGCGGAATAAGCGGTTTTCCCAACAGACAGGAATCAAAATACGACCATTTCGGAGTAGGCCACTCCAGCACCTCTGTTTCTGCTGCCTTGGGCATGGCAATAGCCAGGGACCTCCTGCAGCAAAAGCACAAAGTCCTGGCAGTTATTGGAGATGGCTCCATGACCGCAGGTCTGGCCTACGAAGGCCTGAATCAGGCCGGTGATCTGGACCGGGACCTGGTGGTTATTTTAAATGACAACGAGATGTCCATCTCCAAAAACGTAGGCGCCCTGTCCTCATTTTTCAGCCGTAAGCTGGCTGACCAAAGATTTTTGCGCTTTAAAGAGGACTTAAAAAGCTGGTTGCGCCAGGTGCCCCGCATAGGGGATGAACTGGTCAACTACGCCAGGCGCAGCGAAGAGTCCCTGAAGAGTTTTTTCACCCCGGGCATGCTTTTCGAGGCCTTCAAGTTCACTTACCTGGGTCCTATCAATGGCCACAACCTGCAGCACCTTTTGACTGTCCTGGAGCAGGTCCGGAGCATGCAAGGGCCTGTGCTGGTGCATGCCTTGACCACCAAAGGCAAAGGCTATCCTCCGGCAGAAAAAAACCCTACCCATTTCCATGGGGTAGGCTGTTTTGAGCCCCAAACAGGCCAAAAGTCGACCTCAAAGCACAAAACCGCTCCGGATTACAGCACTGTATTGGGCCAAAGCTTATGCACCCTGGCCAGCCAGGATCAGCGAGTGCTGGCCATCAGCGCGGCTATGCCCGAAGGCACTGGCCTGGGTGACTTCAAGGCTTCCTATCCGGATAGATTCTTTGACGTGGGCATCTGCGAGCAGCATGCAGTCACCTTTGCCGCAGGCCTGGCCAGCCAGGGTTTCAAGCCGGTGGTCTGCATCTATTCCACCTTCCTGCAGCGCTCTTATGACCAGATAGTGCATGATGTCTGCCTGCAGAATCTGCCAGTGGTCTTTTGCCTGGATCGGGCCGGATTGGTAGGTGAAGATGGGGCCACCCACCACGGGGCATTTGATCTGAGCTATTTGCGACATATCCCTAACATGACCCTGATGGCTCCCAAGGATGAGCCTGAATTGCAAGATATGCTTGTCTTTGCCCTGCAACAGCCCGGACCTGTGGCCATCCGCTACCCCAGGGGCCAGGGGCCGGGAAAAGAACTTCGTCAGCAGTGCCTGGAAATTGATCCAGGCCAGGGGGAGCTTTTGCAGGACGGGCAGGATGCGGCAATCCTGGCAGTGGGCAGCATGGTCTGTACCGCTTGGCAGGCAGCCCAGGAGCTAGAAAAGGAGCAAAATCTCAGTCTGACTGTATTCAACACCAGGTTTGTCAAGCCCTTGCCCGAGGAGCAGATTTTGGAGCTGGCCACCAAGACCAAGAGGCTTCTATTTGTAGAGGAAAACGCCCTGCAGGGTGGTTTCTCCTCTGCTGCGCTGGAGCTTTTAGCTGACCAGGATCTGTTGCAGGACCTTCATGTGCGCAGACTGGGCCTGCAGGACCGCTTCTGGGAGCACGGCAAGCAAGACGAGCTGCGCAGCCTGGCCGGCCTGGACCAGGAGAGCATCAAACAGGCCCTGCTGGAACTTTTGGCTTCTGGCTAGTGCCGCATCATATGGGCATTGTCAGGTTATAAGGTATTGATTCACCATCTCCTATGCTCGGATAAGTATTACCGAGGAAGAAACCAAGGTCCGGGGGTTCGGCCACAGGCTTCCGGCACCTACTTCTGTTATTTTTTCGTTTTAACGATTCGAATAGGCCTGCAAAAGTAAGTGCCGGATCTGAGCAATCTAGAATACGTTCAGCAAAACTGTGCACGCTTTTCAACCTCAAAGTCCACCATAATCCTCTGGAAGTTCAAGAGGTCCAATATAAAACTTTTGCTTTACGCATTCTTAGGAGCGAGTTTTTTGAGTCCTGTGGGCCGAACCCCCGGGCCTGGTGAATAGTTACGTTATCAGCATGAAAATCACGGATGGGCAAGGAACGAGTAGCGCTCGCCCCCAGGGCCGGAGCGTCTTGCATCCTTTCTTCCAGCTGCTAAGCCTACCTCTGCAGCCTAAGCAGCATCTCCAAATGCCAGGTCTGGGGGAACATATCCAATAGGATCATCTCAGTTATCCTCCAACCCGAGCCCAGAAAAAAGGCTAAATCCCTGCAGGTATTCACCAAATCGCAGGAAACCCAGAGCATTTCCTTAAGCTCCCCAAGCTCCTGCAGGCCCTGTAAGGCCTTGCCAGCCCCGCTGCGCGGCGGATCCAGGATCAGCGCCTGGGGCTTGAACCTGCAGAGCCTGCTCATGAAGTCCTTTTTGTTCAGATTTAAGGCCTGGAACCAGACATTGTCCAGGCCCAGCCTTCTGGCATTCGCCCTGCCTGCAGCCACTGCCTGAAAATCCCTGTCCAGGGCCAGAACCTGCTTCCCTTGCAGAGCCAGGGGCAGAGCAAAATTGCCTGCCCCGCAGTACATGTCCGCTACCCGCTCCCAGCCCCGGAGCCTGGAGCAGACCAGTTCCACCAGGGTCTGGTTCAGTGCCCAGTTGGCCTGGAAAAAGATTCTAGGGGGCAGCTTCAGATCAAAGCCGTAATGATCAAAAGGCAACAGAATTGTCCCGGATTCGTCAGCCGCCTTGACCTGTTGATCCCTGGGACTGGCTGCCAGGATATGGCTGCCGTCCTGGAGCCTTGCTGCGATCCCGGACAGATTGCTCCCCAAAGGCCGGGCATAGAGCAGACAGTCTGGGCTGTAGACCAGCCCAGAGCCCTGTAAGCCCTGCAAATAAGGATCTCCATCCCTGACCTGGATCTTGCCCCGCCAGCGGTACCTCCAGGCCGGCCTGCTGGGATAGACCTTGCAGTCCAGCTCAGCCTGGTGCCTGCAGGAAGAAGGCAACTGCCTGCGCAGAGTTTCCCGGACCAAATCCAGCTTCAGCCCTAGCTGCAGCCTCTGAGGCAGGACTCCGAAGGTGCAGCCCCCGCAGATCCCGGCCCTGGGACAGGGATGGGGCCTTCTTTTGTTCAAAGGCTCCAGGATCTCTTCCACCCTGGCCTGGAGGTGATCTTTTTTCTCCTTGGTAACAGCTGCCCGCACAGTCTCCCCGGGAAAAGCCCCCGGAGCCAGGATGACCACCTTGCCCTCAGGCAGACGGGCCAGTCCCCTGCCCCGCCAGATCAGCCTCTGCACCTCCAGAACATGTTCACCGCGCCTCAATTGCAAGCCAGTACCCGCACCCTGGGCCTTAAGTACCAGACCAGGAGATAGACTATCCCGGTGTCCAACAGGGCAATGCCCAGCTTGACCACCCATTGGCCCCAGATCAGGGAATATATGGGCGCCTGTCCATAGAAGGCGATGCTGATAAAGACAAAGGAGTCCAACAGCTGGGACAGGGCTGTGGAGAAGTTGTTGCGCAGCCAGAGATGCCTATGCCTGGTCACCCTTTTCCAAAAGTGAAAGGCCTGCACATCCAGGAGCTGGCTGCAGAGGTAGGCGGTTACAGAGGCCAGAATAATCCTGGGAGTCACGCCCAGGATAGCTGCGAACTCCTGTTGCAGGCCCCAGATCTCCGCTGCAGGCCAGTAAAGGGCCAGCTGGATCAAAAGCAGCACAAAAACCAAGGCTGCAAATCCGCTCCAGACGACAAGCCTGGCGGTCTGTTTGCCCCAGATTTCGCTGATCACATCAGTGCAGATAAAGGTCAAGGCATAGGCCAGGACCCCAGCCGGGACCGTGATCCCCAACACAGTGATAATCTTGGCCGCCAGGACAGCTGAAATGGTCAAGCTGCCCACAAACAAACAGACCAAGAGCAGAAATGCGAACTGGATCTCTGCCTTGCCAGGCTCCATGGCCTAGAGCTCCCCTTGCACAGCTGTGGTCACAAATCCGCCTCGTACATTGTACCTGGTACTTACCCGCAACCGGTCGGTCTCCAGGACTTGCCTGAGATCCTTATAGATACGCTTCGTGGCCTGCTCCTGGTATATGCCCACGTCCTTGAAGCTGGCAATATAATACTTCAATGATTTCAGCTCAATGCATTTGCCTCCTCGGGGGTAATACTCTATAGTCAGCCTGGCAATATCCGGCAGTCCGCTGAAAGGACAAACAGCCACGAATTCCTGAGTCTCGGTCCTAATATACTGCTCAGGAGCCTCCAGGGGGATGGTTTCCAAGAAATCCGGCCGAATATTTTCCTGGCCCTTGAACTCGAAAATCCTGCCTTCTGCTTCTGGCATAATACTGCCTACACTCTTGATGGAAGTTGCATATTGCCAAGCTTAGGATTTGGCCAGCCTGTCCTGCAGACCCTTGACCAGGATGGGCCAGGCAATGGTAGCGTCGCACTTGACCTCTGCAAACCTGCCCCCTTGGGAGGGCGGCAGGAACTTACCCCAGGAAACACCCTCCTGGTAGCTGCAGCCGGACAACCCACCCCAATGGTCGGGCTCTGGACAGATGCGCACTGCATACATAAAGCGCTGCAGCTCCCATTCCAGATCTGGCATCCTCTGCAATGCCATCTCTACGAATGGTCCCAGCTGCTGGGCCCAGTTCCTAGGCACGCCGCCTCCTATGGTAAAGATGCCCAGCTTCTTGGCCCGGGTAGCCCGGTTGGTGTAATGGAAAAGGTCCAAAAAGGGATTGAACTGGAAGGGCAGGATCCTGGGATCGAATTCCTCCCGGCTCAGCTCAGAAAAATGACTGAGCAGATAGGATGCCACATCCAGGGCCAGCTCAGAATCTGTAAAGGCCGGGATATATACTGGCACGTCCTGCTCATAAGCGCTCTTCAAGATACCTTTCTGGCCTGGATAGTGCTCACTCAGGTGCTTGCCTATCAACTGGCAAAACCGGTAAGAGCAAAGGTGCTCCTCCTGCTTGAACTCCTCCAGGACAGCCGAGAGCACCTTTTCCGCCTGCACGAAGTTCAGCTCCGGCTCCAGGGTATCATAAACCCGATTTAAGCCAGCCAGGCAGAGCTGCTCATCCTTGTGCCTCTCTGGCTCGAACTTGTAGTGCCTAAGGCCCAGGGTCTCAATAAACCCGTGGGCCATCAGGGCCCCGGTGGAGACCACACTTTGTACCCAGCCCTTATCCAGCATCTTGCAGATCAACTTGCCCATCTTGGCTACGGTCATGGCCCCGGAGAAAGTGGCCACCACATGGCAATCCTCGTCCTCTATCATGAGCTGCAGCACATCCAGGGCTTCCCCCAGGCTGCGGCCGCCAAAAGCGGTCTTGGACATGGCGCTCAGCAGCTGGTCAAAATCCTGGATCTGATCCGGATCCAGGGAGTCCAGAGGGGTTAGATCCAGGTGATCCGGATCCACCATCTTATTCACCTGGCGGAAGAACTTCCTGTCAGTCATGGGCAGCACCCCAATACACAGTTAAAATCCTGTTGATACACCTCACTGCCAGGGACTGCGAGACCACTCCTGCCCCTGCCAGGGGCAGGAGCTCGCAGAAATCCATCCCCACCAGCTTGATTCCGGGCAGGAACCTAGGCCAGAACCTCTGCAGCCAAGCAAAATCCAGCCCGCCTGGCTCCGGAGTACCGGTACCTGGCATCTGGGAAGGATCTAAGACGTCAGTGTCAAAGGTGATATACACAGGCCTGCTGCCCACGAAGGAGCGTAGCCTGTCCGCTGCAGTTTCTGGCTCAGGCAGATCCCAGGAAAACAGGGTCAAGAGCTCATCAGGGCCCGCATCTTGAATGCATCGAGATTCCTCCTGGCACAGACTGCGGATGCCAAGCTGGGCAAGGGGCAGGCCCAAATCCATTATCCTAGACATGACACTGGCGTGGGAGTAAGGACTGCCTTGATAGCTGGAGCGCAAATCAGCATGGGCATCCAGCTGCAGGACCACCAGGTCTGGATGAGCCTGCTGGTAAAAAAAGGCCCCGGCCAAAGCCAAGGTATGTTCCCCACCCAGAAGCAATAGAAAATCCTGGTCCGGATTCAGCTCCTTTTGCAGATAATCCTGCAGGGCCTGCAGCATCTGCTCTGGTCCGGCTGCACGGCTCCTGAAAAAAGGCAGAGTCCTGAAGTTCGCCAGATCAGCGAGATCCAGGCCTAATTGTTCATCCCAGGTCTCTATCTCATAGCTGGCCCGAAGGATCGCCTCCGGCCCTTGGCTGGTCCCTGGCAGAAAACTCACCGTAGCCTCATAAGGCACCGGCAGCACATACACTTCTGGCGGCCCTTGACTTGGTTCCAGATCCAGATAGTTGAAAAACATGCTGCATCCTTGACTAAAGCAAAAATACTGCTGCAGATAGGGTAGTGGTCCAGAGCCCAGCCACCCCCCTGGTCACACAGGGAGCTGATGCAGAATCAATTATGGCCCCGCTCATGAGATAAATCTCCCTGCGCTCGTCATAATCCTTTTCTGGATCGAAATCTATGCCCAGGGTGGTGGCCAGCATAGTAGAGGCCAGGTCTTCAGCAAAGTCTCCGATCTCCTGCTCGTCAGCCCCAAAGGCGTGATGTTCGGAAATATATCCGTAATGGCTCTCGTCAGCAGGAAAGGCCATGCCCACTGCAGAGCCTACCAAGCGTCCCTTTTCGTTGGTGGAGTTGCGGGCCATTACGCAATAGGTTATCTGGCCTGGCTGCAGCTGGCTTATGCCTTCCTCTACTGAGATAATTTTGCATTTGGGGGGAAATATGCTGGAGACATAGACCAGATTCAGCTTTTCTATCTTGGCATCCCTCAGAGCAAGCTCAAAGGACTGCAGCTGATTTTTGTGCCGACCTATGCCCTTGGTAAAAAAGGCTGCGCTGGGAACAAACGTCATGGCAAAACCTCCTGATATAATCTCTCCGCGATCGGAGGATCCGCACCTGAGAATCCATGGCTGCGTCTGCTCAGCCACAGACTCTGGGCCAGAAAACACAGGCAGCATCTATAGGCCCTGTACAAAGAATAGCTCAACCCTGGACATTCGTCAGGCATATCTTGCACCCTGCGGCGCTCAAAAGGGCTTTTTGCTGCGCACAAAAGACTTATCCAACCCCAGGTCCTGCAGCTTGGATTGCAGCTGCTGGTTCTCCTGGGGGGTGCCCACATAAGAAACGTAGACTCTGTACCAGCGCTTGTGAGCTTTGTCCACTTCCTGGATATAAGACTCTATGCCCGCACCATTCAGCTTCTCCTGCAAACCCTGGGCCTGGTCCTGCCTTTGGAAGGCTGCCACCTGATAGATATAAGCGAACCTCTCCTGCTCAGCTTCCTTTTCTTGGACTTGCGCGGTCTCTGGCTCCTGCACCTGCTCAGCTGGCTGAGCCTGGGGTGGTTTTGACTGTGTCCGGGGATTTAATTCCTGGAATCCCTGGTCCCACTCCTGTTGCAAAGCATCAAAAAAACCCAGCTCCTCCGGTCGCAAAACCTGGGGCTCCCCATCCCCTGCAGGGTTTTCTGCAGCTTCCTTTTTTTGGGCAGCACCTCCGGCACCCAGGCTGTCAAGCATCCCCTCTGGATAATAACCTCGGCCCACCAATACACCCAAAATAAAAGCCCAAACCAGCATAAGCATGGCCAGGCCAATGCAGAGCACTAGAGCGCTGGTACCAAGCTTAAAGCTGAATTGTCTGCCCTTGCCCCGAGCCGGGGGCTTCTTCTTGTTTTGCATGCCGGCTTGCTACATTTCCTGAGGAGCCTCGACCCCCAGCAGAGTTAACCCGTTTTGCAGCACCTGGGCCACAGCCCGAACCAGCAGCAATCTGGCCCGGCTCTGTTCCGGCTGCTGCATATCAAGAATCTGCTGCCTATTATAATATCTGTGCAGTTTGCCTGCCAGCTCCAACAGATAGTAGCTGATATGATGAGGGCTCAAGGTCCTGGCTGCGGCTTGGACAATCCCTGGGAACTGTTCCAGTGCCTTGAGCAGCTCCAGATCTTCTTCTGTATTCAAAAAGGCCTGGATATTGTACTCCAAATCCCTTTCCTGCAGCCCAGCCTCCTGGGCCTTGCGCAGCACAGAGCAGATCCGGGCGTGGGCGTATTGAACATAATAGACAGGATTTTCCATGCTCTGGGTCTTGAGCAACTCCAGGTCAAAATCCAGAGGGCTGTCGCTTTTTCTGCTTAGGAATATAAACCTTGCGGCATCCACTCCCACCTCTTCACAGACCTGAGCCAGGGTCACGAATTCCCCTGCCCTGGTGGACATGGTTACCTGCTGTCCAGCCCTTAATAGATTGACCAATTGGATAAGCACCACCTGCAGCTCCTCAGGGCTTCTGCCCAGGGCCTGGACAGCAGCCTTCATCCTGGGCACATACCCATGGTGGTCCGCGCCCCACACATCCACCAGCCAGTCAAATCCTCTAGAGAACTTCTGGCTGTGATAGGCGATGTCAGAGGCGAAGTAGGTCAGCTCCTGGTTGGATTTCCTGAGCACCCGGTCTTTGTCATCCCCAAAGGCCGTGCTCTTAAACCACAATGCCCCCTCCTGCTCATAGGCCAGGCCTGCCTGCTGCAGCTCCTGCAGGGTGCCCCACAAATCCTTTTCCAAACTGCTTTCCTGGAACCAGCCCTGGTGCTGGACCCGGAACTTTTCCAAATCCTGTCTGATTCCGGCTAAAATTCCCTGCAGGGCATGCTCCTTGCATACACGCAGGGCCTGCTCTTCCTGCAGCTGCAAAAGCTCACTGCCCCTGGCCTGGTAAAGCTCCCGGGCCAAGTCCAGGATATATTCCCCCTGGTATAGGTCTCCTGGTAGCTGGACCTTTAGCCCGCAGACCTCTTGATAGCGCAGCCACACAGACTGACCCAGGATGGACATTTGCCTGCCAGCATCGTTGAGATAATACTCGCTTTGCACCTGGTAGCCAGTCCACTCCAGGATCCTGACCAGGCTGTCCCCTACAGCCGCCCCTCTGCCGTGCCCTATATGCAAGGGACCTGTAGGGTTGGCAGAAACATACTCTACAAGCACCCTTTGCCCCTGGCCCAAGTCACTTTTGCCATAGAGACTGGCCTGCTCCAAAACTTCAGCCGCCACTTCCTGCCAAAACCAGGGCCGCAGAGTGAAATTCAAAAAGCCTGGCCCGGCCACCTCCACACATTGCACCTCTCCTGGATCTTGCATAATCTTGGCCTTGATTTCCTGGGCCAGATCCTTAGGCCTTTTCCCGGCCCTGGAGGCCAAGGCCAGGGCAAGATTGCTGGCCAGATCCCCGAACCCAGCCTCCCTGGGCGGCTCCACCTGGGTTTTCTCTGGCCAGCCATAGCCCCAGGTATGTAATATCTCCTGAAGTCTGTGCTCTATATATGCCTTGGCGCGCATTGCCTCTCCACGGTTTGTGCGGACGAACAACGAGTACGAAAAACTGTCAGGCAATCAGTGACTTTTCCATGCCTGGTTTATTCTATTCAGGGCATGATAGTTACCAGGAGCCTTAACCTGAAAATCCTGGAAAACACCCTGATCTTGTGCCTGGCCCTTAGGCTGAGAGCTCCTGCACTGCCTGCAAAGTATCCACCTTGCTGGCTTGCCAGGGTTCCTCCTTGTCCTGCAGGCAATATTTTAACAGCTTGCTGAGCACATCCCTGGGGCCTAACTCAAACCAGCTTCTGACACCCCTGGCCCACTGATCTTGCACTAACTGCAGCCACAGCACCGGGGAAATCATTTGTTTTTGTAGCCCCCGGGCAATGGCCTGGGGATCTTGCTCTGGACGAGCGCTAAAGTTCAAGTGCAGGGTCAACCTGGGGCTATGCCATTGCAGCCTTTGCATATAAGAAGCCAGCTCCTGGGCCGCCTCCTGCATCAGCCTGGAATGGAAGGCCCCGCTCACCGGCAAGGCAATGGCCTTGCCTCTGTGAGCCTTGATCAGGTCCTTTGCTGCCTGTAATGCTTCATGAGAGCCGCTTAGAACCAGCTGTTGCGGACTGTTAAAGTTGGCTATGCACAGCTCCCCCCCTGTCTGCTCGACTGCCTGATCCACGATCTGCTGCAGGGTCTGCTGATCCAGCTTCAACACAGCCAACATCCCCCCTGCCTGATTCTGACCAGCCTCGGACATCAGCCTGCCCCGCAGGACCACCAGCTGCAAACAATCCTTGTATTCCAAGACACTGGAAGCTGCCAGGGCGGTAAACTCGCCCACGCTGTGCCCAGCTGCAAACTCTGGCTGCAGTCTGGGGCCTACAACATGCCAGATGCCCAGGCTGGCTGCGAACATGGCAGGCTGCAGATACCTGGTTTCCTGCATGGCCTGAGTATCACCCTGCCAGAATATCTCACGCAGCTCGACCCCAGAGGCCTGTTCAGCATCCTTCCAGATCTGCATAACCTCTGGCCAGGTTTCTGCAATATCCCTGCCCATACCCTTTTCCTGGGAACCTTGACCCGGGAAAAGCACTGCTGTTTTGCCTGCTGTTTGCTCCATCATGTAGAATATCCTATATTAGCCATGCTTTTTCACCACTTGCTAAATAAGGTGTTGTTAGTACGGTAAACAGTAATCGGTGAACATTTATACTGATTGAGCCCCTTGATTTCTTCATCTCGTGTAAACTCTTAACTCTCAAGTACGTTACATGTTTCCTGAAAATCACAGCTTCCCTTCTAAATCCGGCATGCCCAAAAGCCAGCGAAAAGAACAACACCATTTTGAGCCCAGCATCCAAGAGCTGCGCCAAGAACTGCAAAATACCCATCTTGGCTACCAGGACCTGCATCAGCAATGCTTGGGCCCTCTGGCCTTTTATCTGAGCACCCTGCTCAAATGGAATAGACGTTTTAATTTAGTAGGCCTGAAAGATTGGAAACAGATCCTGCACGGGCTGATCGTGGACAGCCTGCATTTGGCCCGGTTATTATCCGAGCTGGAGTTTAACTCGAATTGCCTAAGCCTAGATGTTGGTGCAGGTGCAGGGTTACCGGGCATTCCCTTGCGCATCTACTGGTCCCAGGGCACATATGTGCTGCTTGAGCCTCGACAGAAGAAGGCCATTTTCATGCAGGATGTCCTGGGCAGGCTGGAACTGAAAAGAACCCAGGTCCAGTCCTGCCGGCTCCAAGAGCTGCAGCCTGATGTCTATAGGGCAGATCTTATGCTGAGCCGGGCATTGTCAGCCTGGCCTGAGTTCCTGCGTCTTTGCCAGCCTTTCCTGAAGCCCCAGGGCCTGGCTTTAGTTTTCTCCTCCAGGCCTTGGCTGACAACTGACCACCCCCCTGCAGGTTGGGAGCTCTCCAGGGAATCTGAGTACACCCTGAGCACAGGGACTAAGCGCTATTTCTGGCTGTTCTCCCCAAACAGGGCCTGTAGCTGAGAATTTTTAAAAATGACCCCAGTGGCCACCTCATCAGCCAGCTCCCCCAGATCCATGAGCTGTTCCAGGAATTCCAGAATCTCGTAGCGCCTCTCCTCTGCAGAATGCTCAAAGTCCTCTGCTAGCCTGCCAGAACTCATATACTCTTGCAGCCCCTGCAGGTATTCCAGATCAAGTCTCACTATGCACCCTTTTGCATCTGGGGTTTTCAAAATATTTCCTTCCGAACCGCAATGTGCTTTTTGCTCCCAGCCTGGTCAAATGCCTATTGCTTGCAAGTAAATGCCATAAGCGTGCCCAAAGGTCCAGACCCATTTCCCCTGCTCTGCTATCAGCCTATCTCCGCCCTGGCCAGGACCAAAACCTGCACCTGCCTGGCCCCTGCACGAAGCAGTTCCCTGCTGCACAGACCCACAGTGGCTCCTGTGGTGTATACATCATCCACCAGCAGCACCTGTCTGCCCCTTACCTCCTGCTTATGGGCCTTAAAGGCCCCTTGCAGGTTCTGCCAGCGCTTGCTCTTCCCCAACCCAGTTTGGGGACTGGTAGGCTTTAATCTTTGCAATGCCCCAGGCCCTATCTCCAAACCCAGGTTGCAAAGGCCCCTGGCCAACTCCAGGCTGTGATTAAATCCCCTTTGCTTAAGCCTTTGCGCATGCATGGGCACCGGCACCACTAAAGCATCCCGGTCAATGTGCCCAGCCAGGTGCAGCTCATAAGCCTGCAGCAGGAGTTGGCGTAATAGGCTGTTGTAGCCTAGCTGGACCTCGTATTTGTAGGCCAAAATCAACTCCCGCAACAGGCCCTTGTAGGCCTGGAAAAAACCGAATCCTTGCCAGGGAGGGCTTTTGATACGGCAATCCAGACAGAAATAGGGTTCCTCCTGCTCACTCGTAAAGATCAGCCCACACCCTGGGCAAAACCCTTTCTTTCTAAGCCTTAACTCGGCCTGGCACTGCTCGCAGCACATCACCCTGGACTGGAGCACAGGGATTACCTTTCCGCAAGCCAAACAGCGAGTGGCAGTGCCTAGCTCAAGGAATTTGCCCAATCCGCGCAGCACGCCCCCTGCCCTGGAAATACCCTGAACCACATCAGGTAAGGACATGTCCTGGCCTAGAAGTGCTTACAGGAAAAAGCCTTCCTGGAAAAATGGATTGAAAAGCTTTTCCTCGTGTACCGTGGTCTGCGGTCCGTGGCCGGCATAGATCACTGTCTTTTCCGGCAAAATGAATATCTTCTCCTTTACTGACTGCAAAAGAGCCTCGGTGCTGCCCCCAGGGAAATCCGTTCGGCCCACAGATCTGGAAAAAATCAAATCCCCGGAAAAGACCATTGAGCTTTGGGGAAAATAAAAGGACAGACTCCCCGGAGTATGGCCTGGCGTGGCCAGGACCTGGCACTCCTCTCCCAGCCAAGTATAGCTGCCCGGCTCAAGGGCCTGGTACTCAAAGGCCTCCACAGTGGGAAAGCCCATCATGCCTCCGCCTCCTCCCACTTGGGCCTGAAGCAGGGAATCATCCTTTGGGCTGGCCAGGATCGGCACTTGGATGGCTTTTTGCAGACTCCTGTTGCCCAAAATGTGATCAAAGTGGAAGTGAGTGTTCAAGATGAATACTAAATTGAGATTTTTGCGCCGTATAAAATCCAGGACTGGATCCGGCTCTCCCCCTGGATCCACCACCAAGGCTTCGTTTTGATTGTAGACCACGAAACAATTGGTCTGCAGAGGGCCCAAAGGGAAATCCTGCACATTTAGCATACTACATTTCCTCCAGTAATAGTTCAGACAGAGGTTTGCGCTTGGAGTGCCCCTCCTGCGCCGGGTAGCCCAGGGCCAGCACCGCCATCAATTTATACCTTTCCCCATTCACATCCATGGCTCGCAGTGCCTGTTCCTCCTGATTCAGGATCTCGCCCAGCCATACTGCGCCCAGCCCCAAGCTGTGGGCAGCCAAGAGCATATTCTGCAAGCAAGCCCCGACTGCCTGTTGATCCTTGATCTGACTATAGACCTGGTCCTGATCCAGGAAAACCACGATCAAGGCCTGAGCCTCACGGATTATCCTTGCATACTTGGTACACTCAGCCAACAGCTCCTGCCTGGGATCTCCCTGCCAAACTGGCAAAAAGCGCCAGGGCTGGTTGTTCAAGCCGCTAGGAGCCCATTGTCCGGCCTGCAGGATAAGCCACATCTGATCCTTGGACAAGGCATCCAAGGTGAAGCTCCGGATGCTTCTGCGCTGGAATATGGCCTGAAAAACAGGATTTAAAGATTGATCCATGGGCTTCTCCTTATTAGTATTGCCCTTGTCCCAAAAAGATGCGACAGGGGCTTTGCTTGCCACAAAACAGAGCCCGCCTCAAGCTTAGCTACAACTCTAACCTCTAAAGCAGGAGCAAGCAATTTGGATCAGGAGCAGTTTATTTCCAGGGATATCACTGCTGACGATCTTATCAGAAATGAGGCCGCTTTAAAGGGGGCCCTAAGTCGCAGCATCTCCTTTGACTCAGGTTCAATCTATTTTCCCAGAACACTCCCCAATGGACTTCTGGATAGCCAAGGTCATTATCAAGCCCTGCATTTAAGCTCAGAAGGTAAGCTCTTCCTGCCCCTAGCAGTCCAAGGCCGCCTTTTGGGTATTTTCCTGCTCCAAGGTGTGCAGCTGCAGGAGCCCAGGAGTCAGTGTAGACTCTTGATGGAATACTGCACACTTTTTTTGCAAAGCCTGAGCCTGCAGAAAGGACAAAAGTCAGACGCAGAATCTGGTGCCTTGCAAAGGCAGCATCTGCTTGTGAATATTGAGCAGGAGATCGAGCTGATAAGCCGCTGTCACCAGCCAGGGCAAAGTTCCTCAGAGGAGCTTGATTTGCCCCCTTACAGGTCCAAATTGGGCATCTTGCTGTTTTATGTGCACCACCAACCTTCCCTGCAGCTCCATTACGGCTTTTCCTTTACCCAAAAATTACTGCAGGACATAGTAGGTCTTTTAAACCAAAAAACCTCTGGGGAATATATCCTGGGCCGGGCAGGAGAGTCCTGCTTTGCCCTGCTCCTGCCCCAGGCTGAAGCTTCCACCTGCAGGCAGACCGGTCTGCAGCTGCTTCAGGACCTGGAACAGCTGCAGCTGGAATATCCCGCCACCGAGGAAAGGATAAGCCCCAAGGTCACCTGCGGCTACAGCTGTTATCCCCAGGATCTCACTGGCTGGGCCTTGCAACAATCCTTGAGGGAACAAGCCGCGACCTTACTGAGAAACAGTCTTTTGGCGGCCCAAAAAGCCCCGCAAGCTGTAAATGGACAAAATATAATCTCCTTTAGCCAGATATTAACCCAAGGCGGGAGCATCATCAAGAATCTCCCCTTGAACAGGGTTATGGTAAGCCTGGGCAGAGTTCACCTGGCCCGGGAAGGACAACGCTTTTTAATAACAGACTCAGATCCAGCTGCCCAGCCTAAGGCTGAAATGATCCTGTCCAGGGTGAGCTGGGAGCAGGCAGAAGGGGAAATCCTGCAGTTAAATGACCCCAGCAAGTACCCAGAGGTTGGAGACAGGCTCCTGCACCAGCCAGGAAAACAGGATCAGGTGGAGCCTGCTCAAGAGCTGGAGCTGAATCTGGAACAGGCTCATACCTTAGAACCCTTGGCCCTGCACAGCTTCCTGCAGGCCTGGCAAAAAGCCAGGGCAAACATGAACAGCTTCTGTCTGGCCCTGTGCAGCTCGAAGGCTTTGGGCACGGAAAGCCCTAGGCTCCACCTACAAAGCCCAGGGCAGAGTCAACTTTGGTCCAGGCTCAGAGAAAATCTTCAACAGGCCAAGGCCATCTTGGGAGAATACAGCAGCTGCTGCTGGATCCTGTACATCCCGGACATGGAAGAAAAGGCAGCTACCTCCCTTTTGCAGGAACTGCAAGGGGCCTTACAGGAGATAAGCCAAGACAGAATAAGCATAGGCCTGGCCTGCTATCCCTGTTTGGGCCTATCCAAGGCAGAGCTGTTGGACAACGCCCGTAAGGCTTTGGAGCATGCCCTGCTTTTGCCCCATTCAGCACTCGTCAGTCTCAACTCAACCTCCCTGACCATCAGCGCTGACCGCTACTTCAATCAAAACAACCTCACCGCAGCCCTGGAAGAGTACAAGCTGGCCTTGGTTTTGGACCAGCAAAATACCTTGGCCCGCAACTCCCTTGGCATCTGTTATGCCAGACTGGGGCAAGCCCATCTGGCCTGCAGGGAATTCCAAAGGGTCCTGGAGCAGGAACCGAAGAACCATTTGACCCTTTTCAACTACGGCTATATCTGCTGGCGTCTGGGGGACAGAGAGACTGCCCGGGGCTGTTTTCAAAGCTGTCTGGAGCTGGCACCGGAAACAGGCTTCAGTCTTTTGCGGCTGGGCCAGATAGCAGAAGAGCAAGGCCACATAGAGCAGGCCAGGCAGATGTACTCCAGGGCAGCTCAGACAGATGCAGGTCAGAGATTCGCTTATCGCTTTTTGGGCAGGTTGCACATGCAGGAGAACAGGCTGCAAGATGCCAGGGAGAACCTGCACCTGGCTTTAAACCACAATCCAGAGGACTGCGAGGCCATGCACCTCTTGGCCAGATTGTATCTGCTGCAAAACGAGGACCCGGAGATAGCTGAGCTTTTGCTCAAAAAAAGCGTTGCCTTGAGGCCTGAACACCCAGAATATGTACAACTCCTTTGCCAAGTCCTCTCCAGCCAGAGCAAGGAGACAGAGCTGCAGCATTTGCGCACCAGGACCAGCCACCTGCCTTCTAGCGCAGATCTAACTGCAAAAAACCAGAAACCAGACAACAAGCCTTAACCAAGAACAAGAGCTCTTTGATTTATCTGTCCTCTATCCTCAAGCCGCGAAAAGCTGCAAAAAAACTTGCCTTGTCCTGGGCCCATCGCACTCCACAAAGAAGACTCCTTGCCAGGTACCCAGGGCAAGCTTGCCTTGGCTAAGCGGCACCTGCAAACTGCAGCCCAAAAGAGATGATTTGATGTGCGCATCACTGTTGCCTTCCATGTGCCTATACTCCCCCTGCCAAGGTATCAGCTTGCGCAGGCAGTTCAGGATATCTTCTGCCACAGTGGGGTCTGCAGCCTCATTTATGGTCAAAGCAGCAGTGGTGTGGGGGCAAAACAAAAATAAAATCCCTTCCTTCCAGCCCTGCTCCCTGGCCAGATCCTGAACCTGATTGCTAATATCCAGCATTTCCTCTCTTTTTCGACTTTTCACCTGCAGTGCTTGCATATGAGCCTCCTTAGCTGTTATTTTATTTTATTAAATTTTGCATTAGACTATCTCGTGCAGGCATAAAGCAAGTGATTCTACGTAAGCATAAAGTCTTTACAGGCCATTTTCAACAAAGTTTAAACCTAATTGGCCTTGGTTTTCAAATGCAAGAACAGTCAATCAGCCTAAACTCAGCTTAGGAGAACCAACATGCCCTCTAATCAACCCCAACAGGCCCAGATTCAAGATCTGGGTCAGGCCAAGATCAAAAATCCTTTGCCTTTTGGCACCAACATAGGGGATCAGGCCCAAATAACCCTTTCTGTGCCCCAGGAGGTCTTGGGCCATGCTGCTCAGGAGCCTGTGTATTACGATTTTGAGCAGGCCGGGCCAAGGCAGCAGATATATTTCGATCCCAGTAAGACAAAGTGCGCCATAGTTACCTGTGGGGGGCTCTGTCCAGGGATTAACGATGTCATCAGAGCCATAGTCATGGAGGCCCAGCACCAGTACAAAATTCCCACCACCTTGGGCATCAGGTTCGGCTTACAGGGTTTTATCCCCAAATACGGCCACGAAGTCTGGGAGCTGACCCCGAAAAACGTCTCAGAGATACATTCCTTTGGAGGCACCATCCTGGGTTCCTCACGGGGCCCCCAATCCCCGGAGGAAATAGTAGACGCCTTAGAGAGAATGAACATCAATATCCTGTTCCTGATCGGTGGGGATGGAACCATGAAAGCCGCTTCAGCCATAGCTAGCGAGGTGCACAGGCGGCAAATGAAAATCTCCATTATCGGCATCCCCAAAACCATAGACAATGACATCTATTTTGTCTCTCGCACCTTTGGCTTTGATACTGCAGTGACCAAGGCCACCGAGGCCATCCGCTGCGCCCATACCGAGGCCTTGGGTGCACCAAACGGCATTGGCATGGTCAAGCTCATGGGCAGGGAGGCTGGATTCATAGCAGCAGAGGCCAGCCTGGCCCAGAAGGATGTCAACTATGTACTCATCCCAGAGGAGAGTTTTGAGCTAGAGGGCAGGCTCGGCCTTTTGGAGAACCTTCGCAAACGGCTCAAAACAAGGGGACATGCGGTCATCGTGGTGGCTGAAGGGGCAGGACAAGACCTGTACCGAAAAGAGACCCATCTCAATGGACAGGAAGTGGCCACCGATCCCTCCGGTAACCCAGTGCTAGGAGACATCTGCAGTCTGCTCCAGGCCAAGATCAAGGACTACTTCCAGGAGATGGACATTGAAATTACCTTGAAATTTATAGACCCCAGCTATATCATTCGCTCCATACCAGCCAATGCCAACGACCGTGTCTACTGCGGTTTTCTGGGGCAAAACGCAGTGCATGCCGCCATGGCAGGCAAAACCAACATGGTGATCAGCAACCTGCAGGATCATTACATCCATCTTCCGTTGGACCTGGTGATTAAGGAAAGACGCAAGCTGAACACCAGCTCCAATTACTGGCGGGCGGTCTTAGAATCCACTGGACAGCCTCCCAGTATGAAGGGCTAAGCTCAAGAAATAGAGCCGTACTGCTTATTCCTGCCTTCGTATTCACTGCCATTTTTATGCGAGGTGGTTTATGGACCCAGGTGGGAGCAACATTGTAAGCAACAAGGGGTGCCCATGAGCAGCAATCCAGAGGTTTATCTGCAGGTGCCTGCGGAAATGGCCTATCTGCCCTGCATCGGCCACTTTGCTAAGGCGCTGTTCACCCGCCACCCCGGGCTGCAATACAGGGAGGATGAGCTGGCCTACAACCTGGAGCTCGTGATCTACGAAGCCTGTTCCAACGTTATTCGGCACGCTTATCCTGAACAGGAACAGGGCAGACTAGAGCTTAAACTCTGGCTCTCCCCCCAAAAGATCACAGTGCAAGTCCTGGATTACGGACCAGGGTTCAAGCCCCAGGAAGTACCTGATCCGGATCTCAACAATCCCCAGATCGGGGGTATGGGCCTCTATCTCATCAAAAACATTGCAGATCGCATGGAGTACTTAAGTGACCCTGGAACCAAAGCCAACATCCTGCAGTTAGAAAAGGATCTCTAGGCCAAAAACCTCGAGGCTATCCCAGATCCTGCTCCAGCAAGAACCTGTTTTTCTTCCTGCGGCAAAACTCCAGCTCTGTCTCCAGGCTTAGCTTTTTGGTAAGCAGGCCATGGATCTCTTGAGCAAACACCACACCAGAGGCAGGATCCTCTTTTGCCCTTAGCTGGCGCAGCTTTTGCTCACAATCTTTTTTATGCTTCTCAAGTCTTTGCATTTCCTGTTCCAGGGACTCTATGTCCTCAGCCCACGATTCTTCTACGACTCTTTTTGTCATCCTGAGTTCCTTGGTATGCTTTTTCTCGCCTAAAACCAGAGGTACAGCCCTTGTACCAGGCCCAGAACTGGGGCCACATCCTGGTCATCTCACCAGGATTCTCAATAGTAATCTTACCTCCACCCAGGGCTGCCAGGCCCAGCCCTATACACCATACAGGATCTGGGCTCCTGATCTGCAATTCTTGTTCTGCATGTATTGATCCTGCTCCAAGGCTCAGATTTTCTCCCTGCAGCTCGTGCTTGACCCCCAACCTGTTCAGGAAATAAAGCCCAAAATCCAGGCCAGGACCGGAACAAACTTGTAAGCTGGCCCCTTTTGCCTTGGCCAGGGCAAAACCCAAGGCCAAGGGTAAAAGCTCTGGATGTTTGGAGCAGTCAAGCTCCAGCACCTTCTCCTGCCCAACATACTTGCTACATATACCTTGATCTAACAGCTCCACCTCGGCCCCACTTGCAGCCAGGATATCCAAGACAGCCTGCCCCAATGGCTGCCACTGTGGAAAGTTTCCCCAAAGCACCGTCCTGCCTCCCAAAATTTGAGGCATGAGCAACAAAGGTGCGCAAAGCATAGGATCCAGATAGACCTCTGCCTCCAGCCCTGGACTTGGGCTGCCCGGTCTGAGATAGACCTCTCCATATTCCGCATTGATCTGCATCTTTTCCCCAAGCAGATACTCCAGGGTCAATCTTTCGGTGCAAGGCTCAAGGAAATTCCCTGGACAGACCAGTCGCAGCTTTTCTTTGAAAAAATCAACACTGGCCAGGGCTAGAATCAAAGCTGCTGTCATTTCCGGGTCAGCTTCCTGGGGCAACACCAGCTCAGTATCTATCTCTGCACTGGATTCCAGGCGAAGGGGCAAGCCTTCTCCCCCGGGCAAAAGGGATACCGCCCTGGCTCCCAAAACCCGTAAGAGCCCCTGCAATTGGCCCAAGCTCTCCTGCTTGAGCCTGCTGGCTCCACTAAACCTGCAGGTCCCAACCTTGGTACAGGCCAGAAACAAGAGCAAAAAAAGATTGAACCTGCTCTCGCCCACAAACACGGACTTGCGATCAAAGTCCAGCCCCTTGCCCTGGCGGTGCTCTACTAAGTCCTTTTGCCAGGAAAAGCCTGCCCCTATTTGATTGCAGGCCTTGATAAACTCGAAAAGCTCATCATTCAACAGGGCCTGGGGCAGCTTCAATTCCTGATTCGCTCCTGCTGCCAAGCCGCAGGCCAGCCTGCTCAGGAAAACATCCCTGGGTCCAGCATGATTGATATCCACTTGCCCCTGGGGTGGCTGCAGCCTGAATTCCTTGTCTTGACTTCGCTCCAAGGTCTCGTAGCCCAAGTTGTTCAACAGATTAAAGATCTTGCGGCCTGTTTGCTCTGACCAACCCTTGTTACGGAAAAATCCCTGCCAAAACCTCCAGAGCTCTTTTTCCTGTTTACTGTCCACCAAACCTTGGCCCTGCTTTTGTCTGCCCAGGGCCTTTTGCCGGAAACTCTCTGCCCTTTTGTCCAACAGGACCAATATCTCCTGATCCAGATCCTGCAACTCAGGCCCTTTGCCCCTGGTATCCCTATATTTTGACTTTCTTTCACTCATATTCCTTCCTTGTTGTCGCTGACGCGTGAGACACAGTACCTAAATGCCCCTAGCTCGACAAGCTTATAAAAAGCATAGCTCCTATCAATTGCCAGGTATATGTCAGCCGCAAGGACAAAAGCACATTGTTGCAATTTTCACAACATGATACCCAAACAGGAAATTCAGGCTACATTCCTGATCTGTCCCAAATCGAGAAAAGGAGTCGGTGTGACAAAGGCAGAGCTTGGCGCAAATATTAGAAACTGCCTAGCAAATACCTACTATCCTTCCGAAACACTTGAAATTTATTTTTGACTCCAAGCTTGACAGGCTCAACGGGACTTGTTAATTTTTGCACAAGCAAATTTGATCAGGCTCAGCAGGGAAGATCAGTTGAACTTAAAATCCAAGGAGTTTGCGATGACATTGAGAATGACCACCCCTCCTCCCCATGGAGGAAGAATTGAAGAGAGGGTTGTCAGGGATCCCCAGTTAGCCAAGAAACTGGCCAAAGGCTGCCTGGCATACGACATCAAACCCACCCTGAGTGACAAGGGCGTACCGGTGCGCAATGTCTATCGGGAAATCATGTCCACCTGCTATGGCTTCTTCAGCCCTGTGGAGGGCTCCATGAAGCAGGCTGAGGTGGAGAGAATCCTTAAAGAAAGAAGACTCCTGAACAACTGGATTTTTCCCTATCCCCTTGTCTTTGACATCAGCGAGGAAGACTATAAGCAGCTCGGAGTCACAGCCGGAGATCGGGTGCTTTTACGCCTCAAAGGCAAACCCTTTGCAATTTTGGATGTAGAGGAAATCTGGCGGATTGACAATCCTGAAAAGCTGGCCCACAAGGTCTTCGGCACTCCTGAGGATAATCCGGAAGTTGTCCAGGAGCC
This sequence comes from uncultured Desulfohalobiaceae bacterium, assembly GCA_964494985.1. Taxonomy (GTDB): domain Bacteria; phylum Desulfobacterota; class Desulfovibrionia; order Desulfovibrionales; family Desulfothermaceae; genus CAZBUB01. Next base: position 31,463 of record CAZBUB010000006.1, on the reverse strand, counting down.
CTTCAACGAGAAGCATCCCGGCTGGGTGATCTACAAGAGCCTCAATCCTGTGGTTCTGGCTGGAAAGTACACCATCATCAACGAGCCTAAGTTCAAGCCTCCGTTTGACCGTTTCTGGTTCCCCCCTATCAAATGCCGTGAAGAGTTCCAAAAACGAGGCTGGCGCACAGTCATCAACCACCAGACCAGGAATGTTCCCCATGTGGGACATGAGCATCTCATGAAAAATGCAGCCTACACCGGGGATATCGAGCCCTGTAATGGGATCCTGGTCAATGCCATCATTGGAGTCAAGCGCAAGGGCGACTATCCTGACGAGACTATCCTGGAAGGCCACGAGGCAGTGAATAAAGGGAATTACATCAAGCCTGAGCGGCATATGGTTTCCTATTGTCTCTGGGATATGCGCTACGGCAATCCCCTGGAATCCATGCTGCACGGCATTATTCGCCAGAACATGGGCTGTACCCATCACATGTTCGGCCGCGACCACGCTGCTGTGGGGGATTTCTACGACGAGTATGCCACCCAGACTCTTTGGGACAAAGGCATCCCCAGCTTTGGCTTTGACCAATCCATCTGCGATGTGGACTACGGTCTGCATATCCGGCCCCAGAACATGAGAGAGTTTTGGTACTGCCCAGTCTGCCAGGAAATCGCCTACAGCGAATCTTGCGGCCATACCAAGCAAAAGGAGAAGTTCAGCGGCAGCTTTATCCGGGGTATGGTGGGTGAAGGCATCTATCCCCCCAGGGTCATTTTCCGGCCTGAGGTCTACGAAGCAGTTGTGAAATGGTGGAAGGAGTTCAATTTCCCCTTCTGCAACCAGAACTATGTGATCCGACAGGACAAGAATCTGGAAGTTGACCTTCCTGATTTGGATGTCTAAGCACCCAACCTTGACTTAGGAGGAAATAAATATGTCCAAGACTTTCGTGGTTCTCCTGGACGACAAACGCATGGAAGCCCTGAAGGGCAGCGGCCTGGAGGACAAAGTAGAGTATATGTTCGGAGGCAACCTGAAGGCCTTTACCATGGAGATCCCAGACGACAAGGCCCAGGCAATAATGAAGAACTTTGACACCGCACGTACTGACTCTAGGGGAGCTATCACTGATACCCCTTTGGCTTTTAATCGAACCCTGTTCGAGGAGATTGCCAAAGCCAAGACCCTGGACCCCAAAGTGGTGGACAACACCCTGGCCCGAGTGGATGAGATCAAGGAGTTGGCAGAAAAGGAATCCGACTATCTGCCCCCGCCACAGATCTAAACCAGATCCCGGGCAGGACCTTGGAGCTCACGACAAAAGAAAAAAAGCTACCGGCTTAATTTTTCCTTGACAAATCGAGTGCTCCTGAAGGACAAATTGGTGGCAGACTCAACAAACCTCGATCATCAATATGACTTTCAGAATTGGCTTTTTAAGGAGAAACAAGCCGGTGTTAGCCCCGGGCTGTTAGCCCCGGGCTGTTAGCCCTAAAGGAAGTGAATGAGAGCGCTGCAGATACCAAATGAGCCTGAATAGCAGCAGGCTTTTGCATCTGCAGCAACTTCCTTTTCTATAATACAGGCGTTTGGTGTATACAAAAACAATCCTAAGGAGGGAAACATGCCAACCTACGTAAACCCTGAAAAATGCGACGGATGCAAAGGCGGAGAAAAGACAGCCTGCTTGTACATCTGCCCCAACGATCTCATGATTTTGGACGAAAAGGAAATGAAGGCCTATAACCAGGAGCCTGATCAGTGCTGGGAGTGCTACTCCTGCATCAAGATCTGCCCCCAGGGTGCTATCACTGCCAGGCCCTACGCTGACTTCGCCCCCATGGGCGGTACCAGCATCCCCCTGCGCAGCGCAGAGGACATTATGTGGACCATTCAGTTCCGCAGCGGCGAGGTCAAGAGGTTTAAGTTCCCCATCCGTACTACCCCTGAAGGCTCCATCAAGCCTTTTGAGGGTAAGCCTGAGCCCCAGGACCTGGAGAACAGCTACTTGTTCACCGAGACAGAGCTGCCTACTCCCCAAGAGGTCTTGAACAAAAAATTTGAGGTCCAGGACGTAGATACCACCCAGTGCTGGCTGGATACCTCCTGCGAGGGTGGCAACAGATAAATAAGCCAATGCAGGATAGCTCACAGCGTAATGAAACTCTGTGGGAACCTATTAAAAGCTGAGAACAAGGAGAATGAGTATGCCTCAGATACCAAGCAAAGATGTAACCAAGGGACTTCCCATTTCCGAGCCGGAAGTGGTGGAACTGGAAACCGATGCCTTGATTGTCGGCGGCGGCATGGGCGCTTGCGGAGCTGCCTATGAAGCCGTAAACTGGGCTGACAAATATGGGGTCAAGGTGCTTTTGGTAGACAAGGCCGCCCTGGAGAGATCCGGTGCTGTGGCCCCTGGACTTTCCGCCATCAACACATATCTGGGCGAAAACAACTCTGACGATTATGTACGCATGGTGCGCAACGACCTGATGGGGATCGTCCGCGAGGATCTGATCTATGATCTGGGCCGGCATGTGGATGACTCCGTGCATCTGTTCGAGGAATGGGGCCTGCCCATCTGGGTTAAGAAAGAAGGCAAGAACCTGGACGGCGCCAAGGCCAAGTCCGAGGGCCTTTCCCTGCGCACCGGAGCCACTCCGGTTCGCTCCGGCCGCTGGCAGATCATGATCAATGGCGAGTCCTACAAGGTCATCGTGGCTGAGGCAGCCAAGAACGCACTGGGCGAAGACCGCTACCTGGAGCGAATCTTTATCGTCAAGCTGCTCCTGGACGCCAAAGAGCCCAATCGTGTGGCCGGGGCCGCAGGTTTTTCCGTGAGGGAAAACAAGGTCTACGTCATTAAGGCCAAAGGCATGATCGTAGCCTGCGGAGGCGCGGTCAACGTCTACAGGCCCAGGTCTACTGGCGAAGGCATGGGCAGAGCCTGGTATCCGGTTTGGAACGCCGGCTCCACTTACGCCCTCTGCGCCCAGGTAGGAGCAGAGATGACCATGATGGAAAACCGCTTCGTGCCTGCCAGGTTCAAGGATGGTTACGGTCCTGTGGGCGCTTGGTTTCTGCTCTTCAAGGCCAAGGCCACCAACGCCAAGGGCGAGGACTACACCCAGACCAACGCCTCCATGCTCAAGCCCTACCAGGAAAGGGGCTATGCCACAGGTGCGGTTATTCCCACCTGCCTGCGCAACCACATGATGATGCGCGAGCTGCGTGAAGGCCGCGGGCCTATCTTTATGGACACTGCCACTGCCTTGCAGGAGACCTTTAAGGAGCTGAGCAAGAACGAGCAGAAGCACCTGGAATCTGAAGCCTGGGAGGACTTCCTGGACATGTGCCCAGGCCAGGCCAACCTCTGGGCAGCCATGAATGTCAAGCCAGAGGAGAAAGGCTCAGAGCTGATGCCCACCGAGCCTTACCTGCTGGGCTCCCACTCCGGCTGTTGCGGAATCTGGGTTTCCGGGCCGGATGAAGACTGGGTACCTGACGACTATAAGATCAAGGCTGACAACGGCAAGGTCTACAACCGGATGACCACTGTAAACGGCCTGTTCACCTGTGCTGACGGTGTAGGCGCCTCTGGACACAAGTTCTCCTCAGGTTCCCACGCTGAAGGCAGAATGGCCGGAAAGCAGCTGGTACGCTGGTGTGTGGATCACAAGGACTATCAGCCCGCCCTGCAGCAAAGCGCAGAGGAGCTGAAGAAAGAGATCTACAGGCCCTGGTACGTCTACGAAGAAACCAAGGCGGAATCCACTGATCCTAGTGTGAACCCCCACTACATCACACCCAGAAACTTCATGTTCCGCCTGGTCAAGGCAACTGACGAGTACGGCGGTGGATGTGCCACCTACTACACCACATCAGAGGCCATGCTCAAAGCAGGTTTCCATCTCCTGGATATGCTCGAGGAAGACTCCGCAAAATTGGGAGCCAGGGACCTGCACGATCTGCTTCGCTGCTGGGAGCAGTTCCACAGGCTGTGGACTGTACGCCTGCATATGCAGCACATTGAGTTCCGCAAGGAATCCCGCTACCCAGGCTTCTACTACCGTGCAGACGCCATGGGCATAGACGACTCTAAGTGGATGTGCTTTGTGAACTCCAAGTACGATCCGCAAAAAGGTGAAACCCATCTGTTCAAGCGTCCGTACTATCAGATCATCCCTGATTAGTCCTGGAAATCCGGGCCGCAGGTCTTCGGGCCTGCGGCCTGTTTACTGTGAATAAATGGTCTAAGCCTGAACTAAGTAAAATCTGAATTCTGCATATGCGGACAAAAGCCCTGTGCAGGGAATTTACTTAGTTTAGGCTTAGACCATTTTGGCCCAACCTGAAAAGGCTTTAGCCCATCCAAGGCCTTACAGCAGCAGGATTTACCAGGCCAGGGATTTGAAAATTTCCATCAAATATTTTAGAGGACAGCACAACTGGTACAAATTCTCCTGCAGATAAGCATTTAGCCATTTAAGTCGTCAGAGGGAGGAAGCAAATGTCAAAGAGCATACTTGTCATCGGGGGAGGCTTCAGCGGGATTACCGCCGCCCTGGAGGCAGCTGAGCTGGGCCATGAGGTTTACCTTGTGGAAAAGGCCCCTTATCTAGGAGGAAGGGTAGCGCAACTCAATAAATACTTCCCCAAGCTGTGTCCCCCCTCCTGTGGGCTGGAAATCCAGTTCCAGCGCATCAGGAAAAACTCCAATCTGAAGTGCTTCACCCTGGCAGAGGTAACAGCAGTCAGCGGAGAACCTGGCAATTATGAAGTAGCTGTAATTCTGAAGCCTAGGCACACTTCGCCCCAGAGCGTTGATCTTGAGCCCTTGGCTAAGGGATTGAGCCAGGATATCCCCAACGACTTCGAGTTCGGGCTAAGCAAGAAAAAACCCCTGCATATGGACATCCCTTTTGCCTATCCACATCGCTTTGTTTTGCAGCCGGAGTACTTAAATGAAGAGGAAAAGAAAAAGCTTGCCAAAAGTAAGTTTATTAACCTGGAAGAAAAGGAAAAGACCGTTACTTTGCAGGTAGGAAGCATCATTCTGGCAACAGGCTGGAAGCCCTATGATGTCACTAACCTGACCAATCTGGGAGCAGGCAATATCAAAAACTGTATCTCCAATATGCAGATGGAACGTCTGGCATCCCCTTGCGGTCCCACCCAGGGCAGAATAGAGTGTCCTTCCAATGGCAAGGCTCCTAAAAAGGTAGCGTTCGTGCAGTGCGCAGGTTCCAGGGATGAAAATCATCTCAACTACTGTTCTTACATCTGCTGCATGGCCTCCCTGAAGCAGGCCCAGTATGTGCGGGAGCAATACCCGGACTCTGAGGTGACTATATTCTATATCGATCTGCGCACCCCAGGCAGATACGAAAATTTTGCTCAGAAAATTTTGGCAGACCCCAAAGTCAAAACTATAAAGGGCAAGGTGGCTGCAGTGGAGGAAGATATCAGGAGCAGCGGTGTCTGGATTACTGTCGAGGATGCCATTGCCGCGCGTCAGGTTCAGGATTGCTTTGATCTGGTAGTCTTGGCCACTGGCATGCAGCCCAGCTTAGAAGGCCAGAATCTGCCCTTGGATATTGCCTTGGATGAACAGGGTTTTGCACATGGCTCCGAGGAAAAGGGCATTTTTGCAGCCGGATGCGCTGTGGAGCCCCTGGATGTGATGAAATCCGCTCAATCTGCTACTGGCGCTGCTATGCAAGCCATCCAAACGGTGAGAGGGAGGTAACCAAATGCCCGAGAAAATCGGTATATACTTTGACAAAGTCAACCTGGGCCAAGTTTTGGATCTTGAGGCCCTAACTGAGAAGCTGCAAAACAAATGGGGACAAGCCTGCCCAGTGATCAAGACTGAAGAGGTTTTGGCCAGCGATCAGGGTCGCAAGGCTATCCAGGAGGACATCGACTCTGGAGCAGTTGACGCAGTCTGCATCTGCGGCTCCTCTCCCCGAGTGGATCAGGAACATTTCGACTTTGGCCTCCAGATACTCGTGGAACGGGTCAATCTCAGGGAACAATGCGTCAAATGCTACAAGGAACCAGAAGGCTCCGGCCAGGAGGCACAGGAAGGCCCCCCTCAGCTCCTGCAAGACATGGCCTTGGACTATATCAATATGGCCGTGGCCAAGCTGCAGAAAACTGAGCCCCCTGATCCGGAAATCCTGGAGACCACCAGGAGAATACTGATCCTGGGAGGCGGCTGGAGTGGCCTGCATGCAGCCTTAAGTTGCGCCAAGGCAGGCTATGAGGTGGTTCTGCTGGAAAAAGAGAAACAGCTGGGCGGCTACGCAGCTAAGATGCACAAGACTTTTCCTTTAGAGCCCCCTTTCACCCAGGTCCAGGATACGGGGGTGGAGCGACTGATCCAGGAAGCCACTGAAAACCCGCAGATCACTGTGTACACATCCAGCTCCCTGCAGAAAATTGCAGGCCAGCCAGGACAGTATACCGCCAGTATACAGTCAGGAAAAGAAGAGCAGCAGGAGCAGGTAGGCTCCGTGGTGCTGGCCACCGGCTGGCAGGCCCAGGACACCAAATACCTTCAGCCCCTGGGCTACGGCAAGTACCAGAACGTAGTCACGGCCATGCAGATGGAAGAAATGGCCAAGAAAGGGGAAATAGTCCGGCCCAGTGACGGCAAAAAGCCCAGCAGCGTGGTTTTTATCCAAGGCTTTAGCCATCTCCTGGATGAGTTCGCCAGGCAGGAGCAACAGGAGAAAGAAGAGGCTGAGAGGGCAGCAGCAGAGGCAGAGCAGGGGAGCGATGAACCGGTGATCGAGGAAAAGTTCGAAGTCACGGAATCCTACAGGCATCTGCCATATACGTCTGAGATCACCTCTTTGACCATGCTCAAGCAGGCCGGGTATGTAAGGCAGATGCTCCCGGACTCCCTGGCTTATATCATCTATGAGCATATGATGATCCCTGGCATCAACGAGCTCTACTACAAAAGCGCCCAGGATGATCTGGGCATTATGCTCAGCAAGGGCGAAGTCAGCTCTGTCTATGCTGAGCAGAACGATCAGCTGGTGGTCCGGGTGGAGAACACTTTGCTGGGTGAGGATATAGAGATAGAAGCTGATCTGGTGGTAGTTCCCACCGGTTTAGTGCCCACTACAGCCTTGGATCCAGTGGTCCAACTGGCTTACAGGCAAGGCCTAGCCTTTCCTGACCTGAACCTATTTGACGGCTTCGCAGATTCCAACTATATCTGCTTTCCATATGAGACCAGGCGCACAGGCATTTATGCTGCAGGTACTGTACGCCAGCCCATGACCCTGGCCAAGTCCAAGTCTGACGCCCAGGGTGCAGCCCTGAAGGCCATCCAGTGCCTGGAATCAGTGAACAGGGGTATGGCTGTGCATCCCAGGTCCGGAGATCTCTCCTATCCCAAGTTCAACTTTGTGCGCTGTACCCAATGCAAGAGATGTACAGAGGAATGTCCTTTCGGCGCCCTGGACGACGACGAAAAGGGCACTCCCAAGCCCAACACAGGCAGATGCAGACGGTGTGGGGTTTGCATGGGAGCCTGTCCAGAACGGGTCATATCCTTTGATAACTACAGTGTGGGCCAAGTTGGGTCCATGATCACCCAGATAAAAGTCCCAGAGGAAATAGACAAAGGAGGCCCCAGGATTCTGGTCCTGGCCTGCGAGAACGACGCTTACCCTGCCCTGGACATGGCAGCCATGCGGGGCAGAAAGTGGAGCCCCTATGTGAGGATCATCCCGGTTCGCTGCCTAGGTTCTGTGAACACCATCTGGATCGCGGATGCCATGGGCAAAGGCAATGACGGCTGCCTGCTTCTGGGTTGCAAGTACGGTGACGACTACCAATGCCATTTCATGAAAGGCTCTGAGCTCTGCAGCCGCAGGATGCAGAACATCGGGGAGACCCTGGACCGGCTGGGCATTGAGATTGAACGGGTCAGGCAGGAAGAAGTGGCTATTGATGACTACGACAGGCTGCCGGATATGATAGATAATTTTGTGCAGGAAATTTTGCAATTAGGCCCGAACCCCTTCAAGGGCTTCTAGGCGAGGAGGAGTCATATGGCAAACGTTCAGCGCATCAAGCCGGATCTGCAGTTTATTCAAGACCTAAGCGCTGCAGGGGGAGAGGATCTCAAGAAGTGCTACCAGTGCGCTACCTGCAGTGTGGTCTGCCCCTTGTCTCCTATGGACAGATCCTTCCCTCGCAAGGAGATGGTCTGGGCCCAATGGGGACTGAAGGACAAACTGGTCAACGACATTGACATGTGGCTTTGCCACAAATGCGGGCAGTGCTCAGAAATGTGCCCTAGAGGGGCCAATCCAGGAGAACTCATGGCCTCCATGCGCAACATGGCCTATCGCAATCTGGTGGGACCTGAGTTTTTAGGCAGATGGATGAGCTCAGTAAAACACCTGCCCAAGCTGATAGCCATACCGGCAATTATCTATCTCCTGGTCTGGCTGATTACTGGCTCCCTGCAGGGCGGTGCCTTTCCCACCACAGCAGACGGAGAGATTGTCTTTGGCCTGATTTTCCCAGGTGACTATTCCATAGATCCTATATTTGGCTTGGCTGCCCTATTTGTAATATATTCTTTTTACAAGGGCATCAGGAATCTGGCTGTAGGATTCCAATCCCAGCCCAGGACCTTTGTGGTGGGCTATAAGAAACCACCCAATATCTGGGTCAGCCTGTACCAGGTCATAAAGGAAGAGGTCCTGACCCACAAGAAATGGAAGGACTGTGGAGAGGAAGAAGCTGACCAGGAAAGGTTTAAAGGCCACTTGGTGCTCTTCTACAGCTTTATTGCTTTGCTCGTGGTCACCAGTATCGTGGCCTTTACCCACTGGGGGGGCAAAGTGCTGCCTTTCCTGCATATGCAATATCCCATGCCCTTGTGGAACCCGGTCAAAATCCTGGCCAATATCGGGGCCATAGCCATGATCGTGGGTCTGGTATACATTACCAAAAGACGCCTTAATGATACCGGTCGGGATGCTTCGTCCTATTATGATTGGTATCTCTTGGGCGTGATCTGGGTAGTGGCCTTAAGCGGAATTCTGAGTCAGCTTTTCAGACTGGCAAGTGTGGCCCCCTTGGCCTATATTGTTTATTATGTACATTTGATCAGTGTATTTATGCTCATCGCCTATCTGCCCTGGTCCAAGCTGGGGCATCTGGTCTACAGGGTGGCTGCTTTGGCCTATGCTAGGCGCATGGGCAGGATCTCCACAGAAATCGAGCGCAAACAGGATAAATTGTTTGTCCTATAAAATTAAGGAGGCTATCATGGCAGAAGCTCGGAAAGTATTTCCCATACAGACATTCACTGCCTTCCTGAGGGGCAAGCCCGGGGAGTACAATCAGGATGTTTTGGATCTCTTAAGCTTCATGACCCAAAAGCAGATGGACAAGGAGTTTGCCCCTTTTGCTTCTGGGATGAGTAAATCCTGGATCTATGAGCAGCATCCTGAGCTGACACGCATGAAGCGCGAAGAAGTCACTGAGCTAGGGGAGAATGTCTCTGTTCTGAGCCTGCCTGCGGATGTGCAGGAGGAAGTGGACAACATTTTCTCCCAGCTGGAAGAATACAAGCAGACCATCCAGGAGCAAAAGGACAAGATAGCCCAGTACGAAGGCCAGCTGGAGGAAAACAAGAAGAAGATCGCTGGCCTGGAGACTAAAGTCCAGGACTTTGAGGCCCAGATGAAGGATGAAGGCGAGAAGAAGATCATAGCCTCAGCCTCCAAGGTTGACGATTACCTGCAGAAGGTGGACGACCTGCTGGCCAAGATAGAAGAGGTCAAAAAGCACGGAGTGGTTACTGTCTCCGGCGAAGCAGGAGCAGCAGCCCCTGCAGCAGCTGCAGAGGGCAAGGGCAAGACCAAGGAGCCTGAGGCTGACTTTGGTTTTAGCGACGACATGAGCGATGGGGATTTCGGCTTCTAAAACATAATGACAGGCATTTTTCTCAAGGCCCGAGGCTTCTCAGCCCGGGCCTTTTTTGCAGACCCCTACTTTTCCAAAATGTTTCGCAGGGCCTGCATATGTTCCTCTGTAGTGTGGCAAAGGGCTTGATAGGCTGCTGACTGCTCCAGCATCTGCTCCATGCTACTGGACTGGCTCAACCTGAGCAGCCGCTTGGACATGCGAAGCGCAGCCCCAGGCTTGTCTGCTATTTGCCTGGCTAAATCCATGGCCCGGGGCACAAGCTCCTCATGCTCGACCATCCGGTTCACCAGCCCCATTTCTGCTGCTTCTTTGGCAAAAACCGTCCTGGCAGTGAAGGTCATTTCCGCAGCTTTGGCCTGGCCCACCACTCTGGGCAAGAAAAAAGCCCCTCCGTCTCCTGGTATCAGTCCCACACTCAGAAATGACTCCGCAAATCTGGCCTGGGTAGAGGCTACACGCATATCGCACATCAAGGCCAGATCGCAGCCTGCGCCCACTGCAGGACCGTTAACCGCAGCTATGCTGGGCACCTCCACATTGTACACTGCTCTGGGAATCCTTTGCACCTGTTTGCGGTAGTTCTCCATAATCTCCTGGGGGGTGCCTGCGAACATGCCCCTTTTGTGCAACATGTCCTTGATGTTGCCACCTGAGGAAAAGGCCGGATCTTTGCCTGTCAGGATCAGGACCTTGATTCCCTGGTCCTTATTTATCTGCATACAGGCATCTTCAATCTCCCCTGTCATCTCCTCCCCGGTTACAGCATTTCTGATATCCGGACGATTTAGGGTCAGCTGCACAATCTGTCCCTTCTGCTCCCAGATTATCTGCTCATACTGCATATGTCCCTCCGATAGTGTGTAGTCTGGCTGCCCATCCTGGCCATCCTGACCTGGATCCTGGCCAGGATCCGGTCCAGGAGCACAGCAAATAGCCCTGCCAATATCGCGCCCTGCAGGACAAAGGCCGGTTTATTGCCGATCAGCCCAGCCATTATCGGAGCCCCTAATCCACCAGTGCCCATAGCGGCTCCCAGTGTGGCTGTGCCGGTGTTGATCACCACACTGGTTCGTATCCCAGCCATGAGAATACCCGAGGCCAAGGGCAGTTCAAGCTTGGAGAAAATCTGCAGTCTGGACATGCCCATACCTGCAGCAGCTTCCTTGACAGCTACAGGCACTGCCTGCAGGCCTGCAACACTGTTGCGAACCACAGGTATTGCCCTGCTGTTGTCCTGAACAGCTCCAACAGCCCAAAACAAGCACAAACAAGGCGAGCGCGATTGCCCGACACGTGGCCTTCCTCCATTTTTATGGAACATCTGCTAGGTTCTCAATTGAGGTAGCACTGACTGATTTAACCCATTAATTTCTTTTATGTTATTTTGAGCTATACTTTAGCTTCCAGATTCGTATTTATTCACCATCTACTATGCTCGGATAAACATTACCGAGGAAGAAACCACGGTCCGGGGGTTCTGCCAACAGAGCGTCCGGCACCTACTTTTATATTATACGCCAACTCTAATATTTGAAGTGAAAAGTATCAGCAAAAGTAGGTGCCGGATCTGAGCGACTTAGAATGAGTTAATCAAAACTATGCAACCCTTATCACCCTAAGAGTCAGCCATGAACTGAACGTATAAAATATTCAATAGGGCCAAAACCAGGATTTTGATTTACGCATTCTTTGGAGCGAGTTTTTTGCGTCCTGTTGGCAGGACCCCCGGATCACTGGACATGATGTTGTTATTATGGTGAACAGTTACTAATATATTATGAAAATCAATCAAAATCATTCTTATCTAAATTGAACATCAAAACAGAGCATATCAGCACATGTGCCAAAAATAGACATGGCCTCCCTGCTCAGCAGCCCTTTTCCTGTACTGCATAAATATCCGAATAACAGGCTAGAGATCTATCCGACAGCTCCTATACATATCTGGCACGCAAAATGCAAGTAAAATATTAGCAATCATCCTCCTGGCCTGGAACATTTCAAGTACAGGCTAGGAGGAGTCTCAATATAGGCAACCCAGCCTTGTGGCTACTCCTCCTGTAAAAGCCGCATCCCAGATAGGGACCCCTTGATCTGGGGTGCGGCAATTATTCCTGCCAAGCTTCTGGCTTCACCTGCCTTAGCAGCTGCAGGGATCTAGGCCCAGTCTTTATCCATGTGCCAGCAGCCACTGCCTCCCCTAATCCATTTTCCTGCCCATTCCAGGTATCCAAAAGAAGCTCCCATTGCCAGTCTTGAGCCCCGGGCAGATAGAATTCCACTTCCTGCGCCGCGCAGTTGAGCAGGATCAAGAAGCTATCGTCCTGCTCCTGCTCTCCGGTCTGGCTTAAATGGATCAGCCCTGCTTCTCCGCAGAGCCTGATGCCCATGGCCCTGGATTCAGGCTCAGACCAGTCTTCAGCGCCCATTTCTTGCCCATCTGGACGCAACCAAAGCACGTCCTTCATCTCTGTGCCCGGGATGACCGCACCCTGAAAGAAACGATTGCGATGAAAGATAATGTGCCTACGCCGCAGCTCCAGCAGAAGACGCACATACTCAATCTGCTGCTTTTGCCAATCCTCCTGGCCCTGCCAGTCCAACCAGCTGAGCTCATTGTCCTGGCAATAGGCATTGTTGTTCCCTTGCTGAGAGTTAGCGAACTCATCCCCTGCCAGGAGCATAGGAGTACCTTGAGATAGGAGCAGGGTGGCCAGAAAGTTTCTCATCTGTCTGCGCCGCAGGTCCAGTATCTCTGGATCCTTAGTGGGTCCCTCCTGGCCGCAGTTCCAGCTGTAATTGTTGTCTGTGCCGTCCTGATTGTCCTCCAGGTTGGCCTGATTGTACTTTTGATTGTAGCTGACCAGATCCTGCAGGGTAAATCCGTCGTGGGCAGTAACAAAATTTATGCTGGCCCAGGCTCTGCGTCCCCGGCGATTGTATATATCCTCAGAGGCGGAGAAGCGACTCGCAAACCAGGGCAGCTGGCCTGGTTCACCCTTCCAGAGTCTGCGCATGATGTCTCGGTACTGATCGTTCCATTCCGCCCAACCCGGAGGGAAGCCCCCCACCTGGTAGCCGCCAGGACCGGTATCCCAAGGCTCGGCAATCAGCTTGACCCTGCCCAGGACTGGATCCTGGGCCACTGCATCCAGAAAACCTGCATGTTCGTCAAACTGCCCTTCCACTCTGGCCAGGGTGGTGGCTAAATCAAAACGGAATCCATCTACTCCCATATTCTGCACCCAGTAGCGCAGGGAGTCCATGACCATGGACAACACCTTGGGGTGCCTTAGCTCCAGGGCGTTGCCAGTGCCTGTAAAGTCGTTGTAATAGCGTGGCTCATCCTGCATCAGATAATAATAGGAAGCATTGTCTATTCCTCTAAAGGATAAGGTGGGCCCCAAATGGTTTCCCTCTGCGGTATGGTTATAGACCACGTCCAGGATAACCTCTAGGCCAGCATCATGCATCTTCTGCACAAAGCTCTTGAAAGAGGCAGGATCGTTCTTCTCCCCCAGATAGGCAGGATGGGGAGCAAAATAGCCAATGGAGTTGTAGCCCCAATAGTTGCTAAGCCCCTTGTCAATAAGATGCCGATCCTGGACAAAGGCTTGCACAGGCAAGAGCTCAATTGCGCTCACTCCCAACTGCTGCAGGTAATCCAGCACAGGCTGGGAGGCCAGGGCCTCGAAGGTGCCCCGAATCTCCTGGGGCACATCTGGATGCAGCTTGGTGTAGCCCCGCACATGCAGCTCATAGATTACTGTCTCGTGCCAGGGATGGGGCTGCATGCTCCTGCCCCAGGTAAAGGCCGGATCCTCCACCCGGCACTTGGGCATAAAAGGTGCAGAGTCCCGTTCATCAAAGGATAGGTCCTGCTCAGGATCACCCACAGCATATCCGAACAGGGCCTCGTCCCATTTCAAATCCCCCACCAGGCTTTTGGCATAAGGGTCCAGCAGCAGCTTGTTAGGATTGAAGCGATGTCCGGCCTCTGGCTCATACGGGCCATAAACTCGGTAACCGTAGAGCTGCCCGGGCCGAACATCTGGCAGATAGCCGTGCCAGACCTCATGGGTGTACTCCGGCAAAGGGATGCGCAGGCTCTCTGTCAACCCATCCTCCTGGAACAGACAGAGCTCCACCTTCTGGGCATAAGCGGAAAACAGGGCAAAATTTGTACCTGAACCATCCCAGGTCGCGCCCAAGGGATGGGGATTGCCCGGCCAGACCCGAATATTGGACTTATGGTTCAATGAACTAAGCTCCATTTTCTTGCCAAGTGACTTCTGACATTGGCATTTTAAGCTGTATAGCCCTTATGCCTGCCAGATCGCAGGCACACCAAGCATGGACAACTGTCAGCCTTTTTTTGGGGACTGATCAAAAATCGACACTTGGAGGCATTCAGGCCTGGATTTGCTTAAACTCCAGGATTTTTTGCTCCAGCCAGCTTCCCCAAGCCTGGAGTCCTTGTCCAGTTCTGCAGGACAGGGGAAAGATCTCCACTGCAGGGTTCAAGGCAAGGGCCCTTTGCCTGAGCAGCTCCAAGTCAAATTCAGCCAGCTGGGCATAGTCGATCTTATTCACCACCAGGGCCTGACAGACACTGAACATCAAAGGATACTTCAAAGGCTTGTCATCTCCTTCCGGCAAGCTCAGGATCATGGCCCTGGCAGCAGCCCCGGTATCAAACTCTGCAGGGCAGACCAGATTGCCCACATTCTCCAGGAACAAAAGATCCAGATCCTGCACAGCAGGCTCTTTCAGAGCGCTAGCCACCATGCTGGCATCCAGATGACAAAAACCACCTGTGTTCAACTGCAGGACCTGTATTCCTGCCTCATGGATCTTCTGGGCATCCACACTGGAATCTATATCCGCCTCGATGACGCCGATCCGGTATTTGGGGCTGAGCAAGGGCAGACTTTGCAGGATCAGGCTCGTCTTGCCAGACCCTGGCGAGGACATCAGGTTGAGCATGAATATGCCTCTGTTAGCCAGATATTTTCTATTATCTTTGGCGATGCGCTCGTTCTCAGAGAGGATACCCTCTTTGACTTCGATGATCCTAAAATTCTCCATTGTTACACCGCCTCTAGATTTAACACTGTGTACTCCCGGCCTGAAATGAGCCGAAGGCTGCGCGAGCCGCAATGATCACAGATCAGATCCTCCTGCTGCTTGAAATAGGTCCTGGTCTCCCGGGCGCAATCCTGGCAAAATAACACAGCAGGCTTGCGCTCAATATGGAGCCTGGCCCCTGCAGCCAGGGTAGCCTGACTTAAGTGATCAAAATAGCGCTGCATCCAGGACTCTTCCAGATCGCTTAAGGCCCCGACTTGGATCTGCACCGCCAGAACTTTCTCCACCTGGTGCCTGCTGGCGTGTTTGAGTACCACTGCAAGTATTTCCTGCATCACTGGCAGCTCATGCATTGTGTCTCCTTTAAAGCAGACCCCGCTCCTGAGCCATATTCAGATAGGTCTGGACCATGTTCTTGGGCGGCTCGTATTTCAGCTCCTTTTCTTTTTGCTCCAAAACGATAGCACCAAACTCGCAGGCTGCTGCGCATAGCCCACAGCCTATGCAGCGGGCGGGATCCACCTCTGCGGTATCCCCAAGCTTTATAGCCTGCATCTGGCATATCTCCTCGCACTCACCGCAGCCGGTGCAACTCTCTACATCCACCCGGGCCGTAAAGTTGGAATGGATGGCTGCTGCAGGTTCCTGCAGCCTTTTCAGGTTCTTTAGCACCTGGCAGCAACAGCCGCAGCAAAGACAGATATTGGCAGGCTTCTGGGCATTGCCCGGCTGCAGCACCAGCCCCTGCTGCAGGCCTTTCTCCAGTATTTGCAGGGCCTCATCTGCATCTATCTCCCTGGCCCAGCCGTTATCCAAATAAAACCTGGCACCTGCCCCAAATATGAGACATGTTTCCAAAGACCTCTCGCATCCCTGCCCGGTGATCTGGTGTTCTTTGCGGCAGATGCAGGGAGCCACGGCTATCTTGGACTGCATGCGCACCAGTTCCATGGCCTGATCATAAGACATAACCCCACTTTGCCCCTCTATGCTTTCCTGCACCGGGATCACTCTGAGCTGCTTGGTTTTGGTCTGCATCCAGGAGCCTTGCATCAAGTGCGGCAGATATTCGTTGACATCCCGGACGAATTCCTCATCCAGGTCATGTACGTGGTACTCCCAGATGCCCACCATGAACTGGGCAGCCATGTATTTGGTTTCCTGCTCCCTGCGCAGCCTGAAGATCAACCCCTTGCTGGCCATCTCCTCTAATTTGTCCTGCATCTCTTTGGCATCCTGCTCCAGTCGCTGGGCTATCTCTGCAGCGCTTTCAGGAACCAGACCCAGCTGGACTGCCAGCCAGGCTTCTTCCTGGGTAAAAAGCCGTTTTAGTATACGCAGCTCCACTCCCGAATCTGTCCGGGGAAAGCCAGCAGGAAGCCGATCCAGATGCTGGGCCAGCTCTTCATAAACATCACTCATGCCTGGATCTCCTTTGTGTTGCTTTACAGGTATCTTGCACCTCTTTGAATCTCCATCCTGGATCAATACAGTCCAGGCGCTTGGCATAAGCTGTATCAAAAACCTGAGCCAAAAGAAAGCAACTGCTCAGAGCTATGACCCTAGGAGGCTCTCCTCCTTGCCTCCTGAGCAGGTCTAGCCTATAATAAATCCTCTTGGCCCAGGAACATGGAATCATGAAATAGGTCTTTGCCACCCAAACCATAATGAACCCTACAGCCCCCAAGACAATCCCCAAGCCAGCACAGACTCGCAGTTTCAGGCTCAGAATAATGCTGGCCCTGTTTGCCCTGCTGACCCTGATCCTGGTTTCCTTCGGAGGTTATTTCTACTACTCCACACTCAGGGCAAGCGCCATAGAAAAGGCCCAGCAACAGTCCAGGACCACCGTGGAAAACATGAGCAAAAACCTGGACTCCTACCTAACCCAATTTAAGCAGCCGGTGCAGGTCTTGGCTGGTCTGGAAGAGCTGCAGACTGCACTGCAAAACCCCTCTAAACAGGATTTAGACCAGGCCAATCAGATTCTGGATCATTTCGCGGAAAGCTTCGAGGTCAGTGTCTGTTACCTCATGAACCGCCAGGGCAAAACAATTGCATCCAGCAACCGCAACGATCCGGACAGCTTTGTGGGTCAAGACTACGGCTTTAGACCCTATTTCAAGCATGCCCTCTCCAACAGGCCGGACATCCACCTGGCTCTGGGTATTACCTCAGGAGAAAGGGGCGCCTACTACAGCCACCCGGTACGTGCCCAGGAAACTGGGGAGGTCCTGGGAGTGGCGGTCATGAAGGCCTCCATAGAGTTTATCGAATCCCAGATCCTGGATGTAGATGAGGGCATCTTTTATGTCCAGGACCCGCATGGCATTATTTTCATCAGCAACAAACAGGACTGGCTTTTGATGAGCACCAGGGAGCTCTCCAGCCTGGAAGCTCTGGACATCAGGACCTCTAAGCAGTTCGGGACCGGACCCTGGCCCAAGATAGACTGGGGACTGGAGCAGGATGAAGTGCAGGATAATCAGGGCCGCGAATACCTGCGCTACTCCAGCTCGCTTCCCAACTTTCCCCAGTGGGAGCTTAACTTTCTGCGCTCTAGGCAAAGCGTTCTGAGTAGCGTACAGCAGCCCTTTGTACAGATCCTGGCTCCCCTGGCTCTGATTTTGGGCTTATTCATAGGCTTATACGTTTTTTTCCTTTACACCAAGGCGGAACAGGAGCTCTCCTGGCGCAGGGAAGCTGAGGAGGAGCTGCGCAAAAGCGAGCGCAACTACCGCTATCTGTACCATAATACCCCGGCTATGCTGCATTCTATTGATACTGAGTATCGCCTGCTGCAAGTCAGCAATTTCTGGCTGGAGGCCACAGGCTATACCCGCAAGGACGTCCTGGGCAGGAAGCTGACAGATTTCTTGACACCGGATTCCAAGCAATATGCAGAACAAACGATTCTGCCCTATTTCTTTCAGCACGGCTTTTGTAAAGATGTGCCCTACAGGCTGATCAGAAAGGATGGTTCAGAGATGGACATCCTGCTGACCTGCACTGCCCTCAGAGATGAACAGAACAGGATAGCACGCACTCTGGCGGTATCTGTAGACGTCACCCAGCGCAAAAAAGAACAAGAAGAGCTGCAAAGGACCAAGGAGTTGCTCAGGATTTACTCTAAGGAGCTGGAAAATTTAGTAAGTCAACGCACCCAGGAAATCAGCGGCATCCTGAAGTACACCCCGGCCCTGGTCTATCTCAAGAACACCGACAGCACTTATCGCCTGGTCAATGACCGCTTCCGGGAGATCCTGGACCTGAGCCAGTCCGAAATCAGCGCTAAGAAGGATCAGGACCTCCTGCCCCAGGCCTGTGCCGATCAGTTCTCGCAGCACGATCAGCATGTGCTGCAGACCAGCCAGGCGGCCCAATTCACTGAGTGGCTGGATCTGGAGGACGGAAGGCATACCTATCTCTCAGTCAAGTTCCCTATCTACAACCAGGAAGGCCAGATCAACGGCCTGTGCGGAATTTGCACTGACATCACCGAGCTGCAAAAGGCCCAGAACCGGCTGCGGCAACTCTCCAGGAATATCATTGCCAACCAGGAGAAGGAGCGGGAGGCCATCTCCAGAGAGCTCCATGACGAGCTGGGACAAATGCTCACTGCCTTGCGCATGGACTGCGTCTGGCTGGTATCCCATTTAGAGGGCCTGGACAACAAGGCCTGGCAAAGGGCCAGCACCATGCGCAGGCTGATAGACAGGACCTTGGATGATGTGAGCCGGATGTCCAAGCAGCTAAGACCTGGCATCCTGGATGATTTGGGTCTGGTGGATGCGGTGGAGTCTATGGTCGCGGATTATGAAAAGCGCACAGACATCACCTGGATCTATAACGCAGATAAACTGCCTGAGCTGGCCAAGACCGAGGCCACTGCAGCCTACCGGATCATCCAGGAGGCCTTGACCAACAGTGTCCGGCACTCCAGGGCCACAGAGATCTGTATCAATATGGAACACGACCAAAAAAATTTGCTGCTCAGAATAAAGGACAATGGGGTAGGTTTTGCCCTGGACCAAGACGGCTCTGGATTTGGCATTGCCGGAATGCGGGAAAGGGCCTATATACTGGGCGGAGAGATAAGCATTAGCTCTTCCCCAAATCAGGGCACAACAGTTTGCTGTAAAATCCCTTTACATCAAGCTGGAACCGGAGAGGAAACAGCAGTGCAGTAAAAAGGTGACCTGCTGCTGCAATATAAACCCTGCCAGAAGGCTGCGCACCCATAGAGCCCCGCCTTGGGACTTAGTGCCTGTAGCAGGAGCCAACTTAGCAAACCCGGGATGAAAATATGCAGATCCTGCTTGTGGACGACCATAGCATCTTCCTGGACGGCCTGCGCCGCATTATAGAGGACTGCCAAGACATGCAGGTCCAGGCTACCGCCTCGGACGGGGCTCAGGCCCTGGAAAAGGCAGCCGCTGCCAAGCCGGATGTGGCTGTGCTGGACATCTCCCTGCCGGATATCGACGGCCTGGAGTTGATACAGCGCCTGCAGGGCCTGTATCCCGACCTGCCTATTGTAGTCTTAACAGTGCACGAGGACAGGCAGTACATGTATCGGGCTGTCCAAGCAGGTGCCGTGGGTTACATTACCAAACGCTCCGCCTCTGAACAGTTGGTTGAGGCCCTGCGCAAGGTGTATGCAGGCAAGCGCTTCTATCCGGAGCAGGTGGCTGAAGCCTTAGCTTTGCAGCTTGGCCAGGGCAAATCTGGCCACGGCGAGCACGAACCCCTGTCCCTGCGCGAGTTACAAGTGCTCAGGTGCCTAGCACTGGGTTCCACCAACAAGGAGATCGCTGAATCATACGATATCAGTGTCAAAACCGTGGATACCCACAGACAAAGGATCCTCAAAAAGCTGGGCCTGCGCAACAATGCAGACCTCTCCAGATACGCTTACCAGCACAAGATAATCGAATAGGCCTGTCAGAAAATTTCTGACAGCAGATTCAGAAAAGCGGCTATTGTATTGGCAAGCCTTCCATCCTAAGTTGTCCATAATCCTTTTAGTATGGGCATATTTGGGCTACGTTCTACGGTATCCTTGACGCGCTAGCCAACAGCGTTTGCTAATCCCAACCAGATTTGCTATCTAGAAAGCATGATCCTGCAGAAGCACTCTGCAGCTGATTCCAGCCAGTCTTGGTTGGAGGAGGACCAACCCTAACCTTTTTCAGGAGGTGTATGTCATGAGAAAAGGCTTGTTTTTCTGCATCCTGGCGGCTTTGGCCTTGGTTTTCGGCCTGCAGCCGGACTCTGCCCAGGCCAGGACCTTTGTCTCCATAGGCGGAGGTCCCACCGGTGGAACCTTTAACTACTTTGCCAACGGCTTTGCCACCTATGTGCCCAAGCAGGTTGAAGACCTGCGGGTCTCAGCTGAAGGCTCCGGGGGCTCAGTGGAGAACGTGCGCCGGGTCGGCTCAGGAGATTTCGACTTCGGCATTTCCTATGCAGTGGATATGGGCCTGGGCGCAATAGGCGAATTGCCTGAGGATGATCGTACCTACGACAACATACTCAGTATTGGCTATCTCTACGGCGCCCCTGCCCAGCTGGTGGTGCGCAAGAACAGCCCCTTTGAGAGCGCCAAGGACCTGGAGGGCAAGAGAGTGGCAGTGGGCAACGCCGGCTCTGGAGCAGCAACTTCTGCGGAGCGCTTTTTCCGGCACCTGGGCATCTGGGAAGATATCGACCCCCAGTTTCTGGGCTACTCAGCTGCAGCTTCCGCCTTTCAGGATCGCAAGATTGACGCCTTCTGGGTCTTGGTGGGCTATCCCAACTCTTCTGTGATCGAGGCTGCCACCCAGGTGGACATCCGGCTCATAGACGTAGGCAAGGACGCTGAGGAATCAGGCTTCTACGATGAATACGATTACGCCTCCAGGACTATCCCGGCTGACACCTACCCCGGCATGGAAGAGGACTGCGAGTCCTTCCAGGACAGCACTTTCTTCACAGTCAGGGCAGACGTGGATGAGGACGTGGTCTACGAGATGACCAAGACCATCTGGTCCGAGGAAGGCCTGGAGCATATGCGCCAGGCCCACGGTGCAGCCGAGGAGATGTCCATCGAGAACAACTTCCAGAACGCTTCCAGGCCCCTGCACCCCGGTGCAGCCAAGTTCTGGGAGGAAGAGGGCATCGAGATCCCTGACGACCTGAAATACGAAGAATAATCTTACGCTAAAAACATAAGGAGGGAGCCCAAGCCTCCCTCCTTAAAAGCACCATATAGGGCCCGAAGCTTCCGAAAGTTCCAGCCCGGGGGCTTTAGGCACTAGGTGGTGCTTTGTCAGTATGGTCCAGGCCTCAAAGTCGTAACTCAAGCCCAAGATCCTACAGGAGCCAATGCCACATGCAACAAGAATCATCCACTAACCAAAATGAAAAGCCCCAAGAAAAAGAGGAGAAGAATCAGGCAGTAGCCCGCAAGCTGGACCACGGAGTCTGGTATGCCATCACCGCCAGCCTGTCTGTATTCATGGTGCTGTTCTACCTGTACAATACCGGCTGGGAACCTGTTTCTGCCCAGTATCACCGGGGCATCTACGTGCTGATCACCTTTGTGCTGGTATTCTTGTACTACCCTGCCTCGAAATGGTCCAAAGCCCACAGGCCCACGATCCCGGATATCCTTCTGGCCCTGCTGGCTGCCTTTGTCACCGGCTACTGGATGGTGGAGTTCCAGGCTTTGAACTACCGCATGGGCGCAGAGACCACCCTGGACTTTATCGTCAGCACCCTGGGGGTGCTGATCTCCCTGGAGGTGGCCAGGCGGGTCCTGGGCTGGACCCTGCCCTTGGTGGGGGTGGTTTTCCTGCTCTACTGCTACTTTGGGCCCTATATGCCTGATGCCATAGCCCACCGTGGCTTTTCCTTCGAGCGCATCATGAACCACGTCTATCTCAAGCAGGAAGGGGTGTTCGGGATCATGGCCAATGTCCTGGTCACCTATGTGATCCTGTTCATCTTCTTCGGTTCCTTTCTCAAAAAATCCGGGGCAGGGCAGTTCTTCCTGGATCTGCCCATGGCCCTGTTCGGCAGGCGCATCGGTGGTCCGGCCAAGGTCTCGGTCATCGCCTCAGGCTTTTTCGGCTCAGTCTCAGGCAGCGCTATTGCCAACACAGCCACCACCGGCACCTTCACCATCCCGCTGATGAAAAGGGCCGGGTTCAAGAATCATATAGCCGGGGCCATCGAGCCTGCCGCCTCTGTAGGTGGCATGTTCATGCCGCCTATCATGGGCGCCGGCGGCTTCCTGATGGCCGAGATGACAGACACCCCTTACGTGGAGATCATGAAGATGGCTGTCTTCCCGGCCATTTTGTACTTTGTCTCTGTTTTGGTCATGGTGCACTTCGAGGCCAAGCGTCACGGCCTGCGCGGGGTCCAGGACGAGAACCTGCCCACTGCCAAAGAGATCCTGAAAAAAGAGTGGTTCATGGTCCTGCCCTTAGTACTGATAGTGGTCTTCATGCTCTGGGGCTACAGCCCGGGCTACTCTGCCGTGCTGGCCACCATCTCCTGTATTGCTGTCTCCTGGCTGACCAAGGATAAGCGCATGGGCCCCAAACAGATCTGGGAGGCCCTCTTGGACGGGGCCAGGGCCACTTTGGTCATTGGCTCCACCGTAGGCGTGATCGGGATCATCGTGGGCGCCATCGCCCTGACCGGAATAGGCCTTCGCTTTTCAGACATCATCTTCAGCCTCTCCGGAGGCATCTTGCCCCTGGCCATCTTCTTAGTAGCCCTGGCCAGCCTGATCCTGGGCATGGGCGTGCCTGTGACCGCCTCCTACCTGATTGTGGCCGTGCTGGTGGTGCCTGTGATGAGCACCATGCTGGCTTGGCACCACTACGGGGCCTCAGGCCTGGGCGAGCTAAGCGGGCAGGCAGCCACCTGGACCCTGATCGCCTCGCACATGGTGGTCTACTGGTTCAGCCAGAACTCCAACAATACCCCCCCGGTCTGCCTGGCTGCCTATACAGGCGCGGCTATAGCTAACTCTGATCCGTGGAAGACCGGCTGGACTGCGCTCAACTTCTCCAAGGCCCTGTACGTAGTGCCTTTTGTGTTCGCCTACTCCCCGGCCCTGCTCTTAAACGGCGAGCCTCTCGAGATCATCATCACCTACGTAACCACCCTTTTGGGCGTGATCACCTTCTCCACCGTGTCAATGGGCTACTTCCTGTGCCCCACCAACATCCTGGAATGGCTTATTGGCGCCTTGGGCACTTTGCTTTTGCTTTTCCCCAGGCTGTTGCCCGGGGTGACCGGATTGGAGATCCCGGTTCGAGCAGTGGACGGCCTGGCCATAGGCATGTTCGTGGCTGTTTACCTGCTGCAGAAATACCGCATCAAGAAAGACCCCACCTTAACCCTGCCCCTGGAGGAAAGGCGCAGATTGAAAAAAGAGTCTCAAGCCCAGGCCTCAGGCTAAACTGGCCCCTGTGCAGAGTCCTAGCTTCTGCTTGCGCTTCTCTGCGGACGATGATAAAGAAAAAAGGTTTTCAGGGGTTAGACTGCAGAGCAAAGAGCCCAAACCCACACACTGACTGCGCTGGGCAGGACACTGCTTGCTGCCAAGGAAATCCTGTCCAGACGTTCTTGAGGGCAGCTAGATTACAACCTTCAACCTAGCAAAGGTATGCAGCATATGAATTTCCTGCAATCCTTCGGGGGTAAAAAGGCGCTCATGGCCCTAAGTGGCCTGCTGATGCTTCTGTTTTTGCTGGCGCACATGCTGGGCAACTTGGCCTTCCACCTGGGCCCTGAGGCCATCAACAGCTATGCCAAGCATCTGCAGGATCTGGGACCTTTACTCTGGTCAAATCGAATCTTTTTGATCCTGGTTTTGATTCTGCATGTCTGGCTGGGCATCAGCCTGAGCCTGGAGAATTATAGAGCGGGCGGCGCCAAGTATGCGGTTCGCAACTACCAGCGGGCAACCCTCGCTTCCAGGAGCATGATCTACACCGGGCTGGTCATCCTGATTTTCACGATCTACCACCTGTTGCATTTTACCTTTCGGGTCACCAACCCTGAAATCTATCAGTTCACAGACCCAACCGGACACTTGGATATTTATAAAATGGCTGGATTGGGTTTCGCCAGCCCAATTACTGTCTTGCTCTATCTTGTTGGGCTTATAGCGGTACTTTTGCATATCTGGCACGGCGTGGGTAGCCTGCTGCAAACCATGGGCTGGAATAGCGATTATTATCAGCTTCTGGTGGAGCGGGGCAGCAATACCGTGGCCCTGGTGCTCTTTCTGGGCTTTATCTCCATTCCTGTCTCCTTTTTGCTTTTCGGTTTTTAATCCTGGGAGGAAAAAAAACATATGCAACTCTCCGGCAACGTGCCTGCAGGCCCCCTGCAGGAGAAATGGGACCGGCACAAGATAGAGGGCCTGAAACTGGTTAACCCTGCCAACAAGCGCAAATATTCGGTTATTGTGGTGGGTACTGGCCTGGCCGGGGCCTCTGCTGCTGCTTCCCTGGCTGAGCTGGGCTATAACGTGCAGGCTTTTTGCTACCAGGAAAGCCCCAGACGGGCGCACAGCATCGGGGCCCAAGGCGGGATAAACGCGGCCAAGAACTACCAGAACGATGCAGACAGTGTGTACAGGCTGTTTTACGACACCATCAAAGGTGGAGATTTTCGTTCCAGGGAGGCCAATGTCTACCGCCTGGCTCAGCTGAGCACTGCCATCATCGATCTTTGCGTGGCCCAGGGTATCCCCTTTTCCAGGGAGTACGGCGGCCTTCTGGCCAACCGCTCTTTTGGCGGTACCCAGGTCTCCAGGACATTCTACTCCCGGGGCCAGACCGGGCAGCAGCTGCTTCTGGGCGCCTACCAGGCCATGATGCGCCAGGTACAGGAGGGCAGAGTGGAGATCTGCGGCAGGCGAGAAATGGAGGATCTGGTGCTGGTAGGCGGCGAGGCCAAGGGCATCATTGCCCGCAATCTGCGCACAGGACAGCTGGAATCCTATGCTGCCGATGCGGTAATCCTGGCTACTGGCGGCTACTCCACTGTCTTCAATCTTTCCACCAATGCAGTGGGCAGCAACTGCGGAGCAGTGATGCGGGCCTATCGCAAAGGGGCTTATCTGGCCAACCCCTGCTTCACTCAGATCCACCCCACATGCATCCCTTATTCCGGCCAATTCCAGTCCAAGCTGACCCTGATGTCCGAATCCTTGCGCAACGACGCCCGAGTCTGGGTGCCCAAGCAAAAAGGGGATACCAGACCGCCGGACCAGATCCCGGAAACAGAGCGGGACTACTATCTGGAGCGCAAGTATCCCAGCTTCGGCAACCTCTCCCCCAGGGACATCGCCTCCAGGGCTGCCAAGGAGGTCTGCGACGAGGGCCGCGGGGTAGGGCCTACAAGGTATGCCGTGTACCTGGATTTCGAGGATGCCTTCCAGCGTCTGGGCGCCAAGGTCATGGAAGAGCGCTACGGCAACCTGTTCGAAATGTATACCCTGATCACCGGCGAGGACGTCTACCAGGAAAAACGAATGCGCATCTATCCCTCGCCACATTACACTATGGGCGGCCTCTGGGTGGACTACAACCTGCAGAGCAACATTCCAGGGCTGTTCGTGCTGGGCGAGGCCAACTTTTCCGACCACGGGGCCAACCGCCTGGGAGCCAGCGCACTGATGCAGGGCCTGGCTGACGGCTACTTCATCATCCCTTATACCATAGGCAACTACTTCGCCCGAATCAACCCTGGGGGGATCAACACAGAGCAGAAGGAATTCCAGGCCTGCACGCAGGAAGTCCAGGACAGGACCCAGAAGCTGCTGGCTATAAACGGCAGCAAGACTCCCATGGAGCTGCGTATCGAGCTGGGACAGATCATGTGGGACAAGGTGGGCATGAGCAGAAGCGAGTCCAGCCTGAAGTCAGCCCTTTCTGATATCCAGGATCTTAAGGCCGAATTCTGGAAAAATTTGCATATCCCAGGCACTGACCAGGGATTGAATCAGCAGCTGGAGCTGGCCTGGCGTCTGGCCGAATCCATAGACTTCGCCGAAGTTATGGCCAGGGATGCACTGAACCGGGAGGAGTCCTGCGGGGGGCACTTCCGGGTAGAGTACCAGACCGAAGATGGCGAGGCCTTGCGCAACGACCAGGACTTCTGCCATGTGGCTGCCTGGGAGTACCAGGGTCAGGACCAGGAACCTGCTATGCACACCGAGCCTTTAGAGTTTGAGGAAGTGGAGCTAAGCACAAGGAGTTACAAGTAATGGAGTTCAGGCTGCGCATCTGGCGTCAGAAAGGACCTGAGGACCAGGGCGGCTTTCAGGAATACCAGGTCAGTGATATCCAGGGGGATATGTCCATTTTGGAGATGCTGGATCAGGTTAATGAGGGTCTGATCCAGCAGGGAGAGGAGCCCATTGCCTTTGAAAGCGACTGCCGGGAAGGCATCTGTGGTATGTGCGGACTGGTTATCAACGGCGTGCCCCATGGGGACCAGAAGAAGACCACCACCTGCGAGCTGCGCATGCGCCATTTCCAGGATGGCCAGACCATTGTCATCGAGCCCTTCCGCTCCAGGGCCTATCCTGTCATCAAGGACCTGATCATAGATCGCACCGCTTTGGATCGGATCATCCAAAACGGTGGCTACATCTCCACCCGGGTGGGCAGCTCCCCTGAGGCCAACACCATTCCAGTCCCCAAGCAGGACCAGGAGCAGGCCATGGATGCTGCCGAGTGCATCGGCTGCGGGGCTTGTGTGGCAGCCTGCCCCAACAGCTCAGCCACACTCTTTGTGGGCAGCAAGGTCTCCCATCTGGCCCTGATGCCCCAGGGCAGGCCTGAGGCAGCCCGCAGGGTAGCTTCCATGCTGCAGTCCATGCAGGAAGAGGGTTTTGGGCATTGCTCCAACCATTACGAATGCCAGGCGGTTTGTCCCAAGGATATCCATGTCAAGTTCATCGCCAGGATGAACCGGGAGCTCTTCAAGTCCTGGTTCAAACGCAAAGAGTAGCAGCATGATGAATCCAGAAAAGGAGGCAGACACTTATGGAGTGCAGAAAGGAAGAAAATCTCGCCCTTTGCAACTGCACCTATGAGCCTTGCGAGCGCAAAGGTATCTGCTGCGAATGCGTCCAGCATCATCTACAGGCCAGACAGCTTCCGGCCTGTGTCTTCCCTGCTAAGGCTGAGGCTAGCTATGACCGCTCCTTTGAACACTTTGCTCAATTAGTTGACCAAAAAAAGGTTTGATCTCCAAGACATAGCTCTGCCAGTCACAAAGCATTCTGTAACCGGGCAAAAAATGGCTCAGCTCAGCTCCAGACCTGTGCCAGGATCCACTCTGATAGTGCCCACCCTGAGGGCAGCTACCTGGCCCAGGTTCTTCAAGGGCGTACAGATTCTGATCTCTGGGCCCAACTTTTCCAGGATCACCCCAAGCCCCAGGCAGAAGCCTTCCTGGTCCATCAACCCCACCAGGGATAATCTGCGGGCCAGATGCAGATCATGTACAGGCAGATCAGCCACCCTTAAGCAGAAACTGCTTGCCTTTTGGAAATAATCCTTAAATTTCCTGCGTCGATTCTGAATACGCTGCTCAGAGGTCTTTCTCTCTAAAGCAGGCGCAGGATCAGGCTCCAGGATCCACAGGCCTGGATGCTTGCGCCAGGGTGCAAGCACAGGTTCTAATTCCTTGGCTTGCTGCAGAGAAATGATGCAACCGGGCCGTAAAAGCTCCAGCTTCCACTTCTTCAGATCCAGGCCCCCTGAAGACTTGTCAATAAAGCCAGTGGTATCCACCAGAACCCTTTTTGCGCCCAATCCCTGGGCAGCTTCCACAAGACGTTTTAGGCCGGTGACCAAGGCCAAAGATCTGCCCAAGGCATTTGTAGAGCCCACGAAAAATGAGGTTTGCACAGGCGGGGACATTGGCCCTCCAGGCTGCAGCAGAGCCATATGAATACTGGTGGGCAAGCCCAGGTAGGACTGGCCGATGTCCCCGTCGATCCAGGCTGCAACCTCGCCCAGTTCCAGCAAGCCTTGGACCAGCCAGCGGGCAAGACAAGTCTTGCCGCTGTCCGGGCCGCCCAAAAGTATACTGAGTCCAGGCAACTCCTGTGCTTGCAGTCCTTGCCAGCTCTCTGCTGGCCTTATCTCCTCCTGGCTTAGCATACCTGAGCTCCCCTTGCTTTAATCTCAATTGATCCTTCCAGTCCAGCTGCCAAAGACTATATATAATCCATAGCTTGGACCTTTAGCAATACCTGTTTGAAAGCAGCCCTTCTTTCTTGACCTCTTTATGCCTCGCTTTACATGCCAATAAAAGACTATGAGCATACAGGTATTTTTTATGCAAGAGGAAAGGGATCTAGTATTATTCACCATCTCCTGTGCCCGGATAAGCTTTACCGAAGAAGAAGCCAAGGTCCAGGGGTTCGGCCCACAGGGCTCAAAATGTTTGAGCGACTTAGAATGCGTTAAGCAAAACTGTGCAAGCTATTTCAACCTAAAAATCCACTATGGCCGTCTGGAAGTTCAAAAGGTCCAAAATCAGACTTTTGCTTTACGCATTCTTGGGAGCGAGTTTTTTGCGGCCTGTGGGCCGAACCCCTGGACCTGGTGAACAGTTACAATTTTTTGCTGAATAGTTACGGAATCTATAGTGCAAAATCAGAATATTAACCAGGCAGATTTACGAATGAAGTACCCGGTATTCTTCAACCCGAGGATATCCTGCTCCTGTCGTTGTGTTGACAGCAGGCAATACGCGCTGATAAGAATCTTCAACCATAAAAATGGTCTAGCCTTATGCTAAAGACTGATCATCCGGATTGAGCTGTCTCCTGAATCCCTTGGCCCCTGTAGAGCACTTTCACCTTGTACATCCCAGGCCCCATGAACCTGGAACTTCTAGCCTAAGACCCTGGCAGCCTATGCTCTGGATCGTACTCGCCATACTCACGGCATTCTTCAATGCCTCTGCTGCCACTTTGGCCAAGCAGGGCCTCTCTGAGCTGCGCCCCTGGGAAATGGGCATGGTTCCTACGGCCTTTGCCGGACTGATATGCCTGCTCATTTTGCCTTTCATCGAAATTCCGTCTCTGGATGCCACCTTCTGGTGGGCCTGGGGGCTTTCCCTGCCGCTCATGGTGGTCGCTTTGTACTTCCAGTACTCTGCGATTCAACTCTCTCCGCTGTCCCTGACCATGCCCTATCTGTCCTTCACCCCGGCCTTTGTCATCATCACCGGATATCTGCTCCTGGACGAGGTGCTCAATATATGGGGGCTTTTAGGGGTCCTGTTCATCGCAGCCGGCGGATACGTGCTCAACGTGGAGGTGGGCAGCGGCCGCGGCCTGGCAGACCCTATCCGGGCCGTCTTCCGCGAGCCCGGTTCCTGGCGTATGCTGGTAACCGCGATCATTTTCAGTCTGACCGGAGTCTTCGGCCGCATGGGAGTCCTGCATTCCTCGGCCATGTTCTTCGGGCTGACCATGCTTCCTGCTCTGGGGGCCCTCTTTGTGGCCTCCGGAATTATTCTGCGTCAGGCCAGGCTCTGCAGCCTGTGGGAAAAACCCAGGGCCGCGGCCCTGGCAGGGACCTGCGTGGCCCTGGAGATCATTTGTCACCACCTTTCCATCGCCCTGGCCAAGTCGGCGTACATGCTGGCGGTCAAGCGGCTGAACACCTTGATATCCGTGATCTACGGCGGGCTTGTCTTCCAGGAGAAAAACCTGGCTGTCCGCCTCAGCGGAACCCTGCTCATGCTCCTGGGTGTGGCCATGATCGGCCTGTTGGGCAAGTGAGATACTGGAAGGCCTAATTCAGAAATGATAGCTGCATACCCTTTAACCGGTGAGATTCATTTTTGACTACTGTTAAAGGCAAATCAGGATAGGTCCTGAATCCTCGATCGAAGGTGACGCGATTCGCAAGTTTGATTGCAATGCAAACACCGCCAGATAAACATCCTGCCAGCCTTTGGCGGAACGCTCCGCCAGGTTTGTCAACTCCCGCCAAGCTGGTTCGATATCCACTGGCTCCTGTTTAAGATACACTCGCTCCATCATTGGCCCTTACCTGAAGTAAACCCACCCTGGGCAGCGGTCATGTTGATGATCAACCCGTGGCCCTTGCCAAAGCCCTTGATCCGGCCCGGATCAAATCCCCCTGCTTTATACAGGCCCAGGAAACCTTTCCTCTCCAGCAGGGCCAGGATAAAGCTCATGTGCCCGGAGTAGCCGGTGCTATCCAATTTATGGATACGCTGGATAGTAGACCTGGCCAGCTGCATGGCCCCGGAGTGCACCACAGGCCCCTGCTCGCCGCACTGCTGCAGAGAGTACAGATGCCTGCAGACAAAGGGCCGGACCTCGTAGATGCGGCACAATGAGTCCTGGCCCAGGAAGGGGCATACAGAGGGTTTTTGCTGCTCCTTGTCCCGCAGGTTGGCCGTGATCCTCTGCTGTATTTCCTCACGCTCCCCCCCTGGCAGCTCCTGCAGCCAGAACTGGATGCGCAAGCCCTCCAGGGTAGTCATGTCCAGATGGCCGTAGTGGGTACAGCAATAGGCGCAGCCCGCAACACAGACCGCATTTGCCTTATAGCCTGCAGCCTTATGCTGGTATTCCTGGTATATCTCTTGCAGTTGCTGGATCTTGTTTTGGAGGTCCATATCCGGCTTTCCACATAAATTGACACTGTAATAAAACTTGTTACACTTCAAGCAATGATCAAAAGCTTCAGACATAAGGGGCTTGCGGAATTATTTGAATACGGTCATTCAAGTAAAATCCGACAAGATCTGCAGCAAAGAGTGCTGCGACGTCTTGATGCCCTGGACAAGGCTGAAGCTCTTGCTGAGTTGAAAATCCCAGGTTTCAATTTTCACGGCCTACACAGCAAACCCAAACGTTACAGCATCCACGCCAACGAACCCTGGTGCATAACCTTTGAATGGCATGATGGCCAGGCATTGAGAGTGGATCTTGAACAATATCATTGAGGTGCATTATGCAGGAACATTTTGTGCGGCGTCCATTAAAAAGAGCCCCGATTCATCCGGGAGAAATATTGCGCAAAGATGTTTTGAAAAATCTCGGCCTGAGCATCAGTGAAGCAGCCAGGAGGCTAAATGTGTCCAGACAACAGCTGCATCGGATATTAGCCTGCACTCATCCTGTTACAACCGAGATGGCTCTCAGAATCGGGAAGTTTGCCGGCAATGGGCCATGGATCTGGTTGCGTATGCAGCAGGCTTATGATTTATGGGTGGCTGAAAACAAAATGGCGGAAGAGCTGTCCAGGATAGAACCGGCAGTGCAGGAAAATGCTGTTGCAATGGAAGATGCTGAACAATATCCGCCACAGAACCATTCTGAATAAATAAACATCCAAGGAGGAAAAAG